>JBBRTH010000075.1:0-24510 GCA_038244615.1 Mycobacteriales bacterium | reverse complement strand
GTGGGTGACGTGCGTGCGTTGGGAGGCATGGATTCGCCGAGTGCGATGCCGCCGTATGTGGCGTGGGCCGGCGGTGACGTGAGTGCGTTGGGTGACTTGGATTCGACGAGTGCGATTCCGGCGTATGTGGCGTTGGCCAGCGGTGACCAGAACGCACTGGGTGGCCTCGACTCGACCAGCGCGGTGCCGCTGTACGCGGCCGCGCTCGATCCGACCCAGACCGTCGAGGACAGGGCCAACGCAGTCCGGGGGCTGGCCGCGTTCAGCGCCATCCCCGAGTACCTCGGGCTCCCGTCGGCCCCGGCCCCGCCCCCGACCGCGGCGGTCGCCCCTGAATTAAAGAAACTCGTACAGGAGACCGCGCCCGCGGCGGTCGCCCCTGAATTAAAGAAACTCGTACAGGAGACCGCGCCCGCGGCGGTCGACGAGGTGCAGACGGTCGCTGCCGACCTGCCTGCGGCTGAGAAGCCCGAGAACGTCCAGGGCGACGGCAACTTCGGCAAGTTCGAGCCCAAGCCGATCGTCCTGTTCGGCTCCGGAGCCGGAAACGGCGGCGGCGGCGAAGGCATGCGCGGCTACGGAGCGATTGCCAACAACCTCCGTGCTGCACTCGGACTGGGCCCGGACACGTCCACCGAGGGCGCTGGCGGCGACCCCGGCAGCGGCGGATAGCACGTTCTTCACGGAATCGGGCGGGGCTCACCGGAGCCCGCCCGATTCCGTTTGTCATGTGCGTGAAAGGCGGCTAAACCGTGGCCTCGCCCGCCCAGCGCGGCGGCCGCTTCTCCAGGAACGCGAGCATGCCCTCGCGGGCCTCGTCGGAAACGAACAACTTTGCCGACTGCACCGTCAGAGCCTCGGCGTGCTCGTCGAACGCCGCCAGGATCGACGCGGTCGTCAGTGCCTTAGACGCGGCCAGACCCTGCGGCGAGCCCTTCACGACTTCGGCCGTCAGTGCACTGACGGTGGAGGCCATGGTGTCGGCGGACTGGGCGGCAACCGTGATCAGGCCGATGGCCTCGGCTTCGGCGGCGCCGAACGTCTCGCCGGTGACGAAGTAGCGCCCCGCCGCGCGGGCCGACATCTTCGGCAACAGCGTCAGCGAGATGATCGACGGCGCCACCCCGATCCGTGCCTCGGTGAGCGCGAAGGTGCTCGCCGGTCCGGCGACGACGATGTCGCACGCACCGATCAGGCCGAGGCCCCCCGCGCGCACGTGGCCGTCCACCGCGCCGATCACGGGCATCGGCAGCTCGAGGACCGCGCGAAGGACGTGAACCATCTCGCGACCGCGGTCAATGGCGAGGTCACCGAGATCGCGGCCCGCGGCCTCGCTGAGATCGGCACCTGCGCAGAAGGTTCCGCCTTCGTGCCCGACGACGACGCACCTGACGTTCGGGTCGGCGGCGGCTGCCGCGAACCCGTCGCGCAGCTGCTGAACCAGGACTGTCGACAATGCATTGCGGTTGTGCGGTGAGTCGAGCGTCAGCCGCGCGACGGCACCGTCGACGGCGTACCGGACGAGAGTCGTCATCAACTTCCTCCCCGTGTCGCTTCGCTCCTGCCCACCGATCAATACGACTGCGGCAGGCCCAGCGACGTCTGCGCGATGAAGTTGAGGATCATCTCCCGGCTGACCGGCGCGATGCGGGCCAGGCGCGACGCCGTCAGCACCGACGCGATGCCGTACTCCTTGGTCAACCCGTTGCCACCCAATGACTGCACGGCTTGGTCGACGGCGCGCACCGAGGCCTCGCCGGCCGCGTACTTGGCCATGTTCGCGGCCTCGGCGGCACCGAAGTCGTTGCCACCGTCATAGAGCGAGGCGGCCTTCTGCATCATCAGCTTGGCCAATTCGATCTCGATGTAGTTCTGCGCCAGCGGGTGTGAGATGCCCTGGTGCGCGCCGATCGGCGTCTTCCACACTTGCCGGGTCTTGACGTAGTCCGCCGCCTTGCTGATCGCGAAGCGGCCCATGCCGACCGCGCTCGCGGCACCCATGATGCGCTCGGGGTTCAGGCCGGCGAAGAGCTGCGCGATGGCGGCGTCCTCGGCGCCGACGAGCGCGTCGGCGGGCAGGCGCACCTCGTCGAAGAAGAGCTGAAACTGGTTTTCGGGGCTGACGATCTCCATGTCGATCTTCGTCCAGGACACCCCGGGCGTATCGGTGGGGACGACGAACAGGGCGGGCTTGAGGGATTCCGACTTGGCCCCTGGGCTGGTGTGAGCCGTCCGGCTGACGACGAGGATCGCCTGCGCCTGATCGACACCGGAGATGTACACCTTCTGCCCGGACAGGATCCAGTCGTCTCCGTCGCGGCGGGCAGTGGTGGTGATCTTGTGCGAGTTGGAGCCCGCGTCGGGTTCGGTGATGGCGAACGCCATGGTGATCGATCCGTCGGCGATGCCGGGAATCCAGCGCTTCTTCTGCTCCTCCGTGCCGAACTTACCGATGATCGTGCCGTTGATGGCGGGCGACACGACCATCATCAGCAGGGCGCAGCCATTGGCGGACATCTCCTCCATGACGAGCGACAGCTCGTACATGCCCGTGCCGCCGCCGCCGTACTCCTCGGGAAGGTTCACCCCGATGAAACCGAGTTTGCCTGCCTCGCTCCACAATTCGGTGGTGTGCTCGCCGGCGCGCGCCTTCTCCAGGTAGTAGTCCGGCCCGTAGCTGGCGGCCATGGCCGCAACGGCCTTGCGTAGCTCCTGCTGTTCGTCGGTCTCGGTGAAGTTCATGATTCTCCTCAGTCTTCGGTCGGGGGGTTCTCGATGCGAGCCAGGACGGCGCCGACGTCGACCTGTTGGCCGGCCGTCACGTTGAGTTGGGCGAGCACGCCGCCCGTCGGCGCGGTGATGGTGTGCTCCATCTTCATGGCCTCCAACCAGATCAGCGGCTGGCCCGCCGTGACCTCGTCGCCGACCGACGCGGCGACCTTGGTGACCGAGCCGGGTATCGGAGCCAGTAGCGAGCCCTGCGGATGAGCGGAGTCGGGATCTGGGAAGCGCGGCTGTGCGCTCAGGCGGACCGGGCCCAGCGCGGAGTCGACGAACACGTCGGTGGGTTCGGGCGAGCCATAGCGGGCGACGTCGAACGGCCGCTCCACGCCGCCGGTCGACAGCACGACCCGGGTCGGCGTCGACGATATCAGGGTCACCGCCTCTGCCGTGTCTCCGCCGTCGAGTTCGAGCCCGCCTCGGCCGAAGCGGTACCGCACCGCGTGCTCCTCACCCGCGGCGTCGACGTAAACCTTGGTCTGGAAGCCGGACGCGAGATTGCGCCAGCCGCTGGGCATACCACCGAGAGCGCTTGCAGCGCTTCGGTTGTCGGCAGCGTCGGCGAGGGCGGCTGCCACCGACGACTGTGCGGGCGCTTCAGCATCGGCCAATGGCGTGGCCAGTTCGGCCAGTCCGTGGGTGTCGAAGAACGCGGTGTCGGTGGCACCGTCGAGGAACGCCGGATGCCGCAGGACGTTCACCAGCAGGTCGCGGTTGGTCCCGATGCCGTGCAGGCGCGTGCGTGCCAGCGCGTCGGCGAGGATGCTCGCAGCCTGCCTGCGGCTCGGTGCGTACGAGATGACCTTCGCCAGCATGGGGTCGTAGAAGACCGAGACCGCAGACCCGTTCACCACTCCGGAGTCCACCCGCACACCGGTGCGGCCGAGCAGCCCGAACTCGGTCAGCGTCGGCGGAACCTCGAAGTGGTGGATCGGCCCGGCCTGCGGCTGCCAACCCTTGGCCGGGTCCTCCGCATAGAGCCGTGCCTCGATCGAATGTCCGCGGGTGGCAGGTGGTTCGGCATCGAGCCGACCGCGGTCGGCGACCAGCAGCTGCAACTCGACGAGATCGAGCCCCGTGGTCTCCTCGGTGACGGGGTGTTCGACCTGCAGGCGGGTGTTCATCTCCAGGAAGAAGAAGTCCCCGCCGTCGTCGGCCATGAACTCGACGGTCCCCGCGCCCGTGTAGCCGATCGCCTCGGCGGCCAGTCGCGCCGCCTCGAACAGCTTGGCGCGCATGCCGGGAGTGCGTTGAACCAGCGGCGACGGGGCTTCCTCGATGATCTTCTGGTGGCGGCGCTGGATCGAACACTCGCGCTCGCCGACCGCCCACACCGTGCCGTGGGCGTCGGCCATCACCTGCACCTCGACGTGGTGGCCGGTGGCCAGGTAACGTTCGCAGAACACCGTCGGATCACCGAATGCGGACTGCGCCTCTCGTCGGGCGGCCTCGGCTTGCGTGGGGAGTTCGGCGAGTTCGCGGACGACGCGCATGCCGCGCCCGCCACCCCCGGCCGACGCCTTGATCAGCACCGGCAGCCGATCGGCGGTCAAAGCATCCGGGTCGAGCTCCTCGAGCACCGGCACGCCCGCCGCGGCCATCATCTTCTTGGCCGCGATCTTGCTGCCCATCGCCTGTACCGCCGCGGCCGGTGGACCGATCCACGTCAAGCCGGCGTCGTGCACCGCTGCCGCGAATTCGGCGTTCTCCGAAAGGAATCCGTAGCCGGGGTGGATGGCGTCGGCACCCGCGCTCCGGGCGGCCGCGATCAGTTGCGCGGCGTCGAGATAGCCGTCGCGGCCGACGAGTCGCACCCGGACGTCGGCCTCGGCGACGTGGGGCGACTGCGCGTCGGGATCGGTGTAGACGGCGACGGTGCCGATGCCGAGGCGACGGCACGTGGCGAATACGCGGCGGACGATCTCCCCGCGGTTGGCGACCAGAACTCGGTTGATCATGCTGCTCACATCCGGAAGACGCCGAAGTTCGACGTCCCCTCGATCGGGCCGTTGGCGATGGCGGACAGGCACATTCCCAGCACGGTGCGGGTGTCGCGGGGGTCGATGACACCGTCGTCGAACATCCGGCCGGACAGGAACATCGGCAGGGACTCGGCTTCGATCTGCGCCTCGATCGCGGCGCGGAGGGCGGCGTCGGCGTCCGCGTCGATCTGCTGGCCGCGGGCCTCTGCGGCAGCGCGGCTGACGATCGAGATGACGCCTGCCAGTTGCGTGCCGCCCATCACCGCGGACTTCGCGCTCGGCCAGGCGAACAGGAAGCGCGGGTCGTAGGCCCTCCCGCACATGCCGTAGTGGCCCGCGCCGTAGGACGCACCGAGCAGCAAAGAGATGTGCGGAACTGTCGAGTTGGAGACGGCGTTGATCATCATCGAGCCGTGCTTGATCATGCCCCCCTCCTCGTACGCCTTGCCGACCATGTAGCCGGTCGTGTTGTGCAGGAACACCAGTGGCGTGTTCGACCGGTTGGCGAGCTGGATGAACTGGGTGGCCTTCTGGGATTCCTCGCTGAACAGCACACCGCGCGCGTTGGCGAGGATGCCGATCTGGTAGCCGTGCAGGGTTGCCCAGCCCGTCACCAGCGATCCGCCGTAGAGAGGTTTGAATTCGTCGAACCGAGAGCCGTCGACGACGCGAGCGATCACGTCGCGCGGGTCGAACGGCACCCGTAGGTCGGTGGGCACGATGCCGATCAACTCGTCGGCGTCGAACAGCGGTTCGGTCACCGGACCTGGGTCGGGTCCGGCCTTCCGCCAATTGAGGCGGGCCACGACGCGACGACCGATGCGGATGGCGTCGAGTTCGTCGAAGGCCAGGTAGTCAGCCAAACCGGAGGTACGGGCGTGCATCTCGGCTCCGCCGAGGGATTCGTCGTCGGACACCTCGCCCGTGGCCATTTTCACCAGTGGCGGGCCGGCGAGGAACACTTTGGAGCGTTCCTTGATCATCACGACGTGGTCGGACATGCCGGGTACGTAGGCACCCCCTGCGGTGGAGTTGCCGAACACCAGCGCGATCGTGGGGATGCCCGCGGCCGACAGTCGGGTCAGGTCGCGAAACATCTGGCCGCCCGGGATGAAGACTTCCTTCTGCGTGGGCAGATCCGCGCCGCCCGATTCGACGAGCGATATCACCGGCAGCCGGTTCTCGCGGGCGATCTGGTTGGCGCGCAGAATCTTCCGCAATGTCCACGGATTGCTGGTACCACCCTTGACGGTGGGATCGTTCGCGACGATCAGACATTCGACGCCTTCGACGACACCGATCCCCGTCACCACGCTGGCGCCGACGTGAAAGTCACTGCCCCACGCGGCGAGTGGGCTCAGCTCCAGGAACGGTGAATCCGGGTCGACCAGGAACTCGATGCGCTCGCGTGGCGTGAGCTTGCCGCGGGCGTGATGCCGCTCGACGGACTTGGGGCTGCCGCCCGCCAAGGCCTTGGCGTGCTCGGCGTCGAGTTCGGCCAGCTTGGTGGTCATGGCCGCGGCGGCGTCGGTGAACGCGACGCCCGTCACGTCGAGGGGCGACTTCAGCTGGGTCATGCGCTATCCACTCCGTTTCTCGCTCGCCTCACGAGTGGTATCCAAGCGTCTTGGCGGCGAGGCCGGTGAGGATTTCGGTGGTTCCCCCGCCGATGCCCAGGATGCGCATGTCGCGGTACTGCCGTTCGACCTCGGATTCGGCCATGTAGCCCATGCCCCCGAAGAGCTGGACGGCCTGGTTCGCCACCCACTCGCCGAACTCGACGGCGGTGTTCTTGGCGAAGCACACTTCGGTGATCAGGTTGGTGTCTCCGGCCAGCTGCCGCTCGACGAGGTACCGCGTGTACACCCGCGCAACGTCGACCCGCCGCGCCATCTCGGCGAGCGTGTTCTGTACCTGCTGGCGCGAGATCAGCGGTCTGCCAAAGGTTTCCCGGTTGCGGCACCACTCGACGGTCAGGTCCAGACAGCGCTGCGCACTGGAGTAGGCCTGTGCGGCGAGCCCGACGCGCTCGCTCACGAAGGCGCCTGCGATCTGCAGGAATCCGCTGTTCTCCACGCCGATCAGATTGGTCACCGGCACCCGCACGTCGGTGTAGGACAGCTCGGCGGTGTCCGATGAGCGCCAGCCCATCTTCTCCAGCTTGCGGCTGACCTCGAAGCCGGGCGTGCCCTTGTCGACCACGATCAACGAGACGCCCGCTGCGCCGGGGCCGCCGGTCCGCGCTGCGGTCACCACGTAGTCCGCCCGCACACCGGAGGTGATGTAGGTCTTGGCCCCGTTGAGGATGTAGTCGTCACCGTCCCTGACGGCCTTCGTGGTCAGGTGCCCGACGTCGGATCCGCCCCCGGGTTCGGTGATCGCCAGCGAGCCGATCTTCTCGCCGCGCAACGTTGGTCGCACGTAGGTCTCGATCAGCCGTTCGTCGCCCGAGGCGATCATGTGGGGCACCGCGATGCCGCAGGTGAATAGCGACGCGAACACCCCACCGGGGGCACCGGACTGGTGCATCTCCTCGCAGATGACGACCGCGTCGGCATGGTCACCGCCACTGCCGCCGACCGACTCGGGCTGACCCGCACCGAGGAATCCCGCCTCGCCTGCCTTGAGATGCAGTTCGCGCGGGAGGTCGCCGGTGCGTTCCCACTCGTCGACGTTGGGAAGGATCTCGCGCTCGGCGAAGGTCCGCACCGACTTGCGGAGCTGTGCACGCTCGGGCGTCGTCCAGATACTCATGCTCATTCCTCGGTTCCCTCTCGCTCCGGTCCTCGCTCGGGCCTCGCTGCGATCCTCACTCGGGCTCACCTTCGGGCGGGATCAGGGCCTCCGGGATGTCGAGATGGCGGGAGCGCAGCCATTCGCCGAGCCCCTTGGCCTGGGGGTCGAAGCGGGCCTGGTGGGCCACCCCCTTGCCGAGGATGCCCTCGATGACGAAGTTCACTGCGCGCAGGTTGGGCAGCAGGTATCGAGTGACCGGCAGATCACTTGTCTCCGGCAGCAATTCACGCAGTTTCTCGACGGTGAGCGCGTGCGCCAGCCAACGCCACTGGTCGTCGGTGCGTACCCACACTCCGACGTTGGCGTTGCCGCCCTTGTCGCCGCTGCGGGCGCCGGCGATGAGTCCGAGGGGTACCCGCCGGGTGGTGCCCGCGGGCAGGGGTTCGGGCAGTGCGGGCGGGTCGACGGGTTCGAGAGCCCTGGTCTCGGAGGCGACGGGAATCGGGGTGCTTGTGCCGTCGGCGTGCACGGCGACGTGCGGCACCTCCGCGGCGTCGACGTAGCCGGCCGTGAACACTCCGTACACCTGCCCATCGCCGGGCGGCGCCGTGGTGGTGAAGCCGGGGTAGCTCGCGAGCGCCAATTCGACTGCGGCCGAGGAGAAGTGGCGCCCAACGTTGGCGGGGTCGGGATCGCGGACCACGCAACGCAGCAGTGCGCTGGCCGTTTCCTCGGTGTCGGCGTCGGGTTGGTCTGTACGCGCCAGCGTCCACTCCAGCTCGGCGGGCTTCACCGTCAGGCCGGCCTCCAGTTGGCGCCGCACCAGGTCGGCCTTGGCCTCGATGTCCAGACCGGTCAACACGAAGGTCATCGCGTTGCGGAATCCGCCGACGGCGTTCAACGACACCTTGAGCGTCGGCGGTGGGGCCTCGCCCTGGACGCCGGCGATCCGGACGCGGTCGGGCCCGTCGTCGCTCAGCGCCAGGCTGTCCACCCGTAGCGTGACGTCGGGGTTGGCGTAGCGCTCGCCGCCGATCTCGTAGAGCAGTTGTGCGGTGACGGTGTCGACGCTGACCAGACCGCCCGTGCCGGGATGTTTGGTGATCACCGACGACCCGTCGGCATCGATCTCGGCGATCGGGAAGCCGGGGCGGAGGAGGTCGGCAGTCCCCGAAAGTTCCGTGAAGAACGCGAAGTTGCCGCCGGTGGCCTGCGTCCCGCACTCGATGACGTGACCCGCGGCGACGGCGCCGGCGAGGGCGTCGTAGTCGGTCCTGGTCCAGCCGAAGTGGGCCGCGGCGGGCCCCAGGATCACCGACGCGTCAGTGACCCGGCCGGTGACGACGACGTGCGCACCCGCATTGAGACAGTCGACGATGCCCCAGGCGCCCAGGTAGGCATTGGCCGAGAGGGGCGTGCCGAACCCGAGTTCGGCCGCGCGTCCGACCAGATCGTCACCCTCGACGTGGGCGACGTTGACGGCGAGCCCGAGCCGCTCGGCCAGCGCGCGCACGGCGGCGGCCAGACCGGCCGGATTGAGCCCGCCCGCGTTGGCGACGATCTTGACGCCGCCGTCCAGCGCGGTCCCGAGGGACTCCTCGAGCTGGGTCAGGAACGTCTTGGCGTAGCCGCGTCCAGGCGACTTGGCACGGTCGCGCGCGAGGATGAGCATCGTCAGTTCGGCCAGGTAGTCGCCGGTGATGTAGTCGAGCTCGCCGCCGGTCGCCATCTCCCGCATCGCGGCGTGCCGGTCGCCGTAGAAGCCGGAGCAGTTACCGATTCGAACTGGTGCCAATGCCCAGGCTCCCATCCACGTCGACGGTTCAACCAACCGGTAGGCCGGTAGGTTAGCCGCTACCACCGGTCCCACGTCAAGGGGGCGGCGCGAGTGTCGGCGTTGCCGCTCAATAGACCCAGGCCAGCGGGATGGCGCCCTATAGTTCGCAGGATGAGCGCTCTGACTACCGTTCGTGCCGTACTCGTCGGTGGAGCGCTCGCGGCGGCGGTTGCCATCGGTGGCGCGGCACCTGCATCCGCCGCGTCGTCCGGGATGTCCGTCGAAGTCCCGGTCGGGACGTGTATCGACTACCGGAACGACCACTTGTCGTTGGACGACAACGACCTGAGGTACGTCACCGTCGTGTCGTGCACCGACCCGGCCCGCGACTACCGCGTGACGGCGCAGGTCGCCCACGCACCGGAGTGCGACTCTGCGACCAACCGGGTCTACACCACCCGCGACGTGGTCGTGCTGTGCATGGTCCAGGACGGCGTCGTTCCCGTCGCGCCCGTTTTTGGAGGCTGAGCAGCCAAGCGGCTATCCTGATGAGCAACTGCCGACGCCCATGCGTGCGTGGTAACCCCAAAGTAAGAATCTCAAGAGGAGAAGCTCCACCATGGCTGTGCCCAAGCGGAGAATGTCGCGCTCGAACACCCGTAGTCGGCGCGCGCAGTGGAAGACCGAGGCCACCGGCTTGGTCAACGTGAACGTCGCAGGTCGGCAGCACAAGGTGCCACGTCGCCTTCTGAAGGCCGCTCGCCTCGGCCTGATCGACCTCGACCGCCGCTGACCCATCTAGTCGTCCCTCGGGCGGCGCGCCTCTCAGGCCTGTCTCAGACACTGGGTTGAAACTGTGGCTGTGCGAATACTCGTGGTTGACGACGATCGCGCCGTGCGCGAATCCCTGCGCCGCTCACTCGCGTTCAACGGGTATACCGTCGTCCTGGCCCAGGATGGGCTCGAGGCTCTGGAGATGATCATCAGCGACCGGCCCGACGCCCTCGTGCTCGACGTGATGATGCCCAGGCTCGACGGGCTCGAGGTGTGTCGTCAGCTCCGCAGTAAGGGTGACGACCTGCCGATCCTTGTCCTCACTGCCCGCGATTCGGTGTCCGAGCGGGTCGCGGGCCTCGACGCGGGCGCCGACGACTACCTGCCCAAGCCCTTCGCTCTCGAAGAACTGCTGGCGCGGATGCGTGCCCTGCTGCGGCGACGCGTCCTGCCCGACGACCGCGACTCGGCGGCCATGACGTTCTCCGACCTCAGCCTCGACCCGGTGACGCGGGAGGTCACCCGCGGCGAACGGCAGATCAGCCTGACCCGAACCGAGTTCTCCCTGCTGGAGATGTTGATCGCCAATCCGCGCCGCGTGCTCACCCGCAGTCGCATTCTCGAAGAGGTGTGGGGATTCGACTTCCCCACGTCCGGCAACGCCCTCGAGGTCTACGTCGGCTACCTACGCCGCAAGACGGAAGCGGAAGGGGAGCAACGACTCATCCACACCGTGCGCGGCGTCGGCTACGTGCTGCGCGAGACCCCGCCCTGATGGGCTCGGTCAAGTCGCCGTTCTGGTGGCGTTCCCGCGAGCGGCGGACCGCCGACGTTCCGACTCACGTCACGCACGATGCCAGCTCGGTGTCACTGCGGTGGCGGGTGATGCTGCTCGCGATGTCGATGGTGGCAATGGTCGTCATCCTCATGGCTCTGGCCGTCTACGCGGTGGTGTCTCGAGCCCTCTACGACGACATCGACAATCAACTGCAGATCCGCGCGCGGTTGCTGATCGAGAGTGGGCTGTTGGCGGTCGACCCCGGCAAGGCGATCGAGGGCACGGCGTACTCCGACGTCAACGCCATGTTCGTGATGCCGGGCCGGTCCATCTACACGGCCAACCAGGAGGGGCAGACGCTGCCCCTTGGCGCGCCGGAGAAGGACGTCATCCAGGGAACGCTTCGAATGTCGTTGCGCACCGTGAACTTTCAGCGCGTGCTGGCGGTCCACCTGCCAAGTGGCGATTCATTGCTGATATCGAAGAGCCTCTATCCGACCAGCTTGGTGATCAAGCGGCTGGGCACCATCCTCCTCATCGTCGGCGGACTCGGGATGGCGGTGGCGGCCATCGCAGGTGGCACCGTCGCCCGGACGGGGCTGCGGCCCGTGGCGCGGCTGACCGACGCGGCGGAGCGCGTCGCCAGAACCGACGATCTGCGACCGATCCCCGTGCACGGAGGTGACGAACTCGCGCGCCTCACCGAGGCGTTCAACATGATGCTGCGAGCTCTGACCGAGTCGAGGGAACGTCAGGCCCGGCTCGTCACCGATGCGGGCCATGAACTGCGTACGCCGTTGACCTCGTTGCGTACCAATGTCGAACTGCTGATGGCATCGATGGAGCCTGGCGCGCCGAGCATCCCCAAGGAGGAGATGGCCGGACTACGCACCGACGTGATCGCGCAGATCGAGGAACTCTCCACTCTGGTGGGTGATCTGGTGGACCTCACCAGGGACGACGCCGGGGTGGCGATTCACGAGCCGGTCGACCTGTCCGATGTCGTGTACCGCAGCCTTGAACGAGTTCGACGGCGCCGCAACGACATCGAGTTCGACGTCCAGACCATTCGTTGGCAGGTGTACGGCGATGAAGCGGGGCTGTCGCGGGCGGTGCTGAACCTTCTCGACAACGCCGCGAAGTGGAGTCCTGCCAATGGCCGGGTGGCGGTGAAGATGGCGCAGATCGATCCGATGCAGGCCGAGCTGGTGGTGTCGGACCTCGGCCAGGGCATTCCGCCCGCCGAGCGCGAGTTGGTGTTCGAGAGGTTCTACCGGTCGATGTCGGCCCGGGCGATGACCGGATCTGGTCTCGGTCTGGCGATCGTCAAGCAGGTTGTCGTGAAACACGGTGGGGCACTTCGGATTGACGACACGGTACCGGGAGGCGACCCACCGGGGACATCGATCCACCTGGTACTCCCCGGCAGGTTGCTACCCGAGCACGGTGACCGAATGGCCGCGACACGCGACGGTGGTGCGGTGGACGGGGTGCCCGGTAGCGCCGAGAAGGGGGTGACCTGGGAGTAATTCTGCGAGAAGTTCTGGGCAAGTCCCGAATCATCTCTAAGTGGATTCTCAGCCCCGGGGGGCACTGTCGGGGCAATCCCGTCGTTATTCGTGAAAGACCGCCGACGCTTACGACTCGAAAGAAGAGCACACAGTCGCAATGACGAACCATCCGAGATACTCGCCGCCACCGCCGCCCGGGCATCGTCCAGGTGCGCACGAGGGCGCGGCGCCGGGTTACCCCGGCCAGCAGTCGACGGGTGCGTATCCGCAGCAGTCGTTCGACTGGCGGTACGCCACGCAACCCCCGCAGTCCTACCGTGGCCCACAGGATCCGTATCGCATCGGTGACCCCACGCGGATGATGCCCATCCCGCCTGCGGTTCCCCAGAAGCGCTCCCGCGCAGGCCGGTTGACCGTGGGAGCGTTGGCGATCGCCGTCGTATCCGCGGGCATCGGCGGTGGCGTCGCCACCCTCGTGCAGCCCGGCCGGCCCTCCCTGACTTCGTCGATCAACGGTGCTGCACCCAGCCAACCGGCCGCCAGCCTTCCCGCCGGTTCGGTCGAGCAGGTGGCGGCCAAGGTGGTCCCCAGTGTGGTGAAGCTCGAGACCGACATCGGCAAGAAGTCCGAGGAGGGCTCGGGCATCGTCCTGTCTACGGAGGGCCTCATTCTCACGAACAACCACGTGGTGGCGGCAGCGAACGGCGGGCCCGGTGCGCCCACCGGCGTCCAGACCAAGGTCACCTTCGCCAACGGCTCGACGACGACGTTCAAGGTGGTCGGCACCGACCCGAGTAGTGACATCGCCGTCGTTCAAGCCGTAGGAGCCTCCGGTCTCACCCCCATCACGCTCGGTTCGTCGGGCAATCTGCGCGTGGGCCAGGACGTCGTTGCCATCGGCTCGCCTCTCGGGCTGGAAGGCACCGTCACCACCGGCATCGTCAGTGCATTGAACCGGCCGGTCGCCGCCGGCGGTGACGCACAGAACCAGAACTCCGTCCTTGACGCCATCCAGACCGACGCCGCGATCAACCCGGGCAACTCCGGTGGCGCGCTGGTGAACATGAACGGCGAACTCGTCGGCGTGAACTCCGCCATCGCGACTCTGGGCGGCGACTCGGGGCAGTCTCAGAGCGGCTCGATTGGTCTCGGTTTCGCCATTCCCGTCGACCAGGCCAAGCGCATCGCCGACGAACTGATCCAGAGCGGCACCGCGTCGCACGCCTCCCTCGGCGTTCAGGTCGGCAATGACGCCGGGGTGGACGGGGCCAAGATCGTCGACGTCACCGCCGGTGGCGCGGCCGCAGCAGCCGGGATGCCCAGCGGCGTCGTCGTCACCAAGGTCGACGACCGGGTGATCAGCAGCGCCGACGCTCTCGTGGCCGCCGTGCGGTCTAGGGCTCCTGGTGACAAGGTCACGTTGACCTACCTCGACACGTCGGGGAAGCCGCAGACGGTGGACGTCACCCTGGGGAAGGCGCAGCAGTGACGGTGGTGTCGGGGCGCCCGGAGCTCAGGATGGCTGCGCTGCCGTCGGCGCCGGGATATACGGTTGCATTCATGGAACAACCAGGTGAGTTGGTGGGCCGCGCGCTGGTCGTCGTCGTCGACGATCGGACGGCACACGGAGACGAAGAGGACCACAGTGGTCCGCTGGTCACCGAACTACTGGGCGAGGCGGGGTTCGTGGTCGACGGTGTCGTGGTCGTCTCGGCCGACGAGATCGAGATCCGCAACGCGTTGAACACGGCCGTCATCGGCGGTGTGGACCTGGTGGTGTCCGTGGGCGGCACTGGCGTGACGCCACGAGACGTCACCCCCGAGGCCACCACCACGATCCTCGACCGCGAACTCCTCGGTATCTCCGAGGCGCTCCGCTCGTCCGGTTTGTCGGCAGGCATCGTCGACGCCGGGGTGTCCCGCGGGTTGGCCGGCATATCGGGTAGCACGTTGGTCGTGAACATCGCCGGGTCCCGCGGAGCGGTCCGTGACGGCATGGCCACATTGGGTCCGCTGGCCGTCCAGATCATTGGCCAGCTATCCAGCTTGGACATCTAACCTCTTGCCGTTGTCGGCACGCCCCGGCGGTGACAACCCGCGCTCAGCGAGGCAATTTGCGCTGGCGTCAGTGACGTGCGGCGTTCGTCACATTGTGTTAACACGGTGTAAACAGCAACTAAGCGCGAAGTGTGATCTTCATCACACCGGGAGGCTGCTGTGAGTGACCAGCCGCGGTCGAAGGGCCACTCAGTTAACCCGAATTTCGGTGATTCCCTTCCCGAGACCACCACGGATGAGTGGAACGATTCGCCGTCCCGCCGTGAGGCCGACCGCGACGACTGGTTGCGGGAGAACGTGCCGCCGCACCACGGCTGAGCTGTCATTTCCCATCCAGCGGGGGAAATGCCAACCGGCTGAACAAGTGTCCCGGCACGCCCTGATATGCGGGGGTGACTGCGATCAGTCGCGCGGACGAGCGTTTCACGGACCCGACGTGTCCTCGACCGAATTCATCGGGCAAACTTCGTCCGGCGCGGGACGCAGATCGCCGTGGAGATGTGCACGCGTTGCCCGGTGGATGCCTCGCCGTTATGTTTCTGCTGTCAACGATGAGTATTACGTAAGAACAACATGTGAGGTTTCTAATTCCACTCACATCGAGGGCTTGCAGGTGTCAGGTTTAGCGGTAGAGCCGGGCACTCACAGGAAACGGCGGACTCCAGGGTCCGTCGACGACAAGCTAGGGAGAACATGAAGGCAATCAGTCGGGTGCTGGTCGCACTGGTAGCAGCGTTCGCGGCGCTTCTTACCAGCACGGGCACCTCTCACGCAGGTTTGGACAACGAGATCAGCCTGGTCGATGGCCAGGACCGGACCCTGACGGTCCAGCAGTGGGACACCTTCCTCAATGGTGTGTTCCCGCTTGACCGCAACCGCCTCACCCGCGAGTGGTTCCACTCGGGCCGCGCCAAGTTCATCGTCGCCGGACCCGGCGCCGATGAGTTCGAGGGCACGCTGGAATTGGGCTACCAGATCGGCTTCCCCTGGTCGCTGGGTGTAGGCATCAACTTCAGCTACACCACCCCGAACATCCTGCTCGACGACGCCAACATCAACCCGTTGAGCGCAGGCTTCAACCCGCTCGGCTCGGTCATCACCCCGAACCTGTTCCCGGGTGTGTCCATCAGCGCCGACCTGGGCAATGGCCCCGGCATCCAGGAAGTGGCGACCTTCTCGGTCGACGTCGCCGGCCCCTCGGGCGGAGTCGCGGTCTCGAACGCTCACGGCACGGTCACCGGCGCTGCCGGTGGTGTGCTCCTGCGTCCGTTCGCACGGCTCATCGCCTCGACGGGTGACAGTGTCACCACGTACGGCGAACCGTGGAACATGAACTAACTCCCTAGTTCAACGAGAACAGCCCCCGGCCATTCGGGTTTAGATGGCCGGGGGCTGTTCTCGTAGGTGGAGAAGGCGACGTTACCTGTCGGCGCTGGTGGTCTCGGCGGTGTCGGGGCTGGGTCCCGTGCCAGGCCCCGTCACGGACTCAGCGCTGGTTCCGTCCTTGAGCAGGTTGCGAATCTCGGTGAGTAGGCTCAGCTCGGTGTCCTGGGCCTGCTCGACCTCGCCCTTCTTCCGGAGCCGGTTGTAGGGCATCACCACCAGGAAGTAGACGACGGCTGCGACCAGAACGAAGTTGATCGCCGCGGACACCAGAACGTTCAGGTCGATGGCCTGCCCACCGCCGATGTCGATCTTCAGGACGCCCACATCAGTGCCCCCCGCGCCGATGCGGTTGATGAGTGGGGTGATGATGCTCTCCGTGAACTTGGTGACGAGCGCCGTGAATGCAGTGCCGATGACCACCGCGACGGATAGATCGACGATGTTGCCGCGAGAGAGAAACTCCTTGAAACCCTTCAGCACGCGGTTTCCTTCCTGTGTGTGGCTTGGCCGTGTGCCGTCACCCCAGGTGGTCAACGCTAGCCGCGGCGCACCGCGCCGTCGCCTGAGCCGCGCTCAGTGGCGCTCAGTGGCGCTCAGTGGAAGGTCAGCGTGATTGCCTGCGACAACGAGGCGCCGGCCACCTCATTCGCCGCCCACACGGGTAGCGCAATCAATACGACCCCCTCGCGGCCCACTTCCTTCGTCTTGGGGGACACCAGGACGACCACGGCGTTCGTCGCCACCACCCGCGGGCGTTCCTCGGCGGGGCTGCCGGCCGACTCCGACAGGGCCAGCACGTCGACCACGTCGCCCGGACGCACCAGGTCGAGCAGCGCGGCATCCGTCGGGTGAACGGGCACGATGCGCGAATCCGGCCCGACGGCTGCGTCCGCGAGTCGCGAGCCGAGCACCCGAACGTCGGTGAGCACCTCGCCGCGGCGCGCAGGTCCCGTGAGCGTCGCACCGACCAGATCATCGGTGTTCGACTGAGACCCGTCTGGAATCGTTGTCGCCGAACGGGATTCGACGCGCAGGTCTGCGGCCGCAAGTTCGAGGCCGGGGGCCAGGTCACGTGCCGCGACAACGACGTCAACTCGGCCGTCGGACGGATCCGGGCGTAGCGCGGCCACGGCGGCCAACAGGACGAGCCCCCCGGCGGCCACGCGTCGGGCCACCACGGTCCGCGTCCAGTCCGGTCGCAGCCCGCGGACGATGCGCGACGTCAACGACGGATTGAGTGATTTCCCCATGCAGCCACGCTAGGCAGCGGGTGCGCTGCGCGGCAGGGGGCGTGCGGTGACCTGTGGATAACTGCTAACTGGATGCGGCTGCAGCAGAGGTCGACTTGCCCGAGGAACTCGCACTCGAACTGGACTTGTCCGAGCTGGAAGATGAGCTCGAGGACTTCTCCGTCGACGGCGCCTTCGCGTCGGGCTTTTCGGACGACTTCTCCGCGGGCGACGACGAGGAGGGCTCGCTGCTACCGCTGGAGCCGTTGACGGTGGTCTTGGAGGAGTCGCGGCTGTCGTTGCGGTAGAAACCGCTGCCCTTGAACACCACGCCCACGGAGCCGAAGAGCTTGCGCAACCGGCCCGAGCACTTCGGGCAGGTCGTCAGGGCGTCCTCAGTGAACACCTGCACCGCGTCGAAACGGTTGTCGCACTCGGTACATGCGTACGAATAGGTCGGCACCAAAACCTCCGAGAAATGACGAAACTTGTTAGCACTCTAGCGGCTCAAGTGCTAAAACCGCTACGTGGGCCGTAACATTCCTGCGCCGCTGGCGCTGGTGGCGATCGCCGTTGCCGTCGTGGTCGGCACCGGCGTGTGGCTGCACGTCCAGGCGAGCGCGCCGCCGCCGAGTTCTGCGCAGGCGCCGCGGCCCGACGCCGGCACTCCTCGATTCGACCACGCCAGAAGTGCTGCGCAACGCCTGCCGGTCACGGGTTGGGAACTGAAGTCGGACTTCGCGCGGTACCGGTTCGGCGAGGCCTGGAGTGACGACGTCGCCAACGATCCGCACAACCTGCTTGCCGTCGGGGGCGGCGTCAACTTCGACAAGGCGTTTCGGGACGCCGCGAGTTGGCTGCCGCCCAATGCGGCGTTCCGGTGCGAGTTCGTCGCGCGTCAGGTGACGGTGAAGACGGCGTACGGGCTATCGGTCTCGGCGAAGGAGAAGCAGGCGATGCAGGACTTGCTCGCCGGTTGTTAGAGCTGGCCAAGCCGGACCAGTCCCCGCGCCGGGGTCAGCGCATGCGTCATCGGTACGTCGTGCGATTCGCCAGGGACGTGGTCGACCACCTCGTCGTCGCGGACCACGGCGATCAGCAGCGCCGCGGGCTCCGCGAGGCCCAGCGAACGGTCGTAGAAGCCGGCGCCCCGGCCGAGTCGGACGCCGGCGCGGTCGACTGCCAGCGCAGGGATCACGACCATCGCCGCGGCCCGGATCGCCTCAGCGGGTAGCCACGGCCCGGGCGGTTCGCGCAGTCCGAACCGGGCCGCAATGAGCTCGCCGCGATATTCGGCCCAGCTCAGCGGCAGCGGTACGCCCGCGTCGTCCTCGCGGGCGACGGGCAGCAACACCCTGGCGCCAGCCGCAACCAGCGCATCGAGGATTGCGGGCGAACCGGGTTCGGAGCCGACGGGGACGTAGGCGCAGACGGTGTCCCCCGGTTGTGGGAGCTCGGCCAGGCGTTCGCGAAGGACGTCGGTCTCGGCCCGACGCACGTGGGCGGTCACCGCGCGGCGGGCGGACAGGATGGCGGCACGCAGTTCGGCCTTCGTCGATGGCACCGCTCCACGATGTCACGTGGGAGTTGCCGCGCTTGCCCGGTTGCACGCTGTCGATGACGTTATGGTGTGAACGATGACCACTCGAACCGCGGTACCGATCTGGCGCACTGCGGTCGTACCCGCCGCAGGCTTGGGGACGCGGTTCCTGCCTGCCACGAAGACGGTGCCCAAGGAGTTGCTACCGGTCGTCGACACGCCGGGGATCGAGCTGGTCGCCGCCGAAGCGGCCGAGGCGGGCGCAGAACGCCTCATCATCATCACCTCGGCGGGCAAGGACGGCGTCGTCGCGCACTTCGTCGAAGACCTCATTCTCGAGGGCACGCTGGAGGCCCGCGGCAAGCACCTGATGTTGGAGAAGGTGCGTCGCGCGCCCGCGCTGATCAAGGTCGAGTCCGTGGTGCAGGCCGAACCGTTGGGCCTCGGTCATGCCGTGGGTTGCGTCGAGCCCAGTCTGATGCCCGACGAGGAGGCCGTCGCGGTGCTGCTGCCCGACGACCTGGTGTTGCCGACGGGTGTGCTGGAGACCATGTCGAAGGTGCGCGCCAAGCGTGGGGGATCAGTGCTGTGCGCCATCGAGGTGCCCGCTGACGAGATCAGCGCCTACGGTGTGTTCGACGTCGAGGTGGTGCCCGACGCCGTGAACCCAAATGTGTTGCGCGTCAAGGGCATGGTGGAGAAGCCGAAGCGCGAGGACGCTCCATCGATGTATGCCGCTGCGGGTCGCTACATTCTGGACCGTGCGATCTTCGACGCGCTGCGTCGTGTTCAGAAGGGCGTCGGCGGCGAGATTCAGCTGACCGACGCCATCGCCCTGCTGATCGAGGAGGGCCACCCGGTTCACGTCGTGGTCCATCGCGGACGCCGACACGACCTGGGAAATCCCGGCGGGTACCTCAAGGCTGCGGTTGACTTTGCGTTGGAGCGCGACGACTACGGACCTGAGCTGCGGCGCTGGTTGGTCGAGCGATTGGGCCTGAACGCCAACTGACTAGCGTGGGGGCTCCGCAACTGAAGAAAGGCACATGAGTGCGTTCGGTGGAGGAGCAGCAGGCCAGGGTGGCTGCCGCCGCGGTGGCGCCGAGACCCGTCCGGGTGGCCATTGCCGAAGCGCAGGGACTGATGTGCGCCGAGGAGGTCGTCACCGAACGCCCGCTGCCGGGCTTCGACCAGGCGGCGATCGATGGGTACGCGGTACGGAGCGTCGACGTCCTCGGCGTCGACCCTGGTGACGACGGCGACGAGGGTGACAGCGCCGGCGAGGTCAGCCTGCCCGTGATGGGTCTGATCGAGGCGGGTGCCAAGACGCCGAGCAGACTGCAGCCTCGCCAGGCGGCCCGGGTGCAGACGGGTGCACCCATGCCGACTCTGGCCGACGCGGTGCTTCCGTTGCGTTGGACAGACGGTGGTGACTCCCGGGTGCGGGTGGTGCGCGGCGTGCGGTCGGGCGCCTACGTGCGTCGGACCGGTGACGACGTTCAGCCCGGTGACGTGGCCGTGCGGTCGGGAACCATCATCGGCGCAGCGCAGGTGGGCCTGCTCGCGGCGGTGGGACGGGAACGGGTGCTGGTGCATCCGCGGCCGCGGCTGTCGGTGATGAGTGTCGGCGGTGAGCTGGTCGACGTTTCGCGCACGCCGGGGAACGGCCAGGTCTACGACGTCAATTCCTATGCGCTGGCGGCGGCAGGCCGAGACGCCGGAGCCGAGGTCAATCGCGTCGGCATTGTGGACACCGAATCGAAGACGTTGCGCGACGTCGTCGAGGGGCAGATCAACCGCGCTGAGGTGTTGGTGATCGCCGGTGCGGTGGGTGGCACGGCCGCAGAGAGCGTGCGGGCGGTGCTGTCCGAGCTCGGTGACATGGAGGTGGCGCGCATCGCGATGCACCCCGGGTCGGTGCAGGGCTTCGGGCAACTGGGGCGCGACGGTGTGCCGGTGTTCTTGTTGCCCGCCAATCCGGTGAGCGCGCTGGTGGTGTTCGAGGTGATGGTGCGTCCCTTGATCCGCATGTCGCTGGGCAAGAGGCAGCCGCTTCGGCGCGTCGTCCAGGCACGGACGCTGTCGCCGATCTCGTCGGTGGCGGGGCGCAAGGGCTACCTTCGCGGTCAGCTGATGCGAGATCACGACAAGGGTGAATATCTGGTTCAGGCGCTCGGCGGGGCGCCGGGTGCGTCGTCGCACCTGCTTGCGACGCTCGCCGAGGCGAACTGCCTGGTCGTGATTCCCAGCGACGCAGAGCAGGTCCGCACCGGCGAGGTCGTCGACGTGGCCTTCCTGGCCCAACGCGGCTGACGAAGTCCCCACGTGAACCTGTGGCGTTCGACTTCCTTGCATCCCGGTTGGCCGAAGTCCGTCGGTCCGTTGCGGGTACCCGCAGGTCTCGTTCGGCTGCGGCCGGTTCGGCTGCGTGACGGCGCGGTGTGGAGCCGCATCCGGCTCGCCGACCAGGCTCATCTCGAGCCGTGGGAACCAGTTGCCGAGATGAATTGGGAAGTACGCCATGCTCTTTCGTCATGGCCGTCGATCTGTTCCGGGCTCCGCGCGGAGGCTCGCAAGGGTCGCATGCTGCCGTACTCGATCGAGCTCGATGGCGAGTTCTGCGGGCAACTGACGATCGGCAACGTGACGCACGGAGCGCTGCGATCGGCCTGGATCGGGTACTGGGTGGCCAAGGAGCGCAACGGCGGCGGGGTGGCGACGGCCGCGTTGGCGCTCGGGCTCGACCACGGCCTCGGCCCGGTAGGTCTGCACCGAATCGAGGCGACGGTCCGGCCCGAGAACGCGCCGAGCCGCGCCGTGCTGGCTAAGGCCCGCTTCCGCGAGGAGGGTCTGCTCAAGCGCTATCTGGAGGTCGACGGAGGCTGGCGCGACCACCTGTTGGTCGCGATCACGATCGAGGAGCTGGCGGGCTCGGCAACATCGGCGCTGGTGCGCGACGGCCGCGCACATTGGGCATAGCTGTGTGGCAGTTGTGACATGTGGGGCAGATGTGCTTGTCAGAGACGAATTACAGGTGTGTAATTGACTTCGGCGCGTCACCCCCGGATGCGCTGGTCACGGACCTAGCCTTACGGGGAAAGGAGCCGGCGACATGCCAAGCATTCCCCAATCCCTTCTGTGGATTTCCCTTGTCGTGCTCTGGTTGTTCGTGCTGGTCCCGATGCTGATCAGCAAGCGAGACACCGTTCGTCGCACGAGTGACGTGGCGCTGGCGACGCGCGTGCTGAACACCGGCAGTGCCGCTCGCCTGCTGCGCCGCCGCAAGCCGGCCGCCGGCCACCACAGCGACCCGGGCTGGCGTCCGCCGCACGACGACCTCGATGAGTACGACGACGAAGACCGCGAGGACGACGAACCCGTGTCAACGCCGCGCAAGGCCGTCATGGTGATGGCCGGTGCGAAGGTGCAGGCCGAATCCGAGTACCTCGACGTCGACGTCGTCGAGGAGGACTCCGGCGCCCTGCCCATCGGCGCGTCCGCGCAGCTGGCCTTCGATCAAGAGCCCGAGCTGCCATTGGAGTTCGACGACAACACCGCGACGTTCACGGTCGACGACCTCCAGGACATCGACGACGTCATCGAGGTCGATGACGAAAACGAGGGCGAAGCGGCGGCCGAGTTCCAGGCGGACGACGAGGCGATGACCGACGAGTTCGCCCCCGTTTCCGCCTCCGCAGATGAGGACGACACCGACTACGACTACGAGTACGTCGACGACTCGTCGGGACTCGAGGCGGCGCCTGACCCCGACCTCCACATCGCAGGGACGAAGTCACAGGAACGCCGTCGTAACTACGAGTCGAAGACCGCTGCGGCGGTGAGCGCGCGGAAGTTCGAGTTCCGCAAGCGAATGCTGATGGCCATGTCGGTGCTGCTGGTCGCCAGCGCCGTTGCGGCGTACGCGGTGTCGCCGACGTTCTGGTGGTTCTGCGGCACGGTGGGTGCTGTGACCGTGCTCTACCTTGGCTACCTGCGACGTCAGACGCGCATCGAGGCGCAGGTGCGGCGCAGGCGCGCGCAGCGGATGCTGCGGTCCCACCTGGGCGTCGAGAACACCCACGATCCGGAGTTCGACGTCGTTCCGGCGCGGCTGCGGCGGCCCGGTTCGGTGGTCCTGGAGATCGACGACGAAGATCCGATCTTCGAGCACCTGGACTACGCGCCGTTTGCGCGCGAGTACGACCTGCCCCGCGCTGCTGGTCAGTAGATCGGATTTCTAGGGCGACACCGTCACTGGTAGCCTGTGCTACCGGTATAAGGGGCTATAGCGCAGTTGGTAGCGCGTCTCGTTCGCATCGAGAAGGTCAGGGGTTCGATTCCCCTTAGCTCCACCATATTTCAGCAGTTCAGGGCACTGAGCCGGCTTAGGACTTAGTAAGCCGTCCGCAGCGCGTCCGCAGTAGTTTGGATTGCCGCGTTAGACGGTCGGCGACGTCGTCCAGGTCCTCATCGAACAGATCGGCGTAGGTATCGAGCGTCATCAACGCCTTGGCGTGTCCGACCATGCGTTGGACTGCTTTCACGTTTGCACCGACGCTGACGGCGAGGCGGACCGCCGTGTGACGCAGGTCATGCGCACCGCGATGTGTTCACCGACGCGGGCGTCGCTATTGACCGGGCGCAATCATCACGAGATCGGCAACGGGCAGATCGCCGAACTGGCCAACGATTGGGACGGCTAGTCCGGACACATCCCCCCAGCAGCACAACACCCCGGCGGAGGTTCGGCTCGTACTGCGAGGCCTCACCGGCGAGAAAGCCGTAGAAGTACTCTGGTGCGCAACACCACCGTCGTGTTGCCGCCGAAGACTCCCGAAGAGGGTTACCACCTCTCGGAGGATCTGGCCGACGACGCGATCGGCTGGCTGCGCAAACACAAGGCGCTCCAAGCCGACAAGCCGTTCTTCCTGTACTGGGCCAGCGGCTGCCTGCACGGTCCGCATCACGTCATGAAGGACTGGGCGGACAAGTATGCGGGCAAGTTCGACGACGGGTGGGACGCCTACCGGGAGCGGGTGTTCGACCGGGCCAAGGACAAGGGGTGGATTCCGCAGGACTGTGAACTCACCGAGCGTGACGAGACGTTGGCGTCGTGGGAGAGCATTCCCGAGGACGAGAAGCCCTTTCAGCGTCGGCTGATGGAGGTGGCCGCCGGCTACGCCGAGAACACGCTGTTCCTCTACATCTGGGGTGACAACGGATCCTCGGGCGAGGGACAGAACGGGACGATCGCGGAACTGTTGGCGCAGAACGGCATTCCGACCACCATCCGCCAGCACATCGACGCCTTGGAGGAACTCGGCGGACTTGACGTGCTCGGTTCACCGAAGGTCGACAACCAGTACCACGCGGGTTGGGCGTGGGCCGGGGTTACCCCGTACAAGGGCATGAAGCTGCTCGCCAGCCACCTCGGCGGCACCCGCAATCCGATGGCGATCCGGTGGCCGAAGAAGGTCACGCCGGATCCGGTGCCTCGCGATCAGTTCCTGCACTGCAACGACGTCGTGCCCACCCTCTACGAGATCCTGGGCATCGAACCGCCGCTCTTCGTGAACGGGGTACCGCAGATCCCGCTGGCCGGGGCCAGTTTTGCGCGCACCCTCATCGACCGCTCAGCACCCGGCGGGAAGAAGACGCAGTACTTCGAGATCATGGGCAGCCGGGCGATCTACTTCGACGGTTGGATGGCCTCCGCGTTCGGCCCGCGAACGCCAACGGGGTGCTCTACGCCCTCGGCGGTGTCGCCGGTGGACTCACCTGCTACCTCGACGACGGCTACCTGTGCTACGAGTACAACCTGTTCATCCTGTCCCGCACCAAGATCCGCTCGGCGGCGAAGCTCCCCGCCGGAGCGACGACCATCACCGTCGACACGTCCTACGCCCAGATGCGACCAGCCGGTCCCCTGGACATCACCCTGCGCGTAGGCGGAGACAT
>JBBRTH010000074.1:0-24527 GCA_038244615.1 Mycobacteriales bacterium | reverse complement strand
CGCCAAGGAAGCACCCGGCTGGGTCGTCACGACCACTGATGACACCGGCCGACACACCGCCGAATTCACCACACCCACCGGCACCCGACACCGCAGCACCGCGCCACCGCTTCCCGGCCCCCTCAGAATCGACCTCAGCGAGATGGAACTGCACATCAGCATCGACCTGGCGAAGTTCGCCGCCTAGGTCAGCTCCGTGGCCGACCCTGGCGCATCGGGCGCCTGGGTGGGCGCGAAGCCCCACTTGTCGGGGTTCTTCGGGGAGTAGACGACGGGTATCAGCTGACCCATGGTCGGCGAGGTTCCGACGTTCATCACCATGCGCGTATAGATCTCGTGCTCACGCACGGTGGGGCCGTTGATGACACCGGTGATGGTCACGTACTGCGAGCCGTCGGAGTCAGGTCCGGAGCTCACCCCCGTAATGAGCAGAGTGCCCTGGGCTAGTTGCGCGGCGGCACCACCGAATCCACCCGCGCGGCGAGGACCACCTGGGCCGCGCCTTCCCATGATCCTCGGCGTTAACAACAGCACGATGCCACCGACCAACAGCAAGAGCACAGCGAATTCCCACACACCGCCCATGGTAGGACTGCTCCCATGAGCATCGGAAGACGATCGCGAGTGAGGATCGCAGCGAGGGACGAGCGAGGACCGGAGCGAGAGGGAGTCCAGCCATGAGCACAGTCTCGGACGACATCACTCTCGCGCTCCAGATGGCCGACGAGGCCGATGCCTTGACGTTGGCCCGATTCGGGGCGCTGGACCTTCGCATCGAGACGAAACCCGACCTGACACCGGTGACCGACGCGGACAAGTCGGCGGAGGAGTTGCTCCGCGGCCTGCTCGCCGCCAATCGGCCTGATGACACGGTAATGGGCGAAGAATTCGGCGGCACCGCGGTTTTCGAGGGGCGGCAGTGGGTGCTCGATCCGATCGATGGCACCAAGAACTTCGTCCGAGGCGTGCCCGTCTGGTCGACGCTCATCGCACTGCTGCAGGACGGCGCTCCCACGGTCGGGGTGGTGAGTGCGCCCGCGCTGGCGCGGCGGTGGTGGGCCAGTTCGGGCGAGGGGGCATTCATGTCGTTCAACGGGGCAAGTCGGCGCATCTCCGTGTCGGGCGTCGCCACGCTCGACGCGGCCAGCATGTCGTTCTCCGATCTGACCACCGGCTGGCAGGAGCGCCGCACACACTTCCTCGAGCTCACCGACGCCGTGTGGCGGGTGCGTGGGTACGGAGACTTCTGGTCGTACTGTCTGGTGGCCGAGGGCGCGGTCGACATCGTCGCCGAACCAGAGGTCAAACTTTGGGATCTGGCGCCGCTCGACATCCTCATCCGTGAGGCCGGCGGTCAATTCACGAGCGTCGAGGGCTCGCCAGGCCCACACGGCGGCAGCGCCGTCGCCACGAACGGGCTGCTGCACGACGAAGTACTCGGCAGGCTCGCGGCTCCGCAATCGACGCGGCCTAAAGAGTAGGGGAGTTCCTGATTCCCCGGAATCCCTACTTCCCTAGCGTCATCGACATGAAGAAGTCCACGATCCTTGCCGCTGCCGCCCTGACCGGACTGGGTGCCGCGCTCGTCGCCCCGACGGCGCTGGCAGACCCGCGGATCAGCGTGCCGCTCGTCCCCGTCTCCGTTCCCCTCGAGCCGCCGAACGGCGATGACGGATAGAACGGACGGGGCACGTGCCCTCACCACGGTGACGTTGGTAACAGATTTCCTGTACCTTACTCCAGAGTAAGATACGGTCATGAAGCACTGCCCCAACGACGCGAGGCTGCCGACATGACCAATCCTCTGCCGTCGCCGAACGGTTCGAAACATCGCCCGAAGCGCTCGAAGTCCGAAAGCGCAGTGGGTCTGCAGAAACACAAGCGGTCCCCGACCGCCGTTGGGTTGGCGTTGATCACCCCGCTTCTCGGCCAGGAGTTCTTGGACAGGTACGGCTTGCGGGACCCGCTCAACCGCGGCCTGCGGTACGGCGTCAAGACGGCGTTCTCGGCACTCGGCGCATCGAGCCGACAATTCAAGCGCGTGCCGGGCATCGGCAAGCGGCCCACCCGGCTCGCGCCGAGCGGCGCGGACTACTTCGACCTGACGCCGGACGATGAGCAGAAGATGATCGTCGAGACCGTCGCGAAGTTCGCCGAGGAACTGCTGCGCCCCGCCGCCCACGATGCCGACGCCGCAACGACCTACCCCGTCGACCTGGTTGCGAAGGCCACCGAAATCGGTGTCACCGCAATCAACATCCCCGAGGACTTCGACGGCCTCTCGGCGCACCGCGGCACGATCACCAACGCCCTCGTCGCCGAGGCTCTTGCCTACGGCGACATGGGTCTGGCCCTGCCCATTCTCGCGCCGGGCGGCGTCGCGTCGGCGTTGACTCACTGGGGCAGCGCCGATCAGCAGGCCACCTACCTGCCCGAGTTTGCGGGCGAGAACGTTCCGCAAGCATGCGTCGCGATCGCCGAGCCGCACGCCCTGTTCGACCCGACGTCGCTCAAGACCGATGCCGTTCGCACGCCGAGCGGTTACCGAATCACCGGCGTCAAGTCCCTCGTGCCCGCGGCCGCCAATGCCGAGTTGTTCGTCATCGGCGCACAGCTGAATGGCAAGCCTGCACTGTTCATCGTCGAGTCCGGCTCCGACGGACTCACCGTCAAGGCAGACCCCAGCATGGGGATCCGCGCCGCGGCGCTTGGCCGCGTCGAGCTGAACAACGTCGCGGTGCCGCTGCACAATCGCCTCGGCGAGGACGAGGCCCCCGCCGGCGACTATTCAGAGGCCATCGCGCTCGCCCGATTGGGTTGGGCCGCACTGGCAGTCGGCACGTCGCACGCCGTGCTCGACTACGTCGTCCCCTACGTGAAGGAACGTGAAGCGTTCGGCGAACCCGTCGCCCGCAGGCAGTCGGTCGCCTTCATGTGTGCCAACATCGCCATCGAGCTCGACGGGCTGCGGCTCGTCACCTGGCGTGGCGCGTCACGTGCCGAACAGGGTCTGTCGTTCGCCCGCGAAGCCGCACTGGCCAAGCGGCTCGCCACCGACAAGGGCATGCAGATCGGCCTCGACGGCGTCCAGCTGCTCGGCGGTCACGGCTTCACCAAAGAACACCCCGTCGAGCGCTGGTACCGCGATCTGCGCGCGCTCGGCGTCGCCGAGGGCGTCGTCGTTCTGTAACGGCTGAATCCAAGAACCCAGGAACGGAAACCCAGTCATGGCAATCAATCTGGAGATGCCCCGCAAGCTGCAGGCCGTCATCGACATGGCTCACGCCGCCGCATCCGAGATGCTGCGGCCGATCTCGCGCAAGTACGATCTCGCCGAGCATGCCTACCCCATCGAGTTGGACACGCTCGCAGACCTCTTCGAGGGTATGACGGACGCAAACACGATCTCCTTCGCCGGTGCCGACGCGTTCCGCGGTGTCGTAGAGACTGAAGGCGGCAAGAAGGTAACAGTCAACGGCGCCAACATGTCCGCGCTGGTGAACGCGCTCGAAATCAGCTGGGGCGACGTCGCGCTGCTGCTGTCGGTGCCCTTCCAAGGCCTAGGCAACGCCGCGCTCTCCGGCGTCGCCACCGACGAACAGCTCGAGCGCCTGGGCAAGGTCTGGGCCGCGATGGCGATCACCGAGCCGGGTTTCGGCTCGGACTCGGCAGCAGTGACGACGACGGCCAAGCTCGACGGCGACGAGTACGTCATCAACGGCGAGAAGATCTACGTCACCGCTGGGTCACGGGCCAGCCACATCGTCGTGTGGGCGACGTTGGACAAGTCGAAGGGGCGCGCCGGGATCAAGTCGTTCATCGTGCCGCGCGAACACCCTGGCGTGACCGTCGAGCGCCTCGAACACAAGCTCGGAATCAAAGCATCCGACACCGCTGCCATTCGCTTCGACAACGCCCGAATTCCGAGGGAAAACCTCCTTGGCAACCCGGATATTCAGGTGGACAAGGGTTTTGCCGGCGTCATGGAGACATTCGACAACACCCGGCCCATCGTGGCCGCGATGGCGGTCGGCGTCGCTCGCGCATCGCTGGAGAAGCTACGTACCATCCTCACCGACGCGGGCGTCGAGATCTCCTACGACAAGCCGGCCCACTCCCAGAACGCGGCAGCAGCGGAATTCCTGCGCATGGAGGCCGAATGGGAGTCCGGCTATCTGCTGACCCTACGTTCGGCGTGGCAGGCCGACAACAAGATCCCGAACTCGAAGGAGGCCTCGATGGGCAAGGCGAAGGCCGCCCGGGTGGCCAGCGACATCACCCTCAAGGCCGTCGAATTGGCCGGTACCACCGGCTA
Source organism: Mycobacteriales bacterium (assembly GCA_038244615.1). Classification (GTDB taxonomy): domain Bacteria; phylum Actinomycetota; class Actinomycetes; order Mycobacteriales; family Mycobacteriaceae; genus Mycobacterium. The sequence continues at coordinate 20,212 of JBBRTH010000074.1, read as the reverse complement.
TTCCGAGGAGACACTGCTCGAGAAGTGGGCGCGGGACTCGAAGATCCTCGACATCTTCGAGGGCACCCAGCAGATCCAGCAGTTGGTCGTCGCACGTCGGCTCCTCGGGCTGTCCTCGTCTGAGCTGAAGTAGCAGACCTCTCCTGGCGGGTCCGATAGCGTCGGACCCATGGATGACTTTCAGGCACTGGTCGCGCGGCACGAAGACGATCGCATCGAGACGACGGTCGAGACGCTCGGCGAATCGGACCTGCCACCCGGTGAGGTGACGATCCGGGTGGCGTACTCCAGCGTCAACTTCAAGGACGCGCTGGCGCTCACGCCGAAGGGCGGCGTGGTGCGCGACTACCCGATCGTGCCGGGAATCGACCTGACCGGTGAGGTGGTCGCATCGTCGTCCGAGGACTTCAAGGTCGGCGACGCGGTGCTCGCGCACGGCTACGAGGTCGGCACCGGTCGACATGGCGGTTACGCCGAGTACGCCCGTGTGCCTGCCGAGGAAGTCGTCGCCCTCGGCCCGCTGAGCCCGTACGATGGTGCCGCGATAGGCACGGCCGGGTTCACCGCTGCGATGAGCGTGCAGGCGCTGCTCAGCAGGGGCATCAGCCCGGACGACGGCCCCATCGTGGTGACGGGAGCAACCGGAGGCGTCGGTTCGGTGAGCGTCGACTTGCTGTCGGCGGCGGGCTTCGAGGTGGTCGCGTCGACCGGCAAGGCGGACGCGGCGGACAGACTGAAGGCACTCGGCGCTACCGAGGTAATTCCCCGACTGCCCGCCGACCCCAGTGCCAAGCCGCGGGCGCTCGGCAAGACACGCTGGGCGGGTGCGGTCGACTGCGTCGGTGGCGCCACCCTGGCCGACGTGCTCAGCACGATGTCCTACGGCGGTGTGGTGGCCGCCAGCGGACTGACCGGCGGTCCGGCACTGAATACGACGGTGATGCCCTTCATCCTGCGAGGCGTGGCCCTACTGGGCATGGACTCCGTGATGATGCCCATCGGCCCGCGCCGCGAACTCTGGGCACTGCTCGGCGGCTCACTGAAACCGAAACGACTTTCAGAGATCACCCACGACGTCGACGTGAAGGACGTGGTCGAGGTCATCGACCGGGTGCGGGCCGGGAAGTTCTCCGGCCGCGCAGTCGTGAAGGTGGCAGGCGGGTTCTGAACCCGCCCGTCACCGGTCACGGTCAGAGCAGGTAGCTGATGAGGTCGGGCTTCATCTGTTGCAGCTGCGAACCCCAGTACGGCCAGTCGTGCGTGCCGTTGTTCGGAAAGTTGAACACGCCGTTCTTGCCGCCTGCGGCAATGTAATTGTCCTGGAACGTGAGGTTCGTACGGAGGGTCAGGCCCTCGAGGAACTTAGCGGGAAGGTTGTTGCCGCCGAGCTCACTGGGGGTGCCGTTGCCGCAGTAGACCCAGATGCGCGTGCCGTTGGCGACGATCGTCGGGATCTGCACCATCGGGTCGTTGTACTGCCAAGCCGGATCGCTCTCGGCGGGACCCCACATGTCGTTCGCCTTGTAACCGCCCGCGTCACCCATGGACAGGTTGATCAGGCCGGGCCACTGACCCTCGGACGGGTTCAGGAAACCCGACATGGAGCCGGCGTAGATGAACTGGCCGGGGTGGTGCGCCGACAGCACGAGCGAGGCACCGCCGGCCATCGACAGGCCGACCGCAGCACTGCCCGTCGACTTCACGCTGTTGTTGGCCGCCAAGTAGTTGGGCAGCTCCGAGGTCAGGAACGTTTCCCAGTTGTAGGTCAAGCAGCCTGACTTGCCACACGCGGGCTTGTACCAGTTGGAGTAGAAGCTGGACTGACCGCCGACGGGCATGACGATCGAGAGGCCCGAATTCAGGTACCACTCGAACGCCTGGGTATTGATGTCCCAGCCGTTGAAGTCATCCTGCGCACGCAGGCCGTCGAGCAGATAGACCGCGGGAGAGTTGGGGCCACCGCTCTGGAACTGCACCTTGATGTCGCGGCCCATCGAGGGCGACGGAACCATCAGGTACTCGACTGGGAGACCAGGGCGCGAGAACGCTCCTGCGGTCGCGCTGCCCCCTACGGCGCCGATCATGCCTGGCAGCAAAACAACCGCCATGGTCGCCATGAGTAGTCGGCGCGCCCAGCGGCCGAGAATTCCGTCAGACAACATCTACGAATCCATCCAGTTCCTGTTACGGGTAAACCGTCGATTGCTGCGATGCGAGATCGCCCAAGCGGCGGCGGGATCACCGCCGGCCGCGCCCGCACAGCGTTAGCATGCGGACCTCAGTTTTAACTTGTCGACACGCAGTTAAACATGTGGCCCGCGCCACCAGCCACCCCGGCACCCGTCGTAGCAGGTCAAGCCGCCGAGCCTGGACCAGCGAAGCCACGCCGCAGGCTGCAGCTCGTGGCGAGATCTCGTAACACCGCCGGCCACCGACTCGGCCTGGACGACTGAATTCGGGCTGGGACGGGCTCCTCCGAATCTGCTGACCGTACGGGTCGACCTCGACGCTCAATCGGAGGCGTCCTCGGCCAGCTGAGCCAGATGTGCCAGCGAGTCGACGAGGTGCTGGCGATCGAACGGTGGGAACTGGATCACCTCTCGCGCGGCGGAGGGCACCGCCGACCAGTCGTAGGTCAGCGGCACGGACGTCTCGCCCGAGCCGGCCGGGTTCACGTCGTAGCGCCAGATCCATCCCCCGAAGTCGATGGCGCCACCTTCTGCCCTCTGGCCGGGTTCCCAGGCGATCGTGGTCGGCTTGTCGAACGCGACCACCTTGTTGTCCATCTCGTAGCGACCGTCGGGGTGGTTCGCGTGGAACGCTGCGCCGGGTCGGCAAGCACCGCGAATACGGTTTCGGCGGGCGCCTTGATGGTCGTGCTCACGTTGAGGAGTTCGTTCGGCATGGCGCGAGTGTCCTTTCGTCGGGTCCGATGGAACTGACCATGCGGACGCGCAGAACTCATCGGCTCGACCTCTAAACGGGCCTTGCCCCTCGACAGAAATGAAAGTAACGTTAGTTTTAGTTCCGAACCTGCCCCCGCCGAACACTCAAGAGGAGCCGCCCGTGGAATCGTTCGTTCACCTACGCAAGGGCAAGACCCCTCGACGCCTGCACGCCGACCTCGACGGTCTCAAGGACGACGAACTGGGGCGCGGCGGGTTCACCGGACGGACCGCCAGCATGTATCGGCGCAACGACCCCACCGCGTATCGGTCGGCCGGGCCGCTGCGCCCCATCGACGTGCTGTCCAGCGAATTGAAGCCCAGCGACGCCACCGACGCCGATGGCGGCCCGATGCTGATGTTCTCCAATGCCGACTGCCTGGTGCTGCTGTCACGGCGCACCGAGCCCATGCCCTACTTCGCACGTTACGTGGACGGTGACCTACTTTCCTTCGTGCACAAGGGTTGCGGGCTGTACGAGACGGAGTTCGGCCCGCTGCGCTACCGCGAGGGCGACTGGATCTACATCCCCAAGGCATGCACGTTCCGCCACCTACCGGACGGCGAGTCGACGCTGCTGATGATTCAGGCCACCGACGAGTTCAGGGTGCCGCCGCCCGGACAACTGGGCAGGCACTTCCCATTCGACCCCTCATTGGCCGTCATCCCCGAGCCGGGACCGTTCGACCCCGATCCATTCCGAGACGGACGTGACGAGTACGAGGTCCGGCTCTTCCATGAGGGCGGCCCGACGACCCTTTACTACCAACACAACCCGCTAGACGTCGAGGGCTGGCAGGGCGACAACTTCCCGTTCACGTTCAACATCGCCGACTACAACGTGGTGACCTCCGACAGCGTGCACCTGCCGCCGACCGTGCACCTGTTCATGCAGGCCACCGGCGTGTACGTGATGAACTTCCTGCCCAAGCCTGCCGAGGGCGTGGCGGGCACCGAACGCACGCCGTGGTACCACCGCAACGTCGACTACGACGAGATCGCGTTCTTCCACGGCGGCTCCCTGTACGGCATTCCGATGCCGCCCGGCCTGGTTTCACATGCGCCGCAAGGGGTTCACCACGGCGCACCGGAGAAGGCGCGGGAACGGGCCAGGCGAAAGTTCGACGAGTACGACCGAGTCGACTGGTCGGTGATCGCGATCGACACCCGACGTCGACTCATTCCGTCGGCGCAGGTCCTGGCCAACGATCTGGGGCAGCACTGATGAGCGCTTGCGCGAAGAAGCGGGAACACTGATGAGCGCTTGCGCGAAGAAGCGGGAACACTGATGAGCGCTTGCGCGAAGAAGCGGGAACACTGATGAGCGACACCATCGAGGCCCTGGTCAAGCACGACTACCAGCGCATCCCGTATCTCGTTGCCTACCAGAACACCTCGGCCGTCCGCGACGTGTACGGCGGGGTCGCGGAACTCGTCGTGCTGGAGAGCTACCTGCTGCGGCCCGACACGCCATCCGACACCGTGCTGGTGTTCATGCATCCGATCGGCGGGGGCGCCTACCTGCCGATGATCAATGGCTTGGCCCGCGCCGGGCATCACGTCATCTACTGCAACAGCAGATTCCGCGGTACCGACTCGGCCCTATTGATGGAGAAGGTCGTCGAAGACCTCGGCGAGTGCATCAAGGACGCCAAGAACCGGCTGGGCTACTCCAAGGTGGTGCTGGCCGGCTGGAGTGGCGGCGGCTCTCTGTCGGTCTTCTACCAGCAGCAGGCCCAGCATCCGACGATCACGGCCAGCCCGTCCGGCGACGGTCCCGATCTGACCAAGCTGGGGCTGATCCCCGCCGAAGGAATCATGCTGCTCGCAGCCCACATCAGCCGCCACGGCACCATGACCGAGTGGATGGACGCCTCGATCCTCGACGAGTCGGACCCGTCCAAGCGCGACCCGGAACTCGACCTATACGACCCGGAGAACCCCAATCAGCCGCCCTACACCGCAGAGTTCCTGGACCGCTACCGGCAAGCGCAGGTCGCCAGGAACCGGCGAATCACCAAGTGGGTCAGGGAGAAGCTCGCCGAGCTCAAGGCCGCCGGACGCCCCGACGACGAGTTCGCATTCGTGGTGCACGGCACCATGGCGGACCCGCGCTGGCTGGATCCGACCGTCGATCCCAACGATCGCACCCCGGGCACCTGCTATCTGGGCGATCCTCAGGTGGTGAACTCGAGCCCGGTCGGCCTGGCTCGGTTCTGCACCCTGCGCAGCTGGCTCTCGCAGTGGAGCTACGACGACGCCAACGGAGACGCCGTGGCCTGTGGACCCGACATCGCCGTGCCCGCCCTGGTGATCGGCAACCTCGCCGACGATGCCTGCACGCCGAGCCATACCCGCAGGCTGTTCGAGGCCATCGGGCATCCCGACAAGGAGATCCGCGAGATCGCCGGGGCCAACCACTACTACGCGGGTCCCGACCAGCGCGGCACGCTGCGTGAAGCGGTCGGCATCGTCACCGATTGGCTTCATCGGCATGGGTTCTCGTCGGAGGGTAGGAGCGCAGCGACCGGGGAATCGGCGTTGTGATTGCCGGCCCGCTCGACGGCATCCGCGTGATCGAGGTCGGCACGCTGATCTCGGGACCGTTCGCGGGGCGTCTGCTCGGCGACATGGGCGCCGAGGTCATCAAGATCGAGCCGCCCGGTGCCCCCGACCCACTGCGCACCTGGGGGCAGGCCGAACTCGACGGCCACCACTTCTTCTGGACGGTGCATGCACGCAACAAGAAGGCCGCCACCCTGAACCTGCGGATGGAAGCTGGCCGTGCCCTATTTCTGGACCTCGTCGCGAAGTCCGATATCATCGTGGAGAACTTCCGGCCCGGCACGCTGGAGAAGTGGAATCTGGGCTACGACGTTCTGCGCGAACGCAATCGGGGCATCATCCTGGTGCGAGTGTCCGGCTACGGGCAGACCGGACCCGAGGCCCACAAGGCCGGCTACGCCTCGGTGGCCGAGGCCGCCAGCGGACTGCGGCACATGAACGGCTTCCCCGGTGGACCACCCCCTCGACTGGCGCTGTCGCTGGGCGACAGCCTGGCGGGCATGTTCGCCGCGCAGGGAGCGCTCGCCGCGCTGTACCGCCGAACGGTGACCGGCGAGGGTCAGATCGTCGACGCCGCACTCAACGAATCCTGTTTGGCGATCCAGGAATCCACGATCCCCGACTACGACGTCGGCGGCGTGATCCGTGGACCGTCGGGCACCAGGCTCGAGGGCATCGCCCCGTCCAACATCTACCCCACCGCCGACAGCAGCTGGGTGGTGATCGCGGCCAACCAGGACACCGTCTTCCGCCGACTCTGCGGCGCGATGGGTCAGCCGGAACTGGCCACCGACGACCGCTTCCTCAACCACGTGGCCCGCGGCCGCAACCAGGACGAGATCGACGAGATCATCGGCGCCTGGGCGGCAGAACGACTCCCCGCCGACATCATCGCCACGCTGAGTGAGGCGGGCGTCATCAGCGGCCCCATCAACACCGTGGCCGAGGTCGTCACCGATCCACAGTTGTTGGCCAGGGGCATGATCGCCGACCACTGGGATGAGCGGGTCGAGCGCAACGTGAGAGGCCCTGGCGTGGTGCCGGTGTTCTCGGAGTCGCCGGGCACGATCCGCCATGCCGGCTCGGCCCACCCCGGACAACACAACGACGAGGTGTACGGCGAATTGCTGGGCCGCTCGGCACACGAACTCGAGGCGCTGCGGGCAGAGGGTGTGCTGTGAGCGAGCCGCTTGAGCACGTGACCATCCGGGAAGTCTGCCTGCGCGACGGCCTGCAGATCGAGGATCCGATCCCGTTGTCCGCCAAGATCGAACTGCTGGAGGCCGTCGTCGCCACCGGTGTGCGCGAAGTCGAGGCGACCGCATTCGTGTCGCCGTCGAAGGTGCCCGCGCTCGCCGACGCCGCGGCACTGGCTGCCGAGTTGCCCCGCCTCCGCGAATCCCACGGAGTCGAGTTCTCCGCGCTGGTGGCCGGACCCGGCGGGGCCGGTCGGGCGATCGCCGCGGGGATGGGCTCGATCGAATACGTGGTGTCGGCCGCGGATGCGCACAGCCACGCCAACGTGGGGCGCTCGACGGCCGAGTCCACCGCCCTGATCGCCGACATCGCCCGCATCGCGCACGAGAACGGCGCCACCGTCGAGGTCATCATCGCCACCGCGTGGGACTGTCCGTTCGACGGACCGACGGACCCCAGACGCGTGCTGGACATCGCCACCGCGGCCGTCGAGATCGGCGCCGACCGGGTCGCCATCGCCGACACCATCGGCACCACCACCCCGCGACGGGTGACCACACTGATCGAGCTACTTCGCCCGATCATCGGCGACGTTCCGCTCGGCGCGCACTTCCACAACACCCGCGGCGCCGGGCTGGCCAGCGCGTACGCCGCCGTCGTCGCGGGGGTTCGTAGACTGGACTCTTCGGTCGGCGGACTCGGCGGCTGCCCGTTCGCGCCGGGCGCCAGTGGCAACATCGCCACCGAGGACCTCGTCTACCTGCTGCGCGACAGCGGCGTCGACGTCGACGTCGACCTGCAGGCGGCGATCCACGCGGCGGGCGTCGCGCGCAACGCCGTCAGCCACGACCTACCCAGTGCGCTCCTGCGCGCCGGCGATCGCATCCTCGGCTGACGATGCCACCGGACCCGCTCACCGCCAAAGGCCGTCAGACCCGCGAAGCCATCGAACTCGCGGCGCGGAAATTCTTTGCCGAGCGTGGATTTCACGGGACGACGTTGGCTGACATCACGTCGGCGGCAGGCAAGTCGACTGCCGTCTTCTACCGCTACTACGACGACAAGGAAGACCTGCTGGCGGCCTTGGCGAAGTCCTTCCTGCACGATGTGGTGATGCCCTCGGGATTGGCGGTGCACCTACCGGAGTCGCCCGATGACACCACGTTCTTCTCCGCGGTGGTGACCGGCTACTGGAACATGTTCACACAGAACATCGGCATCATGATCGCCGTGAACCAACTCGCCGACACCAAACCGAGGTTTGCCGACGTGCAGAACGAGTTCCGGCGCTTCGGCATGGACATCGTCGCCGCATCCGTACGCCGCGCCCACGAGCAGGGGTACGCCGCCGACCTCGACGCCGATCACACCGGCGCGGCGATCGCGTTGATGTTCGAGAACTTCACGGCGGTATACCTGCGCCCGTCGGGGCTCAACCTGCAGATCAGCGACGCCGACGCCGTTACCACCCTCTCGACGATCTGGAAGAAGACCCTCTACGGCTTTTAAGAGCTAGTCGCTGAAAGGAATCAGCGTGGATTTCGCACTGCCCAAACACATTCCGGGCCTGCTGGCGGAGATGGACGCCTTCATCGAGGCGGAAATCAAGCCGCTGGAGGCCGAACACATTCAGTACTTCGACCGCCGCCGCGAGTATGCCCGCACGGACTGGGAGAACGGCGGCATTCCGCAGCGAGCCTGGGAGGATCTGCTCGACGAGATGCGGAGCAGGGCCGACGCGGCGGGCTGGCTGCGCTACGGTCTGCCGTCCCGATTCGGCGGGCGCGATGGCACCAACCTCGACATGGCGGTGATCCGGGAACACCTGGCGCACAGAGGTCTCGGGCTGCACAACGACCTCCAGGACGAATCGTCGATCGTCGGCAACTTCCCCCAGGTCATCATGATGGACCGGTTCGGCACCGATCAGCAGAAGAGGGAGTGGGGCGAGGCGCTGCTCACCGGCGAGCGCTCGATGGCGTTCGGCCTGTCGGAACCGGACCACGGCTCCGATGCCACCTGGCTCGAGACCACGGCCGTGGCCGACGGTGACGGCTGGGTGATCAACGGGACGAAGCGATGGAACACGGGCGTGCACCGCGCGACCCATGACCTCGTCTTCGCCCGCACGTCCGGCGAGGCGGGCCAGGCCCGTGGCATCACCGCGTTCCTGGTGCCCTGCGATAGCCCCGGTTTCAGCGTGCCGTTCTACTGGTGGACGTTCAACATGCCCACAGATCACGGCGAGGTGGAGCTCAAGGACGTCAGGGTGCCCGCCGACGCCGTACTCGGCGAGGTCGATCACGGCCTCGAGGTCGGCCAGACATTCCTGCACGAGAACAGGATTCGGCAGGCGGCCAGCAGTCTCGGCGCTGCGCAGTACTGCATCGACCGGGCGGCGGGCTACGCCTCCGAGAGGGTGGTATTCGGCAAGCCGCTGTCGGTGAACCAGGCCGTCCAGTGGCCTCTCGTCGAGTTGCAGACCGAGGCGCAGATGGTGCGACTGCTCGTCTACTACGCCGCTTGGCACCTGGATCGCAACCACCACATGGAGGTGTCGGACAAGGTGTCGATGGCCAACTACCGCGCCAACCGACTGGTGTGCGAGGCCGCCGATCGGGCGATGCAGGTCCACGGCGGCCTCGGGTACAGCCGCCACGAGCCCTTCGAACACATCTACCGGCACCACCGCAGATACCGGATCACCGAAGGCGCGGAGGAGATTCAGATCCGACGGGTGGCCCAGCGAATGTTCAACTTCGGCCGGTCCGTCACGTGATCCAGGAGGACTTGGCGACAGCGCTGACCGAGGTACTGCAGCCGTCCCTCGGCCCGGTACGGGTGGACGACCTGCGCGTGCTCACGGGAGGCGCGAGCCGTGCCACGTGGGCGTTCGAAGCGGTCACCGACACCGGCTCCCGGGAGCTGATCCTTCGCATCGGCCCGCCGGACGAGATCCACGCCGGCATGGAACTGGAGGCGGCGGCGTTGAGCCGAGCGGCGGCGGCGGGCGCACCGGTGCCGTGTGTGCTGGTCGCCGATAACTCCTCTGCCCCACTGGGCAATCCGTTTCTGGTCTGCGACTTCATCGGCGGTGAGACGATCGTGCGCCGCATTCAACGAGCCTTGGACGACGACTCACGCGCAGATCTGCTCCGGCAGTGCGCACGGGCGCTGGCGGCCATCCATCGGGCCGACCCGACGGGCATCGGGCTCGAGGCGTCCGACCAGGTCGACGAATGGCACGCCCAACTCGACGAAATGGCCGACACCACAGCGACGTTCGAGTGGGCGTTCCGATGGCTCGCCGCGCACCGACCGCCCGCCTCGCCGAACGTGTTGGTGCACGGCGACTTCCGCATGGGCAACCTCATCATCGACGCCAGCGAACATCCGGCCCGGCTGGCGGCGGTGCTGGACTGGGAGCTCACCCACACCGGCGAGGTCTACGAGGACCTGGCGTGGTTCTGCATCAGGGCGTGGCGGTTCGGAGCGCCAGAAGCATGGGGAGCGGGTGGCCTTGGCAGCATCAAGGACTTTCTCCGCGCGTACGAAGATGCCTCGGGCGCAACACTCGATCACGCCGCGATGCGATGGTGGCTGGTGCTGTCGACGCTGCGGTGGGGCGTGATCTGCCGGTACCAGGCCGAACGGCACCTGTCGGGCCAGACGCGTTCCGTGGAACTCGCCGCCATCGGGCGTCGCGTCTGCGAGACCGAGTTCGACCTGCTCACCTTGTTGGAGGCACCGTGACCGATCTTCACGGCAGGCCGTCGGCTGCCGAATTGGTGGCCGCGGTCGCGGAGTTCTTGGAATCCGACGTTCGGGACGGCACGACGGGTGCCGTCAACTTTCACGCCCGCGTCGCGGCCAACGTGTTGCGCACCGTCGAACGCGAACTGCTCGACGAATCCCCCGCGCCGGGTTTGCTCGACTTCGCCGACGAAGCGGCGTTGGCGGCTGCCATCCGTGCCGGCGAACTCGACGACCGCGGCGCCGACGTCGCCTCGGCTCTGCGTGACCTCGTACTGCACCGGCTCGCGGTCTCGCATCCGGGCTATGACAAGGGGTAGTCGCTCAGATCCGACGGATCCGCGCCAGCCAGGCGGGCTCGTCGACGACCGTGCCCACGGCCAGCCCGAGGCTCTCGGCGTGCGCGTGGCCGACGATCCCGCGATACGACGCGGTGCCGAGTGCCTCGAGTTGCCAGCCGTCGGAGAACGCCTCCCGTATCACCCTTTCGCTCACCGATGGCCCGAAGCCGCGACCGGAGTCCGAGAGGGCAAGCAGATGCAACACGCCGCCCGGGCGGATGGCGCGGTGCAGGTTCGCGACGTAGCGCGCTCGTTCGACGTTGTCGGAGAAGACGTGGAACAGGGCGCTGTCGACGACCGTGGCGTAGCCCGGTTCGGCGCCGAGATCCATCGCGTCGGCGACCTCGAAACGCGCGTCGACGCCCTGCGCCGCGGCGTTCTCCCGGGCCTGGTCGACCGCGTTCGGCGCGAAGTCGACGCCGAGCACGTCGTACTCGAGCGCAGTGAGCACGATGGTGTGCTCGCCCAGGCCGCAGCCGACGTCGAGCACCGGGCCGCGAACCATCCCGGTCTGCTCGAGTTCGACGATCGCAGGCTGAGGTTCGCCGATAACCCAAGGCGGCGTGCCGCTTTGGTAGGCGTCGTTGAATCGAGCACGTGCCGGTGCGTTCATGCGGACCAGTCTTCTACCTGAACCGAACTTGAGGTCAGCCCCGAAGGAGAACTGACGTGAACGTGGATCTGAGCCTGGACGTGGCGGACCGACTCGTCAGCGCGATCGAGCGCGGACCACGCCGTCGAGAAACCTGTGGGCAGAAGAGACGGTGTGTCATAGCACGAGATCCTGGACCGTCAGTTCTTCGTCGGCGGGTTCGTTCAGCAACACGCGCCGAGGGAAACAACGGAGCGTCGACCACCCTGCGGGTCCGGCGGGCCGACAATCGCTTGCCCGGGCCGGTGCCGATATGGCCCATGCCGACGACGCGCTCAACGGTTTCACTGACGGCACCCGGGTCCACGATCAGGACCCCGAAACCTACCCCGGGAGCTAGCGCAGGGACACTCCGGGCTAGCTGGGGCATTCGCGGGTGTGCTCGTCGACGATGGACACGATGCTGATCGGGCACGCCGCCCCCCGCTGTGCAGTCACAGCACACCGTCGATGTAATGCTGAATGTTCGGGGTCATGGCGGCAAGCACTTCTTCGTCGCTCATGGACGCGACTGGTTCGATCTTCCAGACGTAGCGCATCAGGGCGAAACCCATCAGCTGGGAAGCGATCAGGCCGCTGCGCTTGAGCCTGTCGTGTTCGTCGGTGCCTAGGGTAGATGGTCCGATGAGGCTGCGTTCGACGACGTTTCGTAGTTTCACCCGGGTGTTCGGTTCATGAGCGGCGGTCATCAGGACCCCCCTTAGCGCGGGACCGATCTCCTCGTCGGCCCAGCTGTCCATGAGCGTCTGGAGCAGTCGGCGACCCAGTTCGGACGGGGGTGTGGTCCACACCTTGGCGACGGTGTCCAACCAGCGTTGGGGTGGAGTGGTCGCGGCGGCGAGCAGGCCCTCCTTCGATCCGAAGTAGTGGTAGACCAAGGCGGGATCGACGTCGGCGGCCCGGGCCACTGCGCGGATCGTGGTGCCGGCCCAGCCATCCTCGGCGAACGCGGCGCGCGCCGCCCGCAGAATCCGGGCGGCGAGCACGCCGCGTTCGTCCCGCGGTCCGGGAGGCAGAGAACGCTTCACCACGGCGGAGTCCTGCCTGGCGGCGCGTACGGATCGGTGCCCGGCCTGGAGAAAGCCACGTAATTCCCCTTGTGTTGAAACAAAGACTCATTATACGATGAATCTTAGTTTCAACAATGCGAGACACTCCGATCGATGTTGCGCTGCTCGATCGCCGAGAATCAGGGGCACGTAGATGACGCTGCAGGACAACAGCATCGCCTCCACGGCGGCGTCGGTGTGGGGCCTCGCGGGCGCAAGCCGCAACCGCGATACGACGTCTGCCGCGACGACGAGTCGCTGGAAATCCTGCATCCAGTTACTCGAACTGCATCTCGATCCGCATGGTGTGCGCTCCGGCGTAGTCGGTCGCCCGTTGCCCGGCGACGCCGTGGCTTCGTCACCTACCTCACGAGGCAATCGTGAACGTCGGCGCGCCAACCGCACCGAGGTCCCATTCCAAACCCATGTTCCCAACATCTCGGAGGAATCCATGACAACGATTCAGACGTGGCCCCTCAATGTTTGGTCCGCCAGGCCGGTTACTGCTCATGATCACCCCGCCATCGCCGACTTCCTTGCGACTACGGAGGGTCTCGGCGGACGAAAGTTCGCCGCGGATTCACGCGACGTAGCGGAGCAACTCGGCGATACGTATCCCGAAGGGGCAGAGCTGATTCACGACGAATTAGGACGTGTGCGCGGATACACGGCGATACACAGGCCCCGCGGCGACGAGCCAGAAGTTGGCTCCGACTTCGTGTTCGACCCCACCGCGCCGACCACCGTCGTCGTTGACGCGGTCGGTAGCACGGTTGCCCGTTACGCGCGGAAGACCCGCGGCATCGAGAGCGCCTATCTGCGCGCCTTCCTTGGGGCGGACCAGCAGGGCGCGATCGACGCTCTGGTTAGCCGGGGCGCAGTTCAGGAGGGCGAGTTCATCCGCGCCCGTAAGCCACTGCACGGCGAGGATCGAAGCATTCTCGACGACGCCTCACTTCCCGGCATCACCGTGCTGTCGTGGCCCGAGGTGATCTCGCGCGACCTGGGGGAGGAGGTTCGCCGGTTGCAGTACGCCACTTTCCTCAGTCACTTCGGAAACATGTCGAAGACTCCGGACGCATGGCAGCACTACGTTCACAGTCGACTGTTCACACCCGATTTCAGCATTGCTGCACTCGACGGCGACGAGGTCGTCGGCTACGTTCTCGGATCCACCTACAGGGCGGGTTGGGCCGACTCAGCGGAACGCAGCGCCCACACCGATTACATCGGCGTGCGCGAGGACCAACGCAAGCGTGGAGTAGCCGAACTACTGCTCAAGAAGATCTGGCTGGCCGCGCTCCGACGCGGACTCACGGCAGCTTCGTTGCGTACCGACATCAACAATCGGAGCAACGCACATCTTCTCTACCGCCGCCTTGGGTACGTCGCCTTCGAGCACCAGTTCGCATACCGCATCGACGGCGCGCCAGAGGCACGGTGAATCGGCAGGCGGGCCCCTTGCGCCGAACGACCGGTGACGACGCCGACGGCGGTCTGGACACCGACGAGGGTGAACCCGGCGTCCGCGCGTTCATGGTCCTGGGCGCCGGCCTCAACCCCGCCGAGCCACGTGCAATCGACCCACCGCCCATGCCGTCCTGGACCGGCAGGCCGCTCGAAGCGACGGCGTGTGACACCGCGTGGATCGCGACGCTGCAGGACGTCGCCGCCGATGAGACGGTCTCCGACGTCACGGCGGGGTGGCTGCGCGCCTCGCTGCGCGCGGTCGACGACATGGCCAGCCGAGGCGGTCCCCATCGGCGCGCAGATCACCTACCGGATTCCGTTGACTCCCAACGCCCGACGATTCGCAGCGGGCCACCGCATACGGTTGGTCCTCGCCAGCGACGACCAGGACCCCGCCACACCGGCGATCATGAGCTTCCGCCACGCCAGTATGGGCACCAGCAGCCTCAACACCATCAGTTCTGCATCCCGGCTCCTGCTACCCGTGTGCGCCAACTGATGGCCGAGTTCGCGCGCCGCCGGCAACGCGATGGTGTCCACCCTCACCGACGCAGCACGGCCACTCCGGCACGCGGTGAACGCAACCTGGGCGCCCTCGCCCGGTGATTTGAGATTGTTCCAGTGAACGGAGACAGGTCAGATGTCCAAGCACCGCACCACCGACACCCAGCGCCGGATGAAGTTGGGTGGTACACCTGTGACGACAGGAGTGGCCGGAGCAGCGATCGTCGGGGTGGGTTTGCTGGCCACTGCCCCCGGTGCGGCGTCGGCTGCGGCCCCCAGAATGGCGTTGACGTCCGGAGAATCCGCTCTGGCCGCGCCACCGCTGGCCATGGCCACCGACGAATATTGGTGGTTGCAGGACGGTCAGAGCCTGTTCACGCCCACCCTGGCCGCTCCGGCCCGTAGTGCGTTGGCCTCCGCGCAGATCAGCGGCACCGGCAGCGGTGGCTGGTTCAGGCTGTTCGGCAACGGCGCCGACGCCCCCGCCGACTGCACCGGAAGATCCTGCAATGGCGGCAACGCCGGCCTGATCTTCGGCAACGTCGGCAACGGCGGGGCAGGCAACGCCGCGGCAGTGCCCGGCGGCACAGGCGGCAACGGCGGATTGTTCTTCGGCGACGGCGGCGACGGCGGCGCCGGCGGGCTCGGCGCGACCGGCGGTAACGGCGGAGATGCCGCGCTGCTGTTCGGCACCGGCGGGAAGGGCGGGGTCGGCCCCGCGGGGGCACCCGGTGTGAACCCCGCCCCTACTGGCGGGCCACCCATCACCGGCAGCGGCGGCAACGACGACTACGGCGACCCTGCCGTCGGCGGCGTCGGCGGCCCGGGCTCCGACGGCACCACCCCCGGGGGCACCGGCGGTGACGGCGGCAGAGCCGTCAGTAGTTTTGACGCTACCGGGGGTGCGGGCGGTGTAGGCGGTGCGGGCGGTACCGGCGCTCCTGGGGGGACCGGCGGAAACGGCGGCAAGGCGATTAGTCAGGGCCGGAATGCCACCGGCGCCATCGGGGGTGCCGGCGGAAACGGCGGTAATGGCGGCACCGGGCACACCCGGAGCGACTGGCGGCGTCGGCGCCCCTGGCGGCCCTGGCACCAAAGGTGCTGATGGCAACCCCGGTTGATCGGCAGGCAACACCGGCACGGCAAGCAGCTGATGCCCTCGCCACGTGGGCGACCGGCTTGGCAGCCAACCGTGAGCTGGCCCTCCCCGTCACGTCCGACGAGGTGCCTGCACCGCACCGACCCAACACCACAGGAGGCAGACGATGACCCGGCTCGTCGAGAATGGCATCCCTGCGCACCTGAGCTCCGTTTACTACCTCGCGTGGCAGTCGTGAGCGCCGGCCAGAGCGGCGCCGGCACCGCGCTTCCAGCGGTCACCGGACCAACCAAGCGGGTCGACGTGCTCAACAGTGTGATGAGCTACGTCGACGTCGGAGACGGTGATCCCATCGTCTTCCTGCACGGGAATCCGACCTCGTCCTACCTGTGGCGAAACGTGATCCCGCACGTGCGCGACCTGGGTCGATGCTTGGCACCGGACCTAATCGGCATGGGAGCCTCGGGAACCTCGCCGACCTACTCCTACCGGTTCGCCGACCACGTCCGGTACCTCGACGCGTGGTTCGAGACCGTGGGGATCACCGAGCGTGTGGTCTTGGTGATCCACGACTGGGGGTCGGCGCTGGGGTTCTATCGCGCGCTACGCCATCGCGAGCAAATCGCCGGCATCGCCTACATGGATGCGCTCGTCCAGCCACGGCCCTGGGCGGGTTTCACCGATTACGAACCCCTGATGCGCGCTCTGCGCACTGCGCAGGGAGAGCAGATGGCTCTCGAGCAGAACGTCTTCGTGGAGCAGGTAGTGCCCGGAGGTGTGCAACGCCAGCTGAGCCAGGAGGAGATGGCCACCTATCGCGCGCCCTACCCCACGCCGCAGACCCGCATCCCCACGCTGCTGTGGGCTCGTGAGATTCCGATCGAGGGTGAGCCGGCCGACGTGCAGGCGATGGTGCAGGATTACGCAGAATTCCTGTCCCACAGCGACATCCCGAAACTTCTCATCGTCGCAGAGCCCGGCGCCATCCTCCACGAAGGGGGGAGCGAACTGGACTTCGCGCGCACCTGGCCCAACCAGCGTGAAGTCAAGGTAGCCGGCCGCCACTTCATGCAGGAGGACTCACCGGACGCCATCGGGGCCGCTCTGCGGGACTTCGTCCTCGACCTGCGCGGACGCCGATGACCCCAGACCCACCCATCCCGCACGCGGGCGATCACCTTTGGGGATCCACCGGTCACGTTCTCGGGCCGGTTTCGGCAGGCTCCCGCAAGACCTCCACCGGCGGCGCGTCGCTGCACCGCCCTTAGCCGAGCAACACGGCGACGTACTGCACCGAATAGCAACATCGGAAAGCATGAGTCTGATTGCCACGCGGGGGGGGCGGCGTTGGTTTACGGGTGATGCAGGGTGTCGGTCGCGGCGGC
Organism: Mycobacteriales bacterium; assembly: GCA_038244615.1. Lineage (GTDB taxonomy): Bacteria > Actinomycetota > Actinomycetes > Mycobacteriales > Mycobacteriaceae > Mycobacterium. The sequence continues at coordinate 3,252 of JBBRTH010000074.1, read as the reverse complement.
ACCGGGGCACCGCTTTATCGCCGTGACGGTCATGTCGACAAGGTCGCTGGCGAGTCCCCGTTGCTGATCCTGGGTGCGCACGTATGCGACGAAGCACCCATGCCATGAGTTTCCCCGGGCGGGCCTGGGCGGCATTGCGCTACGACCATGGCAGTGAGGTCAACAAGAAGGTCCACCGGGGTTTCGCGCGAGGAAGGTTTGCAGGTGCGGGTGCACAGCCCGCGCAACCCGGCCCGGGGTGTCCGCGATGCCGTCAATCCAGACGGATGCCCCGAACGTAGTCGGGCAATCGACTTCCAGTTCGACTCCACCATCGATGGCAAGGCGGTCAAGATCGCCTCGTGATCGAAGAACACACCCGGGTATCGCTGCTGAATCTGGTGGAAAGCTCGATCACCGCCGAGCGCCTCGTGACCGTGCTCGAGATCGTGTTCGCTCCGCCGGCGGAGCATCGAAGGTGCTGCGGATGCACAACGGGGCGGAGTTCATATCGGCAGCGCCCCAACGGTTCTGCGACGGCAAGGTCGGAATGTCCTACATCCCGTCGGTCTCACCGAGGAACAACGGCCACATGGAATCGTTCAACAACCGACTACGCAGGAGTGCCTCGACCGCCGGCCGAGTACGCTGCGGCATGCAGGCACATCCACGCCCCGTCGGCCTGCCAGATCAACTGAATCCGAAACACGACAACCCGACTCCAATCCCGTTGACCGGGACTCGCCACCGGACCCGGTTGGTCGCCGACGCCGTATTCGCGCCATGCGACGGGCAGTCGTCGTAGCATCGCCCATGTGCCCCAGTCGCCCATGAAGATCCTGGTCTACAGCGACAATGCGCGCACCCGCGATCAGGTGCGGAGTGCGCTGGGCAAGCGGGTTCACCCCGACCTTCCCGAACTGGAGTACCTGGACGTCGCCACGGCGCCGGTCGTCGTCGCGAATCTCGACAAGGGTGGCATCGACCTGGCGATCCTGGATGGCGAGGCGACCCCCATGGGCGGAATGGGGCTGGCCAAGCAACTCAAGGACGAGGTGGCGCACTGCCCGCCGATCCTGGTGCTGACGGGACGCCCGGACGACGCGTGGCTGGCCTCGTGGTCGCGGGCAGAGGCGGCCGTGTCCCACCCGATCGACCCGATCCGACTAGGAGAGGCCGTCGCGTCGCTGCTGCGCTCGATCGCGCAGTAACCAGCACGAAACATGCTGGCACCATTCACTTCCCGCGATGATCTTGTGGCGAGACATCGGTACGCAGTTGCTTCGCCGGATCCTATCCAAAATGCGCCAAGCCGACCGTTAACGAGACTAAGCTATGTCGTAGCTCACATCGACGGCCCAACGAGGGAGCCACACAGCTTTATGAACGCTTACCTGCCCATTCTGGTTCTCGGCGGGATCGCGGCTGCGTTCGCGGTCGGATCGGTCGGCATCGCCGTCCTGATCGGGCCGCGACGCTACAACCGGGCCAAGCTCGAGGCCTACGAGTGCGGCATCGAACCCGTCGCACCGGGATCTCCCGGCGACCTGCGGACCGGCCAGCGGTTCCCGGTGAAGTACTACCTCACCGCGATGTTGTTCATCGTCTTCGACATCGAGATCGTCTTCCTCTACCCCTGGGCCGTCGCGTTCGACTCCCTAGGACTGTTCGCCGTCGTCGAGATGCTGTTGTTCATGCTCACGGTGTTCGTCGCCTACGCATACGTGTGGCGGCGCGGCGGACTCAGTTGGGATTGAGCTGAATCATGGGACTCGAAGAACAGCTACCAGGCGGCATCCTCCTCTCGACGTTGGAGAAGGTCGCCGGCTACGTCCGCAAGGGTTCGTTGTGGCCCGCAACATTCGGGCTGGCGTGCTGCGCCATCGAGATGATGGCCACGGCGGGACCGCGGTTCGACATCGCGCGGTTCGGCATGGAACGGTTCTCGGCGACTCCTCGACAGGCTGATCTGATGATCGTCGCGGGCCGCGTGAGCCAGAAGATGGCGCCGGTGTTGCGCCAGGTGTACGACCAGATGGCCGAACCCAAATGGGTTCTCGCCATGGGGGTGTGTGCCTCGTCGGGCGGAATGTTCAACAACTACGCCATCGTGCAGGGCGTCGACCACATCGTGCCGGTCGACATCTATCTGCCGGGCTGCCCACCGCGGCCCGAGATGCTTCTGAACGCAATCCTGATGCTTCACGCCAAGATTCAGGAGATGCCACTGGGCGTCAACCGCGCTGAGGCCATCGCGGCAGCGGAAGAGGCCGCGCTCGCCTCCCGGCCGACGATCGAGCTCAAGGGGTTGCTGCGCTCGTGACGGCAACCAACGGCAACGGCGATCAGTCAGATCGGCGGGCAGGAGCGCAGCGGCTCGGGGCTGAATCAGAGGTGATCGGCCAGCGTCGGGGCATGTTCGGCGTCGAGGGCACCGGCGACACGTCGGGCTACGGCAGGCTGGTGCGCGACGTCGCACTGCCGGGCAGCTCGCCGCGGCCCTACGGCGGCTACTTCGACGACGTCGTCGACGCACTTGCGGCAGCGCTGGGCGAGGACGTGTTCAGCGCCGCCGTGGAGCGGGTGGTGGTGTTCCGCGGCGAGCTGACCCTCGACGTACGGCGCGAACACCTGGTGGCCGTCGCTCAGACGCTGCGCGACGACGCCGCACTCCGATTCGAGCTGTGCCTCGGGGTCTCCGGTGTGCACTACCCCAGCGATGCCGGACGCGAACTGCACGCCGTCTACCCATTGATGTCCATCACCCACAACCGCAGAATCCGCGTCGAGGTGGCCGCGCCCGACGCGGATTCCCATGTGCCGTCGCTGTTCTCGGTGTATCCCACCACCGACTGGCACGAACGCGAGACATACGACTTCTTCGGCATCGTCTTCGACGGACACCCGTCGCTCACCCGCATCGAGATGCCCGACGACTGGGTGGGACATCCACAACGCAAGGACTACCCGTTGGGCGGCATCCCCGTGGAGTACCACGGCGCCGAGATTCAACCGCCCGACCAGCGGAGGTCCTACAACTGATGACCAAACCCAACAACCCGCCCGAAGAGATCCTGGTCACGGTGGGCGGTGAAGACTGGCAGGAAGTCGTCAACGCCGCCCGCGACAGAGCCGTCGCCGGCGAACGCATCGTCGTCAACATGGGTCCTCAGCACCCGTCGACCCACGGCGTCCTTCGACTCATCCTCGAGATCGAGGGCGAGACGATCACCGAGATCCGGTGTGGAATCGGCTACCTACACACCGGGATCG
>JBBRTH010000073.1:0-24539 GCA_038244615.1 Mycobacteriales bacterium | reverse complement strand
TGCCTTCGGCTCGCACGCTGTTGCCACTGCCCAGATTGACCGCGAGATTGCCAAAGCCGGGTTGCGCAAGACCGCCGCCAGCACGTACGAAGTTACCGTTGCCTACGCTGATGGCGGTGTTGAGGACATCACCAGCGGTGCCGCCTGCCGTGGCAGTGGATTTGTTGCCTAGCGCGATGGCTTGGCCGAAGTTGCCGGTTGAGATTGCTTGCGAACCGGTGCCGACCGAAGCGGCGAGGTTCAACGCGCCCGTGGAGGTCGCGGCGGAATTGGTGCCCACCGCGACGGCGGTATTCAAGAGCCCCGAGGCGTCGGCTGTGGCGTCGGTGCCCAGCCCGACCGCGACGCTGGACACGGTGCTGGTGCAGCCCGAACCGGCGCTGATGCCGCTGATCGATGCGCACGTCGCGTTGGCGGCCCCCGCCCCGCTCAGCGACGCCACCGCCAACGCGCCCGACGCCACCGCGCCCAGCAGTAGGCTGCCGGTGAGCTTGTCCTTCGAGTGTGTCGATGTTGCCCTGTGAGTGCCCATCGTGGCTCCTCAAGTTTCCCAAATTCATGAATCGGACGAGACGGACGTTACCCCATCGTCAGCCCGACCAGCCAACAAAAAGCAACCTTCTTCGTCCACAAGCCCTCGTGCAGAAGGGCCGCCAGGCAATCGATTTGGTGTCACGCTCGGGAGTAATCGCCGGAACCGTGCCCGCCGGGCGTGGAGAAGGAACACGTGGGCCGAACCTGCTCGCGGGAGTTCGGCTTCACCCGCGGCCGCTCCGCAACGGCTGGCTGCAGCTCCGCGGCTATCTGATCCGCTCGGCCGTTGCGTCGGGTGATTGGAGCGTGTTGGCGCCCAAGGCGGTGAGGGCGAGTTAGGATTCCACGCGGTAGGTCAGGATCTGCTCGCCCACCATCACGCTCCATCCCGGCTCGAGTTTGGTTGGGGTGGTGCCGATTTGGGTCCAGTCCTTCGCTCCGGGTAGTGCGATGTACGTGCCGCCGGGCGTGGCGTTGTCGCGGACGAACACCGCGTCGCCCTCGACCGAGATAAAGGCGTGAACGCGCGAGATGTGCCGGTCCTCGTGCACCACGATGGGGGAGGCTTGGGCGTTGCGCACCGCCTCGGCCGTCAGCGGGTCGCGCCCGATGACGTAGGCCCGGTCCAGTGGGAAGGCGGCCCCTTCCTCCGTCACGAGAACGGCGTCGGCGCTCGCGAATGTGGAGGTTCCCGACAGCGTGGGACGCGCCCGGACAGCCTGGGCAGCAGCGGTTTCGGCTGGCGCCGCAGCCCCTTGTGTTTGCTCCATGCGGACCATCGTGTGCGGCACGATGACTTCACGCTTGCTTGGCTGGTCTTGAATGAGAACCGCGTGCGTCCGCACGAATCCTCCTCCCAGAACGATGCCGTCGCGAAGGTTGGTCTGCGAGGAACCGGCTAGACCTGATCCCGCGCCGACACTCACCGCGTTGATTTCGTTCGTGGTTGGTACGACCTCGTCGACCCAGGTCAACGCACGGACACCCGATAGCTCATGGGTGCCATCCGCGCCGTTGATCTCAGCCGTGACACCGCCGCGCAGCAGTACGAGCAGACCGTCAGCGGTCGGCGCCACCACACCGAATGCCTGCGCCGTCTCCGGTTGGAAGGCAACCGAGGCGAGCTCTCCGGCAACCGCGGTGCCCGGGAATTCCATGTCGGCGACTGACTCGGCCGCCGAGATCAGCGGTGCGGCCGACGCCGATACGTCGGCGATGTAGATCAAGACGTTGCCGAAGCGCCCGACCAATCCCTCGCCGCGAACGATTGCCACCGTGTATCGACCTTGCTCCACTTCGCCACCCTTCATGAGCGTCTACCGGTGATGGGCGTGCCACATTGAACCCGGTGAAGCCGTGAACAATAGCGGTTGGAACTGCGCTCCAGTGAATTTGCCTGGCGCCAAATCCTTTTTGTTCGCGGGCACGTATCGCGTCACGTGCGATTGGCTACCCGCCGGCAATGTGCGATGTCAGCCGGTGAGCAAAGAACCACCCGCCGATCGCGAGAAAGATCATGGTCAATGCCATTGTCTGGGTTCCCGTCCCGACGCGGCTCGTCAGGCCCGCTATAGGTGGCGGTGAATCGGCCTTCGGCAGTTTCGTGGTGGGCTCGAAGGTCACATTGGCAGGGGCACTGGCTGGTTGGGATCTACCCACCGAGGCCGCCCTCACCTGCGTGGGGGGAGTCGACACGGCGGAGGGCGCTCCAACGTCTGAATGCTTGAGCGATGTGTCGGGTTCGCTGGCAGGCTCCACGGGCTCGACCCCAGGTTCGAGAACCTCCGGTTGGGTGAGAGCCGGGCCGTCTCTCGTCGGCGGCGCGACGAACGGCGGGACTAACGGCGGGACGATGGCGACGGTGATGGTCAGGTTGGTGGTAAAGCCGTGCCCGTCGGTAATCGTCAGGGTGAAGCTGTCGGTGCGAGCTGTCGGGTCGACGGCCGCCGCGCGGGCCGCATCGGTGGGGATGTAGGTGTAGGCGCCGTCGGGGTTGACGGTCACGCTGCCTTTGGTGGCGGTGCTGCCGGTGTAGTGCAGGGTGTCGCCGTCGGGGTCGCGGTAGGTGAGTCGACCGGTGACGATTCCGGTGTCCTCGTCGGTGCTCTGTTCGTTGCTGACGAACTCGGGGGCGCGGTTAGTCGGAGTGATCCTCACGGTCACGGTCACGGTGGCGGTGGCGCCGTGGCCGTCGGTGACGGTGATGGTGAAGCTGTCGGTGCGCACCACGTTCTCACCGTCGGCCGCGGCGGCGTGGCGGGCCGCATCGGTGGGGATGTAGGTGTAAGCACCGTCGGGGTTGACGGTCACGCTGCCTGCGGTGGCGGTGGTGCCGGTGTAGGTCAGCGGATCACAGTCGGGGTCGCGGTAGGTGAGTTGGCCGGTGACGATTCCGGTGTCCTCGTCGGTGCTCTGTTCGTTGCTGACGAATTCGGGGGCGCGGTTAGTCGGAGTGATGTCGAGGGTGATCTCGTACAACCCGCCCGTATTGGACGTGACGTAGATCCGGTTGCCGTCCGGGTGCACCGCCACCCCCTCGGCATCTGGGATGGGGATCGTGGCCACGACATGGTTGTTGGCGGTGTCGATCACGGTAAGCGTGCCGTTGGTCCGGTCGGTGAGGTAAAGGGTGCCGTCACGGCTGACGGCCACTCCTTGGGGCTTGGGACCGACGTCGACGGTATCGAGCACTTCAAGGGTGTTGGCGTTGATCACCGTCATTGTGCCGTCGGCCTCGTTGACGACGTAGATCCGGCAACCACAGGGGCTGACCGCCACTCCGACCGGGAAGCGGCCCACGGTGATAGATGTGTTCTCGTGGGTCGCGATATCGATGACCGTCACTGTGCCACGAAGCGGTGGCTCCGACAGGCCGCCTTCTCCTCGGACGTCGTTGGTGACATAGAGAAGCAGGCCGTCGGGGCTGATCGCCACCCCCTCCGGATTGGTGCCGGCGGGGATGGTGTCGACCCGGGTATTGGTCGCGGTCTCGAACACCTCGACGGTGTGATCGTCATAATTCGTGACATAGAGGCGCGTGCCGTCGCGGCTGACCGCCACGCTGGTGGCACTACCGCCAACGTCGATTCGGGTATCAGCGCCGTTGGCGAGGTCGTTGTCGGCGTCGATCACGGTTTTGGTTGCGGCGTCGATTATGGTCACCGTGCCTCTGTCAAAGGAGGCGACGTAGATGCGGCGGCCGTCGGGGCTGACCGCCACCCCCTCCGGATCGCTGCCGAATTCATTGCGGGTTACTACATTGACAATGGTCCAGTCGACGGAGTCGAGAGCCGCGGTGACAGTGACTCTGGCGCCGGAGATCTCGTCGCCGTCGGACTCGTCGGCGACCAACTGACCTGTGGTGGCGTCGATTCCCGCAGGCGGGTCCTCCCTCACCCCAGTGGTCACAACCTCGCGGCGAGCCAGTGCCGCGACAGCCCACATGATCGGCGCCTCCAGCGGCGCGCTCGGAGCGTCTGTCGCCGACGCGCCAAGCCCCACCAACGCAAGCAGATTCGAAACCAGCTCCTCCCGGATGCCAGCCGGGTTCACGTCGCCGCTCGCCTGGTCCACGGTCGTCGTCACCTGGCCCACATCCTCACGGACCTGCGACATCGGCGCTGATGAGGCTGGATCCTCCGTCGTGCTGGACAGTTCGGTCAGTTTGGCGAATGACACGCTTGCGACGTCCACCGGCCTGGCCGCCGAAGAAAGGTCCATCTCGTCGGGGGTGACCACCCCTTCAGCGTCAGCAAAGTAGGGCGCCGCGGCGTGCTCACTAACTGCCTGGGGTGCGCCACGCCCTTTAGAGACGCTGTCAGTGTCCGACCGGCTATTGCTCTGCTCCTCGACCTTCTCCTTGATGGCAACGCTGGGAGTTGACTCTTCGCCCGGCCCGCTTGGCCTCTCGTGCGGCGTGTCGTCCGCCGATGCCAGCAGCGGGTCCTGTGTACGGACGGATGAGGTGAGGGCACCGCCGGAGCTGTTCACTGCCATCGCCGGCACCACGGGTTCGCGTTCACCCCGCGTAGGCGAATACTGCGATGCGACAGTTGGTGCGGGTGTCGAGGAGCTGTCTGCTTCCGAGGACACAGAGTCGGCCGCATCGGCCGGCGAAGTCTGTCCCCTTTCGGAAGACGTCGCGGTGTCGGAAGACGTCGCGGACCCGTCCGATTCGGACGGGTCGGCGAACGCGACGGCAGGGCTTGAGGCAATCGCGGCCCCAATTCCCAGGGCAACCGCGAGCGCACCGATACGACCGACATATCTGGCGCAACTGAGCGGTATGTCCGGAGCGGATTGGCGATTGGCCATCGGTGGCGTCATCAACATCGGCGCAAGGCGATTTCCGTCGACCACCGAGCGTCGGTGCCGCCCGGTGGAAACCCGTCCGGGATCGGGAGAGTTACGCGAACGGCGGTGCCGTGACCTCGAGGTCTTCTCTGTTGCAGACATCGGCGTTCCCTTCGCCACGTAACTCGCCGCGCCGTCGCGAGACATCACGGCAGCGCGACCACGTAAATTTAGCAGGCTGGTCAATAACTAGGGGCGACGGATGAATGACGGTTCACCTCGAAACGGCAGAACGCAGCGTGTACCCGTGTCATCGGGGATGTTGACCCAATGCGGGAATCTACGGGCGCGCCGCTGTTGTACGTCAGCCTCTCGAGGAGGTCGATCTCGGCGATGCCGATGGCGACACAGCGGCCGTGTTCGGCGCACACCGCCGCGATCGCGTCCGTCTCCTTTTCCGGCACGGTAGCCATGTACGGCAGGAACTGTTCGAGGTCGCGGTAGAAGTAGCCGGCTAGCGCGGCTTCCGGCGGCACAATGAGTCGGGCCCCGTTGGGCGCGGCTGCTTCGGTAATTACGCACGCGCGCTTGATATTTCGATCACACTCGAAGAGTTCGGGATTGAATTCGACCGCGGCGACCTTAAACGGTGTGAGCACTACGCCGCTCTTTCGTCCAGTTCAAGGACTGACCCCCGTCACGGACTTGGCGCCGCACAACACCACCGATGACGTCGATCTGACACATCGTAAGGCCTATGCAGTTCGTTGGTCAGTGCGACGTTCTTGCCCATTCGCGCTAGTGCTGTGCTGGTGACTCCGGGTGGACGAGCCAGCAGTCCGTTAGGGGCTGCCTATTCGCCTTCTGCCGCAACGGATGTCGGCTCGATGGATGTCGGCTCTACGGTCGCGATCTCACTGAGACCACTGATCGTCAGGACGCGGACCAGGAACGGATGCACGATCAGATGCAGGCGATCGACTTCGTCGGCATGGTCGAACAGCACGTTGATGCCCGCGCTGTCGAGGTACTTGACTGCGCTCATGTCGACGGTGATGGGCCTGCGGGTACCCGCGCTCGCGGTGGTGAGGGCCTCGGTGAACACGTCGATGTTGCTGAGGTCGATCTCCCCCACCGCAACGACGCGAGGCCCCCCATCGGCGCCACGGTTGGTGCTCAGGGACAGCGGCGTGGCCATCAGACGATCCTCGTGTGCAGGCGAACCGTGGTTCCGACGTCGTCGGTGTGAATCGCGAGGTCTTCCATCAGGCCACGCATGAGAATCATGCCGCGCCCGCGGCTGACGTCGGCCACTGCCGGCGGCATCTTCCATCGTCCGGTGTCGGTGACCGTCACCTGGAGTCGGTCGCCCACCGCGGTCGCCCGCAACGAGACTATGCCTTCGGGTCGGTCACGGTGGCCGTGCTCGATCGCATTGGCGACTGCCTCGCCGGTCGCGATCAGGACGTCCTGAATCTGACCGGCCTCCACCCCCGCTTGACTCAGCCAGCTGCGCAGCGCATCTCGGCTCGGGGCCAGTTGGCTGGCATCGGCGGCGAAGTCCTTCGCCAAGGGGGCCGGCTGCCGGTACAGGAGCACGGCCACGTCGTCGGGATAACCACCACCGGGCTCGAGTCCTGACATGAGGTCGTCGGCGACGTCGTCGAGTGCGCACGAGCGGCTATCTCGCACGAGGTCGGCGGCGCGGGCGATTCCGTCGTCCATCGAGGTGCCGCGGCGTTCGATGAGGCCGTCGGTGTAGAGCAACAGGGTCGAGCGCGCGGGCATCGTCATCCGGACTTCGGGTCGCAATCGGCCCTGTCGCAGTGCCAGGGGCAGCCCACGTCCACCTTCCAGCATGGTGATGGTCCCGTCGGCCTGCACCATGATGGGCGGCGGGTGACCTGCACTGGAGTAGACGAGCTCACCGGTGTCGAGCGTGAGCACCGCGCAGAACGCGGTGGTGCAACGGGCGCCGACAAGCCGGGCCGCGAAACGATCCATCCCCGCGAGGACGGCGCTGGGGGCGGACTGCTCGAGGAAGAGTGCACGGCAGGCACTGCGCAGCTGCCCCATCACGGTGGCGGCGCCCAAGCCGTGACCGACGCAGTCACCGACGATTATGGCGAAGCGACCGTCGTCGAGATCGACGACGTCGTACCAGTCTCCGCCGACCTCGAGCGGGCGGCTTGCCGGGTGGTACCGCACCGCGAAGCCCGCGGGCATGTTCACGGGCCCGAGCATCGCGTGCTGCAACGCGACGGCGGTTTCGCGTTGCTCGTCCAGTTGGTAGACGCGTTGCAGTCCTTGACCCAACCGCCCCGCCAGCACGGTGAGTAGAGTGTGGTCCTTCGCGGTGAACGGCCGCTGCTCGGACAACTCGACCCAGATGACGAGCACTCCTCGGGGATGTTGCAGCGCAATGCCCGCGGTGCCTGCGTCGCCGGTCACGGTGGTGAGCAAGTCGGCGTCACGGACGGACTCGATGAGTTCGCGCTGCCGCGCTGACAGCTCGGCCCACCCGGCCTCGTCGCCAACGCACATCACTTCCGGCGCAACGGATTCCGCAGTGACAGCGCCGGAGAACATCACGGCCGTGACGCGTCGCGCCTGCCACACATGGCGGAACTCCTCGACGGCTCCCCGTAGGGCGTCGTCAAGCGATTCTGCCTGCGCCAGTTGCTGATTGAGCGCGGCCAGCGCGCTCTGGCGTTGCACCGCGTAATGCTCGGCCGTGACGTCGCGGAAGGTGCCGACCATGACCCGCCGCGCCGTCTCGGGATCCTTGGCGTAGTTGAAGTTGACCGCGACCCAGACTCGGTGCCCGTCGCGGTGAGTCACTGGGATGGTGAAGGCGCCGTGGCTCTGATCGAGCGGTCCGGCGAACGCCGCCTCCACCAATCGATGGGCTTCGGGGTCGGTCTCGGCGTCCGGCCACCACGGGTGGACCGCCGGGTAGGGCAGGCCCTCGGGTCCGTAGCCGAGCATCTCTTCGAACGCCGTGTTGACCTCGATGACGGTGCCGTGCTCGTCGCAGACGAGGAAGCCCTCCTGCAGCGAGTCCACCAACGCCGTGCGCCATCGGGCGTGATGGTTGCGCAGCCGAGCGAGTTCGACGTTGGCACGCACCCGGGCGAGGAGGTCGGCGGCCGCGAACGGCTTAACGAGGTAGTCGTCGGCGCCGGCCCGCAGGCCCTCGATGGACGCTTCCTGTCCGGCGCGGGCCGACAGCAGCAGGACGGGTAGGGCGGCGGTCCGCGGATCTTTCCGCAGCGCCGCGAGTAGCTGAAGCCCGTCGAGTCCAGGCATCATCACGTCAGTGATGACGAGGTCGGGGGCCTGTCCGCGAATGGCGTCCAGCGCCTGCAGGCCATCGACGACGGCACTGACCTGATAGCCGGACGTTCGCAGCAGGTTGGTCAGGTATTCGCGCATGTCGGCGTTGTCGTCAGCGATGAGTACTCGGACCCGACCGTCGCCGCTCCCGGCTGGCGTGATGACAAGGGTCGGCGCATCGGAGGTCGGGGAGCCCGGGGCGGTGGGCAACCAGCGCAACGCTTCCTGCACGTACGGTTCCGCGATGACGCCTGCGCTCGCACCGGCGCCCCGTGGCGAGAGGTCGTCGGCCGCCAGATGCCCCGAGCCGAAGGGAACGCGGACGGTGAAGGTGGTGCCTGCGCCTTCCCGGCTGTCGGCGGTGATCGTGCCGCCGTGCAGTCCGATGAGCTCGCGGACGAGAGCCAGTCCGATGCCACTGCCTTCCGTCGACCGTGCGCGTACGTTCTCGACGCGGTGAAACCTCTCGAAGAGCCGGGGCATCTCCGCGGTAGAAACACCGATACCGGTGTCGGCGACGGTCACGGTCGCACCGGTGTCGTCGGGACGCACCCGGACGGTGATGGAGCCCTCGAAGGTGAACTTCAACGCGTTGGAGAGCAGGTTCAGCACCACCTTCTCCCACATGTCGCGGTCCAGGTAGACGGGTTCGTTGAGCGGCGGGCAGTCGACGGTGAACGTCAGCCCAGCCCGATCGACCGCCGAGCGGAAGACACTGGCCAGTTCCGCCGTGAAGGCCGGCAGATCGACCGGCTCGAACCGGGCCTGCATCCGCCCGGCTTGGATGCGGGAGAAGTCGAGCAGCGTGTTGACGAGTTTTTCCAGTCGTAAGCCGTTGCGGTGGATGAGCTCCAGCTCGTCACGGGTCTGCTCGTCGAACCCGGCCCGGGCGCGCAACTCGTCGACCGGTCCCAGGATCAACGTGAGCGGGGTGCGGAACTCGTGGCTGATGTTGGAGAAGAATGACGTCTTCGCTCTGTCCAGCTCGGCCAGTTCCTCGGCACGCTGCTGCTGCGTCTCGTAACTGCGCGCGCTGCCTACCCCTGCGGCGATATGCCCCGCCACCAGTTCGATGAAACCGCGGTAGACCTCGTCGAGCTTACGGTGGCGGTTGAGCGCGACGACGAGCATCCCGACCGGCGCGCCTCCTTGCTGCAACAGAGGCACTACGAGGGCCTGGGCGGGCGGCTCCGACCAGGCGCCGGGGGGCAGATCCACGAAACTGTCGTCGAGCTCAACCAATTCGGCTTCACCGCGTGATGGCTTGTCGACCGGCCACACCGAGGGGCCGTCGCCGGGGAGCGACTCCGGTACCGCCGGGTGCCCGCGGGCGATGCCACTGACGCCGGCAAGTTGCGCGTCACCATCGTCGTACAGGTAGGTCAACGTGAAGGGCAGGTCGTACGGATTGCCGGCGAGCTGGTCAGCGGCGAAGTTCAGCATCTGCCGCTCGGTGCGCACGACGCTTGGATCGGAGCCGAGGTCGCGCAACGTCGCCATGCGACGCTCGCCGATCACCCGGTCGGTGTCCTCCTTGACGACGCAGAGCATGCCGACCACGTGCCCGTCCTCGCCGCGCAGGGGGCTGTAGGAAAAGGTGTGATAGGTCTCCTCGGAGTAGCCCGACCGCTCCAGGAAGAGCAGCAGGCCCTCGTCCCAGGTCGCCTCGCCGGTCGACATGACGTGGTCGATCCGCGGTCCGATGTCGGCCCAGATCTCTTCCCAGACCTCACTGGCTGGACGACCGAGTGCCCAGGGGTACTTCTCGCCCAGGGTGTCGCGGCGGTAGGCGGCGTTGCAGAAGAAGGTCAGATCCCGCCCCCACGCCATCCACATCGAAAACCGCGACGACAGGAGAATGCTGACGGCAGTGCGAAGACTCTGTGGCCATCCATCCAGTGGTCCAACGGGGGTGGACGCCCAATCGACCACGGCAAGGTCGCGACCGATCTCATCGTCGGCGAGAAAGACCACGGGAAGCCTTCCGCCTCGTCTCGTGAGACGCCGCTTTACTGTGGACGGCCGGCGTCGTGACCTCAAGACATACAGGCACCATGCTCATGATGCCAGCGTTTCATAGGAGAAAGAATTCCCGCCACCTCGCCACCGCCGATCTGACGATGACGTAAGCATCCGGCAGAACGGGTATGCCGACACCATGACGGTCATCGGATTCCACTGTGCCCACGAGCGGGCAGGTTTCACCGACGCGTTCGGCGCGCACGTGCTGCCCGAACTTTCACCGGCCGCTCCTGCGACAACGGCGGCGATGGCATGAGGAGCGTGGACACCAGCGACCTGTGGTGGAAGAACGCCGTCTTCTACTGCGCGGACGTCGAGACGTTCTACGACTTCGGCGTGGACCCGCGTCTGGGCAATCTCGGCGCCTTCGTCGAACTTGTACGTACGGCACGCTCGTCCGGAATCCGGGTGATCATCGACTTCGTCATGAACCACACGTCCGACGCACACCCGTGGTTCAAATCCGCGCGACGCAGCAAGGACGACCCCTATCGCGACTACTACGTGTGGAGCCCGACCGAGCCGGCGTCGAGCCCCGAGGACGTCGTCTTCCCCGATCAGGAGGACAGTATCTGGGAGCTCGACGCCAAGACCAACGAGTGGCACCTGCACCACTTCTACAAGCATCAGCCCGATCTGAACGTCGCGAATCCCCAGGTTCAGGAGGAGATCTCCCGGGTGCTCGGCTTCTGGCTCGCGCTCGGCGTATCGGGGTTCCGCATCGACGCGGTTCCCTTCCTGTTCGCCAAGGACGGCGTGCCGGGTGATCCAGGTGTCTTCGATCCGTACGAGTACCTAAGCGATGTAGGGAACTTCGTTACTCGCCGGGTCGGTGACGCGGTACTCCTCGGGGAGGTCAACGTCGCGTACAAGGATCAGAGGAAGTTCTTCGGTGGGCCCGACGGCGACGGGCTCAACATGCAGTTCGACTTCATCGGCATGCAGAACTTCTATCTCTCGCTGGCCCGCGGCGACGCGCGCCCGCTGGCCAGGGTGCTGCGCCAGCGACCCGATCTCGACGTCACCAGCCAGTGGGCCAACTTCATCCGCAATCACGACGAGCTGGCCCTGGACAAGTTGAGCGACGCCGAGCGTCAGGAAGTCTTCGACGCTTTCGGCCCGGACCCCGACATGCAGCTCTACGACCGCGGGCTGCGCCGAAGGCTGCCGACCATGGTCGGCGGAGACGAGCGCCGATTGAGGATGGCTTACTCGCTGGCCTTCTCCCTGCCGGGCAGCCCCGTCTTGTTCTATGGCGAGGAGATTGGGATGGGTGAAAACCTCGAGATCCCAGGGCGATTGGCCGTTCGCTCCCCGATGCAGTGGACGGGCGGCGCCAACGGCGGGTTCTCGTCGGCGTCGAAGCGGAGGGTCACCCGCCCTCTCCCCGACGGCCTCTTCGGTCCCGAGCGGGTCAACGTCGCCGCGCAGCGCCACGACCACCAGTCGTTCTGGTGGTTCATCCGCGATCTCATCTACACGTATCGGCAGCAGCCGGAGATCGGCTGGTCGACCGCCGAGGTGCTCAAGCAGCCCAATCGTGCGGTATTGGCGCATCTGTGTCGCGACGAGTCGGGCTGGCAGATGTTGGCGCTGCACAACTTCGGCGCCGAGGGCTGCCTGGTGTCGATCCAACTGGCGGACGCGCCGTCGGGTTCCGTTTTGGTCGACCTTCTCGATGGGCTCACCGAGCATCCCCTCGACGCCTCGGGCCGCACCGAGCTCGGTCTGGACCCCTATGGCTACCGATGGCTGCGACTGCTGCGACCGGACGAAGAGCCGATCATCTGATCTGCACGATCGGACGCACGTCAGGCTCCCTGCGCGGCCAATTCCGTGGCGGTCGTCGGCACCGCGCCTGCGCTGGTCACCAGGGCGTAGAGCGGTGTGACCCATGCGTGCCCGCCGGTCACGGCGGGCGCATAGCCCGTGTGGATGGCGAGGGCCGCAGGCGACAAGGCGTCCGTGTCGGGGCTGGCGTCGCACACCGGATCGCCGACGTCGCAGACGCTGACGGTGCGCGTGCCGATCTCTGGCGGCAGCGTCGCGGTGGGAGCCGACGCCAGGAACGAGTGCTCCTGGGCGACGCCCTTGCCGCCCTTGCCGCCCTTGCCGCCCTTGCCCGCACTGGGCGCGACCGCCGCCGACCCCAAGTTGAGGGTGGTGTCGGCAGGCAACCGGTCGCCGTCCGCGATCAACAGTGCGGCCGCCACGTGGGGATCGTCGGCTAGGTCGTGCAGGTTGCGGTGGATCACCATGGCGCCCTGCGAGTATCCGGCGAGCACCACCTTCGTGTTCGGGCACTGCTCGGTGAAGGCCGCGAACTGCTCGGCCGTCGCGTCGGTGCCGGCGTCGACGCTGTCCATGAAGCCCATCCAGCCACCCAGGCCACCCTCCAACGGAACCGGCGCCGCGGGGTATCGAACGGCTTCAGCGCTGATGGTCTGGCCATTGGCGGCCAGGTCGTCGCGCAGTTGCAGATAGGACTGGTAGACCACGCCGCCCATGCCGCCATTGGTGCTCAGGCCCGCACCGTCACGCTGACCCGATCCGGCGGCGCCGAGCCAGTGGTAGTCGGCGCACGCGGGCGCGGCGACGGCGGTGCCGGTGGATAGTCCAGCCACTGCCGCGCCGACCACCAGAACGGCCAATCCCAAACGACGAATCACAATGAGTTCCCTCCAACCCTCGCGGCAGCGCGTGTAGTTACGCCGCCGCGTCAGCCACTTGATCGTCCCGACGGTCACCTGGCGTTACAGACGAGTTGGTAGGCGCGCGGCAAGCGACGGCCGACTCTGGACGATGAAGTCCCGTTAAAGGGCTTCCGACCGGAACGGCGTCACGGATACGCGTCCGGGGCAAACGGTGCCGGATGGCACTGTGAACAGAGCGTTTCGTTCGGCGCAAGAGCACGCGGACACCGCGCGTCTCATCTTGACGCAAAACCGTTCTGGACGATATAGTTCAGTTTGTAAATGTCGCGTATTTCCGGCTCGCACAGATAGGATCCTCACCATGAAAAGTCGGCTCACCCGCCGCGTCGCCGCCGGACTCGGCGTCGCTGCCTTCATCTCCATGGGGGCGCTGACCGCTTGCGGTGGAAGCGAATCCCCCAGCCCGTCCAGCACCACGGAGACCACGACGACCACCGCGCCGTCGGCCACTCCGACCGAGAAGAGCATCAACCCCACCGGGGGCAACCTCTTCACCCCGCCCATCAAGGCACCGCCGGCACCCACCGCCATCCCCGGCACCCACAACTGAAAAGACCTCAGACAGCACGGGATAGGACTGCTCCATGCACACTCTAATCACACGTCGCGTCGCCGCGGGCCTCGGCGCCGCGGCGTTCATCTCCATGGGAGCGTTGACCGCTTGCGGCGGAAGCGAATCCCCCAGCCCGTCGAGCACCACAACGACGACCACCGCACCCTCGGTCACACCGACCGAGAAGAGCATCAACCCCACCGGCGGCAACTCCTTCAGCCCGGGTGTGAAGGCGCCGCCGGCTCCGACGGGAGTACCCGGCACCAACCACACCGGCTAGACCGAAGATCGTCATCGGTTAGAACGAGGCGGGCCAGTCATCCGACTGGCCCGCCTCGTCCAATTCGTGACCAGCTAGTCCGTCACTCCGGCGGCACTGCGTGGTCGAAACGACTTGATGTGCTCGATCGCCGAGTCCAACGCAGTCTGCATCAACCGTGGATCGTGGGCAGTCTGCGAGAGCAGATAACCCCCCTCCAATGCCGCCAAGAGGCCGGTCGCCAGCGCCGGTCCGTCGATGTCGGCCCTCAGGACACCGGCGTCGCGCATCCGCTCCAGCGCCGCGGCCAGAATTGCCCGCCACTCGGCGAAGTGCGCCGCCAAGGACACGCGGGCCTTGTCGTCGCTGTCGGACAGTTCCGCCGCCAGCGACCCGAGCTCGCATCCCCACAGCCCGCGACGCAACGAACAGCGCTGCACCATGGCGTCCCGCCACTGACAGAGCCCGCGAAACGAGTCCACCTTCTCTAGGCGCAGACGTTGCCACGACAGGATCTCGTCGGCACGCACGGTGATGACGGCGTAGACCAAGTCCGTCTTGTCGTCGAAGTGTTGGTAGAACTGCGACTTGCTGGTGGCGCTCGCGGCCAACACTTCGTCGATGGTCGTCGCCGCGACGCCCCGCACGTGCATCAACTCCGCCGCCGCGGCCACGATCCGGTTGCGGGTAGCGGCGCCGCGCGACGTCAGCTTCGGCCGCGACACTTCGTTGGGCGGCCGCGGCATCGTCCAACTGTAGCCCCTCGTTTGGACTCTGAAGTCCAACTCAGCCATCACGTTCAACGCCGGGTGCACCGCGTCACGACACTCCAATCACTGCTGTGCAGCACCCAAGGTGACCTGGGCGGTCTGGCTCGAACCCGACGGGTCGAGATAGGTCAGTGTCACCTGGTCGCCCGGCGCCTTGGACCGCACCGCCGCGACCAAGGCCTCCGCGCCGTCGATGACGTGATCGTCCACCTTGGTGACCACCACGCCGTTGGGCAGGCCGGCCGCCGCGGCGGGACCACCGTCCACCACCTGGGCCACCGCAGCGCCGGGAGCAGTGGCGTCATTGCTGAGCTGCACACCCAGCGACGCATGCGTGGCCGTGCCCGTAGAGGTCAGCTCGTCGGCGATTCGCTTGGCCTGATCCACCGGGATGGCGAACCCGAGCCCGATCGAGCCGCTTTGCGCGCCAGGCGAGTTCCCGCTGCCACCCAGGGATGCGATCGCCGAGTTGACGCCGATCAGTTCGCCATTCATGTTCACCAGGGCGCCGCCGGAGTTGCCTGGGTTGATCGCTGCGTCGGTCTGGATTGCGTCGAGCACCGTGTTCTGGTCGTTGCCCTCGCCGCCAGTGGAGACTGGCCGGTCCAACGCGCTGACGATACCCGTCGTGACCGTGCCCTGCAGGCCCAGGGGCGAACCCACTGCCACCACGTTCTGACCGACCTTCAGGTCCTTGGACGAACCCAGGGCGATGGGCGTGAGGCCCGAGACACCCTCGGCGCGAACCACGGCGATGTCGCTCGAGGGATCGGCCCCGACCACGCTGAACGGGGCGGTGCGGCCATCGGAGAACGTCACGGTGGCCCGCATGGACGCAGGACCCGGGACTTCCTGACCGCTCGGCGCCGCCTGAGCGTCGCCGCCCGTCGGAGCGGCGTTGAGGGCTGCCACCACGTGGTTGTTCGTCAGGATCAAGCCGTCGGCGTCGAGGATGACGCCAGATCCCTCTCCGCTCTGACCGCCCATGTCGATCTGTAGCTTCACCACGCTGGGTACCACCTTCGCAGCGACCTGCTCGACGGAACCGACCGGCACACTGGCCGACGACGGGGCGGCGGGCAGTTGGCTTGGTGCCGTTGCCAATGCGTTGGCCAGTCCACTGGCTGCCGACCCGTCGTGCTGGCTCGTCAGCGCCACCGCTCCCGCGCCTGCGGACACGACGGCGATCGCGGCCGCACTGGTGATCACGACGCTGACGCGAGATCGCATCCGCGGCTTTGCAATAGCCGCCATCGGTGCTGTATCGGCCTCGTACGCGTGGCCCTGGGGACTATACGTTGGCGGTTGCTGAGCGTAGCGCCAATCGTAGGGACCCTGGTGGGTGTTCTGAGCGGGGTTGCCCGGATATTGTTGAAACACAGTATGATTCGACTCGCCCCTGGGGCTCGGTCGATGCGACGGGTACTGCGGGTGATGCGTCATGTCGTGGCGTCATACTTTCCTCGAGCGGGCAGCAAAGTGTTGACACCACCCTGCCCGAGTCGTCTGAGACAGGACTGAGAGCCAGTTCTATACAGCCCAAGACTTTTCGCCACGCCGGAAATAGCCGGATCCTCCCGACTGCACGCTTGTTGACGCGTCCTCTCGACGTTTGCGTGCAACAAGCGTGCAGTCAGCGGGCGAACTATCTCCAAGCGAAGACCGGTTGCTCCAGTTGGTCGACCGGGTCGTGGCGGCCCTCCAGGCACAGCCACCGCAGTTGCAGCAGCACGGCACCGGTCGGCGCGTGGATGAGGTCGTTTCCCAGGGGCATCTGCACAACCGGTCGTGGACTCTCCGGGATGGAGATGAAACGCGGCGAGTCATCGCGTTGAAGTTGGTGCAGCCCCACCCGATAGGCGGCCACCACTTCGTCGGGAGCGGGACGGACGTCGAGCCGTCCACCACCCCAGATGACCACCGGCGTAATGACGTAACCGGACCGCGTCGGGTAGTCGTCGAGCAGTCCGAGCACGGACGCTTCGGGTAACTCGATGCCGACCTCTTCATCCAGCTCGCGCAGTGCAGCATCGACCGCGGTCTCGCCCTCGTCCACCCGACCGCCGGGCAACGCCCATTGCGCGGCATGAGCTCGCAGACGAGATGCCCTGCGGCACAGGAGGAAAGCGGCACCACCCGAGACGTCGACCATGCGCCCATCCAGGCCGGCGCCCATCGGTCTCCCGTCGATCCAGTCGTCCACGGGCGCCGGATCCACCCTGTCCTCGCCGACCTCGGAGTCAACGAGCACGACCGCGACGGCGGCGTGCCGCTTCGACGTATCGGTTACCTCGCGGCGCCGGTGATCCGCCAGATGTTGCTGGACCCGTGCGCGAAGCGCCTCGTCGTAGGTGATCGTCACCGCTCGACCATATGTCCGCGCGTGATGGCGTTCCTAGCCGCGGTACTGCTCCACCTTTGCCGCGTACTCGTCGAGCAGTCGAAGTGACTGATCGAGCGGCTTGGTGGGCAACAGGAGCGCCACCTGGCCGAAGCCCAGGTCGTCGGCAGCGCGCCAGTAGTCCGGGTCCTGAGGCGTGCCAAACATCGCCAGCGGGACGTCATGACCAGCGCCGTCGCGCATCTGACCGACACGCGCGGTCAGCTTCTCCACGGCCACCGGGTTGGAGATCCAACCGGCGTCGTGGCGGATCACGCGCCTGACGGTGGCATCGCTGTCGCCACCGATGTAGATGGGCGGATGCGGTTTCCGAACCGGCTTCGGGCGAATGAAGGAGGGATCGAAGTCAACGTACTTGCCGTGATACTCAGCGGGTTCGCTCGTCCACAGCGCCTTGATCGCCTCGATGCGCTCATCGAGCAGCGCACCACGCGTCTTCGGGTCGGTGCCGTGGTCGCGCAGCTCCTCGATGTTCCAGCCGGCGCCCACGCCGAACACGAAACGGCCGCCGGAGATCAGATCGATGCTGGCGGCCTCCTTCGCGGTGGTGATCGGATCGCGCTGGATGAGCAGCGCGATGCCGGTGAACAGTTCGATCTTCGAGGTGACGGCCGCCGCCGCGGCGAGTGTGACGAACGGATCGAGGGTCTTGTAGTAGATCGACGGCAGGTCGCCACCCATGGGGTACGCAGACTTCCGGTTCGCCGGAATGTGCGTGTGCTCGGCGATGACGAGCGAGTCGAAACCCCGCTCCTCGATGGCGCGTGCCAGCGATACCGGGTCGATACCGTCATCGGTGACGAACGTCGATATCCCGAATTTCATATGGACCCTCATCTGTCGACGTCACGGGTAGGAACACGGTCCGGATCACGCTAATCCCTCGTCGTGATCAGGTCGGCAGTCGGGCACCTTCAGGGCAATGTGACCTCGGTTGTCACTTGGCGCGTGCCCACTGGAAGACCTGAAGCAGCAGAGCGGCGCCGAGCTCGTCCTTGTCCGTCCTCTCCACCTTGCGATAGACGCTTGCCGGGTTGTCGGGCTCATTCCACAGATCCCACCCCAGGACGCGATCATCGTTGCGGAACTGACTCAATACTCCCGTGACGTAATCACTCAGTACGCCGACGTAGCCCGGGTCGCCAAGACGCTCGGCACCGGGGCTTTGCACCCAACCGGAGTTGTGCACGCCTGGCACCGGTGCGTGCTGGGGACCAGGCCTGGGACGCGAGTCCCAGCAGGAATCGAGCGGACTGTAGGTGTCCCGCTGAAACATCTCGAGTTGGTTGATCGCGTTCGACGGGATGTAGTTCGCACCCATGGGTCGCCGCTGGGCCCGATACCAACTGTTTGCTCGGTCAAGCGACCACCGATCCTTCCGGCCGCAGACCCACGCGGTGCTGGGGTGATCGCCGCGCCTCCGGCGAGAAGAAACGGGGCCTTCAGGGCGGTTCGACGACGTACGGCGCAATTCGAGTGTTCTCCGGTGCCGTGTTCGGGGTCGTCAACCAAGCTGCAATCCTTCGAGTTGAGGATCCGGGTGACAAGCACTTTCACTGATGAAAGCGGGTGCCATCAATACAGCGGTAGGAAGCTGCCGTTGATCCACACACCCCAGCGGTAACCGAGCTGCTCCCAGACCACCGGCGTGTTGGGGGACCAGACCGGCTGTGGCGGCCTCTTCGGCGCTCCCGGCGGCGGCGGGTCCCCGGCGGGGTACCCCGGCGGTGGAGCCGGGTCGGCACCGGCAACGCCAGCGCCCAACGCTCCAGCGGACAGCCCGCCCACGATGACACCGACGGCCAAGACAGTCTTGATCAGCCTCATGGGTGTCTGACTCCACTTCCGTCAGTCGATGAGATAAGTCGATCTACCCACCAAACACCGCGCGTTGGGATCCGTGGGGCGTGACGACGGCGTCCACACCGCCGGCCTCATCGAGCGGACGGCACGGCCCACGCACTGCCCTGCTCGCGATCGAGCACGGTGATCCCCTTGTTCTTCAACGCGAAGATGTACACCAACAGACTGATCCCGATCACCATCGTCACGTAGATGATGAACGATCCGATGCGGTCGGAGGACTTGGCCGCCTGGAAGAGCAGCGGAGCCGTGCCACCGAAGGCGGAGTTCGCGAGCGCGTATCCCAATCCCACGCCAAGTGCCCGGATCTCGGCGGGGAACAACTCCGCCTTCACGATTGCGTTGACCGAGGTGTAGCCGGTGAGGATGACGTACCCGACCGCCGTCAGCGCGAAGGCGATCAGCGGTGAGGTGGCCTGCGGCAGGTAGGTCAGCAACACATAGGTGTAGAGGACGCCGCCGACGCCGAAAAACACCAGGAGGACCTTGCGACCGACCCGGTCGCTGACGAGGCCACCGATCGGCTGCAACAGCATCAGGAAGATCAGGCCCGCGAGGTTGATCCACGTCGCCGTCAACGCCCGGTCGGAACCGAAGGTGGACTTGACGATTGCGGGCGCGTTGATCGTGTAGGTGTAGAACGCGACCGTCCCACCCGCGGTGATCAGGAAGACCAGCAGCAGTGGGCGCCAATGCGTGGTGAACAACGCCTTCAGCGATCCCGCGGCCTGATCCTTGCCCGCGCGGACCGCCTCGAGGTACGACTCGCTGAGCGACTCGTCCATTGAACGGCGCAGCCAGAGCACCACCAGGGCGGCGACACCACCGATGAAGAAACCGACCCGCCATCCCCAGGCGGTCACCGCCTCGACGTCCAGAAAGCTCAACAGAATAAGGAGCGTGAACTGCGCGAGGACGTGACCGCCCACGAGCGTCACGTACTGGAATGACGACAGGAAACCACGCCGATGCGGGGTTGCCGCTTCGGACATGTACGTCGCCGACGTCCCGTACTCCCCACCGGTGGCGAAGCCCTGCACCAGCCGGGCGAGGATCAGGATCACCGCCGCCCAGTAGCCGATGATCTCGCGAGTGGGCATGACCGCCACCACGAACGAGCAGGTCGACATCACCGTGATGCTGAGCATCAGGGCGGACTTACGGCCGCGACGGTCGGCGTACCTGCCGAAGAACCAGGATCCCACCGGACGCATGACGAAGGTCACCGCGAAGATGCCGTAGATGTACAGCGTCGAGTTCTTGTCGCTCTTGTCGAAGAACTGCGCCTCGAAGTAGGTGGCGAAAACGGTGTAGACGTAGACGTCGTACCACTCGACGAGGTTTCCCGCCGAGCCCTTGATGGTGTTGAACACCGCCCGCCGGGTGCTCGTAGGGGCAAGGGTCGGACGGGTTTGGCTGGACGGCGTAGCCGCTTCACTCATCCCGCGACGATAGCGGACCGATTCGCCTCTTCGTGGCGGGTTGGAGCATGGCTCAACCGTTTTCGGCAGCCTGCTGGCACCGCTTCGACCAGCGGGACTCGGCACCGCCTGCCAAGACTCCCACGTGGAATGCACTCAGGTGTCCGAGCTCGGTGAACGTCGGGTTGACCGCAAGGTTGGCGACCAGCACGCCGGCACCGGCGACTTGGCTTCGAAAACGCCACGGCTGCGGCAGATAACCCGTCATCCTTCCCACGATGCCCAGCATGAAATAGCTGACGCCCACGTCGCGCGCGTTACCCAGGTGGACCGGCGCTGCCGAACGTCGAATGCTCCGTCGCAGATAGCTCTGACTGACGTACGTCGCGCCGACGTGGGCGGCCAGTCCCGTCGCCATCCACCGTGCCGACCCCATTCGATTCTCGGCCGGGGCCATCAGCACGATGGACAAAGGAAGGTACGGACGGTTCGCGGCTCCGTCGAACCACAACAGGCTGGTGAACAACACCCGATGTGGACGGCGCCGCAGATGGCGCAGATTGGTCGATGCGCGTCGCAGGACGCGCCCACGTCCGCGGGGAGACAGCTTCCTCTGGTTTCGAGTGGTGGCCAGGAGAACGACCAACCAACCCAGGGTCAGCGGCGCCGACGTCATCAGCCTCCTCCACACCGGCAGCACTCGCGACCACCCGTGAGGGCTCACGACGGTGTGATCGAGACCAGCGCATGCGTGCGCACCCGGCCCGGGAGCCTCGCACTGCACTGCGACAGGAGTGGTTCTGACAGGTGTTCACGGACGACGACCTCGACTGAACCCGAAATGCTCTGCAGGACTGTGCGAGTCGTTCCAGCTATCGACTCGACCTGCAGCGGCGCGAAGGCCTCGATGCGATCGTCTCGAAACGCCTCGCGTGCGAAGTATTGTGCCGCCTGCACCGCGTGCGGTAGCGACGTCCGGCCGCGGAGATACGCGTTGACCAGTCGCCCCTCGACGTACAGGCGTACCAGGGTGGGCGAATCCGTCTCGTCAATCCGCCCGTAGCACAGACCTTCGGGCAGGATGAGCATCGTGGCCGCAAAACGGTCACCGCCGAGATGTGAGCATTCCCAGGTCAATTCGGGATACGCTGCCCCGATCGCCGCGGCGGCTCCGCGCCCACGGACGGCACAGCACTGGTCATGCTTGCCATGTGCGCACACCGCGACGAGCGGATGTTCGACCGGGCGCCCATCGGAACCATCTAAGGCCACGTGCAGGTACTCGCGCGGGTCGGTCACTTCACCGTGGTGCAGGGCCTCGCCGCCGACGTGCGAATGGGCGACGAACCAGCGCCACCGCGGACTCGTAGCACGACGGCCGTGGCGCCGGATGGCCACGATGCGCATCCCCGCCTGCTCTGCACGGCGCACGATCGCCCGGCCCAGCTGCGGCTCGATGATCGACGGTGACTCCATGAACGCCGAAGGCCCCCACGGACCGCACAATTCGAGCATCAACCACGACGAACCCGCGGACGCGGTGCCGTACATCGGGTCGTCGCGCCGTCGCGACTGGTCGCTGCAGGGCGCCCACTCCGCTGCGGCCGTCATCCGCCTGCCGATCCGCCGTCGAGATCCTGGTGCGTCGGTACGACGACGGCTTCGCGCAGTAGTCGGCAGATCACGACCTCCCCATCGGCCCTATCCAGGCCGGGCAGGGCGCCGGCATCGGCGACGAGGCCGCCCTGCAGCGCCGTCATCGCGTCGGCACATGAATCGGGAAGGCTGATGGTGCGGTCCGGCAACCGCAGGATGACGCGTCCACCGCCGCGGCGAACGGTCGCGACGAGCCCATGACGCCACTGGACGATGGCCGTGGCGGCGTGCCCAGCCGCCTCAAGCGACGCCAACGGCCGGATGGCGACGGGCCGCGTCCGGTCGGCGAAGCGCCACGCCAGTCGGGTGGATGCCTCCTCACCGAGTTCGAAGGTGCGGTCGCGCAGCGTTTCGGCGAGTTCCGCGATGAGCTTCGTCGTCCTCGCCGCCATGTCGCTCTGATCGCTAGCGTCGATGCCGAGCGGCAGGGACTTCCTGAAGTCGGCGACATTCTCCAACTGATCGACGACAGCTCGGACGACGTCCATGCCGGTGAGGATGGACACCCCGATCGTCAGGTGAATCGACAGTTGCCGCAACGCCTTCGCCGAATGAATCCAGCCGCGGGGTAGATATAGCGCATCGCCCGGGCCGAGCACGGTGTCGATGACGGGCCCGTCGTCAACGCGTCGGGCGACCGCGTCCCGATGATCGGTCCACGGCTGCGAAGAGAGCGGATCGGTGTGGACGGGCTCGTACACGGTCCAGTGCTTGCAACCCGCGGTCTGCAGGACGAAGACGTCGTGGACGTCGTAGTGCGGGTCGAAGCCTCGACTCTGGGGCGGCGTGACGTAGGCGTTCGCCTGGACGGGGTGGCCCAGGTCGTCGACCATGCCGCGAACGAAGTCGATCAGCGGCGGCCACAGCCGGTGCAGGCCCTGAAGCACTATCGTTGCGCCTGAGGCGAATTGCTGAAGAACCTTCGCCGAATCCACCTGGTCGGGCATCTCGGCGCCAAACCCGGCGGGTCCGAGGTAGCCTTCGCGGGCCAGGACGTCGCCTTCCTTGGCCACGCGTAGGAACGGCGCACGCACCCCGCGCTCGGCGACCAACTCGTCGACGGTTCGTGCCGACAGGAGATCGCCGAAGTCGCGGGGCAGTGCGTCCGCCCGGCTGAGCAACGGCACACGCCCCCAGTACTCGCGTGCGAACGTCTGGGGGTCGGTTCCGATGCAGCGGCTCAGCATGGCGCGTCCGTCAAGCGGTGCCGTCGGCGCCGCCATCGTGACCGTCGGGGTTCGAGCCACCGTCGGCAGGACCTTCGCCACCAGCGGAACCGTCCGCGCCGCCGTCGTGACCGTCCGGATTCGAGCCCCCGTCGGCAGGACCCTCGCCACCAGCGGAACCGTCCGCGCCGCCATCGTGACCGTCCGGATTCGAGCCCCCGTCGGCAGGACCCTCGCCACCGCCGCCGGTCGTCGTGATGTCGTCGTCGCTGATCGCCATAGCCATCTCCTCCATCGAACCGCATCGGGTCTGCAGCAGGAGGGCCCTGCTACGTCGCGGTGAGAGCGGGTTGCCCTCAAATTGATTTCTCAAACCGAAGACACGGCTGGCCTCGACGCAATCTAGTCGGAGGCGTTCGCCGCCGCGATGGGCGCATCGATCATGGCGGGATCCACGTGGGTGCCGCTGGCAGCTGTGAACATGGCGGTGACGGGGAGTACTCGCGCGTTGTCGCAGGGTCTCGATCACGGCGCAACATACGAAATAGAAAACAGGAAATAGTAAGCGCGTGCGCCGGAGGTCGTCACTCTGGAGCTTCACACGAGTCAGCCACGTGGACCGAGACGCTCGAGCGCGCCCCTGTCGATCGCGCTAGCGTTACGAACTAGAATTCGCTAAACTTGCTTCCGTTGTGATGCTCCTCGTCTGGTCGAGCGGACCGGACATACGGCACCAGAAAGAGCGGAAGGTGGTGATGGTGTTGAGTCCGTTTGGCTCCCGGCGCGCCACCATCCGTGGTCACGCGCCGGTGATGGTGTTGCCGACCCGCCCGAGCGGCTGGCCGGTAGCGGCGTTTCCGAACTACGCCGAGGCTCAACAGGCGGTCGACTACATGGCCGATCGGCAGTTTCCCGTGGATCAGATGACGATCGTCGGGGTGGATCTGATGCAGGTTGAGCGGGTAGCGGGACGCCTGACCTGGCCAAAAGTGCTTGGCGTTGGTGCCGTCAGCGGCGCTTGGCTTGGTCTCCTCGTCGGATTGGTGGTGAGCATCTTCGCTGTTGATCCCGTGCCCAGCGTGCTCGCCGGCGTGCTCGCCGGTGTGACATTCGGGGTGATCACGGCAGCGATTCCCTACGGGATCACGAGGGACGCCAGGGACTTCTCCTCCACCTGCAGTTGGTTGCCGTCCGGTACGACGTGTTGTGTGACCCGCGAAGCGGCGAGCGGGCAGGCGACATGCCGGCACATTTTCATGACGCAAGCGCCGGTGGGTCCGGCGGCGTGCGACACCCAACGACGACCGCAGGCCGGCCCGCTGCCGGGGCATAGCCGTCACAGGCGGACCCGGCACCGAACGACGTCCAAGCCGAAAGGGATCAGATGGCCAACGCAATTGCCCGAGTACGCCAACGGATGACCCTCGCCGCGGAGAAGGTCATCGCGTTGAGGCGGCTGCATGACACCGGAATCCTCGATTTCGCCAACCTGGGGGTGACGCTGGAGACCGCGAAGAATGCCGCGGTCTACGGGCCGCAGGCCACGATGGC
>JBBRTH010000072.1:0-25062 GCA_038244615.1 Mycobacteriales bacterium | reverse complement strand
GGACTGTCCCGAGAGATTTTGCTCGCCCTCGAAGGCCTTGACCGCCGCGGCGCGGCCCGCCGCATCGCCGTCGAACACGTAGATCAGCTCACCGCGAAAGAAGTTGTCGTCCATCATGAGTCGCCGCAGCATCGCGAGGTGTTCCTCGCCGAAGGCCGTGCCGCAGGACGCGACGGCCGTCGTCACGCCCGCCAGATGCATTGCCATGACATCGGTGTAGCCCTCGACGACGACGGCCTGATGCCCCTTGGCGATGTCGCGCTTGGCCAGGTCGAGCCCGAACAGGACGTTCGACTTCTTGTAGAGCACCGTCTCCGGGGTGTTGACGTACTTGGCGTCCATGTGATCGTCCTCGAAGAGTCGACGCGCACCGAAACCGATGACCTCACCGCTGGACACCCGGATGGGCCACAGCAACCGCCGGTGGAAGCGGTCCATCGGGCCGCGCCGGCCCTCTCGCGACAGGCCTGCGGCTTCCAGCTCCTTGAACTCGAAACCCTTGCGCAACAGGTGTTTCGTGAGTGTGTCCCAGCCAGACGGCGCGTACCCACACCCGTACTGCGCGGCCGCCTCGGCATCGAAGTTGCGCTCGAGTAAATACTGCCGGGCGGGCGCGGCCTCAACCGACTGCAGCGCCTCGGCGTAGAACGCCTGGGCCGCCGCATTGGCGGCGATCAGCCTGCTGCGACTGCCCCTGTCCCTCTGGACGTTGGTGGCCGAGGCGCCGGTGTAGGTGACGGTGTAGCCGATGCGGTCGGCGAGCATCTCGACCGACTCGACGAAGCTGACGTGCTCGATCTTCTGCAGGAACGCGTAGACGTCGCCGCCCTCGCCGCAGCCGAAGCAGTGGAAGTGACCGTGGTTGGGCCGGACGTGAAACGACGGTGACTTCTCGTCGTGGAACGGGCACAACCCCTTGAGCGAGTCCGCTCCCGCGCGCCGCAGTTGCACGAAGTCGCCCACGACGTCCTCGATGCGGGTGCTTTCGCGGATGGAGGCGATGTCACGGTCGGGAATACGACCACCGCGAGTCGCATCGCTCCTGCCCGCCGCTCCCGCCACCGGGACAGTCTATGCGCGCGCCACGACCCGCCCAACCCGGTTCTCACACCGGTCCGAGACGCTCCAGCCGCCCCTCGGTGTACGACGCAATCTGGTCGAGGATCACCCGCAGTCGGGCCCCGTCGTCGGCCGCGGCGTTGAACTCCGGGACGAAGATCGGATCGAGGGTGGCAGGCGCGCTGGCCAACAGGAACCCGGCGACGCGATGGATGCGCACCCGTTGCCGCGCCTGCAGTTCCAGGTGTGGCGGGTCCGACATGATGAACTGCAGCGCAAGAATCTTGAGCAACACGACCTCGGCCCGCACGGTCGCGGGCACCGACAGGTCGGCCTGATAGCGGACCAGCGGACCGGGGCCGGTCCTCTCCCTGGTGGCGGCGATGGCAGCGGACGCGAATCGCCCGACGAACTCACTGGTGAGCGTCTTCAGCGCGACCGATGCGGCCAGGGTCCCGTCGTACTTGCCGACGGCGGCGACCACCGGCAGTGCCAACAACCGCTCCGCCGCCGCGATCAGGTCGTCGGCGGCGAGGCCGCCACCCATCCCGCTGGCCTCGCCGAGACGGCCGAGTTCGTTCACCGCGTCGTCGTCGGCGAGCACGCGCAGATCGATGCGTCCGGAGACCACGCCGTCCTCGACGTCGTGCACCGAGTACGCCACGTCGTCGGCCCAGTCCATCACTTGAGCCTCCAGGCAGGGCTTGCCCTCGGGCGTGCCCTCGCGCACCCAGGTCGCCGCTGCCACGTCGTCGGCGTAGAAGCCGAACTTGCCCTTCGCGGGGCCGCGGAACCACGGATACTTGGTCACCGCGTCCAACGCAGCCCGGGTGAGGTTCAGTCCTGCGCTAACACCCTTTCCATCAAGGACTTTCGGCTCCATCCGGGTAAGGATCCGGAAGTTCTGGGCATTGCCCTCGAACCCGCCGAAACCGGTCGCCAACTCGTCGAGGGCCCGCTCGCCGTTGTGCCCGTACGGTGGGTGGCCGATGTCGTGCGCCAAGCCTGCGAGATCGACCAGATCGGGGTCACACCCGAGGCCGACGGCCATCCCGCGGCCGATCTGGGCGACCTCCAGCGAGTGCGTCAACCGCGTGCGCGGTGTCTCGCTCTGCCGCGGTCCGACGACCTGCGTCTTGTCGGCCAGCCGGCGAAAGGCGGCGCTGTGCAGGACCCGCGCACGGTCGCGGGCGAAGTCGGTGCGGTGTTCGGTGTCGGTCCCCGGCAAGGCGGCACCCTTCGGCGCCTCGACCACCATGCGTTGCCGGTCGAAGTCGTCATAGGGATCCTTGGAATGCGCCACCGACGCACAGTCTGCCAGCACGGTCTGCGGTCTCCGGTGCCCATGCGGCCCGGCGCACTACATTGACGGTCATGCGCTGGAATCTCTGGGCTGCCCGCCTTCTCAGCATGCTCCTCGCGGTGTTTACCGTGGGCGCACTGCTGGCGCCGAACCTCCCGACGGCCGACGCCGAGCCGCCTGCCCGACTGACCAACTACGTCACCGACGACGCGGGCGTGCTGGACGCCAGTGGCCTCGGTGCGGTGAAGGGGGCCATCGACGACCTCTACACCGCTCGCCGAGTTCGGCTGTGGGTCGTCTACGTCGACAGCTTCTCCGGCCAGACGGGCGTGGCTTGGGCGCAAAGGGCCATGCGAATCAACAACTTCCAGCCCGACCAGGACGCGATTCTGGCGGTCGCCACCCAGGACCGCGATTACGCCCTGCTGGCGGGTACCGGGATCCTCAGCGATTCCGATCAGGCGAATCTTCGCCGCAACGAGGTGGAACCGGCGTTGCGGCAGGGCGACTGGGCCGGTGCCGCGACCGCCGTCGCCACCGGGTTGAAGAACGACGGCACCTCGACCGGGAGCGTCTCCTGGGTCGGTGTCGTCATCTTCCTGGCGGTGCTCGCCCTGGCAGTCCTGGCGTTGGTGATGTGGCGAAGGCGCCGTCGTCGCAAGCGCCGTGAGGCCGAGTTCGCCGCCGCGCAACGGGTGGACCCGGCAGATCCCAACGCGCTGGCGTCGCTGTCCCTCGACGCACTCGACGACCTGTCGAAGTCGATCGTCGTCGAGGTCGACAATGCCGTGCGCACCAGCGACAACGAGTTGGCCTTGGCGGTCGAGGAGTTCGGGGACAGAGACACGGCGCCCTTCGTCCAGGCCGTGACAGGAGCGAAAACGGCGCTGACGCAAGCGTTCAACGTCCGCCAGATACTCGACGACACCATCCCCGAGACACCCCAGCAGCGCCGCGACCTGCTTACCCGCGTCATCGTCGCGGCCGCCAGGGCAGACGACGAACTCGAGGCGCAGCGCGAGGCCTTCGGCAAGCTGCGCGATCTGATCATCAACGCGCCGGACCGACTGGACACGCTCACGCAGCAGATGGTCGACCTGACGGCGCGCATCGAACCAGCCGGGCAGACGCTGGCAATGCTGCACTCGCAGTTCTCCGAAACCGCGCTGGCATCCGTGGCGGGCAACGTCGACACCGCCACGCAGCGGTTGGCGTTCGCCGATCAGAACATCAGCCAGGGCCGCGCCCTCGTCGCCAAGCCCGCGGGCAGCCAGGGCGGACTGGTCGACGCGATCCGGGCAGCGGAGTCCGCGTTGGGCCAGGCCCGCACCCTGCTCGACGCAGTCGACAGCGCGTCCACCGACATCAACCGGGCGGTGGCTGCGCTTCCGGCGGCGATCGCCGACATCCAGAACGGCATCAACGCCGCCGCCGCCCAACTCGCACGCGGCAAGGTGGCGCGCGCTGCCGAGTTGACCACCGCGCGCGACGCGGCCGCCAAGGCCGTCGCGCATGCGCAGAGTGCGGGTACCTCCAATCCGCTGGGCACCTTCACCCAGCTCACGCAAGCCGACGCGCAACTCGATCGGCTGCTTGCGGCGATCAGCGACGAACTCGAGGCGGCCGCACGTTTGGGCCGCGCCTTCGATCAGGCGCTCTTCAGCGCGCAGTCGCAGGTGCGTTCGGTGTCGGACTTCATCGACACCCGCCGCGGCAGCGTCGGACCCGAGGCGCGCACCCGGCTCGCGGAGGCCGTGCGCCAACTGGAGGCCGCACAGGCCCTCAAGACGACCAACCCCTCGGAGGCCATCCAGCACGCCAACGGCGCCGCGATGCTGGCGGCGCAGGCTCAGTCGATGGCGAATGCCGACGTCAGCGCCGCTCAGCGTCAGTACACCGGACGCTACGGCGGCGGCGGGTTCAGCGGCGGCGGCAACACCGGCGCCATCCTCGGCGGCATCCTCATCGGCAACATCCTTTCGGGCGCGCTGCGCGGCGGTATCGGCGGAAGCGTCGGCGGCGGTGGCGGTGGCGGCTGGAGTCCAGGATCGTTCGGGGGCTCCGGCGGTGACTGGGGGGGCGGCGGCGGAAGGTTCTAACGCCCACCCCCGCCTCCCACCCCTTTCTCCCGCCCCCCTTTCTCCCGCCAGCGTGCGTGTCGGTACGGCGACACGCCGAAAGTCTTGGCATTTCGCGCACCCTCACGCCACGCGGGTGCGCTCCCGCTCCAACTCGATCCGACGCACCGTGTCATACGGCCTACGCCGGACGTCGTCGGAGACGATCGACATCACATTCCAGCCAAGTTCACGAAGGCCTGCCCGCTTCTGCCGGTCGCGGGTGAGTTCGTCGGGGTCGCTGTGGAAGTCGAACCCGTCGTACTCGACGACGAGCTTGTCCGCGGGCCACGCGAAGTCGAGCCGCCACAACCGCCCGCTTTGGTCGATCACCTCGTACTGCAACTCGGGCGGCGGTAGACCACCGTCGATCATCATCAGCCTGGCCTCGCTCTCCATCGGCGACTCGGCCAACGCAACGGCCAGCGGGATGAGGTCGCGCACCGCGACGATGCCCCGCCCGCCTCCTTGCGCCATCGCGGCCAAGGTCAGCTCTTGGCGATCGCATGTGCCACTGCGCAACGCGGCATCAAGGGTGGCGAGTGCCCTGGGTCTCCTCAACGCACGAGCCACCTCGACTGCCGTCCAGCCCGGTGCGGTGGCCAATCGACCGTCGGCCATCGCCAAGGGTGCGCCGTCACGCCGGTGCACCACTAGTCCGTCGGCGCAACGCAGTTGACCCTGATCAGGATTGAGCACGTGCAGATCCGCCACGTCCTCCGTATCGAAGCCGTAGGCACGTGCGGCGGTGCCAAGGCAGACCGGCACGGTGGCACCGGCGCGAAGATCGAGTCCGCGCAATCGCATGATGTCGTCGATCTCACCCCGGCCGTACACGCCACTCCACACCTTCACGATGGCGCCGTGGCTCGCCTTGGACTCGAGTCCGCGGCGAGTGAGCAGGCGGCGAAGTTGTGCGGTGGTGGCTACCCCGCCCTGGCGATCGAACAACGCTTCGAGTTCGTGCATGGCCACCACCGTTTGCGGTCGACGACGTGAGCGGTAGTCTACGGCCCCAATTTGTGGATCGACCGCCGTCTGTTGATAACTCGGCTGTGGTGACTGTGCGCCAACTGCCAAGACTTTCGGCGCGTCGCCGTACCAACACGCACGCTCGCGAGAGGAGGGGGGCCGGGGGTTAGGCGCCCTTGAGGCGCAACGCAAGATAGTCCGAGACCGCGTCGATCGCCACGCGCTCCTGGGTCATCGCATCGCGCTCGCGGATCGTCACCGCGTGATCGTCGAGCGAGTCGAAGTCCAGCGTCACGCAGTACGGCGTGCCGATCTCGTCCTGCCTGCGGTACCGCCGCCCGATCGCGCCCGCGTCGTCGAACTCGACGTTCCACGACCTGCGAAGCTCTGCGGCAAGGTCCTTGGCCTTGGGCGACAGGTCGGCGTTGCGCGACAGTGGCAACACTGCGGCCTTGACGGGCGCGAGCCGCGGGTCGAGCTTCAGCACGGTGCGCTTGTCGACGCCGCCCTTGGCGTTGGGGGCCTCGTCTTCGTGGTACGCGTCGACGAGGAAGGCCATCAACGACCGTGTCAGGCCCGCTGCGGGCTCGATGACGTACGGCGTGTACCGGGTTTCGGTCGCCTGGTCGTAGAACGACAGGTCCGTGCCGGAATGCTTTGAGTGCGTGGATAAGTCGAAGTCGGTCCGGTTGGCCACGCCTTCGAGCTCACCCCACGGGTTGCCCTGGAAGCCGAACTTGTACTCGATGTCGACCGTGCGGTCGGAATAGTGCGACAGCTTCTCCTTCGGATGCTCGTACAGCCGAAGGTTGTCGGGATCGATGCCGAGGTCGACGTACCACTGCAGTCGGGTGTCGATCCAGTACTGGTGCCATTCCGCCGCGGTGGAGGGTTCGACGAAGAACTCCATCTCCATCTGCTCGAACTCGCGGGTGCGGAAGATGAAGTTGCCCGGGGTGATCTCGTTTCGAAAGCTCTTGCCTATCTGGCCAATTCCAAACGGCGGCTTGCGCCGGGACGTGGTCACGACGTTCGCGAAGTTGACGAAGATGCCCTGCGCCGTCTCGGGGCGCAGGTAGTGCATGCCCTCTTCGGTCTCGATCGGTCCGAGATAGGTCTTCAGCATCATGTTGAAGTCGCGCGGCTCGGTCCACTGCCCCGTGGTGCCGCAATCGGGACACACGATCTCCGTCATCGCCACGGAGTCCGGGTCGTCGAGCCCCTTCTTGAGCGCGTACGCCTCCTGCATGTGGTCCTGCCGATGACGCTTGTGGCAGTTCAGGCACTCGACCAGTGGGTCGTTGAACACCTCGACGTGCCCGGACGCCACCCACACCTGGCGCGGCAGGATGATCGCACTGTCGAGTCCGACGACGTCCTCGCGCCCGGTGACCACCGACCGCCACCATTGCCGCTTGATGTTCTCCTTGAGCTCGACGCCCAGTGGGCCGTAATCCCACGCCGACTTGGTGCCGCCATAGATCTCGCCGGCTTGATAGACGAGGCCACGGCGTTTCGCGAGATTGGCAACGGTGTCGATGATGGAGGCCACGAGTGAACAGCGTAGCGAGGTGTCGGGCCCACGCCGCACTCGCGCTCACCGCTGCGTCGATTGACATGCGTAATCCTGCATGTATCCTGGACGCGTAATAAAAATGATTTCCAACTTGGCTGCGGACGGCCACGACGACCACGCCCACGGCGGGGCGCCTGCCCACGAGGTGCCACCACGCAGTGTGCTCGACACGGCTGGCGATCTGTTGCGAGCGCTGGCGGCGCCGGTTCGCATCGCGATCGTGCTCCAGCTTCGCGAATCCTCCCGATGCGTACACGAACTCGTCGACGCTCTCTCCGTGCCCCAGCCACTCGTCAGCCAGCACCTGCGCATTCTGAAGTCCGCAGGGGTCGTCGCAGGCGAGCGCACCGGGCGCGAAGTGCGCTACCGGCTGGTGGACCATCACCTCAGCGACATCGTGCTGGCGGCCATCGCCCACGCCGGCGAATACTCGGGCGAACACGTTGGGGACGAATCACGTTGAGCGGCACCGCCGTCCGCTCCACGCGGCAGCGCGCCGCGATCTCGGAGCTGCTGGAGAACCTCGAGGAGTTCCGATCCGCCCAAGAACTTCACGACGAACTGCGCCGCCGCGGCGAGGGCATCGGCCTGACCACCGTGTATCGCACGCTGCAAGCCATGGCGTCGGCCGGGCTGCTCGACACCCTGCGCACCGACACGGGCGAATCGGTCTACCGTCGCTGTTCTCAGCACCACCACCATCACCTGGTATGCCGGGCCTGCGGTTCCACGGTCGAGGTGCAGGGCGGGGCGGCGGAGGCATGGGCCGCCGAAGTCGCCGCCCAGCATGGCTTCTCCGACGTCAGCCACACCATCGAGATCTTCGGGGTGTGCGGTGACTGCGCGGTCGACAGACCGTCAGCCGATTAGTGCGGTGCGCACGTCGGCGCCCGTGGTGAGCACGAGCAGTATCAGCGTGCGCAACGCGTCCTCGGTGAGCCCGGCGGCGGGAAAGTTGTAGCGCAGCATGACGTCTGCGACCTTCTTGGAAGCGGACTTGCGCGTCTCCCTGGCCGACGAACCGTTGGCGGGCGCTGGCGGACCATCGGCGACCTTCTCGACGAGCGCCACGGTGCCGAGCATCGTCCGCCCCGCCTGCTCAGCGACGCGTTCGCGGATCTTGTTGTTCAGGGCCAGATCCCACGCCAGCGGCTGGGTGAGCGACACCATCTCGAGGCCTTCGGCGATGGTCACGACCCGTAGTGAGGCCACCAGACCGTCCACCGTGACCGTCAGGGCACCGTCCGACTCCTCGACGAGCGTCGTCACCCCTGCCAGCGCGGAGGTCAGTCGCTCCACGAGGGTCTGTGACATTCCCCGGTCGCTTCGCTCCTGCCCTCCGGACATCAGGCCCTGCCGAAGCGGCGGTTGCGGTTGACGTACTCCACGCACGCCGCCCATAGGTCACGACGGTCGTAGTCGGGCCACAGCTTCTCCTGAAAGACGTACTCTGCGTAGGCGGCCTGCCACAGCAGGAAGTTGCTGGCCCGTTGCTCCCCCGACGTCCGGATGAACAAGTCGACGTCGGGAATGTCGTCGCGGTGCAGGTGCTTGGCGAAGGCGGCTTCACTGATCCGGTTCGGGTTGATCTTGCCATCGGCGGCCAACTGAGCCAGCTCCTGTGCCGCCTCGACGATCTCGGTGCGCCCGCCGTAGTTGACGCAGTAGTTGATGGTGATGACGTCGTTGCCCACCGTCATCTTCTCGGCGATGTCGAATTCCTTAATGACGCTGCTCCACATGCGCGGCCGCGACCCGACCCACCGCATGCGCACGCCCATCGCATTGAGGTTCTCGCGACGACGGCGCACCACCTCGCGGTTGAATCCCATCAGGAAGCGCACCTCTTCGTTACTGCGCTTCCAGTTCTCGGTGGAGAACGCATACACGGTGAGGTGCTTGATACCGATTTCGATCGCGCCGCACGTGATGTCGATGAGCACGGCCTCGCCCATCTTGTGGCCGTCGGTGCGTCCGAGGCCCCGCTGCGTGGCCCAGCGACCGTTTCCGTCCATCACGACCGCGACGTGGTTGGGCACCTGGCCTGCCGGAATCAACGGTGCCGATTCCTTCGAGGTGTGCTGCGGGGGACGGGAGAACCGGCCGTTGGTCTCGGGCGGCAGGGCGGGGAAGATCACCGGCCACGTCGACGTGTCCGGGAAGGTTGGGTATTCGTCAGGCGCCGGAGGCAGCTGTGGGTAAGTCGCTTTCCTGTCTCTGCCCCGAATCGTAGCCATGTGCCTCATCCTGCCCGAACAGGGCAACTCGTCGTTCAGCGACCGTGCGATCGACTCGATAGACACGCTCGACCAGCGGCAACGTCCGCAGCTGGCGTTCGAGGTGCCACTGCAGGTGCGCCGCCACCAGTCCGCTGGCCTGGCTGCGGTACGACGACGTGGACGCCTCGGCGGCGGGCCAGTCCCCGTCGCGCAGGGCGGACATCAGGGCCAGCACACCTTGGGGTGGGGTCACCGAACCTGACGGCCTGCAGTGTATGCACACACTGCCGCCCGCGGCGACGTGGAACGCCCGGTGCGGCCCCGGCGCCGCACAGCGCGCGCACTCGGTAAGCGCGGGGGCCCACCCCGCAATTCCCATGGCCCGCAACAGGTATGCATCGAGTACCAGCTCACGCGGGCGGGCACCGTCGGCCACCGCGCGCAACGCCGCGACGGTGAGCCGGTGCAGAGCAGGGGACGGGGCGCGTTCCTCACCGGCCAGTCGCTCGGCCGTCTCCAGCACCGCGCACCCACAGGTATAGCGGCCGTATTCGCTGACGATGTCACTGGCGAACGCATCGATGGCCTGCACCTGCGTGACGATGTCGAGGTTGCGGCCCGGGTACAGCTGCACGTCGATGTGGGCGAACGGCTCGAGCCTGGCCCCGAACTTGCTCCGGGTGCGGCGCACACCCTTGGCCACGGCACGGACCAACCCGTGCTCGAGGGTGAGCAGGGTCACGATCCGGTCCGCCTCGCCGAGCTTGTGCTGGCGCAGCACGACAGCCCGATCCCGGTACAACCGCATCTGCACAGTCTCCCACCTCGTGCCGACCCCGCCGGGAAGGCTCGGCCGGATACCCTCGATTCCAAATGGCTCGCACCTCCTTCCCCACCCTGACCCAGCTGCAGTACCGACTGGCCAGCGGAAAGCTCACGTCCACCGAACTGACCACGCGATCGCTTCGAGCGATCGAAGCCAGCCAGGGCACAGTCAATGCCTTCCGCGTCGTGCTGACCGATCAGGCGCTTGCCGATGCGACCGAGGCCGACCGCAAACATGCTGCAGGACAGCATCTTCCGCTTTTGGGCATTCCAATCGCCGTCAAGGACGACGTCGACGTGGCGGGCGTTCCCACGCGGTTCGGCACGTCGGGCGAGGTTCCCGTGGCCACCGCGGACGCCGAGGTGGTGCGCAGATTACGCGCGGCAGGCGCCGTGATCGTCGGCAAGACGAATACGTGCGAGCTCGGCCAGTGGCCGTTCACCAGCGGGCCCGCGTTCGGGCACACCCGCAACCCGTGGTCGGCCGATCACACTCCTGGCGGTTCCTCCGGCGGTAGCGCCGCCGCGGTGGCCGCGGGATTGGTCACCGCGGCGATCGGCTCGGACGGTGCGGGCAGCGTCCGGATCCCCGCGGCGTGGACCCATCTCGTCGGCATCAAGCCCCAGCGTGGCCGGATCTCGACCTGGCCACTACCCGAGGCGTTCAACGGGATCACGGTCAACGGCGTGCTGGCCCGCACGGTCGTCGACGCCGCCCTGGTGCTCGATGCCGCCTCCGGCAACGCCGACGGCGACCTCCACAGGCCGCCGCCGGTGAAGGTTTCCGAATACGTCAGCCAGGCCCCGGGTCCGTTGACCGTCGCCATGTCGACGAAGTTTCCCTTCACGGGTTTCAGGGCCAAGCTGCATCGCGAGATCCTTGCCGCGATGGAGAACATGGCCGCACATCTCGAAGAGCTCGGGCACACCGTGCGGCTGGCCGACCCCGACTATGGGCTACGCACGTCCTGGAACTTCCTGTCCCGCTCGACGTCCGGTCTGCTGGACTGGGCCCACCGGCTCGGACCGGGGGTGACGTTCGACAAACGCACGACGAGCAACATGCGGATGGGTCGGCTGCTGTCCGAGAAGACCCTGCGCGACGCCCGCCGCCACGAAGCCGAATCCCAGCGTCGCATCGGCTGGATCTTCAACCTCGCCGACGTGGTGCTGGCCCCGACGACGGCTCTCCCGCCGCCCAGGGTCCACGACTTCGACGGTCGTGGCGCGCTGGCCACCGACCGCGCGATGATCCGTGCCTGCCCCGTCACCTGGCCCTGGAACCTCCTCGGCTGGCCGTCGATCAACATTCCCGCCGGGTTCACCTCCGACGGCCTCCCGATCGGGGTCCAGCTGATGGGGCCCGCTTGCAGCGAACCACTGCTGATCTCTTTGGCCGCCGCCCTCGAAGCCGTCGGCGCCTGGCGGGCCGATCAGCCGAAGGTCTGGTGGGACACGCCCTAGCTGGGGCCGATCGACTTCGCGCAAGCGCTCAGAAGCCAAGCCGCCCAAGCTGTTTGGGGTCACGCTGCCAGTTCTTCGCGATCTTGACGCGAAGGCTCAGATACACCTTGGTGCCGAGCAGCGTCTCGATCTGAAGCCGTGCGGCGGTGCCGACCTCCCGCAACCGGGCGCCGCCCTTGCCGATGACGATGCCCTTCTGCGAGTCGCGTTCGACGTACAGGATGGCGTGCACGTCGATCAGGTCGTCACGGCCTTCGCGCGGTTCCACCTCGTCGATCACCACGGCCAGCGAGTGCGGCAGCTCGTCACGCACGCCTTCGAGGGCGGCCTCGCGGATCAGCTCGGCCATCAGGACTTCCTCGGGCTCATCGGTCAGCTCGCCGTCGGGATAGAACGCCGGACCGGGAGGCAGCTGCGCAGCCAGCACGTCGGTGAGCAGGTCGATCTGTTCTCCGGTGGTGCCCGATACGGGCACGATCTCGGCCGCGCCACCGGTGAGCTCACTGGCGGCGATCAGCTGCGCCGCGACCTTCTCCTTGGAGACCTTGTCGATCTTGGTCACGACGACGATGAGCGTGGTGCGTGGCGCGACCGCACGGATCTGCTCGAAGATCCATCGGTCGCCGGGCCCGATGGCCTCGTCGGCGGGGATGCAGAGTCCGATGACGTCGACCTCGGAGTAGGTGGCCTTGACCAATTCGTTGAGCCGTTGTCCCAGCAGGGTGCGGGGCCGGTGCAGCCCGGGGGTGTCGACGAGGATGATCTGGAAGTTCTCGCGGTGCACGATGCCGCGAATGGTGTGGCGGGTGGTCTGCGGCCGATTCGAGGTGATCGCCACCTTGGCCCCGACGAGGGCATTGGTGAGCGTGGACTTGCCGGTGTTCGGTCTGCCGACGAAGCACACGAAGCCGGAGTGGAATTCGGCCGCTTCGACGCTCACGGGATCGGGTTTCCGGCACGGTCGGTGACGATGACGGCGGCGGCGGCGGTCAACTCATGCACCGCGGCGACGCCGGCGTCGTCCATCGAGCCGGCCACCAGAACGGCGGCCTCCAGACCCGTCGCACCACTGGACACCGCGGCGGCCACCGCTGCCTGCAGCGCCGTCAGCGTCAGTGACTCGAGCGTCACCGGAGCACCGGCGTACGTCCGCCCGTCCGCGTCACGCACTGCGGCGCCGCTGCTTGCCTCCGCGCGTCCCATCGCCCCGCGGGCGAGCGTGACCAGCTTGGCGTCCTCGGCATCGAGGCTCATACCTTGCCCCCTCTAGGATCTTCGGACTCTTCCTTCTGTTCGGCGGGTATGACGAGCACGGTGCCGATGCGTACGCGGCCGCGATGATCGCGACCACCCTCGGCGCGCAGCCGCAACGCATCCCACGTCACCTCGGCACCGGGCAAGGGCACCCGACCCAGTTCGTGGGCCAGCAAGCCGCCGACGGTGTCGACGTCCAGATCGTCGTCGAGTTCCAGCTCGTATAGCTCCGCGAGGTCCTCGAGGGGCAACCGTGGCGACACCCGAAAGTGCTTGTCGCCCAAATCCTCTACGGGAGCGACTTCGTCGGTGTCGTACTCGTCGGCGATCTCACCGACGATCTCCTCCAACACGTCCTCGATGGTGACCAAACCTGCGATCGCGCCGTATTCGTCGACCAACAGAGCCATGTGGTTGCGGTCCCTCTGCATCTCACGGAGCAGCGCGTCCAGCGGTTTGGAGTCCGGCACGAACACCGGCGGGCGCATCACCTCGCCGACCCTGGTGTCGATGCCACCGTTGCTGTAGTACGTCTGTTCGACGAGGTCCTTGAGGAAGACGACGCCGACGATGTCGTCGACGTTCTCGCCGACGACCGGCAGCCGCGAGTGCCCGCTGCGCACCGCGAGCGACGTGGCTTGACCAGCTGTTTTATCACTTTCGATCCACACCATCTCGGTCCGCGGCACCATCACCTCGCGAGCACCGGTGTCTCCGAGATCGAACACCGATTGGATCATCCTGCGCTCGTCGTCGGCGACGATTCCGCGTTGCTGCGCGAGGTCGACGACTTCGCGTAGTTCGATTTCGGACGCGAACGGACCGTTGCGGAAGCCGCGGCCCGGTGTCAGCGCATTGCCGATCAGGACCAGCAGCCGGCTGATGGGCGTCAGCAACACCGAGATCGCCTGCAGCGGAAGGGCCGCCGCCAACGCGATGGTGTACGCGTGCTGCCTGCCGAGCGTGCGCGGCCCGACCCCGATCGCGACGAAGCTGACCACGACCATGATGGCGGCCGCGGCGAGCAGACCCCATTTCAGGCCGAGGTCCTCGTAGAGGAAGGCCACCAGCAGCACGGTCGCGGCCGTCTCACACGTGATGCGCAGCAGCACGATCAGGTTGATGAAACGCGGTCGATCATCGATCAGGCGGGCCAGCCGCGGCGCGCCGGGACGCTCGTCGCGAACCAGCTCGTCGATCCTGGCGATGGAGACGGTGCTGATCGCGGCGTCGACCGCCGCGAACACGCCTCCGAGCGCGATGAGCGCGACTGAGCCAAGGAGAGAAGCGATTCCGGTCACGGTTCGTCGAAGTACTGCGACTTGTCCAACAGTCTGCGGTCCTTCTCGCCCTGCCGGTCCTGATGGTAGGCGGCGACCTGGTCGGCGACCCACCCCTCGAGCAGCTCGCGTTGCAGGGCGAACATCTCCCTCTCCTCGTCCGGTTCGGCGTGGTCGTAGCCGAGCAGGTGCAGCACGCCGTGCACGGTCAGCAGCGCGAGTTCGTGGCCGAGCGAATGCCCGGCCTTCTCAGCCTGTTTGGCCGCGAACTCGGGACACAGCACGATGTCGCCGAGCATCGACGGGCCGGGCTCGGGTGCGTCGGGACGGCCGCCCGGCTCGAGCTCGTCCATCGGGAAGCTCATCACGTCCGTCGGGCCGGGCAGGTCCATCCACCTCACGTGCAGGTCGGCCATCGCCGGAGTGTCGAGTAACACCATGGACAGCTCGGCGCCAGGGTTGACGTCCAGCTTCGCGATGACGAAGCGCGCGACGCTGATCAGTTCGTTCTCGGAGACGTCGATGCCCGACTCGTTGGAGACCTCGATGCTCACCGGCGCGGCCTACCGGTGCCGGACCGCCGCTCGGCCCGATTCAATGCGGGCGCTTCGGATTTGGCGTAGGCGTCGACGATCTCGGACACCAGCCGGTGACGCACGACGTCGGCGCTGGTGAGCTCCGAGAAGTGGAT
This sequence comes from Mycobacteriales bacterium, assembly GCA_038244615.1. GTDB lineage: Bacteria > Actinomycetota > Actinomycetes > Mycobacteriales > Mycobacteriaceae > Mycobacterium. Next base: position 10,302 of record JBBRTH010000072.1, on the reverse strand, counting down.
GTCGTCGATCTGATCCAGGATCTCCATCGCCGCCTGAAGCCCGGACTTGGCGCCGTGCAGGTCGACCTGGGTGGAGTCCCCCGTCACCACGATCTTGGACCCGAAGCCCAAGCGGGTCAGGAACATCTTCATCTGTTCGGGGGTGGTGTTCTGGGCCTCGTCGAGGATGATGAACGCGTCGTTCAGCGAGCGACCACGCATGTATGCCAGCGGTGCGACCTCGATGACGCCGGCGCTCATCAGCTTTGGGATCAGCTCCGGATCCATCATGTCGTGCAGAGCGTCATACAACGGTCGCAGGTAGGGGTCGATCTTCTCGCTCAGCGTGCCGGGAAGGAAGCCGAGGCGTTCACCGGCTTCCACTGCGGGGCGGGTCAGAATGATGCGCGAGACCTGTTTGGTCTGTAGGGCGTTGACGGCTTTGGCCATCGCCAGGTAGGTCTTGCCGGTACCGGCCGGGCCGATGCCGAACACGATGGTGTGTACGTCGATCGCGTCGACGTAGCGCTTCTGGTTGAGCGTCTTGGGCCGAATCGTCTTGCCGCGCCGCGACAGTATGTCCAGCGTCAGTACCTCGGCCGGTGATTCGTTGCCGGTGCCGATCAGCATGCCGACACTGCGGCGCACGGCCTCGGGCGTGAGGGCCTGTCCGCCTGCCACGACGGCGATGAGCTCGGTGATGACTCGCTCGGCCAAGGCCACGTCGGCGGGCTCACCAGAAAGGGTCACGGCGTTGCCGCGCACGTGGACGTCGGCGGTCAGCAAGCGCTCCAGTGCCCGCAGGTTCTCGTCAGCGGAACCGAGTAGGCCGACCACGAGGTCGGGCGGCACATTGATGTTGCTGCGCACGTGGTTGTTGCTTCGCACGGTGCTGTCCGAGGCGGCGTTCGTCTCGCGGGGAGTCACGTGGTGTTCAGTGCCTGCTTTCCGTGCTCATGTCGTCAGGTATGCCCGTGTCAGCTTACCGCTGGTCACCGTCGCGCCCCAATGAAGAAGGGGCACCCGGAAACCGGGTACCCCTTCTCGAGCGACCTATGTCAGCGGCTCTGCTGCACGGTCGTGTCGACCTTCGGGACGGTGACGTCCGGGTGGATCGTGTTGATCCACTGGTTGTGGTCGACACCGGTGGAATACCCGGGCAGCTCGACGACGGGCAGAGCTTCGGCGGATGCGATGGCCTGGATCGGAGACGCGACGCCGAGGATCCCGGCGACGAACCCGCTGGCAACGACGGCGGCAAATCCGAACTTCTTCATTTCGTTCATTTCTTCTTTCGTGCCCGCTGTGGTGTCTGTCGACCGGCGGTAGAGCCTTCCATCCGGTCTGACAGAACAAACGCAGTGCTCAGGAGATTAATTCCGGTGGCAGTAATTGGTGGCCCACTGGCAGGAATCGTGGTCAGATGCGCCAGCGGTGCGTCAGAACGCCGAGTGCGCCAAGCGCTACAGCGGCGGCAGATGTGGTCCGCAGCACACTTGGCCCCAGGCGGATGGCCGTGGCGCCCGCGTCCGTCAGCACGGCCAACTCGTCGGCGCCGATCCCGCCCTCGGGACCGATGATCAGCATCACCGACTCAGCGTCGTTCAGTCCGACCGCGGCCAGCGGCTCGGTGGCGGACTCGTGCAGCACCAGCACCACCGATCGGGTCGCCGCAGCAGCCACCTGCGCGGCCAGTTCCCCGGTGGAGACCAGCGACGTGACCGGTGGCACATGCGGTCTGCGGGATTGTCTGGCCGCCGAGCGTGCCACCGCCTGCCAGCGCCGCAGACCGTTTTCCACCTTCGCCGCGCCGTCCCAGCGGGCCACGCAGCGGTCCGACTGCCAGGCCACGAACGCATCGGCGCCCGCCTCGGTGGCGAGCTCGATGGCCAACTCGGACCGGTCGGACTTGGGCAGCGCCTGCACGACGGTGACCTGCGGAGACGGCGGCGCGACGGTGCGCCTGCTGATCACGCGGGCGGTCAGGCTGCCCTTGCCAGCGCTCTCGACGACCACGTGCGCGACCGCCCCCGCGCCATCGCCGAGATCGAGTTCCTCGCCGACCCGGATGCGCCGCACGCTGGCAGCGTGAAACCCCTCGTCGCCGTCGATGACGGCGAACTCGCCGACGTCGGACACTGCGTCGACGTAGAACAGCGCGCGACTCATCGCGGCAGAGCCGTCCTACCGACCGGTGAACGTCTCGCGCAGCCGGCTGAACAGCCCGCCGCCCGACGGCGCCGCGTGCGTGGACTTGACCTCGGTCACGTCGCGGACGCGATGCTCCTTGAGCTTCTGCAGTATCTCCGTGTCCTGCTGGTCGAGGCGCGACGGCACCACAACCTCGATGTGAGCGTACAGGTTGCCGCGGACGCCGGTCCGCACGTTGGGCATCCCGTGGCCGCGCAAGGTGGTGACGGCGCCCGGCTGGGTGCCCGCCGCGACGTCGATGGAAGTGGGGCCGTCGAGGATCGCGTCGACCGTGACCGTGGTGCCCAGTGCCGCATCGACCATCGGCACCGACACGCTGAAGTGCAGGTCATCGCCATCGCGAATGAAGATGTCATGGGGTTGCTCGTGGACCTCCACGTGCAGGTCGCCGGCGGGCCCACCACCGGGACCGACTTCACCCTGGGCTGCCAGCCTGACCCGCATGCCGTCGCCGACACCTGGCGGGATCTTCACGCTGATTTCTCGCCGCGCGCGTACCCGCCCGTCGCCTCCGCAGCGGTGACACGGATCGGGAATGACCTCGCCGACACCCGCGCACACGGGGCACGGACGAGACGTCATCACCTGACCGAGAAGCGATCGCTGCACGGACTGGACTTCGCCCTGGCCGTGGCACGTGTCGCAGGTCGCCAGAGTCGAGTTGCCGTGCGTGCCCTTGCCCTGGCACAGGTCGCACAGGATCGCGGTGTCCACGGTGACGTGCTTGGTGACACCGGTCGCGCACTCCGAGAGGTCGAGCCGCATCCGCAGCAGCGAATCGGACCCCGGCCGTACCCGGCCGATGGGTCCGCGACCACCGCCACCGCCGCCGAAGAAGGCCTCGAACACGTCGCCGAGACCACCGAAGCCGCCGCCGCCGCCGCCAAAACCGCCGCCAAAACCATTGCCCGCGCCCGCGCCTTCCATCGGATCGCCACCGAGATCGACGATGCGCCGCTTCTCGGGATCGCTCAGCACCTCGTAGGCGACGCTGATATCCCTGAACTGGGCCTGCGCCGCCTCGTCGGGGTTGACGTCGGGATGCAATTCCCGCGCGAGCTTGCGGTACGCGCGCTTGATCTCCGAATCGCTCGCACCCTTGCTCACACCGAGCAGACGGTAATAATCGCGTGCCACGCCAAACCCTTCTTAGCCCTCGTCAAGCCACACCTGCGGTGCGTGTCGACGCCCCTAGCGGGCGCCCAAGACTTCGCCTATGTACAGAGCAACTGCGGCGACGTTGGCGATGGTTCCCGCATAGTCCATCCGAGTGGGCCCCACCACACCCATGCCGCCGAACACCTTGCCCGAGCTGCCGTACGTCGTGCTGACCACCGACGTCCCGGCCATCTGCTCGGCCGCCGTCTCGTGCCCGATGCGTACGGTTACCTTACCGGCTTCCTGTTGGACGGCCAGCAATCGCAGTACGACCACCTGCTCTTCCAGCGCTTCGAGCACTGATCGCAGGGAACCGCCGAAGTCGGCGGTGTTGTGAGTGAGATTGGCCGTGCCACCGAGGAGCAAACGTTCTTCGGTGTGTTCGACCAGGGTTTCGACAAGGACGGTCGCCGACCGCCCCACGGCGTCGCCGAGGCCGCCGTGACCGACGAGCTGGGACGCCAGATCCGAGACCGCGATCGAGGCCGTCGTGATCGCCTTGCCCTCGAGTGCCTGCCCGAGCCGCTCGCGCAACTGCGATAGTCCGACGTCATCGATGGCGTCGCCGAGCTCGACGATCCGCTGGTCGACGCGACCGGAATCGGTGATGACCACCAGAAGCAGCCGGGCAGGGGTCAGTGCGACGACTTCCAGATGGCGGACCGTGGAGGTCGACAGTGTCGGGTACTGCACGATCGCCACCTGCCGGGTGAGCTGGGCGAGCAGCTTCACGGCCCGGCGCAGCACGTCGTCGAGGTCGACACCCGACTCGAGGAACGTGAGGATGGCGCGACGCTCGCTCGACGACATCGGCTTGACGTCGTCCAATCGGTCGACGAACTCGCGGTACCCCTTCTCGGTGGGCACGCGACCCGAGCTGGTGTGCGGTTGGGCAATGTAGCCCTCGGCCTCGAGGACGGCCATGTCGTTGCGCACGGTCGCACTGGACACGCCCAGATTGTGGCGTTCGACGAGGCTCTTCGATCCGATGGGCTCCTTGGTGGAGACGAAGTCGGCAACGATGGCGCGCAGCACCTCGAAGCGACGGTCATCTGCAGTACCCATGGTTCACCTCCACGTCCATTTCATTTTACGTTGACGAGCAGCATCGACGCCGCGCGACGCAACGCAGCGCCTCCGGATAACCTCGTTGCATGCGCGGGACGCCCAGCCGATGATCTTCAAGGGTGTTCGCGATGGCAAACCGTATCCGGAGCATGGCCTGTCGTACCGGCAGTGGGCTCAGATCCCGCCGCGGCAGATCCGCCTCGACGAGCTGGTGACCACGACGACGGTTCTGGCGCTCGACCGCCTGCTCTCGGAGGACTCCACGTTCTATGGCGACCTCTTCCCGCACGCCGTGCGATGGGAGGGCGTCATCTATCTCGAGGACGGTGTCCACCAGGCGGTGCGGGCCGCGTTGCGCAACCGGGCGGTACTGCACGCACGGGTCTACGACATGGACCTGCCGCTGTCCGAGCAGACCTAGACTTCCTCCGCGACTTCCTCCGCCATGGCCTCAGCAGCCTCCGGGGGATGCTTCGCCGATCGCTCTTGCCGCCGCAGCCGGTCGAGAAGGACCGCCGCGACCAGGACGGCCACGACAAGGAGCGCCGCCACGTCGGGGACGTGGGCGGCGGCAGCAGCGACGGCGTCCTCGACGCGCAGGGCGACGCTGGCGTCCAGGGTCAACAGGCCCGTGGCACCGCCGAAGGCGACGAAGGTCACCCCGATGGCGATGAACAACAGCCCCGAGATCGTCGAGGTAGTATGCATCTGCAGGGAGCCGACGTCAAATACTTTGCCCCGCAACCACTTTCGATGAGCTAGGTCGAACCGCTGCCAAACCAGCGTCAGAAGGAACAGGGGAGCCGCCATCCCGAGGGCGTAGACGGCAAGGAGTAGCGCTCCACGCACCGGATCTCCGCCTGCGGCGGCCACGGTCAAGACCGCCCCGAGGATGGGCCCGGTGCAAAAGCCCGCCAACCCGTACGCCGCGCCTAGACCGGCCGTCGATACCCAGGTGCCGCGGGCGGCCATCCGGGCCTGAAACCGGGCCGCTGGCCGAAGGCTCCACCCACCGCCGAGGATCTGCACCACACCGAGGGCGATGATCACCCAGCCGGCGATGACGATCAATGCCTCGCGATGCTCGGTGATCGACACGGCCAAACCCCCCGATCCCGCGCCCAACGGCACCAGGACGGCAGCCAGCCCCAGAAAGAAGACGCCGGTGCGGGCCAGCATCCTTGTCGGCCCGCCGAAGGCGTAGGCGAAGAACGACGGCAGCAGCAGCGCGCTGCACGGGCTGAGCAACGCGAGCAGCCCCCCGAGGAATGCGGCCAGGTAACCGATGTCGAGCACGTCAGCGCACGCCGTTCAATGCGCCGTCGATGGTCTCTTGGAACGCGACGAGTGGCTGCGTCCCGAACAGCAACGTCCCGTTGACGAGGAAGCTCGGCACGTGCGTAATGCCGAGCCGGGCGCCGGCGCGCTGATCCTCGTCGACCACCGCGGCGATGTCTGGATCGACGAAGTCCCTGCCGAACCGGTCGGCGTCGAGGCCGAGACCTTTCGCCATCGCGGTCAGTGACGCCTCGGTCAATGCGCCGCTGTTCTCCGGAGATTGGTCGCGGTAGAGGATGTCGTGGAACGGCCAGAACGAGCCCTGACGCCCGGCAGCACGCGCTGCCCGTGCGGCCAGCACCGACTCGGGGCCAAGTTTTGCGAGGTCGTGCCACTCGAGTCGCACGCGACCCGTGTTGACGTACTGGCTCATTAGCGCTGGAGCGGTGTCCGCGTTGAAGGCCCGGCAGAACGGGCACTGGAAGTCACCCCACTCTGAGATCACGACGGGTGCGGTCACCGGCCCGAGGGCAAGCGGATCATCCGGGCTCCGGCGCATCACGGCGAGGCGTGCTTGTGTCGTCGGGTCCGCCGCCACGGCGTCAGACGTGCCGGGTTGAGCCGGTCGTACGGACTGCTCGGGAGCACTGCGCAGACTCACCACCGCAAGCAGTCCCAGCACGGCCATCGCAATCACTCCAAGAAGCCATGTCCGTCGACGGGGGGTCATGACCTCAAACCCGTGGATGCGGTAGTGCCGTTCATGAGCTCTCCATCCGTCGTTCACGCGAATCTCGTTGCGGCGCAGATCACTACGCCTGCACTGACGGTGACCGGCGTGAAGGGCCGCGTTACGCGACGGGGGCGAAGTAGTTGACGGCGTCACACTTCGGTCACCTTCTTGGACGATCTGATTGCGCATATGGAGTCCGAGAATTGACGCGTAACGCGTGGCGCCTCGTCGAACATCAAGAGCCCGAACACGACCAATCACCAACCGTCCAAACGAAGGATTTCGACATGAAGCATTTCGTCGTCACCGCTGCCTGTGCAGGCGCTCTCGGCGCGGCCGCTCTCGGCCTGGCCGGAACCGCCGCTGCCGCGGGCGGAGCAGACGCCGCCATCAACGGCCTGAAGAGCGAGGGCTACACCGTGCAGATCAACGGGCCGCAGAGCGCTCCGCTGACGGCGTGCAGCGTCACCGGTGTCAAGAAGGATGCGGCGGGCAACGTCGGCGCCGTCGCCTACGTCGACATCGCCTGCCCCGACGGTTGCTGACGCCACGCCGCCACCGGGCTTTCGCTGAACGGACTAGCCGCCAGCGGTGAGGACGTCGCGCACCACCGCATCGGCCAGCAGTCGCCCGCGGTCGGTGAGGACGAGACGGTCCGGGGTCCGGATTACCAGGCCATCGGAGACCGAAATCTGCGCGCGAGCCGCCTCGTTCGCGCTGAGGACGGCGACGGGCAGACCGGAGCGCAGCCGGAGTCGCAACATGACGTCCTCGGTGTGGCGGGTCGCGTCGTCCAAAGTCTCGGAGTCCGCGACCGGTAGTCGTCCCTCGCCGAGGGAATCCGCATAGGCGTTGGGGTGCTTGATGTTCCACCAACGCGTGGTGTCGACGTAACCATGCGCGCCGGGCCCGGCGCCCCACCATTCACCGCCGTCCCAGTACCCGAGATTGTGTCGGCACTCCCCGCCCGCAAGGCTCCAGTTGGATACCTCGTACCAATCGAAGCCTGCCGCCGACAGTCGCCCGTCGAGCAGTTCGTAGCGTGCTGCGAGAACGTCGTCGTCGGGTGCGGGCAGCTCACCTCGGCGCACCCGCCGGGCAAGGGCGGTGCCCTGCTCGACGACCAGCGCATAGGCCGACACGTGATCGACACCCGCACCGATCGCGGCGTCGACCGAGCGGGACAGATCGTAGTCGGTCTCCCCGGGCGTGCCGTAGATGAGATCGAGGTTGACGTGTTCGAAGCCCTCAGCGCGGGCGTCGGCGGCCGCGGCCAGCGCGCGCCCCGGCGAGTGCACCCGGTCCAGAGCGGCAAGGACGTGCGGCGCCACCGACTGCATGCCCAGCGAGAGACGGGTGAACCCCGCGCTGCGCAGCTGTCCGAGCAGCGCGGCCGACGTCGACTCGGGGTTGGCCTCCGTCGTCACCTCGGCTCCCGCGACCAGCCTGAAGTTCGCGCGTACCGCGTTCAGCACCGCCGCGAGCCGCTCACCGCCCAGCATCGACGGAGTTCCGCCACCGACGAACACGGTCGACACTTCGGGAATTGATCCCCGCAACGCCAGCGACGCCGCCGCCAGGCCCAGTTCGATCCGCAGCGCCTCGAGCCAGCCGTCGGGGTTCGCACCGCCACCTTCGGCGGCCGTGTAGGTGTTGAAGTCGCAATAACCGCAGCGAGTGGCGCAGAACGGCACGTGAACGTAGAGGCCGAACGGTCGAGCACGGGGTTCGGCAGTCATCCGACCAGTGTTGCAGAGCGGACTTCTGCTCACCGTGAGCGGAAGAATAGCCCGGTTGGAGCCGGTGGGCGCTTTCGTGGCAGAATGTCGGGCGTGACCGACGTCCGCAACTCGACCGCCCGCGTATCGCTGGTAGTCCGGCGGCATGTCGACTTCAAGCGCGTTTGCAGCTGTTCCTGTCTGCCTTGACGCCGTAGATCTGTCCACCTGTACTTTCAGCTGGCCGCCGGATCTGCGCCGCCGGACAGCCACCGGTGACGACGCGCGATCCCTACGCCGGCTCCCTCATGAAGGGGCCATCGAATGACCCAAGCAGACCCCAAGCCTCCCTCGACGCCAAAGCCCGTCAAACGCCCCAAGGGCGAGGGCCAGTGGGCGCTCGGCTACCGCGAGCCGCTGAACGCCAACGAGCAGTCCAAGAAGGACGACAATCCGCTCAACGTGCGGGCCCGCATCGAGAACATCTACGCCAGGGGCGGTTTCGAGAGCATCGACAAGGGTGACCTCCGCGGCCGCTTCCGCTGGTGGGGTCTCTACACGCAGCGCAAGCCGGGCTACGACGGCACCTGGACCGGTGACGACAACACCGACATGCTCGAGGATGAGTTCTTCATGTTGCGGGTCCGTTGCGACGGCGGTGCGTTGTCCGCGTCAGCACTACGCACGCTCGGCGAGATCTCCACGGAGTTCGGTCGGGACACGGCCGACCTCTCCGACCGCGAGAACGTCCAGTACCACTGGATCCGGGTCGAGGACATGCCGGAGATCTGGCGTCGACTCGACGAAGTCGGCCTATACACGACCGAAGCCTGCGGTGACTGCCCCCGCGTCGTCCTCGGTTCCCCGCTGGCCGGCGACTCGCTCGACGAGGTGATCGACGGCACCCCCGCGATCGACGAGATCGTCAGGCGCTACATCGGTAAGCCGGAGTACTCCAACCTGCCGCGCAAGTTCAAGAGCGCGATCTCGGGTCAGCAGGACGTCGTCCACGAGGTCAACGACGTCGCGTTCATCGGCGTCAACCATCCCGAGCACGGCCCCGGTTTCGACGTCTGGGTCGGCGGCGGCTTGTCGACCAACCCGATGCTGGGCCAGCGACTCGGCGCCTGGGTGCCCCTCGAAGAGGTGCCCGACGTGTGGGAGGCCGTGGTGTCGGCGTTCCGCGACTACGGCTATCGCAGGCTGCGCGCCAAGGCGCGGCTGAAGTTCCTGATCAAGGACTGGGGCGTGGCGAAATTCAGGGACGTTCTCGAAAGGGAGTACCTGAAGCGACCGCTGATCGACGGCCCGGCGCCCGAACTCCTCGCGCGTCCCATCGACCACGTGGGCGTGCAGCGCCTCAAGAACGGCCTGAACGCCGTCGGCGTCGCACCCATCGCCGGGCGGGTGTCCGGGACCATCCTCTCGAGGGTGGCCGACCTCGCCGAGTCGGTGGGTTCGGACCGCGTCCGGTTCACCCCATACCAGAAGCTGGTCATCCTCGACGTGCCCACTGAGAAGTTGGGCAAGCTCACGGAGGGGTTGGATGCCCTCGGCCTGCCCTCACGGCCGTCGCACTGGCGGCGAAACCTGATGGCCTGCACCGGCATCGAGTTCTGCAAGCTGTCGTTCGCCGAGACCCGCAAGCGCAGCCAGACGCTGGTCCCCGAACTGGAGCGGCGCCTCGAGGACGTCAACACCCAGCTCGACGTCCCGGTGACCGTGAACATCAACGGCTGCCCCAACTCGTGCGCGCGCATCCAGGTTGCCGACATCGGCTTCAAGGGCCAGATGATCGACGACGGTGACGGTCCGGTCGAGGGTTTCCAGGTTCACCTGGGCGGCAGCCTGGGCTTGGACAGCGGATTCGGCCGCAAACTGCGCCAACACAAGGTGACGAGTACCGAGCTCGGCGACTACGTCGAAAGGGTGGTTCGCAACTTCGTGAAACAACGCGAGGCCGGTGAGCGTTTCGCGGTGTGGGCAGTACGAGCAGACGAGGCGGATCTTCGATGAGCGCTTGCGCGAAGAGCATGTGCCGGATGAGCGCTTGCGCGAAGAGCATGTGCCGGATGAGCGCTTGCGCGAAGAGCATGTGCCGGATGAGCGCTTGCGCGAAGAGCATGTGCCGGATGAGCGCTTGCGCGAAGAGCATGT
>JBBRTH010000071.1:0-25584 GCA_038244615.1 Mycobacteriales bacterium | reverse complement strand
CCGAACACGATGGGCGTCGCGTAGAACAGCAGCATCACCGTGCCGTGCATGGTGAACAGCTGGTTGTACTGCTCGTTGCTGAGGAACTGCAGGCCCGGGAGTGCGAGCTCCGCGCGCATGAACAGTGCCATGAGTCCACCGATGAGGAAGAACGCGAAGCACGCGACGCAGTACATGATGCCGATCAGCTTGTGATCGGTGGTGGTCACCAGCTTGTAGATCAGATTGCCCTTGGGACCCATCCGCGACGGGAAGGGACGCGTGGCCTCGAGTTCTCCGATTGGGGGCGCTTCGGCTACCAACAGGTCCTCCAAAAGTTCGTCGGAAACATCCCGCTCGGCGTTGAGATGCTCACGCCGAATCTTATCCCGCGGCGCGCGCCAAGGCGTCATGGGTCCTACAAACCGTCGTAATTGGTAATAACCTCGCCACCAGCGGCGTCTGACCGGGGCGGAACCGTCCCGATGGTGGCGGCGGGCAGGAGCGAAGCGACCCGGGGATTTTGGCGGCGGGCAGGAGCGAAGCGACCCGGGGATTTTGGCGGCGGGCAGGAGCGAAGCGACCGGGGATTTTGGTGGCGGGCAGGAGCGAAGCGACCGGGGATTTTGGCGGGCGGGATTGGTAACGTCGGCGACGTGCCGGTTTTCAGCTCGCGGATGGGTCCGATCGCCGCGGCGGCAGCCGTGACGACCGCGCTTTCGGTGACCTTGGCCACGGGCTGCGGCGGGTCCACAGAGCAGCCCGGCAACGCAGACGTCGCGAGCTCCGTGGTCACCAGTACGACGAAGATCGCGGGCGCCGGCGTGCTGGGCAATGAGCGCCGACCCGACGAGTCTTGCGCCCCCGAGCCGGCGCAGCTCGACGAGGGTCCGCCGACGCGCGAGGTGCGCCACGCCGCGGGGACCACTGAGGTGCCCGCGGATCCGCAACGCATCGTGGTGCTCTCGGGTGACCAACTCGACGCGTTGTGCGCCCTGGGCCTGCAGTCACGCATCGTGGCCGCCGCGCTGCCGGACGGGTCCTCTACGCAGCCGTCTTACCTCGGCACGGTGGTGCACGACGTTCCGCCCGCGGGTGATCGCACCGCGCCCGACATCGAGGCGATCAAGGCGGCCAACCCCGAGCTCATCCTCGGGTCCCAGGCACTGACGCCGGAGGCGTACGGCGAACTGTCGACGATCGCGCCCACGGTGTTCACGGGCCCTCCCGGACCCGGCTGGCAGGACACGTTGCGCACCGTCGGTGCGGCCACCGGCCGGGCCGACGCCGCCAATCAGCTGGTCGATGGATTCGAGCAGGCCGCCGACAAGGTCGGCGCCGCGAACGACGCTACCCACCACCAGGCGTCGGTGGTCCAGTTGACCGAGAACACCCTGAGGATCTTTGGCACGAACGACTTCCCGGCCAGCGTGCTCGGCGCGGTCGGCGTGGACCGCCCTGCCACACAACGATTCAAGGACAAGCCCTATGTGGAGGTCAGCACGTCGGAGGTGTCCAAGTCGACGGACTTCTCCGCAGCCGACGGGGACCTCATCTACCTGTCGTTCGAGTCCCCCGCCGCCAGAGACCGCGCCGCCGACGTGCTCGAGAGCGACGCGTGGAGGAAGCTGTCGGCGACCCGCGACAACCGCGTGTTCATCGTCAACAACGAGGTGTGGCAGACGGGCGAGGGCATCGTGGCGGCGCGCGGCATCCTCGACGACCTCCGATTCGTCAACGCGCCCATCAACTGACGCGTGGCCTACGCGGCGTCTACGTAGGTCCTATTCGACGCCCTGCAACGCCTGCTGGCCGAACTGGTTGAGCTGCATCGATCCCTCCGGCAGGACCAGTTCACCGCTGTCGATGCGGTGGCGCAGGTACGCGAAAGTCTGTGCGGTCTGGGCGAACAGGTGCTCCCCGGCCTTCAAGGCCGAGCGCTCGGTGGCGTCGGGTGAGGTGAACTGCGGCAGCGGTTTCACCTCGGTGTCGTAGTCGACGTTGAAGAACAGCGGGAACGAGTACCGCTCCTCGACGACCCTGCGTACGCGGTGGCTGGTCGCGACGAAGGCGCCGTTGGTCCACAGCTCGAGGAGATCGCCGATGTTCACGATGAAGGTGCCGGGCACCGGAGGCACGTCGATCCACTCCCCTGCGCCGTTGAGGACCTCCAGACCTGGTGCAGTCGGTTTGAGCAGCGTGAAGCACTCGTAGTCGGTATGCGCACCGATGCCGAGCCCGTCCCGCGCGTCGGGGTTGTACGGGTAGTAGACCAGCCGCAGTTGGCTTGGAGTCTTGGTGGCGTGCCGGGAGAAGACGTCGGGATCTTCCCCGAGCGCAACCGCGAACGCCCGCAGCAGCAGGTGTCCGACCTCGAGGACCGCTTCGTAGTATTCGGTCACCGCCTCGGCGAAGTCGGGTAGATCCGGCCAGGTGTTCGGGCCGAGCATCGGATTGCCCGCGAGGTAGTCGGCGTCGTCGGCGGGGAGGTCCAGCGCCGTGTCGAATGCCTCCTTGAGGTCTGGCACGTCCTTCACTGCGGTTTCGATGCCCTCCTCACCGACCGGGACGTAGCCGCGGTGGCACCGCGACAGGCCGATGTAGCTGCGCATCTTCTCCTCGACCGGCAGCGCGAAGAATTCCTTGGTCGCGGCGAGCATGCGGTCGAACCAAAACTCGTCGATCCCGGATCCGCCGATGTAGAGGAAGCCGACTTCGCGGGCGGCCTTGCCGACTTCGGCAGCCACCCGCTCGCGCTCGGCGCGCTCGGGCGACCGCAGTCCGCTGATGTCGACGATCGGCACCGAGGTGAATGACCTACTACCAGTCTCAGTACCGGTCATCATGCATGTTCCCTTCGCTTCTTTCGATGTTCCAGCGCGTGCCGTTGGACTCAACCTCGTTGTCGGACAGCATGATCGCGAGATTCGTCCACTGACGCCCGTCGACCGGACCGATCGCCACGGTGCCTGCGCCCGCCCAGCCGAACTGGTCGCCGACCCGCAGCAGCAGGCCGTCGGCGCCGTCGGGCGCGCGCAGGAAGAACGCACCGCATGCGCCCGCCGAATCCGCGTCGCGGACCCAGAGCTCGACGTAGTCCGCGTGCACCCCCGTTTCGACGAGCACGTCGCCGTCCCAGTGCATCGACGCGGCGTCGGGGAACGGACCCGGCGGTTCGAGGTCGACGTCTCGCTGCCATTCGAAGACATCGTCGCGCTGGTGAAGGCACCCGGCGAAGCCGCGGGAGTCGACGTAGGCGGTGATGCCCTGCAGCCACAGCACGCCTGGACCGGCATCGCGAGATCCGTCGGCGTCCATGAGCAGGGTGCGCCGCCACAGTCCTGCGCAGTCGGCGATCGCAGGCGCGGTCATCTAGCTCGAGACCGGCCGAAAGCGTTCGTGGAAGTGCTGCGTCATCTCGGGCCACACATGCGGATCATGGCCCGGTATCAGCGGATAGCCCTTGTCTCGCGCCAACTTCTTCAGCTTGCGGATCGGCTCGATGGTCTCCTCCGGCTCGACGTCGATGAATCCGCCGATGGCCAGCTCGTGCTCGATGTTCTCCGTCAGGTCGGCGGCATCGAAGGCGAACACGTACCCTCCTGCACCCTTACCGCCGGTCACGGACTCGTCGAGTTCCACCACGAAGCTCTGATGACCCGGCGTGTGTCCGTACGTCGCAACGGCCGTGATTCCCGGAGCGATCTCGGCCTCGCCGTCAGCGAGTTGCCAGTCGATCGTGGGATCGTCGAAGTCGACCCGAAAGATCGAGTGTCGTTCCGGTTCCGGGTGATTCGACAGTCCGTACTCGAGTTCGCGGCGCTGCGCGTGCACGGGGACCTTGCCCGCGAAGAGCTTCAGTCCGCCGGCATGGTCGACGTGCAGGTGCGACAGCGCGACGAGGTGGATGTCGTCGACGTCGATCCCGATGTCGAACAGCGACTCCTCGATCGGCTCACCGGGACCCGGCAGCAACGGCTGGTACTCCACCGAGGGGAAGTACCGCCGGTGCAGCGCCGGATCACGGATCAGGGCGGTGTTGAACCCGGTGTCGAGCAGCACCCAGCCACCATCGGTCTGGAGCAGCACACCCGGCACCGGGCACCGGAAGCGTTCCTCTGGAGGCAGCCCGTACACCGAAACGCATTTCGGAAGATCCTCCCAGCCCAGCGTCAGCAGGACGATCCGGCGGACCCCGCTCTTGCGTGCCAGCCCGGCCATCAGCCGACCGAGAGTGCAGCCAGCCGAAGCGAGTTCGGGTTGGTGACGACGTGGGCCTGCTCGACGCCCTTGAGCCATGGCTGCGCGACCATGAAGTCGTTGACATCGGCGATGTTCAGCCAACAACCGGTCTTTATTGCTTCCAGGCCGGCCTGCGAGAACGCGTCGGGCGAGCCGTTCGGCAGACCCTGCGCAAGCGCCTCGGTGACGGGTGGCGCCGAGCAGCCCAGGTAGTTCAGACCACCGTCGGCATCCCACGAGATGTGGCCCCACGTGTACGGCGACGGTGCGTCCGGCCACGCCAGCGCGGCGAAGATCTCCGGCGCTGACTGCCCGTCGGTGCCGATCCAGCCAAAGGTCTCCGACGTCGGGTAGGCCTGCACCTTGGCGTTCAGACCCGCGGCCGCGAGTTGAGTCTGAATCAGGTTGCTCACCAGCTGGTTGTCGGGGTTGCTCGAGTCGTAGCCGATGGTGACGTTCTTCTGGTCGGCGGGCAGGCTGCCCGCAAGCGCCGTCAGAACCGACGGGTCGTGCGGCACGGTCTGCTTGGCGTATTCCGGGGTCATCACATTGGGCGGGTAGATCTGGCCGGCCACCTTGCCTCGGCCGAAGTAGGTCTGCTTGACGAGCTCGTCGACGTCGATCGCCTGCAGGACTGCCGTGCGGTTCTTGGCATCGGTCATCATTCCCTTGTGCGAGTTGATGTAGAGGTAGTTCGACATCATCGTCGGCAGTGAGTAGTTCGCGAAGGACTTGTTGTCCAGGTATGACTGCACCGCCGAGGACGGCAGGTCGTGCAGGATCGCGGCGACCTGCCCGTTGTTGAACTGCAGCTGCTGCGCCGAGACGTCGGTGATGACCGGGATCTCGACCTTCTCGAAGTACGGCTTGGGGCCCCAGTAGTCCGGGAATGCGTCGAGCGCGTAACGCGATCCGACCTCGGCGGCCGTCAGCGTGTACGGACCAGTTCCCAGGTCGTGATTGGTCAGGTACCCCTGCGCGTTGTCGGTGCCCGCATTCTTCGTCAACCCCTCGGGACTGAGCATCCGCGGTCCATACGGGCAGGCGATGTAGTCGAGGAAGGCCGAGTTGGGCGCCTTCAGCGTCAGCGTGACGCCGTAATCACCCTGCGTCGTCACTGATTCGACGTCCTTGACCATGTACGCGGGACCTTGGTTGACCGCGACACGTCGATCGAAGGAGGCCTTGACGGCTGCCGAGGTGAAGGGGGTCCCGTCGTGGAACTTCACGCCTTCGCGGAGCTTGAAGGTGAACACCTTGTTGTCCGGCGATGCGGTCCACTCGGTGGCGAGTAGCGGTTCCAGTTCGGCCTTCTCGGTGCCCGCCTTGTACTGCAGCAGACCCTCGTAGGTGTTGGTGGTCAGCAACAGCCCCTGCCCGGCGTAGAAGATGTCGGGGTCCGGCGGCTGGCCCGGATCCTGCAGGAAGGACAGGTGCAGCACCTTGTCGGTCGGTGCGGCATTCGGCGTGCTGGTGCCGGAATCCGAACCGCCGCAGCCACTCAGAGCGAGAATCGCCACTGCGGCGACGGCCGCCATGGCACGGAATCTGGTGGTCATCGTGCGGCTCCTTCGAGAGCGGGGGGCGAGGGGGCGGGCTCGGCTTCGGAGCCGCCCCGGCGGCGACATTCGGCAATTTCGCGGAAGGCCGCGAGGATCTCGTCCGTGGTGCGCAAGGCGCCGGTCTGCAGGTACTCCATGGCGTCGAGCGCGGCGTCGTGCCGGTACTGCGAGGAACCTCCGACGCAGTCGGTCACCACGCGGACGTAGTAGTCGCGCTGGTGAGCGTCGGCGAAGGTGTAGTGCACGCAGACGTCGGTGAGACCACCGACGAGGATCAGCGTCGACGCCTCCACACCGCGCAGCACGATGTCGAACTCGGTGCCGATGAACCCGGAGTACCGCCGCTTGACGAGATGGAACTCGCCAGGCTTGGGCCGCAGCGACGGCTCGAGGTCGGTGCCCGGTTGGCCCTCGACGCAGTGCACGCCCTCGACGCCGTCGAGCTCGCGGCCGAAGTCGATTCCACTGGGCCGGTGAACTTCCTGAAAGAACACGACCGGCACACCGGCGATGCGGGCCGCAGCGAGAAGCCGTTCGGCACGTTCGACGCGGTCAGCGTGGCCAGGCATCACGGGAATCCCCGCCTCCTCGGCGGACATGCCGCCACCCTCCTGCATGTCGACGACGACGAACACCGGATTGCCCACGATGAGTGGCTGTTTCGGCACCTAACCTCCTGGTGTGGCGATACGTGGATCGGCGGCGGCCTGCATGAGGTCCACTGCCGTGTTGATGAAGACGTAGAGAGCCCCGAGCATCAGCGTGACGCCCGCAATGGCCGGGAAGTCGGCCACCGGGATGCTCTGGGCGATGTACTGACCGATGCCCGGCCAGCCGAACACCTGCTCGACCACCAGGACACCCGAGAACATCAGTCCCACTTGCAGACCCGTCATCGACAGCGCGGACCCGACGGAGTTGCGAAGCACGTGGCGGGCGAGGACCTGACCCTCCGGGAGTCCCTTCGCGCGCGCCGTCCGCGCATAGTCGCTGTCGATGTCGCCGAGAAGGCTGCTACGCAGCACCCGCCCGATTGCGACGGCGGGACCGATCGCGATGACCAGTGCGGGCAGGATCAGATGGTGGAAGGCGTCGCCCACCACGTCGAGACGTCCGTGTAGTAGTCCGTCGACGGTGAGCAGCCCCGTCGGCCCGGTGGGAGGATTGGCGATTCCGATCCGGCCGTTGGCGGGCACCCAACCCAGTTCCTTGTAGAACACGATCAACCCGAGGATGCCGAGCAGGAACATCGGGGCCGACGAACCGGTGAACAGAATCGCCCGCAGCGCGCCCGCACCCCGCCAGTTCAAGGTCGTGCTGAACGCCAGCAGCACGGCCAGCACCAGCGCGAACGCGAGACCGTACAGCGCGAGTTCCAGAGTGGCCGGGAAGAACGTGGAGAGATCTGAGGCGACGCCGTGTCGGGTGCGGTAGGACGTGCCGAGATCACCGGTGGCGGCACCGGTCAGGTAGTGCCAGAACTGCACCAGCACGGGCTCGTTCAGCCCGAGTGCCTGCCGACGGGCAGCCACCGCCTCGGCCGAGGCCTGCGCTCCCATCTGCGCCTTGACGGGGTCCATCGGCGAGATGTGTTGCAGCAGGAACATCACGCCGGTCAGAGCGATCAGGATCGCCACCATGGCGCCAAGCCGAGTGGCTATGAAGGTCTTCATCGCGGCGACTCTCTCTTCGCGCAAGCGCTCATCGGTGCCCTCTGCTCTTCGCGCAAGCGCTCATCGGTGCCCTCTGCTCTTCGCGCAAGCGCTCATCGGTGCCCTCTGCTCTTCGCGCAAGCGCTCATCGGTGCCCTCTGCTCTTCGCGCAAGCGCTCATCGGCCGCCCGTCTTCATCAGGTTGCGCAGGCTGTCACCCGCGATGTTTCCGATCAGTGCCAGCACCAACACCCCGAGGCCGGGCATGACCGGGATCCACCACTGCTGCAGGAAGTAACTCAGGTTGCGGGCGGAGTCCGCGCCCAACTCCGCGGCGGGTGCGGACTGTCCGAGGCCGAGGAACGACAGTGCGGCAAGGGTCAGGATCAACGTGCCGATGTCGAGGCTCGCGGCCACCAGTGCATTAGGGACCGCACCGGGTAGCAGATGACGTCCGGCGAGCCGAAAGCGGCTCACCCCGGCGAGTTTCGCTGCCTCGACGTGTGGTCGGGCCGCAAGTCGTGCGACCTCACCGCGTACCAACCGCGCGTAGAACGGCCACCACACGATCGACACCGCGATCAGGGTGTGTACGAAGCCCGGCCCGAGTGCGGCGACCACGGCGATCGCCAACACCGGCGCGGGCAGTGACAGGAACCCGTCGGTGATGCGCATCAGGACCGAGTCGACCCAGCCGCCGGTGGCACCTGCGATCAAGCCCACCAACCCGCCGAACAGCAGTCCGACGGCGACCACGACCAACGCCGCGAACCAGCTCGCGCGCACGCCGTAGAGGACCCGCGACAGGATGTCGCGGCCGATGCTGTCACTGCCCAGCAAGAACCCGTTCTTGCCGGGTGCCTGCAGCGGCATGCCGACCGGAAGCAGCGGATCGTGCGGCGCCAGCAACGGTACCGCGATCGCGACGAGCGTCACCATGAAGATCAACGAGAAGCCGACCCAATTGAGCACCGTCGAGCGTGACTGCAGCGACAACACCCGTCGCTGCCGTCCACGAACCAGCGGGACTGCCGGTGCTGCCGGTGCTGCGATCGCCATCAGACTGCCCGCCTCTCGATGCACGCCACCTGGTGCGGGTTGCCGGGGAAGCCCTCCAGTCGGACGTCGAGTTGATCGTCGCTGCACGTGTCGGTGGCGATCGAACACCGCGGATGAAACGCACATCCCGTCGGCGGCGACAGTGGGCTCGCGGGTTCGCCTGGCAGGACCCGGGATTCGCGGTCGAGATCGGGGATCGAGTCGACGAGTGCCTGCGTATAGGGATGAGCTGGGCTCCCGATCACCTGCTCGGCGAGACCTATTTCGACGATCCGGCCCAGGTACATCACCGCGATCCGGTCGGCGACGACGCGGGCCACCGACAAGTCGTGGGTCACGAACACCACCGACATCTCCAGGCTGCGCCGAAGGTCACCGATGAGGTTGAGCACCGAGGCGGCCAGCGAGACGTCGAGCGCGCTGGTCGGCTCGTCGCACAGCAGCACCGACGGCGGCACCACGGTGGCGCGCGCAAGCGAGACCCGTTGGCGCTGCCCACCGGAGAGTTGCCCGGCCCGCGACTTCGCGACCTCCGCCGAGAGGCCGACGCGCTCGAGCACGTCGACCACCGCGTCGCGCCGTTGGGACCGCGACATGCCCTTGCCGCCGAGCCGCTCCGAGATCAGCTCGCCGACCGACAGCCACGGCGTGAGCGACGCGCCCGCGTCCTGGAACACCATCTGGGGTCGCTGGCCTGCGACCAGCTCCACCTCGCCGGAGGTCGGCTTCTCCAGTCCGGCGATCGCACGCAGCAGCGTCGATTTGCCCGAGCCGCTCTCACCCACCAGCGCCACCGACTCGCCGTGTGCGACGCGCAGTGAAACTCCGCGCAGCGCTTGAAGTTTGCCGGTGCTCGAGGACCGGTCCAGCCATCGCTTGGCCACTGCGAAAGTCTTGGTGACGTCGCGCAGCACCACCGACGGAGGCAGTTCCGTACCGTCGGCAGATGCCGGGAAGGGCTCCTCGGTGCTGGTGGACTTGGTGCCGAGGTCGCTGGCGACCTCTTCCATCGGCAGGATGCACGCGCTGGTGCGATCGGCCGCGACGGCTACTGGGTCGGGGGGCGATGTCGTGCACGCGTCGGTGGCGACCGTGCACCTGGGCTCGAACGCACATCCGGCCAACGGGGATACCGCGCTGGGCACCGAGCCGGCGAGCGCGGCCAGTTTGCGGTCCCGTGCCGTGTGCAGCGTGAGGCGCGACCGCAGCAGACCGTGGGTGTATGGGTGGGCGGGCGCGCCGAGCACGGCGGCGGTCGGGCCCACTTCGGCGATTCGGCCCGCATAGAGCACGGCGATGCGATCCGAGATCTGCGCGGCGACGCCGAGGTCGTGGGTGATGAAGACGATGCTGCAGCCGATCTCGTCGCGGAGTCGACGAAGCAGCCGCAGCACCTGGGCCTGCACGGTGACGTCGAGGGCCGTCGTCGGTTCGTCGGCGATGATGAGCTCGGGATCGCCTGCGATGGCGATGGCGATCATCACCCGCTGCCTCAACCCGCCGGAGAGTTCGTGCGGGAATGCGCGCATCCGTCGTTTCGGTTCGGGGATGCCGACCGCGGTGAGCAGTCGCAGCGCATCGTCGTCGCTACCCGCCGCCTCGGCGACCTGCTTGCCGATCCGCATCGTGGGGTTCAGCGAGGTCATCGGGTCCTGGAACACTGCGCCGAGATCGAGCCGTCGCACCTTTCGCAGCGCCTTGGCATCGCCGGAGACCATGTCGGAGCCCGCGACCGTGACAGTGCCGTCGATCTGAGCGTTTTTCGGAAGCAACCCCAGCATGCTGAATCCGAGGACGCTCTTGCCCGAGCCGGATTCACCGACGAGGCCCAGGATCTCCCCCGGCGCGATCTGCAGCGACACGGCCCGCAGCGCGTGGACGTCGCGACCGTTGCGCCGGAACGTGACGCGCAGATCGTCGATTGCCGCGACGGGATCCTTGATCGTCAGCGCCGCTGACGTGCCAGACGGTGTGTCGAGGTTGGATATGGCAGCTCCTTCGGAAACGACCCCGTCAGATACCGCTATGCCCATGTGAGTACGCTCCCGGAAGTGTCGAGGTCGGCGAGATGGAGGCACGTCCATGAGCCGCCCGCCTGTCACTTGTCAGTTTTCCGGCCACACCAGCCCGATGGGTGTCGCTGGCGTAACCAATTCGGGGTACACGTAACCGATGGGTATCGCGCGTTTCTGTCGCGTGACAGAAACGCATGGACATGACGATTTCGGACCCCGAGTGGTCCACGATGGGGTCATGCCGCTCGCTAGGGCCGGTCGACCCCGCCACCACGACCAGAGACGCCCGGGTGTCACGGCGCGCGATGAGATCCTGGACGCCGCCGGCGAGCTGTTCACCACGCTGGGCTACACCGGCACCTCCACCAGGTCCATCGCCGAGTCGGTCGGCATTCGCCAGGCGTCGCTCTATCACTACTTCAAGACCAAGGACGACATCCTCTGCGCGCTGCTGGGCCAGACCGTCAGCCCCACACTGGCGTTCATCCCGAATCTGCTCGGTGCCGAACCGGCCTTGAGCGCTGCGGAGCACCTGCACGCCCTCGCCGCATTCGATGGCGACCAACTCCTCGCGGGGCGCTGGAACCTCGGCGCCCTCTATCTGCTGCCCGAGCTCCGCGATGCCCGTCTTGAACCGTTCTGGTCGGACCGAGAACGGCTGCGACTGCACTATCTCGCGTTGAGCCGGGCCGTCGTCGATCAGACGGGCGTCCACGGCGCTGCCGCCGACCTGCCGTTTCGGCTGGTCGAATCGCTGGTGAACATGTGGTCGGTGCCAACGGGCGAAGAACGCGCCGAGTTGCCAATCCACGTGGCGGATGCCTGCATCCGCGTCCTCGGCATTCCCGATGACGAAACACCCACTCTGCGCGAGCGAACGCAAGAGCAGATCGAGCGCTACACCCGCGTCGAATCCGGCGAGACGCTGCTGAGGTAGGTCGGCCAGTCGCCATGGCGGGTGATGTCCTCGCCCGCCCGCCACGCATCGAGCGCACAGCCGAAGCCGACGACCTCGGTCCCGTCGGCCAGCGTGACGCGCCCCAGCGACATCGGCGCCGGCAGCATGGCCAGGAAGTCGCCCAGCATCGCGGTGCCCACCAGCCACAGTTCGCCACCGATGGCTGCGCCGTCGTCGGCGCCGACTCGGACGAGACCCGGCTTCGGCGGCGTGGTGTCGAGGCGAGCCAACCGGTACACGGGCGCGGTGAATGTCGTTCCCGCCCAACGGGCTCCGCGATCCTCGAGCTGAAATGCCAGGGGCTGTCCGCGCAGGTGGGCGCCGACGACCAGCAGTGGCGTGGCGTCCGCACCGGCACGCATCGGCCACGGCGGCTGGATCGATCCGCCTTCGAGGGACGCGGCACCGGGACGCGCGACGGAGTCGGTCGGTGACGTGACCAGACGGGCGACGTCGATGGCGACGGCGTCGGCGCCCGATCGTGCGATGACCGACACCCCGAACTGGTCCTCCCCCGCGGTGCCCGACGGGACCGCCACGGCACACATGTCCATCAGGTTGCAGAAGTTGGTGTACGTCCCGAGCCGGGAGTTGACGCCGACCGGATCGGCCACGACCTCGGCGTGGGTGGGGTGGTCGGTGGTGGTGGGAATCAACAGCGCATCACAGTCGCCAAGCGCACTCAGTGCAGTCTCGGTGAGCTCCGCGAGCCTGCGGCGATCCCGGAGCAGCCGCGTCGCCGAAACCGCGCCGGCCACCGAGATAATTTGCGCGACAGTAGAATCCACCTCGGAGAGGTGCGCGTCGACGAAGTCGCCGACGGCGTCGTGCCGTTCCGCGACCAGCCCACCGTCGTACAGCAACCGGGCGGCGGCGAGGAACGCCGACACGTCGATCTCGTGCAGCTCCGCGCCGTGGGCCTCGAGGCGGGCGCAGGACGCGCGGAACGCTGCCCGCCACTCGGCCGAGAGCGCCGGAAGGTCTTGTGGAACGGCCACTTTGGGCACTTCCGGCGCGGACAGCGGCGCATCGGGTCGGAACGGGCGCCCATCCCCTCCCATGACGCCCATTGCGGCGTCGGCCGTGTCCAGGTCGCGCGCGAAGACCGTCACGCAGTCATAGGACCGACACGCCGGGATCACCCCGTCGGTCGGCACGACGCCGTAGGTGGGCTTGATGCCGACGATGCCCTGCAGTGCGGCGGGCACCCGACCCGACCCCGCGGTGTCCGTTCCGATGGCGACGTCGACCAGGCCAAGCGCGACCGCGACCGCGGATCCCGCGCTGGACCCACCCGAGATGTGTTGTGGGCGTCGGGAATCCCGGACGGCGCCGTACGGGCTGCGCGTTCCGACGAGCCCGGTGGCGAACTGGTCCAGGTTGGTCGCGCCGATCACCACGGCGCCCGCGGCACGCAACCGGGCCACGACCTCTGCGTCGCCGGACGCGGGTGTCGTGGCATATGCCGGGCAGCCCGCGGTGGTCGGCAGACCTGCCACGTCGACGTTGTTCTTCACCGCCGCGGTCAGGCCCGCGAGGGGAAGTTCGGCACCGGCCAGGACGCCTGCGTCGACCACTTCCGCGTCGGCCAACGCATCGGCTTTTGCACGCAGGAAGATCCAGACCTCCGGTCGCTCGACGCAGTCGAGCGCGGCGTAGGTCGCACACACCCGTTCGACGGCGGTCATGCCGGCACTCCTGTCACGTTGCGTCCCTGGGACGGTAGGCCGTGGGAACCGACGACGACGAGCGGGGTTCCCGGATCGACCTGGTTGCCCGCCTCGACGAGCACCTGCGTGACGACGCCGTCGGCAGGTGCGGTCACGACGGTCTCCATCTTCATCGCCTCCAGCGCCAGCAGCGCCTGACCGGCGACCACGCGGTCGCCGACGGTGACGTCGACCTTCCACACGCTCGACGAGAACGGCGCGTCCACCCGTTCCTCGTCGTCGTCGAGCACCAAGTCGGTAGTCGTCACGGCCACCCGGGACTCGGCCCGTTCGGCGCGGTCGAACTCCCCCGCCGCGGCCCACGCGGCGCGCTCGGCCGCGAACGCCGTTGCCTGCCTGGTGCGGAACGCGGCGATCGATTCGGCGTGGTCGGCCAGGAAGCGCTCGTGCTCGGCGAGGGAGAACGTCCCGGACGTGATCTCGACCGATCCCCGACCGGCGGCCATGTCGGCGCGCAGGTCCAGGAGTTCCTCCGCCGTCACGGGATACCAGGAGATGCGATCGAAGAAGCGCAGTAGCCATGGGCTGCCCGGCTCGAACGGCGCGGTGTGCCGGTATCTGCTCCACACCTGCGTCGTCCTGCCGACGAACTGGTAGCCGCCGGGCCCTTCCATGCCGTAGACGCACAGGTAGGCGCCGCCGATGCCGACCGAGTTCTCGGCGGTCCAGGTTCGGGCCGGGTTGTACTTGGTGGTCACCAGGCGGTGTCGGGGATCGAGCGGGGTGGCCACCGGTGCGCCGAGGTAGACGTCGCCGAGACCGAGTGTCAGGTACTCCGCCGAGAACACCGTGTCCATGACGTCGTCCTGGCTCGCCAGCCCGTTGACCCTGCGGATGAACTCGATGTTGGACGGACACCACGGGGCGTCGTCGCGCACTCCGGACGTGTACCGCGCGATCGCCTCGCGGGTCGCCGGATCGTCCCAGCTGAGCGGCAGCCGAACCGACCGGCTCGGCACGACGAGCTCCGAGGTAGCGGGCAGGTCGTCCTCGAGCTCGGACAGCAGACCCAGCAACCGGTCGATCGACAGAACGTCCGGGTCGACGTGCACCTGAAGCGACCGGATGCCCGGCGTGAGATCGAGAATCCCCGACTCGGTGTTCGCGCGCAGCGCGGCGAGCCGTTCGTCCAGCGCGTGCACGCGGGCGCGCAGCGCGAGGTCGAGGACCATGTCGCCGTACTCGACCAGCACGTTGTCGTCGCCACTGCGGCGATACGTGACGGCCGGCGCACCATCTCCGTCGCGGCGGGCCAGCACACCGTCGTCACCATCGCGTGATCCCCGACGAACGGTGGGGGTCGCCGCGAGACGCGCCGTGCCCAGCTCGGATCGCGACGGCGCATCGGCTGCCCGGATCGGGACGAACCGCACGCTGTCACCCGGTCGCAGCTGTCCAAGCTTCCAGCGGTCGGCGGCCACCACCGTCACCGGACAGACGAAGCCGCCCAGGCTGGGCCCGTCAGGACCGAGCAGGATCGGGGTGTCGCCGGTGAAGTCCAGTGCGCCAACCGAATAGGCGTTGTCATGGATGTTCGACGGGTGCAGCCCCGCCTCGCCGCCGTCGGGACGGGCCCACTTCGGGCGTGGGCCCTCGAGGCGCACGCCCGTGCGTGCCGAGTTGAAGTGCACGACGTAGCCCGCGTCGAACAGCGTGTCCATGTCCTCGCGGGTGAAGAACTCCGGGGCACCGTGCGGCCCCTCGGTGACGGCCAGCTCCCACTGCGACGGCATCGCGGGCCGGAGCTCCGCAGGAACCGCAGCGGTGGGCTCGGTTCGGGTGGACTCGGTTCGGGTGGATGACGCCGCACGAAGGACGTCGCCGACGACGAGTGGGCGACCGCCATGGCCGCCGAAGCGACCGAGCGTGAACGTCGACGCGCTCCCGAGATAGGTCGGCACGTCGAATCCGCCGGCGACGAGAACGTAAGTCCGCAGTCCAGCCGTCTCGGCCGCGCCGACGGCCAGCCTGCCCCCGGCGGGTACGTCGATCGGCTCCCACATCGGAGCAGGCACTCCGTCCACGGTCACCAGGCAGTCGGCGCCGGTGATGCAGAACGCCGTGGCGTGCGTCACACGCAGCACCGGGCCCGACGCCGTGCACTCGAGACCCGGTGCCCCCGAGGCATTTCCGATTGCTCGATTGCCCAGCCGGAACGACAGGTCGTCCATCGGCCCGCTCGGCGGCACGCCGACGTTCCAGAGCCCCACCCGGCCGGGCAGGTCCTGCACGGTCGTCTGCAGACCGGGTCGGTCGACGGTGATGCGCGGTCGCGGATCGACGACGGCGGCGAGGGTCGCGGTGCTGTGCCGTGCGGCGCGCACGTCGTCGAGCGCACACGCCGCGCGCAGCAGCCCGACGTTGACCTCGATCCCGTGCAGGACCGTGCCGCCTAGGGCGCGCCCGAGGCGATCGAACGCCTCGTCGCGATGGTCGCCGACCGTGATCACCTTGGCCAGCAATGGATCATAGGAAGCCGATACCTCGGTGCCCGCCTCGATCCAGGTGTCGACGCGCGGCGCGGGATCGCCCGCAATTTCCCCGGGAAAGTCGACCGCGACGAGTGTTCCCGTGCTGGGACGGTAGTCGCGCGAGGGATCCTCGGCGTAGACCCGCGCCTCGACCGAGTGACCGCTCACGGGCACGGCGCCGGTGGTCTCCCCCGGCGTCAGATGGGGCGCCAGCAGATCATGTTCGCCGAAGGCGAGCCGGAACATCCAGGCCGCCAGGTCGATACCCGTGACCGCCTCGGTGACGGGGTGCTCAACCTGCAGTCGGGCGTTGACCTCGAGGAATGACGCCTCCTCCCGGCGCGGGTCGTAAACGAACTCGACCGTGCCCGCGGAGCGGTACGCGATCGCTGCGGCCAGCGCACGCGACGACGAATGAAGCTGCGCGCGAATCGCTTCCGGGAGTGCGGGGGCGGGAGCCTCCTCGATCACCTTCTGGTTGCGGCGCTGCAGCGAGCAGTCCCGGTCGCCGAGGGAGACCACGCGTCCGGTGCCGTCACCGAAGATCTGGACCTCGACGTGGCGCGCCCGGTCGACGAAGCGTTCGAGGAAGACGCCCGCGGATCCGAAGCTGCGCGCGGCCAACCGTGACACGCGGGCGAAGGCCGACTGCACGTCGGAGGCATTCCGGCAGACCTGCATGCCGATCCCGCCACCACCTCCGGTCGCCTTGAGCATGACGGGATAGCCGATCTCATCGGCCGCAGCCTGCGCCGTCGCAGCGTCGTCGAGCAGTTCGGATCCGGGGAAGACGGGAACTCCCGCGGCCCGTGCCGCTGCTCGCGCGGTGTGCTTGGTGCCGAAGACGCGAAGCTGATGCGGTGTCGGGCCGACGAACGCCATCCCGGCCGCCTCGACGGCGGCCGCGAATTCTGCGTCCTCCGAGAGGAATCCGTACCCGGGATGCACCATGTCGACACTGGTCGCCGAAGCGGCGTCGAGGATCGCCTCGACCCGGAGGTAGCTCTCGCTCGGTGCGGCGGGCCCCAGCCGCACGGCCTGGTCGGCGAGCCGTACGTGAGGTGCGCCGCGATCGGCGTCGGAGAACACCGCGACCGTGCGCAGGCCGAGCAGCCGGGCCGACCGCACCAGGCGGACGGCGATCTCCCCGCGGTTGGCGATCAGAACGCTGTCCGTCACGCGACCTCACCCGGGCGGGTGACGATCATGCGGACCGGCGTCGGGTCGAAGGCGTTGCACGGGTTGTTGATCTGGGGGCAGTTCGAGACGAGGACGAGGGTGTCGATCTCGGCGCGCAGGGCGACGCGCTTCCCCGGTGCCGACAGCCCGTCGACGATTCCGAGTGCGCCGTCAGGATCCACCGGCACGTTCATGAACCAGTTGATGTTGCTTGCGAGGTCCCTCGCGCCTAGGCCGTGGCGGGTGCCCTCGAGCAGGAAGTTCTCCATGCAGCCGTGTTGGGCACGCGTGTGCTGGCCGTATCGCAGGGTGTTGGATTCCTTGGAGCAGGCACCACCCAACGTGTCGTGCACGCCAACCTCGTCGCCCACGACGGTCATCAACGCGGATCCGGTGTCAGCCCGCAGGACGGATCCGGTGGTGAGCACGATCCGGCCCTGGCGCGCGATGGTCTCGGACGCGGAGTAGCGGACGGTCGTGTCGGCGGCCGAGTAGAGCAGGCAGTCGACGGCCTGGTTGCCGGCGAGATCCACGATCGTCAGCACGTCCCCGGCGGGGACCACCGCCGACCAGGACGCCCGCGCGGCGACGGTCTGATCGAGGATGACGCGACCGGGTACGAGGGCTTCGATAGTCGGGGCGCTCACAGGACCCCTCGGGCGGTCAGGTCGGCATCGGTGTTGGCGACGGCTTGGCGGTGTTCTGGACGAAGTGCTCCGATCAGGTCACCGGTCACCAACCGGTCGAGGTCACCGGGGGCGGGCCAGGCGTGGAACCCCAGGGGTGAGCAGGTGAACTCGGGCCGCGGGTCGAGCGGGTGCGCCGTGTTGGCGAGCGAGACGATCGCGTCGACGTGCAGCAGCAGGTCGACGCCTGCGCCGGGTCCCGCCGAGCCCTGCCACTGAAGCGCGCCGTCGGAGTCCACCCGAACGCCCTTGAAGAACGACAGCGACGGAGGCAGATCACGCTGCCCGAGGCCGTGTTTGAGGGCCGCGAGCAACAGCAGTTCGCGGCCCGCGGGTGACGCCGACTCGGGTGCCCCTGAGCCGTATCGCGTCTCGTTGCCGACGCGCGTCGTGGTGCCGGCCAGCGCGTCGTGCGCGCCGGAGGTATCGGCGACGACGGTCGCGAGAACGCGTCCGAATCCACTGAGGAGGGGATGTCCGGTCCCGAGGTAGGCCTGCCACGGCACCTTCACCGTGTCGGCGACGTTGAGGCGCTCGTGTGGGCCGTCGGCACGATGGACGAGAAGGTGTGCGCACGCGTCGCCGTCCAGATCCGTCAGACGGATGCGGGTGCCCCGCGCCAGGACCGCGGTCGTATATCCACCGGGTGCAACGGTTTCCGACCACACCAGGCTGGCGGTCGGCACTCCGTCGAGCGACGTCGGGATGTTCGAGGCCGGAACGTGGCGCATGAAGTCGGTGGTTCGCCCGTGCTGAGCCCGCGCATGCGCCCTGGCCCCCGCGGTCGTGGCGGTGTCCGCCGGATCGCCGAGGTGGACGTCTCGCACTTCGCTGGTCACTACCGCTCCCCGGGCTCCTGGCGCCGCTCTGGCGAACGCATTTCTGTCAGGCGACAGTTTTCTCGTCCGTGCGGCGCCAGTGGTTACGCCCGTGTAACCGATCGAGCGAGGTCCGTTAACAACACGCTTCGCGCGTGTCTGTCCTGTGACAGATACTCGGCTCGACCCGACTCCACTAGGCTCACCTGGTGTTCCCCGTGCTGACGATCACGTATCTGCAACCACTCGAGGTCGTCGCACAGACCCGTCCCGCCCACGTCGTCTGAGTCGAGGCTCACGTCGACCCGGGGAATCTGATCCTCGGCGGGACGGCTCGAGTCGGGGACGGGCGGGATCCTGATCACCGGCGACATCCACGCCGAGGCGGCGGATGCGATGACCGAAACCGACCCATATGTGCTGGCCGGAGTGGTGCGCTACGACCGCACCAGCTTCGACGCCACCCTCCGCGCCCCCGGGCTTTACCCTGGTGACTACCGGCGCCAGGAACAATTCCGACACCGGCTCCCGATGGGACCGCTTGGGGGCGGCGCTGCGCCCGATTCACTCCGTGTCATTACCCTCGCTAAGGTTTTAGTCGGAGGTTCGCATGACAAGACGACAAAAGGGTACGTACAGAAGATGACCACGACCGTTTCAGCCATTGCCGCCACGTCGGCAACCGCACCATTGACCAAGACCACCATCGAGCGCCGTGACGTCGGTCCGCACGACGTCGCGTTCGACATCAAGTTCGCCGGTATCTGCCACTCCGACATCCACACCGTCAAGGGCGAGTGGGGAGAGCCGAATTACCCGGTCGTCGTAGGCCACGAACTCGCCGGTGTCGTGACCGAGGTGGGCTCAAAGGTCACCGACTTCAAGGTCGGCGACCACGTCGGTGTCGGCTGCTTCGTCGATTCCTGTCGCGAATGCGACAACTGCAAGGCCGGTCTGCAGCAGTACTGCACCGGCGAGGACGGCATGGTCGGTACCTACAACGCCATCGGCAAGGACGGCACCCCGACCTACGGCGGCTACAGCCAGGCCACCGTCGTCGACGAGAACTACGTGCTGCGCGTCCCCGACAGCATCCCGCTGGACAAGGCCGCTCCGCTGATGTGTGCCGGCATCACGATCTACTCACCGCTGCGGCACTGGGGCGCCGGGCCGGGCAAGAAGGTCGCCGTCATCGGGCTTGGCGGACTGGGCCACATGGGTGTCAAGATCGCGCATGCGATGGGCGCCGAGGTGACCGTGCTGAGCCAGTCGCTGAAGAAGATGGAGGACGGCCTGCGCTTGGGCGCCGACGAGTACTACGCCACCAGTGACCCGGACACCTTCACCAAGTTGGCCGGGACGTTCGACCTGATCCTCAATACCGTCTCGGCGAATCTCGACATGGGGTCCTACCTCAGCCTGCTCGCCATCGACGGCACCCTGGTCGAACTCGGCGCTCCCGAGAAGCCGCTGGTGGTGCCGTTCTTCCCGCTCGCGGGCGGCCGGCGCAACCTGTCCGGGTCGATGATCGGCGGCATCCCGGAGACCCAGGAGATGCTCGACTTCTGCGCCGAGCACGACGTGACGCCCGAGATCGAGGTCATCGACGCGTCGTACGTCAACGAGGCCTACGAGCGGGTGCTGTCCAGCGACGTGCGCTACCGCTTCGTGATCGACACCGCCACGCTGTAACTCGAAACACCAAGCGGCCCAGGCCTACTCGGGATTCATCCCCAGAGGTCTGGGCCGTTTCGTCGGTTCTGATCCTCCGCCAGCGACGACGCAAGCAAACAACGCCGGTAACGGAACACGATCCCACCCGACACGCCCGCGGGCTTGCGAGGTGCGACCGCCACGGCCGTCCCGGCAGAACTTTCGCCGTTCGAGTTGTCGGATACTGGCGCGGGCGCGACCCTCGTGGGCGGACCTGCGTCGTGGCGGGCCCGATTTCGTGCTGAATCCGAAGCTGGGAGGCCCTCGTGAGTGCCGAATCCGCAATAACCGACGACACGTCAGCCACGCGGGCGAATGGGCTGAAGAAGGGGTTCATCGGCATCGTCTCCGTCATCTTCATGGCCGTCGCCAATGCCGCCCCGATCACCGCGATGACGGGCAACGTGCCGATCGCGGTCGGATTTGGCAACGGCCTGGGCGCAGCCTCCCGCTACCTTTACGCACTGGGCCGCGAGATCCCGTCGCGCAAGGTGAAGACCACCATCGGCAGCACCCATGCCAAACACGGTTCGCCCTACATCGCCTCTTCGATCCAGAGCGCCATCACGCTGGTGATCGTGTTGGCCTTCGCGTTCTTCATCGCGGTTCAGGTGCCCGACGCGAACGGCGCGCCCGTCGACACTCCGGCCCTGATTGGCACCGCCGCGATCCTGCTGGTGCAGGCCATCTGCTCGGCTGCGGTGATCTGGTTCTTCTGGGTCAAGAAGACACACAAGGAATCGTGATCACCACACTGATCTGTCCGTTGATCGGTAGCGTCGGGATGCTGTACGTGGTCTGGGCGTTGTCGGACAACCGCGCGTTCGCCGCAGGCCTCGCGGCCAACTCGCTGGTGTTCAAGGCCGCTCCGTACCTGATCCTGGCGCTGTTCGCCATCGGGCTGGCGTACGCCGTATGGATGCGCGCCACCAAGCCGGAGATCCACGCCAAGATCGGCCGCACTGTCATGGAGGACTCTCACGAGCGCAGCGAGGAGGCGCCCGCGGCACCCGCCGTCTAGCCCGCCTCGGCACTCGCAAGGTCCCCGCACGCCGAGCGGGCGGGGATCTTTGCGTGGCGTACGAGTGGTGCCGCTGTCGGAGTCGGAGGTCTAGAAGTTCCAGTCGTTTCTCCATGCAAGTAGTCCACTACTCCACTTGTGCCAACACCGTAAAACCTGCTGTGCCAAGGCTTACATTCGGCGTGGCGGTGAATGGGATGACTGATCCGAGAGCCGACCTGGCGCTCCCCGAACCGGCCCGCCCGTCGCAGCCTATCCATTGGGATCGCGCACGAAAGGAACTGACAAATGTCAGAGCAAGAACAAAACATCGAGCAACTCAAGAAAGGCTTCGAAGCCTTCACCGCCGGTGACGTCGACAAGATGATGAGCCTGCTCGACGACAACATCGAGTGGGTCCAACCCGGCGACAGCGCTATCAGCGGTACCTATCACGGCAAAGCTGAATTCGGCGGGTTGCTCAGCCGGATGGCCGAGAAGTCGACGACGGTCACGCCCCACCACTTCCTCGCCGACGGCGACACGGTCGTCGTGCTCAGCGAAACGACTGCTGGCGGTGAAACAAGCGAAGCCGCGCAGGTGTTCACGCTCCGCGCGGGCAAGACGGTACGGGTACAGGGGTACGTCGACACGGCGGCGATGGAGCGCATATTCGGCAAGAAGCAGGTCGCGACGGGTTAGTAAGAAATCTGCCTGGCACTACCCTGCCCGACGAGAGTTGGCCCGTCATCCTTTCTTGGGTGGCGGGCCGACCGCTGTCCGGCGGATACTTCCACCGAGGCGGTGATATTCGGCCATGGGGGGACACCTATGTCAGGGACAGTGCTCGTCACCGGCGCATTTGGCCTGGCCGGGTACCGACTGTCGCGCAATTCGCGCCAGACGGCTGGCATGTGGTGGCCACAGCGCATCGCAATACCGCCGAGAGCCCTGACTTCAGGGGTGACCATCGCCCGGTGACCTGCGGCTTTAGAAGTTCCAGTCGTCGTCTTCGGTGACGACCGCCTTGCCGATGACGTAGGACGACCCCGACCCGGAGAAGAAGTCGTGGTTCTCGTCGGCGTTGGGGCTCAACGCCGACAGGATCGCCGGGTTGACGTCGGTCTCGTCCTTGGGGAACAGCGCCTCGTAGCCCAGGTTCATCAGGGCCTTGTTGGCGTTGTAGCGCAGGAACTTCTTGACGTCCTCGGTGAGACCGACCCCGTCGTAAAGATCCTGGGTGTATTCGACCTCGTTGTCGTAGAGCTCGAACAGCAACTCGTAGGTGTAGTCCTTGAGTTCGGCCTTGCGCGCCTCACTCTCGCCCGCCAGCCCCTTCTGGTACTTGTAGCCGATGTAGTAGCCGTGCACGGCCTCGTCGCGGATGATCAGCCGGATCATGTCGGCGGTGTTGGTGAGCTTGGCGCGGCTGCTCCAGTACATCGGCAGGTAGAAGCCGGAGTAGAACAGGAAGCTCTCCAGCAGCGTCGAGGCCACCTTGCGCTTGAGCGGATCGTCACCCTTGTAGAAGTTCATGACGATCTCGGCCTTGCGCTGCAGGTTGGGGTTCTCTTCCGACCACCGGAACGCCTCGTCGATCTCCACGGTCGAGCACAGGGTGGAGAAGATGTTGCTGTAACTCTTGGCGTGCACCGACTCCATGAACGCGATGTTGGTGTACACCGCCTCCTCGTGCGGCGTGATCGCGTCGGGGATCAGGCTTACCGCGCCGACGGTGCCCTGAATGGTGTCCAGCAGCGTCAGGCCGGTGAAGACCCGCATGGTCAGCTGCTTCTCGTGGGCGTTCAGCGTGCCCCAGGACGGGATGTCGTTGGACACCGGCACCTTTTCTGGCAACCAGAAGTTGCCGGTAAGGCGCTCCCAGACCTCGGCGTCCTTCTCGTCGTGAATGCGGTTCCAGTTGATGGCCGAGACTCGGTCGATCAGCTTCATTCCATCGGACATCTTGGACCCCAATTCAGAACGTGGCGAGTAACTCCTACGACACTACAACTGGGGTATGACAACGCGCTGCAACACCACAAGTTGTGTTGGCGTGTCGTATCGCCGATACCCTCGCCGACCGCTGAACTCGTACTCGTCGGCCGTGAATCGACGGGTCGCCAGCCAGTATTGCCAGGTCATGCCGCCCCACAAGACTCGGTTGACGCCGTGGGAGTCCATGTACCAGCTCCGGCAACCTCCGGTGTTCCACACCGTCTTGGCGAGATCGTGCTGCAGCTCGCCGTTGAAGTCGGCCTGTGCGCGGCGGGTGGGCGCTACGGTCTGGGCGCGCGCCTTGTCGACCGCGGCGATCGCCTGCGCCACGTAGCGGCTCTGAGACTCGATCATGAACACCACCGAGTTGTGGCCGAGACCGGTGTTCGGACCGAGCAGGAGGAACAGGTTCGGCATGTCGGCGACGGCAACCCGCTTGCCGGTGATGTCGACGGAGTGGTCCCACTGCGCCGAGTGGAAGGCCGCGCCCGCGAACTCGTCACGCCCCTCGATGTCGGGGACCAGCGGGATGTGCAGTGCGCCCGCGCCCGAGATGAGGAACTGCGCGATGTACTCCTGGCCGCCGTCGGTGAACACGTGCCAGCGCATCTCGGCGTCGTCCCAGTGCGCGCGCTCGACGTGGGAGTTGAAGCGGACGTACCGGCGCAGGCCGTACTTCGCGGTGACGCCCTTGAGGTAGTCGAGGATCTCGGGCTGGAGCGACCACAAGTGGGTCCAGTCGGGCTTCGGCTCGAAGGAGAACGAGTACATGTGCGAGGGGATGTCACAGGCGCAGCCGGGGTAGGTGTTGTCGCGCCAGATGCCGCCGATCTCGTCGGCCTTCTCGAGTATCACGAAGTCGACACCCTGCTTCTGAAGCGCGATGCCCATGCCGAGGCCCGAGAATCCGCTTCCGGTGTTAACGCTCGGGTGCGGACGGGATTCCTCTGCGCCGAGACGGCGCATGCCTCTTGGGCAATGGTCATTCCGCCAACGATACCTGGGAACGCGGGTACCGGATATCAGGAGACGGACTCCCGGCGGCGGACACCATCGTGCAGGGGAAGGTCAGGGTCGATCTTGATGCCGAGCAGCTCGCAGGTGCCGTAGATCGAGCTCAGCATGATCGTCGTCATGTGTGCGATGAACTCGCCTGGCGGCATCCGCCGGGGGCTGTTGGCGCCGGGGCCGAGCCACCACTCCGTGGCGGCCGCAGCCGCTCCGAACGTGGTGAACGCGGCCAGCTCGATCGCCGCGCCGTCGAGTTCCATCTCCCGAAGCTCGTCGTTGAACATGGCGGCCATCGCCAGCGTGATGTCACGCCCCTCGTTGAGGGCCCGCATCGTCGACGCACTCTGCTCGGCGAAGCGGCCCTGGATCAGGAAGCGGCAGATGTTGGGGTGCTCGTCGACCAGAGACACGTACTGCTCGACACTGCGGCGGATCACCTCCCGAGCGGGGTCGGCCGACACGTCGACGGACGGGATGATGGCCGCCCACAACATGTCTCGCAGCCGTTCGCCGATCGCTTGAAACAGATCGGACTTGTCGGTGAAGTGCCGGTAGATCTTCGGCTTCGCAGTGCCCGCCTCCTCGGCGATCTCCCGCAGGGAGAGCTCGGGGCCGAGGTGGTCGATCGCGCGGAACGCGGCGTCGACGATCTCGGCGCGCACTTTCTTGCGATGCTCGCGCCAGCGCTCGCTACGCGCATCGACCTTCACGCCGGGTGGGGTACCCGGGTAGGGCCGAGACGGTATGCGCACGGGCTCACTGTACCGGCTGAAAGGTGCTGACCTGCCAAGACCGCGCCGGGGCGGCCGAGCCGACGGCCCATCCGAGTGAGACATTCGTCATCGTGCTCGACGGGGGCCTTCAATCTGCGCGGGTACGATCTGTCCGAATACACCCCAGCTACACGAGACGAGAATCATGACCCAGCGGTACGACCTGGTGATTGCCGGTGGAGGGCCTTCCGGCGCCGCCGCAGCCTGGCAGGCAGCGCAGTCGGGCGCCAAGGTAGTCGTCCTGGACAAGGCCGAGTTTCCCCGCGACAAGCCGTGCGGCGACGGCCTGACGGCCCGCGCTGTCAGCTACCTGCAGAAGATGGGCCTCGCCGAGGAGGTCGACAAGTTCCACCGCGTCAACCGGGTCACGGTGTACAGCCCATCGCGGTGGGAGTTGTCCTTCCCGACCCGTCCCGGGATGCCGAACCACGGTTACGTCGCACCCCGCCCCCAGCTGGACACCCTGCTGCTCAAGCACGCCGAAGCCGCAGGCGCCGAGATCCGGCAGTCGTGCGAAGTGACCGGACCGGACCTCGACGCGAACGGGCGCGTCATCGGCGTCATTCTCAAGAGCGGCGAGAAGGTCTTCGGTGACGCCGTCATCGCGGCCGACGGGGCCTACTCCCCCATCAAGCGGGCCCTGAAGATCGACTCGGAGTACAACGGCTACTCGGCGATCGCGATCCGCGCGGAGATGCCCGCCAACAAGCCGGACTCCGACTCGCTGGACATCTACCT
>JBBRTH010000070.1:0-26630 GCA_038244615.1 Mycobacteriales bacterium | reverse complement strand
TCTCGGACGTTGGCCTGGCGGATCGTGTCCAGCAGTCGGGTCTTGCCGTGGTCGACGTGACCCATGACCGTGACGACCGGCGGACGGAACTCCAGGTCGTCCTCGCCGCCCTCGTCCTCGCCGTAGGTGAGGTCGAACGATTCGAGCAGTTCGCGGTCCTCGTCCTCGGGGGACACGACCTGAACTACGTAGTTCATCTCGCCGCCGAGCAGCTCGAGGGTCTCGTCACCGACCGACTGGGTGGCGGTGACCATCTCACCGAGGTTGAACAGCGCCTGGACCAGCGCGGCTGGGTTGGCGTTGATCTTGTCGGCGAAGTCCACCAACGATGCACCGCGGGCCAGCCGGATGGTCTCACCGTTGCCGTGCGGCAACCGCACGCCACCGACGACCGGCGCCTGCATGTTCTCGTACTCTGCGCGTTTCGCCCGCTTCGACTTGCGGCCGCGCCGAACTGCGCCACCGGGACGGCCGAAGGCACCTGCCGCGCCTCCGCGCTGACCGGGACGACCACCGGCGCCACCGCCGCCGCCGCCGCCACCTGGGCGTCCGCGGAATCCACCTGCAGGCGTGCCACCCGGTGCTCCGGCGCCACCGGCGCCACCGCCGCGATAGTTACCGCCGCCGGCTGCAGAGGGCGGACCGCCGGGACGACCACCACCGCCGCCGCTGGGTCCACGAGCGCCGGGGCCGCCGGGCCGTGGTCCACCGGGACGACCGGTTGCTCCTGGCCGTGCGCCTGGCGGGCGCGGAGGCATGTTGCCGGGGGTTGCGCCGGGGCGCGGTGCACCACCCGGTCGTGGGGGGCCACCCGGACGGGCCGGTCCTGCACCCTGCGGTGGTCGCGGAGCGGGCCGCTCAACGGGCTGCTGCGTGGAGAACGGGTTGTTGCCGACACGGGGCGAGCGGGCAGCGGGCTTGGGCGCGCCAGGTCGGGGACCGGGGGTCGGGCCCGCGGGACTGGACGGGTCAGCCGGGGCCGACGGAGCAGCGGGGGTTGCTTCGAACTGCGGCTGAGCTGGCGGTGCGGCGGCCACTTCGGGCACGACGACCGGCGCTGGTGGCGGTTCCGGCGCGGCGGGCGGCCGCGGCGCGGCGGGTTTGGGCCCTGCCGGCTTGGGCGTTGCGGTGACCACTCCACCGTTGGTGGACTCGCCACCGGTGGCCGCCTTGGGGGCTGCGGGTGCTGATTTTGCGGGGGCGGGCTTAGAGCCGCCACCCAAGGCCTCACGAAGTCGACGGGCGACGGGCGCCTCGACGGTTGAGGATGCTGATTTGACGAATTCGCCCTGCTCGCTCAGCCGGGCGAGAACTTCCTTACTGGTGACACCGAGTTCCTTCGCCAACTCGTGCACACGGGCCTTGCCTGCCACTACATCTCCTGTCTAGGAGGCGACAGCAGTGGGCCGCGCCTCGGGTTTAGCTATGACGCATGGTCATCGGAACTTCACGGTGTGCTCATGTTCTTCGCTACCTGTTCTGTTGCCGGGCGGACCGAGGCTTCACCAGCTGTGAAGAACTCGACCACCGCGGAGGTGTCCGGCGAACCGGTGATGCGCAGTGCTCGTACGAATGCCCGCCGCCGGATTGCCACGTGTAGACACTCCTGGTCGGGATGCAGCCAAGCACCCCGTCCGGGCAGGTTACCCGCTGCGTCGACGGTGATGGCGTGTCGGCCATCTCCGTCGTGGACAGCGGCCACTCGAAGCAGTTCGACGGCCAGCTCTCGCTTTCGGCATCCGACGCACGTTCGCACTGGTCCTTGGGGACTTCGATGCTTCCGTGCGCGGGCAACCGAATTCTCGCGCTGGATCACGGCTCAGTCTACCGTCACGATCACCGCAGAAAGAAACGCGTGCCCGCTACCCCTCGCGAGCGGCGCCTTGCGGCGCTTCCGTGTCCGAGGCCGGTGCCGCGTCGCTACGAATGTCGATCCGCCAGCCGGTCAGTCGGGCAGCCAATCGCGCGTTCTGCCCCTCCTTGCCGATCGCCAGCGACAGCTGGTAGTCCGGCACCACGACGCGTGCGGCTCTCGCGGTCTGGTCGATGACGGTCACCGACACGACCTTGGCCGGCGAGAGGGCGTTGGCGACGAACCTCGCCGGGTCCTCGTCGAAGTCGATGATGTCGATCTTCTCGCCGGACAGTTCGCTCATCACGTTTCGCACCCGCTGCCCCATCGGGCCGATGCAGGCGCCCTTGGCGTTGAGGCCCGACACTCGCGACGTCACCGCGATCTTGGAGCGATGGCCTGCCTCACGAGCGACGGCGACGATCTCCACGGAGTTCTCGGCGATCTCTGGCACCTCCAACGAGAACAGCTTGCGCACCAGGTTCGGGTGGGTACGGGACAACTCGATCTTCGGTTCTCGCGCACCGCGAGTCACGCCGATCACGTAGCAGCGCAACCGATCCCCATGTTCGTAGGGCTCACCCGGGACCTGCTCGGCGGGCCGGATGACCCCTTCGGACCCCTTCGCCTCTGTCCCCACGCGCACGATCACGTTGCCGCGAGCGTTCTCTCGGGCGTCGCGTTGGACCACGCCGCCGACGATGTCGCCCTCACGCGCAGAGAACTCGCCGTACATCCGCTCGTTCTCGGCGTCGCGGAAGCGCTGCAGCATCACCTGACGGGCGGTGGTGGCCGCGACCCGGCCGAAACCCTCTGGAGTGTCTTCCCACTCATTGATCAGGTTGCCGTCGTCGTCGGTCTCGCGCGCGAGCACCTTGACGACACCGCTCTTGCGGTCGATGTCGATGCGCGCCTCGGCTTCGTGGCCCTGAGTGTGCCGGTACGCAGTGAGCAGTGCGGTCTTGATGGTCTCGAGCAGTTCGTCGACCGAAATCCCCCGGTCCACTTCGATGGCATGCAAAGCACTCATGTCGATGTTCACTCTTCAGCCTCCTTGCCAGACACCCCGGCCAACTCGAGCTCGAGCGGGTTCGGCGGTGAGAACTCCACCTGGACAACGGCATTGGCGACGTCATCGATGGAAAGTTCGCGAATGGTCAGCGCTGCGCGGCGATCTGCGACCACCAGCCGCACCACGCCGTCGGTCGTCTCGCCCAACCGGCCCGTCACCTGTGACCCATCGGTCAGCGTCACCTCGACCTTGCGCCCCTGGGCGCGGCGGTAGTGCCGCTCGGCGGTGAGCGGGCGATCCACCCCGCGCGACGTGACTTCCAGGAGGTAGGGGGCTTCGTCCGTCGATTCGTCGAGCAGGTCCAACAGCTCGGAGGCCAACCGCGACAGCGTGGCCAGGGAGTCGAGACCGAGACCGTGATCACCATCGGCGATGACGACGACGCGCGCAGGACGCACGGAGGAGTCGATGACTACGTCCTCGACTTCGTATCCCGCGCGGCCGAACTCACCTTCGAGCAGCTCGATCACCTGCTGCGGGGACGGCAACCGCAGGGACCGTAGCGGAATCTCCGATGCCACGGTGAGCTCCTCGTGTTGAGTTGTATGGACACGATTCCGCCGAACGTCCAGCGGAATCGAGTGCCAACGATACGCCAGCCGCGCAAAGCCAAGTGGCAAACGTTCTGCGCCGCCGCGGGGATCGAGCACCGATGGGTCCACGTGGGGCGGGATGGCAGGATGTTGCTGTGCCGAGCGCCCTCCCCACCGTCAGCAGGCGGCGTGCGCTCATCGGTGCGGCAGCGCTGGCGCTGCTGGGGGGCACCGTCGCGACCGCCTGCGGATCGACGCCGCCCGTCCAGGACGTGGACGCCCTACTCGGGCAACTCGAGCGCGCACGCGGCGACAGTAGGCTCGCCGGCAACGCCGCCACCGCGGCGCCGCCGAAGATCGCCGCGGTGCTGACCGTCGTCGCTGCGCACCGGGCCGCACACGCACAAGCACTCACCGACGAGATCACCCGAATGTCCGGCGAGGCGCCGCCGACATCCTCCATCGCGACGACGACGTCTGGATTGCCGTCTCCGACGACGACTACCTCCGGGCCTCCCCCGAAGCCGCCGACCGCCGTGGACGTCGTCGCAGCCCTCCGCCAGTCCGCCGCTGGCGCCGCCCTGCTGGCGACCCAGCAGTCGGGCTACCGGGCAGGTCTGCTCGGCTCGATCGCCGCGGCATGCACGGCGTGCGCGACCGTCGCGCTGGCCAGCGCCGGGCCGACGCCATGACCTCCCCCGGCACCACGTCGCCGAGTCCGTCCCGGCCACCGGACGCCGCGGAGGGCGCCCTGTTCGACGCGATCACGAGCGAGCACGGGGTCATCTACGGCTACGGTGTCGTGTCCGCGCATTCCAGCCTTGACGTGAACGAACTGGTGTCCGCGTCACTCGCGGGGCACCGCGAACTGCGCGAGGAGGCCATCGCCAAACTCACCGCCCGCAACGTGA
This sequence comes from Mycobacteriales bacterium, assembly GCA_038244615.1. Classification (GTDB taxonomy): domain Bacteria; phylum Actinomycetota; class Actinomycetes; order Mycobacteriales; family Mycobacteriaceae; genus Mycobacterium. Next base: position 22,262 of record JBBRTH010000070.1, on the reverse strand, counting down.
CGCCACCGGTCCCCGCCGTCGGGTACCACATGCCGTTCGTCGTCGACGGCCCCACCGCCGCCGCGAAGCTGGCCGTCCGGATGGAGGAGGATTCGGCGGTGGCCTGGCGCGCGGTCCTCGAACGGGCGAAGTCCGGGGACGACCGCGAGCTGGCCGTCACCGCCCTGACCCAAAGCGCGGTGACGGCAGCCAAGTGGCGCGGCGTGCTGGGCGTCGTGCCGACCACGGTCGCGTTCCCCGGCGGCACCGAAAGCTAGCCCGCTCGTTTGGCCGCAATCGCCGCGGCCGCGCCCTCGACGGGTATCTCCTGCGCCTCACCGGTGAACCGATTGCGCAGTTCGACCACACCGTTCGCCCAGCCCCTTCCGACCACGACGATCCATGGCACGCCCAGCAGTTCGGCGTCCTTGAACTTCACGCCCGGCGACATCTTGCGGTCGTCGAGAAGGGGTTCCAGCCCGAGCAGATCCAGTTCCCGAGCGAGTTCGGTTGCCCCGGAACGGGCTTCGGCATCGTTGTTGGCGATGACGACATGCACGTCGAAGGGCGACACCGATGACGGCCAGCGCAGACCGAGCTCGTCATGGCTCTGTTCGGCGATGACCGCGACCAGTCGGGACACCCCGACGCCGTAGGAGCCCATCGTCAGACGGACCGGTTTGCCGTTCTCGCCGAGCACGTCGACGGTGAACGCGTCGGCGTACTTGCGACCGAGCTGGAAGATGTGGCCGATCTCGATGCCCCGCGCAGAGACCAGCGGACCCGCACCATCGGGTGAAAGGTCACCGTCGCGCACCTCTGCGGCTTCGATGGTGCCGTCCGCGACGAAGTCACGCCCGGTGACGAGGCCAACAACGTGCTTACCCTCCTCGTCGGCACCGGTGATCCAGGCCGTCCCGTCGACGACCCGCGGATCGACCAGATAGCGAACACCGTTGGCCAGCAGCGCCTTCGGACCGATATAACCCTTGACCAGGAACGGGTACTTCGGGAAGTCCTCCGCCGGCAGCATGACGTACTCAGCCGGGTCCAGCGCCGCACCCAACCGTTTGTCGTCGACCTCGCGATCACCCGGCACGCCGATGGCCAAGAGTTCCCATTCGCCGCCCGGTTCGCGGACCTTCAGCAGTACGTTCTTCAACGTGTCGGCGGCCACGGCCTGGCGGCCCGCGAACTCGGGAAGACCGGCCCGGTTGGCCCAGTCCACCAGCGTGGCGATGGTCGGAGTGTCGGCGGTGTCGTGCACGACCGCAGCCGGCAGCCCCTCGATCGGCAGTGACTCCGGTCGCGCCGTGGCGACGGCCTCGACGTTGGCGGCGTAGCCCGACTCCAGGCAGCGGACAAAGGTGTCCTCGCCGACTTCGCTCTCGGCCAGGAACTCCTCTGAGGCGCTGCCGCCCATCGCGCCCGACACTGCAGAGACGATGACGTACTTGACGCTCAGTCGCGCGAAGATCCGCTGGTAGGCCTCACGGTGGGCGTGGTAGGCGGCCTTGAGCCCGTCGTCGTCGACGTCGAACGAGTAGGAGTCCTTCATCACGAACTCACGTCCGCGCAGGATGCCCGCCCGTGGCCTGGCCTCGTCTCGGTACTTGGTCTGAATCTGGTAGAGCCGCAGCGGGAAGTCCTTGTAGGAGCTGTACTCCCCCTTCACGGTGAGCGTGAAGATTTCCTCGTGGGTGGGCCCGAGCAGGTAGTCGCTGCCGCGCCGGTCCTTGAGGCGGAACACGCCATCGCCGTATTCGGTCCATCGCTTGGTCGTCTCGTACGGGGCGCGGGGCAACAGGGCGGGGAGCAGAATCTCTTGCCCGCCAATGGCGTTCATCTCCTCGCGGACGATCTGCTCGATCTTGCGGAACACCCGCAGACCCAGCGGCAGCCAGCTGTACAGGCCAGGCCCGATCGGACGGATGTAGCCCGCCCTGATCAGCAGCTTGTGGCTCGGCACCTCGGCGTCGGCGGGGTCGTCGCGCAGGGTTCGCAGGAACAGTTCGGACATGCGGGTGATCACAGCCGACAACCCTAGCCAGTCGCGGCCCTGCCACGTGCAGACGCACACCTCGTTGCCCTCGGGATCGGCCAGCAACCAGAACGCGAGGGCCGCATCGTCGGACCGAACCGACGGTCGTGGTGTGCAGGGGCAGGACCACGCGATCGGTGTGCAGATCAGCGTTCAGGTGCCCGTCGCCGTCGGCGCCGAAGGACGAGATGGCGATCGATGCGGCGTCGGCCGCAGCGGCCAACGAGGTCACCCGGACGTGCGTGACGGCAGCGCCGAGGATCAGACAGCCCAGCGGATCGACCGCATCGGAGATCTGCTGACGGGCGAGAGAGTCGGCCATGGCGTCACGCTGGCGCGCTGCCACGACACCCAACGGCCGCTACAGTTCGCCTGCCTCTACCGCTTCCTTCGTATGCTGCGCCCTGGCGATGTCGCGGGCCGAGAAGCCGATCCAGAACGCTGCGATGCCGACCAGGATCGAGATGCCGGCGACCCACAGCAGCGAATAGGTGTAGCCGTACCCGAGTGCGTCGAGTTGGGCGGGTGTCATGTTCTTCACCGGACCCGTGGTGCCGCCGAGATAGAGCGTGCGCGAGGTCTGCACTGCCATGACGACCACCAACACCAACGGCCCGCCGAGGTTCTGCACCATGCGGGTGATGGCAGACACGGGGCCGATCTCGCGGGGTCCCACTCCGGCAACCGCACACAATGGCAGGACCACCGAGATGATGCCAATCCCGAAGCCGCCGACCACGATCGGCAGGAAGAGGTTCGGGAAGTACGGGATGCTGCGGTCGAGCGTGGAGCCGTAGAGCATGGCCGCGAGCACGTACAGGCCGCCGCCGATGATCAGCCAGCGCGGCGCGATCAGCGGCGCCAGTTTCGTGGCAAGCACGTTGCCGACGCCGACGGCCACCGCAAATGGGAGGAAACAGATCCCCGCCCGCAGCGCCGAGTAGCCGAGCACGTCCTGGGCCAACAGGCCGACCATCACGGTCACCGTGAGCAGCACGCCGCCACCAAGGAACCACGCGATGAACGTCATGACCCGGTTTCGGTCGTTGAAGACAGAGAACGGCACCAGCGGATTCTCGGCGGTGCGTCCAGCCAAGAGGAACGAGACGACGAACACCATGGACGCCACGGCTGCGCCGACCACCCACGGGTCGAGCCAGCCGCGCGGCGGGCCCTGGGTGAACACCAGCACCGCCGACGTACAGCCGAGCGTGGCCAGCAGCGCGCCGGTCACGTCGAGTTTCAGTCGTTCGTGGTGTGTCTCGCCGATCCGCAGCCAGGCGATCACGATGATGACGATGCCGATCGGGACATTCATCAGGAAGGCCAGCCGCCAGGAGATGACGGTCAACAGGCCGCCGAGCACCAGACCCAGCACCGAGCCGGTGGCCTGCATCCCCGCCGACACCGCGCCATGGCTTGATTGCGGGCGTGCCCGACGGCATAGGTGGTCGCGATGAGAGCCAGGCCGGTCGGTGCGGCCACCGCGGCACCGACGCCCTGCAGGGCGCGAGCCGCGATCAGCGTGTACTCGTCGCCCGCCACGCCACATACCAGCGACGCGATGGTGAAGACGCCGACGCCGGAGAGGAAGGCGCGCTTCTGGCCGATCGCGTCGCCTACCCGCCCGCCGAGCACAGCAGCCCACCGAACGTCAGTACGTAGGCGGTGATGACCCAGCTCTTGCCTGCGTCGGAAAGATCGAGGTCGGCCTGCATACGGGGCAACGCGACGATGACGATCGTGCCGTCGAGGGTCGACATCAGCTGCATGCCCGTGATCGCGACGATGGCGATGCCGAGGACGGACGACGACAGAGGCGCAGTCGAATGGTCCGTCGAACTCGTGGAACCACCGACGGCAGACATCAGCCGCACCCGACCCAGCGGTGACCAGCACCAAACCGAAGACCGACCGGGCCGGGCTGGCCGATGTCAGATCTCGCCGGCGTCGATCGCTTCCTTGACTTCCTGCGCCTGGGCGACCTGCTCGGCCGTGTAGCCGATGAACAGCGCGACGAGGCCGACGATGACGGCCACGGCGGCGACCCATAGCAGCCCGTAGGTATAACCCTGATCGAGTGCGTGCAGTTGGGCGTCGTTCATGTTCTTGACCGGGCCGGTGGTTCCGCCGAGGTATAGCGTCCTGGACGTGATGACCGCCTGGATGATGGCCAGGACGACGGGGCCGCCGAGGCTCTGAAGCATCAACGCGATCGCGGAGACCGGGCCGATCTCGTCGAACGCCACACCGGCGATCGCCGAAACCGTGAGGGGCACGACGATCATGCCGATGCCGAAGCCCCCGACCGTGATCGGTATCACCAGGTTCGGGAAGTACGGGATGTCGCCGTTGAGCGTGGAGCCGTAGATCATGGCCGCGAGGACGAACACACCGCCGACGATCACCAGCACGCGCGGCGGGAGGATCGACACCAGATACGACGACAACCCGAGGCCGATGCCCAGTGCGACGACGAACGGGATGAAGCCGATCCCCGCGCGAAGTGCGCTGTAGCCCATGATGTCCTGCACGTAGAGGCCGATCAGCACGGTCAGCGTGAACATCACACCGCCGGCGAGAAACACCGCCGCGAAGGTGGCGACCCGGTTGCGGTCGCGGAACAGGCTGAACGGGACGACGGGGTTGACCGCGGTGCGTTCGACATAGACGAAGGCCGTGAAGAACACCAACGCCGCCAGGCCGGAGCCGAGCGTGAGCGAAGACTGCCAACCCTTTTCCGGGCCCATCGAGAAGCCGAAGACGGCGGCGGTGCACGCCAGCGTCGCGAGGATGGCCCCCGCCGCGTCGAGCTTCATGCGCTCGCGGTGCGTCTCGCGCAGTGTCCTACGTGCCAGGTAGATCATCACCAGGCCGACCGGGACGTTCACCAGGAACGCCCAGCGCCACGAGACCTCGGTCAGGGCGCCGCCGACGACGAGGCCCATCACCGACCCGACGCCGGTCATGGCGGCGAACACCGCGGTCGCCGTGTTGCGGGCCGGACCCTTCGGGAACGTAGTGGCGATCAGTGCCAGGCCGGTGGGTGACGCGATGGCCGCGCCGACACCCTGGGCCAGCCGAGCGATCACGAGGGTGGTTTCGTCCCACGCGACGCCACACAGGATCGAGGCGATCGTGAAGAGCCCGACGCCGACGATGAAGGTGCGCTTGCGGCCGATGGTGTCGCCGAGGCGTCCACCCAGCAGCATCAGCCCGCCGAAGGTCAGGACGTACGCGGTGATGACCCAGCTGCGACCGGCGTCGGACAGGTTGAGCTCGTCCTGAATCTTGGGAAGCGCGACGATTGCCACGGTGCTGTCCATCGTGGCCAGGAGCTGCATGCCACCGATCGCGATGACCGCGGCGACGAAGCGACGCGACGGCAGCCACGCCGGATACCAGCTGCTCCGCACGATCTGGGCCTGTGTGATGGGCATGGGCAGCGCCTGCTCGCCGGCGTCTTCCGCATCGCGTGCGATGGCGGCACGCTTTGCGTCATTGAGAGCCGTCATAACAGGTTACCTTACAGTAATCTTAAGATCCCTTTAGTTGGCGAAGGCTGCCACCGCCCCGATCACGATGATTGCGGGAGGTCGAATGCCCTCCTCCCGAATGTGTTCCGGCGCGTCGGCAAGCGTAGTGCGCAGGGTCCGCTGCGCGGCGGTCGTGCCGTGTTGGACCACCAGAACGGGCGTTTCCGCAGGTCTACCGCCTTCCAGCAGGACCTTGGCGAAGAGTTCTATCCGCTCGACGGCCATCAGCAGGACGATCGTGCCGGACAGCGCGGCCAGCGCATCCCAATTCACTAACGATTCGGGGTGCCCCGGCGCAACATGGCCACTGACCACCACGAACTCATGGGTGACGCCGCGATGGGTGACCGGCACGCCCGCCAACGCAGGAACTGCTATCGCACTCGTCACACCCGGCACCACGGTCACCGGAATCCCCGCGTCGGCGCACGCCAACAACTCCTCGTGGCCCCGCGCGAAGACGTAGGGGTCACCACCCTTGAGCCGTACGACGAACTTGCCCGCCTTGGCGCGGTCGATCAGCACCGCGTTGATCGCGTCCTGGGCCATGGAGCGGCCGTAGGGGATCTTCGCGGCGTCGATGACCTCGACGTGGGGCGGAAGCTCGGCGAGGAGCTCCTGCGGTGCCAGGCGATCGGCGACGACGACGTCGGCGTGGGCGAGGAGCCTGCGTCCCCGCACGGTGATGAGCTCGGGGTCACCGGGGCCACCGCCGATCAGGGCGACGCCGGTGTGCTGAGAATCTGGCGCGTCGGCGACGATCACACCCTGTTGCAGCGCCTCGTGGATGGCCGATCGGATGGCGGCCGAACGACGATGCTCGCCGCCTGCCAGTACGCCGACACTGAGGCCGTCGTACTCGAACGAGGCGGGGGTCACCGCGGTGCCGTCCCGTGCGACGTCGGCCCGTACGCAGAAGATCCGCAGCCGCTCGGCTTCGGCCACGATGGCTTCGTTGACCGCAGGCTCATTGGTCGCGGCGATGGCATACCAGGCACCGTCGAGATCGCCGTCACGGAAGTCGCGCAGTACGAGTGTGATTCCCTCGAGCGCCTCCACGGCAGGCGTCGCTGCGCGGGTGATGACGTGGACGTCGGCACCATTGGCCAGCAGCAACGGTATCCGCCGCTGCGCGACACTGCCCCCACCGACGACGACGACCTTCTTGCCGTTCAAGCGCAGGCCGACCAGGTAGGCGTTCTCGGTCACCCGGCGAGCTTAGAGGTTGCCGCAGCGGCCACGAAGCGGGTCGCTGCTCCAGCGTGAGCCGCGGCGTGCGCGTGCAGATACGCGGCATGTACCCCACCGGTGACCGCGCCGTCGGTGACCGATGCCCCTCCGCTGTCCCGGAATCCCCAGGCTGGCTCATGCTTACCGGCGAATGTGACTGCGGTGCGGTGGAATTCATGCCCGACCACGCGTGCGCCCGTCTGATGCAGCGATGAGTCGCCCAGTGCCACGGCGTCTCTGTACCCCAGTGTCAGCCGCGGGGTGAAGTGAGCGGCGCCGGGGAGCACCCCGCACATCGGATGCCCATCGAGATCGTCGACGAGGTACGTCAGGCCCGCGCATTCCGCGTGGATCGGCGCACCCCGTCCGGCCAGTTCCTTGATCTGTTGGCGGACAACGTCGTTGGCCGCGAGCTCAGCGGTGAACTCTTCGGGAAACCCCCCGGGTATGACCAGTGCGTCGGTGGCGGGCGGCAACGACTCCGTCAGCGGGTCGAACGCGACGACGTCCGCGCCTGCGGCGACGAGCAATTCCGCGTGTTCGGGGTAGCCGAACGTGAACGCCCGGCCCGCGGCGAGCGCAACGGTGACGTCGCCGTTGACCGCGTCGGCCACCTGCGGCGTCCACGGTTCGACATCGACGTGGGAGGACGCGGCGGCCGCGACCGCGGCCAGGTCGACGTGGCGGGCGACGAGAGTGGACATCGCGTCGACCGCAGCAAGGGCGCGCTGGCCGTGTTCGGCTGCGGTCACCAAACCGAGATGCCGGGACGGCACCGACAGTTCGTCGGCGCGCGGGATCGCACCGAACACGGGTACGCCCGCATGCTCACACGCTTGGCGAAGAACCGCCTCGTGCCGCGGCGAACCAACTCGGTTGAGGATGACACCCGCCATGCGGACAGAGCGGTCGAACGTCGAGAACCCATGCAGCAGTGCAGCCATGCTGTGGCTCTGACCACGGACGTCGACGACCAGTACGACCGGCGCCCCGAGCAGACCTGCGACGTGGGCGGTCGACCCGCGGGCGGTACCGGAGGCGTGCGCGTCGATGCGACCGTCGAAGAGGCCCATCGCACCCTCGACCACGGCGAGATCGGCGCAGGCGCTGCCGTGCCGGTAGAGCGGACCGATCAGGTGATCGCCGACCAGGACAGGGTCGAGGTTGCGACCGGGTCTGCCGGCAGCGAGCGCGTGGTAGCCGGGGTCGATGAAGTCGGGGCCGACCTTGAACGGTGCGACGATGTGACCGACCCGCCGAAATGCACCCATCAGGCCGGTCGCCACGGTGGTCTTGCCGCTGCCGGAGGAGGGTGCGGCGATCACGACGGCCGGGGCGCTCATCGGGTTCCCCGCGAGTGTGCGCGTTGGCACATTCTGGGTCGGCGTGTCGTGGATGAACACGCACGCTCGCGGAGGGGGGTTGCGCGGAGGGGGGTTGCGCGGAGGGGGGTTGCGCGGAGGGGGGCGGGGGTCACCATTCGATCCCCCGCTGGCCCTTGCGGCCTGCATCCATCGGATGCTTGACGCATCTCATCTCGGTCACCAGGTCGGCGGCGTCGAGGAGCCGCTGCGGAGCGTCGCGACCGGTGATCACGACGTGTTGCGCGCCCGGCCGCGAAACGAGGACCTCGACGACCTCATCGACGTGGACCCAACCCCACTTCAGCGGATAGGTGAACTCGTCCAGCACGTAGAAGTCATGGCTCTGCTCGGACAACCGGCGCGAGATCTCGGCCCAACCGTCGGCCGCGGCCGCCGCGTGGTCGATCTCGGATCCGTCGTGATTGCGCGCCTTCTTCCTCGTCCATGACCAGCCCGAGCCCATCTTGTGCCATTCGACGGGTCCACCGACACCGTGCTCGTCGTGCATGCGGCCGAGTTCGCGAAATGCCGCCTCCTCGCCCACCTTCCACTTCGCGCTCTTGACGAACTGGAACACTGCGACGTCGAAGCCCTGGTTCCACGCGCGCAACGCCATCCCGAATGCGGCAGTGGACTTGCCCTTGCCGGGACCGGTGTGGACCGCAAGGACGGGGGCATTGCGACGTGCGCGCGTCGTCAGGCCGTCGGCCGGGACGGCGAGCGGTTGGCCCTGTGGCATCGGTATCTTCCCCCCGTTCTAGATCACGCGGCGCGGCGGTCGGCGTGCGAGGTGACCAAGCGTGTCAGTCCGTCGGCGCGAAGGTCCGCGAGCCGCACCGTGGGCGCAGCGAGTTGCGTGGCCAGCACTTCAGCCAAACCCAATCGTACGTAGGAGGTTTCACAGTCGACCACCACGGCCGCCGCGCCCTCCGCACGCAGCATCGCCGCCGCCGTTCGCGAACGCCCGAGCGGATCGGGCCCACCGGTGGCCCTGCCGTCGGTGATGATGACCACCAGGCTGCGACGCACCCGGTCACGGGCCTTCTCACGGACGACGAGGTCTCTGGCGGCGAGGAGGCCCTGCGCCAGCGGCGTCTTGCCGCCGGTGTCGAAGCGCGCCAGACGTCTGCTGGCGATGTGCACCGACGACGTCGGCGGAAGGAGCACCTGCGCCTGCTGCCCACGGAAGGTGACGACGGCGACCTTGTCCCGACGTTGGTAGGCATCGCGAAGCAGCGACAGCGTGGCGCCGCCGACGGCCGCCATGCGGTCGCGCGCTGCCATCGAGCCCGACGCGTCGACCAGGAAGATGACCAGATTGCCTTCCCTGCCTTCGCGAATGGAACGACGAAGGTCGGTCGGACCGAGCTGAGGTCGCCCCGGCCTGGTCTGCCGCTCGGCGGCCGCGAGCAAGGTGCCGAAGACGTGCAGGCCGTGACCGGCCCGAGGGTCCTCGGTGGCCGACACGGGGGTGCCCGTCCGGTTGCGGGCCCGCGAGCGGCGCCCTGGAGCACCCTCCCCGACCCCGGGTACCACCAGCGCCTTGGCCCGGAACGTCGCCGTAGGCGTCCCGTTGGGGCGCGGCGCTGACGACGGTGAATTGCGCTGCTGCGTCGACCCATTGGCCGTCTCGGCATCGGAGGCTTCCGGCGCGCCCTGCCCACCGCCCGGTGGTTTGGGGTCCGGCTCTGGCTCTGGCTCGGGCGCGTCGGCGCTCTCGCCGGCCTGGCTCATCGCCTCGTCCAGCTGATCGGGATCGAGGCCCGGGTCGTCGAACGGGTCACGACGGCGGCGGTGTGGGAGGGCGAGTTCCGCGGCAACACGGACGTCCTGCTCCTCCACGCGATTGGCCCCACGCCAGGCGGCGTGCGCCATGGCGGTGCGGGCCACCACCAGGTCGGCGCGCATCCCGTCGACGTCGAACGCCGCGCACAGGGCCGCGATCCGGCGTAACTCGTTGTCCGGCAGGACCACCGCTGCAACCATGGCGCGAGCGAGCACAATCCGGCGGGACAGGTCTACGTCCTCGGCGGTGTATCGCGCGGCGAAACCGTCGGGATCGGCTTCGAAGTCCATGCGACGACGGATCACCTCCACGCGCGTGTCGACGTCGCGGGACGCGTAGACGTCGACCGTCAAGCCGAACCGGTCCAACAGCTGCGGCCGCAGCTCTCCCTCTTCGGGATTCATGGTGCCGACGAGCATGAACCGAGCCTCGTGACTGTGCGAGACGCCATCGCGCTCGACGTGCACGCGGCCCATCGCGGCTGCATCGAGCAGCACGTCGACCAGGTGGTCGTGCAGCAGGTTGACCTCGTCGACGTAGAGGACGCCGCCGTGGGCGCGAGCCAGAAGCCCCGGCGAGAACGCGTGCTCGCCGTCGCGAAGCACACGCTGCAGGTCCAGCGATCCCACGACTCGGTCCTCGGTGGCGCCGATCGGCAGTTCGACCAGGCGGGCACCCTCGTCGACCGCCGCAAGTATTTGGGCCAGGGCCCGCACCGCTGTCGACTTCGCGGTGCCCTTCTCGCCGCGGATCAGCACACCGCCGATCTCGGGCCGCACCGCGCACAGAACCAGCGCCAGTCGCAGCCGGTCCTGCCCGACGAGTGCCGAGAAGGGATAGGGCGTGGGAGGAGAAGATGTCACGAGGCCTCAGCCCGCACCGGGGAGTCCGCTGCGCCGCAACATGGGAATGTGTGGGATCCCATCGTCGAGGAACTCCGCACCGTCGCGGAGGAAGCCGTTCTTGACGTACATCTCCTCGAGGTAGGTCTGGGCGTCGATGCGGCACGGGTCGTCGCCGACCTCGGCGAGCGCGGCCTGCATGAGCCGGTTGGTATGGCCATGCCCCCGCTCGCTGCGCTTGGTGCACACCCGTCCGATGCGAAAGACCTTCTCGCCACCGGGATGTTCCTCCATCAGCCGCAGTGTCGAGATGACCTTGCCGTCGGGATCCTCGAGCCAGAAGTGCCGTGTCTCGGCGAGCAGATCACGCCCGTCCAACTCGGGGTACGGCGTGGCCTGCTCGACGACGAAGACCTCCACCCGAAGCTTCAGCAGCTCGTAAAGCGTTGCAGCGTCCAGATCCTTGGCCCAGCTTCGACGTGGCGAGATCGTCACGGTGCGACCGTCATACGGTAACCGCGGGCACGTCCGTGGCTTTGGTGTCGAGCTTCAGCACCTTCGTGCCCCAGGCCCACACTTCCTCGAACAGCTTGGGATCGTTGGAGAGTTCGGTGCCGAACGATGGGACCATTTCCTTGAGCTTGGGCTCCCATCCCGGGAAGCGATCGGGGAAGCAGCGCTCCAAGACGTCGAGCATCGCCGGGACGGCCGTCGAGGCACCGGGCGATGCGCCGAGCAGACCCGCAATGCTGCCGTCGTCGGCCGCGAGCACCGTGGTACCGAATTCCAGCACGCCGCCAGCGCCCTTGCGGCGGATCACCTGGACGCGCTGGCCCGCGATGTCGATTTCCCAGTCGGAATCGACTGCGCTGGGGGCGAATTCACGCAGCGATTCGACTCGGTCGGCCTCGCTCAGCAACAGCTGACCGACCAGGTACTTGACCAGGCTCATCTCGGTGAGACCAACGCCGAGCATCGAGCCCAGGTTGTTCGGCTTCACCGAGAAGGGCAGATCGGTGACCTTGCCCTGCTTGAGGAACTTCGGCGACCAACCGGCGAACGGGCCGAACAACAGCCAGGAGCGACCGTTGATAACGCGAGCATCCAAGTGCGGCACGGACATCGGAGGGGCGCCCAGCGGTGGCGCGCCGTACACCTTGGCCTGGTGGTTCGCCGCCAGCAGGGCGTTGCCGGTACGCAGCCACTGGCCGCCGACGGGGAAGCCGCCAAAGCCCTTGGCCTCCTCGATGCCTGACTTCTGGAGCAGCGGCAAGGCGCCGCCACCGGCGCCCACGAACACGAACTTCGCGTTGATCTTGCGTTTCTGACGGGTGCGTCGGTTGATGACCTTCAGCGTCCAGCTGCCGTCGGAATCCTTGCTCAGGTCGCGCACGTCGTGACCGAACAGCGTCGTCATACCCCGTTGCGCGGCGTAACCCATGAGCTGTCGTGTCAGCGAACCGAAGTCGACGTCGGTGCCGTCCTGAGTCCAGTTCAGCGTGACGGGTTCGGAGAAGTCGCGTTTGGCCGCCATCAACGGCAGCCGGCGGGCGAACTCGTCTGCGTCGTCGATGTACTCCATCGACGCGAACAACGGGTTGTGCACCAACGTCTCGCGGCGGTTCTTGAGGTAGTCGCGGTGATTGGCCCCGTGCACGAAGCTGACGTGCGGAATGGGGTTGAGGAAGCTTCGCACGTCGGGCAGGACGCCAGTCTCGACGGCATGCGCCCAGAACTGCCGCGACACCTGGAACTGCTCGTTGACGTGAACGGCCTTGTTGATCTCGATCGTGCCGTCGGCACGCTGCGGGGTGTAGTTCAACTCACACAACGCGGAGTGGCCGGTGCCTGCGTTGTTCCACGGATCGCTGCTCTCGGCGGCCGCACCGTCGAGCCGCTCGATCAGCGTGATGGACCAGTCGGGCTCCATCAGCTTCAAGAGAGTGGCCAACGTGGCACTCATGATGCCCGCGCCCACCAGCACGACGTCGGTCCTCGTAACCTCAGACACCTGATCCTTGACCCTTCGTGATCGCGCACCCGCTCGCCGCGCGTGCGGGGCTACCAGGGTATCGCGTACAGGGCTACCAGGTTATCCCGTCAGCTTCGCGGGCATTTCGTCGGCCGACACCCGTCCCGCGCCGCCGTGCGGAGTCGACGGCCGCATAGAGTGAGGCCATGACACCGCGGGAACCTGGCGGGGAGCCCACCTGGGAACCCGACGTGCTCCCCGGCTATCGGCAGCAAACCCTGCCGCTGGGCCGCGATCCGCATGGGGAGGGCGATCTCGTCGCGACCCTGGTGCGACGAGGCGACGGCGGAGGCGGCAGGCACGCGGTGCTTGCGCTACACGGCTACACCGACTACTTCTTCAACACCGAACTGGCGGATCACTTCGCGGGCCGCGGGTTCGGTTTCTATGCGCTGGATCTGCACAAGTGCGGCAGATCGCGCCGACACGGACAGACGCCGCACTTCACCACCGACCTGGCCGGCTACGACGCCGAACTGGACCGTGCCCTCGGTGTCATCGCGGCGGACGCAGGCAACGGCGAGGCCGTTCGGGTATGCATGTACGGCCACTCCGCGGGCGGGTTGATCGCGACCCTCTGGCTGGATCGGCTTCGGCGGCGTGGCGCCGCGTCACACCTCGGCGGGCTGGTGCTCAACAGTCCGTTCTTCGACCTGCACGGCCCGGCGATCCTGCGCACCGCGCCTACGTCGGCCGCACTCACCGCCCTCGCGCGATTCCGCAAGCTGCAGGTGATCCGTAAGCCCACCCCCGGCGGTTACGGGACCAGCCTGCACCGCGACTACTCCGGTGAGTTCGACTACGACCTCGACTTGAAACCGCTCGGCGGGTTCCCCGTCACGTTCGGCTGGATCAACGCCATGCGGCGCGGCCAGGCGAGACTGCACCGCGGTCTGGACGTCGGTGTGCCCAGCCTTCTGCTTCGGTCCGACCACAGTGTGCCGGAGGTGCCCGATCCAGAGTCGATTCAGCGCGGTGACGCCGTGCTCGACGTGAAGCAGATCGCCCGCTGGGCAGGCTGTGTGGGCAACCGGCAGACCATTGCGCCGATCACCGACGCCAAACATGACGTGTTCCTGTCTCTGGCCGAGCCGCGTGCGGCCGCCTACGCCGAGCTGGGCCGCTGGCTCGACCACTACCTAGGCTCCGAAACTCGGAGCCCTACAACGAAATCCGGACGGAGCTAGCCACGTGGAACACTTCGATCTGGCGATCATCGGAACGGGCTCGGGCAACAGCATTCCGGACCCGGGTGTCGACGCCAGGTACGGCGACATGCGGGTGGCGATCTGCGAGGAGGACACCTTCGGTGGTACCTGCCTCAACGTCGGCTGCATCCCGACCAAGATGTTCGTCTACGCGGCCGAGGTGGCCCAAAGCATCAGGGAGGGCTCGCGTTACGGCATCGACTCCACCCTGGACAAGGTGCGCTGGCCCGACATCGTCAATCGTGTGTTCGGGCGCATCGACCCGATCGCGGTGGGCGGTGAACAGTACAAGCGCAGCCTGGCCAACGTGCGGGTGTACGCCAGCCACACCAGGTTCGGGCCCACCCAACCCGACGGCCGCTACACCCTGCGCACCGACGCGGGCGACGAGTTCACCGCCGACAAGGTGGTCATCGCGGCCGGCTCGCGCATACGCGTTCCCCCGGCCATCGCCGAATGCGGCGTCGAATACCAGACGAGCGACACCATCATGCGGATCCCGGAGCTCCCCGAGCACCTGGTGATCGTCGGCGGCGGTTTCGTGGCCGCGGAGTTCGCGCACGTGTTCTCCGCGCTCGGCGTGCGCGTCACGATCGTGGTCCGCGGGGCCGGCCTTCTGACCCACTGCGACGACTCCATCTGTCATCCCTTCACCGACATCGCCGCGGAGAAGTGGGATCTGCACACCCACGAGAACGTCGTCGGAGTCCATCGGGACGGCGACCGTCACATCCTCGACCTCGACGACGGCAAGACGATCGAGGCCGACATGTTGCTGGTGGCGACCGGGCGGGTGCCGAATGGAGATCGGCTCGACGCCGGGCTGGCCGGGGTGGACGTCGACGACTCCGGGCTGGTAGTCGTCGACGAATACCAGCGCACCACGGCGCGTGGGATATTCGCCCTCGGTGACGTGTCGTCGGCCCATCAGCTCAAGCACGCCGCCAACCACGAGATGCGCGTCGTGCGGCACAACCTGCTGATCGACTGGCACGACACCGCGGCCATGCGCGCTTCGGACCATCGCTTCGTGCCGTCGGCCGTGTTCACCGATCCCCAGATCGCCTCGGTGGGCATGACCGAGGCCGACGCGAGGGCGGCCGGATTCGACGTGGTCACCAAGGTGCAGAAGTACGGCGACACCGCCTACGGTTGGGCGATGGAGGACGAGCACGGCGTCGCGAAGCTGATCGGCGATCGTGCGACCGGCAAGATCCTCGGCGCCCACATCATGGGTCACCAGGCTTCGTCGATCATTCAGCCGATCATCCAGGGGATGAGCTTCGGTCAGACCGCGAAAGAGCTTGCCCAGGGCCAGTACTGGATTCACCCCGCGTTGCCGGAGGTGATCGAGAACGCGCTGCTGGGGTTGCTGTAGCGCGTTCCGTCGAGCACGCCGCCACGATGCGATGTGGCCCAGGTCGCGGCGGTGTTCGGGGTCGATACCGGCACCGAGAAGCTGTTGTCGGTGGATTCGACGAACCTGCGGGCGCATCAACAATGCGCGGGTGCTCGTTCCGACACGCTCGTCGCAAGGGACCATTCCTGAACCAGCGACCCGCCGAAAAGCGTTGATTAGCACAGGCATTGAGGGAGAAATTCACCGGGTCCGGTAGTGGGTCGGCTCGATCGCTCATCGAATGAATCGATCGTTCTCGCCGTTACATTCTGAGTCGGAAGCGGCGCCCGAGCGTGGCGCCGATCGAGCTCAGGAAAGGAAGCGATCGCGGAGCCGGTCGAACGCCCCGGGTTCGTGACAGGCCTCGTACCTCTCCTGCAGGTCCCTCGCCAGCACCGGGATCGGGCTAACCGTGGTGTCCAGCTCGAAGTCGTACTCGGCATCAGCGTGGGCGGCCCGGGCGCTCCCGCGGCTCCACCCGGCGTAGCGGTCACCCCGCTCCGCCTCCCTACGGGCGCCTTCCGCGTCCGATACGTGGACCCCCACCAGCCAGACCTTGAAGCCCTCGAAGATCCGGAGGGCGTCCACAAGCCACTCACGCTTCCAGATCACGTCGTCGGCTATGACGTTGATGCCGTCCTCCAGGTAGGCCCTGATGGCCCCGTAGCGGGCATGCATGGCCTTGTCCAGGACGGTACCGGGGTAGACAGTGAACCACTCGCGCCCGTCGGCCTCGACTTCGCTGCCCCACGTGTAGTACTCGGGACGCACCCGCTCCAGGTCGAGTTGGGCTGGGGGGAGCGCGCACCAGAACAGGTCGATACCCAAGAGCATCCAGCACTCGGGAGCGAGATCCTGAAAGGCCAGGGCTAGCGAAGTCTTGCCCGCACTGGAGCCGCCGTTGAGGACGATCAACTTGCCCTTGGCCACAATTGCACGACGCTACCGGACGGGGTCACGTTTCGGTTCGAAACGCGCACGGTCGGGCGCACCGGTGTGTGCTGGGATGACTGCCCTCCAGTATCCGGCGATGGTCACCGAATCGGTTGCCCCGCTTGCCCACATCAGAGAGCATCACCGATTCGACCGCTGCCCAGAACTCATCCGAAATCACACCCATTCGCGTCACCGGTCAATCGTCGCCGGTCAACGCCCTCCCATTCGGGAGACACGTTTAGGCGTCGTTTAGGCGGAGTGATCCCAGCGTTCTTCGATCCGACCGAAGCGCCAGACCGCGAGTGCGATCAACCACACCACCACGAACAGCCCGACGATGGTGAACCCGACGAACTCGAGATCGGCCGAGCCGATGAACGCCAAGGGGCCGGACTCGATGCCGAGACGGTCGACCAGCAGTCCGATCAGCACGATGACGCCGATCACCAGAGCGACGAACACCGACAGCACGGTGATCGTCAGGTTGTAGTAGACCTTGCGGATCGGCTTGAGGAACGCCCATCCGTACGCCCGAGCCATGAAGATCCCGTCGGCGGCGTCGAACAGGCTCATGCCCGCCGCGAACAACACGGGGAGCACCAGAATGGCGTACCAGGGCAGCGTGAAGGCGGCGGTTCCTGCGGCGAGCACCAGCAGAGCCACCTGCGTCGCAGTGTCGAAGCCGAGCCCCATCAGCAGCCCCACCGGGTACAGATGCCACGGCTTGCTGACCCGCCGCATAACGCGTCCGAGCAGCCTGGCCAGAAAACCACGGCTGTTCAGCTGCCGCTCCAACTCGACTTCGCTGTATTCGCCGGTCCGCATCTCGCGGAACACCTTGGCGATGCCCACGACCGCGAACAGGTTCGTCAACCCGATCAGGATCAGGAACGTCCCCGCTACCAGTGAGCCGATCAGGCCGAGCGTCTGCAGCATTGACGAGTTCTCGTCCTGGACCGGCCCGACGAGTGCCTTGACGCCGAGAGCAAGCAGGAACGCCAGCCCGAACACGACGCTGGAGTGACCGAGTGAGAACCAGAACCCGGCCGACAGCGACCGCTTGCCCTCTCCGACGAGCTTGCGGGTGGTGTTGTCGATCACCGCGATGTGATCGGCGTCGAAGGCGTGCCGCATCCCGAGGAGGTAGGCGGTCAGACCGAGGCCGACGCCGAATACGCCAGTGGACCCGAGGGTGATGTGCTGCGGGGCGACGCCGAACACCAAGACTCCCCAACCGAACAGGTGAAGGAAGAGGACGACGACTCCCATGCCGACGATCGACGTCCAGTCGGTGCGATCCAGGGGGCTCGTGACACGAGAATCAAACGGGGATTCCGATGCCGTGCTGACGATCACATGCCCTCCAAACGCCGCAGACCCTAGTGTGACTCGACCCTAGGCGGCGTCCAATCATCTGTCTAGCTGTTCAGATGTTCAGGCCGGCGAACTGTCCAGTTGGGTAGGTCAGCCGTGCGCAGCGCCTATCCAGTGCAGCAGGTCGTGGATGATCTCGTCGTCGAGCCGGTAGGCAACCGAACGACCCACCCGGGTGCTGCTCACCCAGCCCTGCTGCCGGAGAACCCGAAGCGCTTGTGAGACGGAGTTTTCCGACCGACTTACGACGGTGGCCAGTTCGCTCACGAAGATTCCCGGCGCGCGGTGCAAGCTGAGCAGGATTTCGAGCCGGTTCGGATCCGACAGCAGGTCGAAGCGCAGCGTCCAGCCGTCGATGTCGACGTCGGCGAGCGCCGACGCCGCGCGTCGCACCACCGCCTCGCCGCCGGGCTCCATGTGTGCAATTTAGTCCAGATGGCGCCGGACACCCCTCATCAGTCTCGTGTGCGCGGCGAGGCTGTTCTAGCTGTCGAGGAACCCATGCAGTAGCGACGCCGATCCCCACACGTGCGCAGCCATGGCCTCGGCGGCCCCGTCCGCATCCCCGGCCAGAATCGCCATCACGATGGCCTCGTGCTGCTCGTCGGAGTGCACGATGTTGCGCGTGAGCAACGGGATGTGGTTCAGCAGTTCGTTGAGCCGCATCCGGTTCTCGGCCACCAGCGGCACCAGCGATGGCGCACCGGCGGCCTCGGCGATGGCGAGGTGCAGTCGGGAGTCCAGCCTGCGGTAGTCCTCCGTTGCCGCTCCCCTTACATCGGTGAGCCTGCTCCACAGGGTCTCGCGCTCACCGGCGGTCAGCGTCCGACCCGCGGCCATGCGCGCCGCACCCACCTCCAGGATCTCGCGCAGCCGCAGGGCGTCGTCGATGTCCGCGCGGCTGAACCGAACTCCATCGGCGCTGGGCGCCGGCAGATCCTCGGCGAGAAAGGTGCCGCCGTACCGACCGCGTCGCGACACCAGATAACCAGCGTCGGACAATGACTTGATGGCCTCGCGGACGGTGTCGCGGCTGACGCCGAGCCGAGTGGCCAGTTCCCGTTCCGGCGGCAGCGATTCGCCGGGCTCCAGCACGCCGAGCCGGATGGTCTCGAGCAGCCGGCCGACGGTGTCCTCGAACGCGTTGCCGAGTCGCACCGGACGCAGCAAGGTTTCACTGGCGGGCTGCGGATCCGATGCGGGAACGGTCATGTACTCAGAGCGGCGTCACGTAGGCGGAGCTAATGCCACCGTCGACGAGGAACGTGGAGCCGGTGATGAAGGACGAGTCGTCACTGGCGAGGAACGCCACCGCGGCGGCGAGCTCCTCCGGCTCGGCGAACCGACCAACCGGAATGTGCACCAGCCGTCGCGCCGCCCGCTCGGGATCCTTCGCGAACAGCTGCTGTAGCAAAGGCGTGTTCACCGGTCCCGGGCACAGGGCGTTGACCCGGATGCCCTGGCGGGCGTACTGCACACCGAGTTCGCGCGACATGGCCAGCACCCCGCCCTTGGAGGCGGTGTAGGAGATCTGCGACGTCGCCGATCCCATCACGGCGACGAACGACGCGGTGTTGACGATCGAACCCTTCTGCGCAGGCACCATGTGGCGCAGTGCTGCCTTGCAGCAGAAGAACACCGACTTGAGGTTGATGTCCTGTACCCGGTCCCACGCGTCGATGCCGGTGTTCTCGATCAGGTCGTCCTCCGGCGGGCTGATGCCCGCATTGTTGAAGGCGATGTCGACCGAACCGTGAGTGTCTGCGGCGGTGTCGAACAGCGCGTCGACGGCGACCTGGTTCGAGACGTCGACCTGAACGAAGGTGCCATTCAGGTCCTCCGCTACGGTCTTGCCCGTCGCCGGGTCGATGTCACCGATGACTATCGTCGCGCCCTCGGCCCGCATCCGCTTCGCCGTGGCAAGTCCGATTCCGCCGGCGCCACCTGTGATGACCGCGACCTTGCCCGCGAGCCGATGGGTCAGATCCATCTAGTTTTCCTCCGTAATCGCAAAGAAGACGTTCTTGGTCTCGGTGAAGTGCAGCGGTGCGTCCGGACCGAGTTCGCGGCCCAGCCCCGATTGCTTGAAGCCGCCGAACGGCGTGTTGTAGCGGACCGAAGAGTGGGAGTTCACCGACAGGTTGCCGGATTCCACGCCACGCGACACCCGTAGGGCGCGCGACAGATTGTCGGTCCAGATCGATCCGGACAGCCCGTACGGGCTGTCGTTGGCGAGCTCGATCGCGTCGACCTCGTCCTCGAATGGCAGCACGGTGACGACGGGGCCGAAGATCTCCTCGGTCACCGAACGATCGGTGCGCTGCGGGGTGAGAACCGTTGGCGGAAACCAGTATCCGGGTCCCGTCGGCGCAGAGCCCCGGAAGGCGACGGGCGCGTTGTCGGGCACGTAGGACGACACGGTGTCGAAGTGCGGCCGGGACACGAGCGGGCCCATCTCGCTGTCCCGAGAGGCCGGATCGCCGACGACGAGCCCCTTCACCGCGGGCTCGAGGAGCTCCATGAACTTGTCGTAGACGTTGCGCTGAACCAGGATTCGGCTGCGCGCGCAGCAGTCCTGGCCGGCGTTGTCGAATACCCCGTAGGGCGCGGTGGCGGCAGCCTTCTCCAGGTCGCAGTCGTCGAAGACGATGTTCGCGCTCTTGCCGCCGAGTTCCAGCGTCACCCGCTTCACCTGTTGCGCGGCACCCGCCATCACCTTCACGCCCACCTCGGTCGAACCGGTGAAGACGATCTTGCGAACGTCGGGGTGACTGATGAACCGCTCCCCCACCACCGAACCCTTGCCGGGCAGCACCTGGAACAGTCCTTCGGGCAGGCCTGCGTCGCGCCCGAGTTCGGCCAGCCGCATGGTGGTCAACGGGGTGATCTCGGCGGGCTTGACCAGAACGGCGTTGCCGGCGGCGAGGGCGGGCACGAAGCCCCATGACGCGATGGTCATCGGGAAGTTCCACGGCGCGATCACGGCGACGACACCGAGTGGTTCGTTGAACGTGACGTCGAGCCCACCGGCCACCGGAATCTGCTTGCCGGACAGTCGCTCCGGGCTCGCCGAATAGAACTGCAGCACGTCGCGGACGTGTCCGGCCTCCCACTCGGCGTTGCCGATCACGTGCCCGGAGTTGGCCACCTCCAACGCCGCCAGCTCGTCGATGTGGGCATCGACCTGCGCGGCGAACGAACGCAATGCGGCGGCCCGTTCGGCGGGCGCCAGCTTGGCCCACTGCTTCTGCGCGGACTTGGCGCGCGCGACCGCGTCGTCGACGGCGGGGACGTCGAGCAGCTCGACGGTGCGCAGCACCTCCTCCGTGGCCGGGTTGATCAGTGTCGACGTGCTCACGCGGTTTCCCTTTCTCGATTCGTTTGGCCCTTGCCGGCTGTGTACGCCGCGGCGGCGTCCACGACACCGGCGAAGAGGCGCAGGTCGTCGAGCCTCTCCTCGGGGTGCCACTGGACCGCCAGAACGAACGTGCCCTGCCCATTTCCCGTCGCTTCGCTCGCCCCGGCCTGCCCATTTCCCGTCGCTTCGCTCGCCCCGGAGGGTATTTCAACGGCTTCCACCACGCCGTCCGGATCCCACGCACTCGCCATCAGCCCCGCGCCGAGCTCGGCGATGGCCTGGTGGTGGTAGCACTGGGCATCGATCGACTCACCGATCAGCGCGGCGAGCCGGGTGCCGGGCACGGTCTGGATCGACGAGGTGTTGAACACGGCGTTACCCAGCTGATGTTGGTAGTGGCCGACGACGTCGGGGAGATGCTGGTGCAGTGTGCCGCCGAGTGCGACGTTGAGGACCTGCGCACCGCGGCAGATGCCGAGCAACGGCAACCTTCGCGCCAAAGCCCTACGCACGAGGGCCAATTCCCAGGCGTCACGATCACGCGCCGGCTCGTCGGTGGACGGGTGCGGAGCGTGGCCGTAGGTGGCGGGATCGAGGTCGCGTCCGCCGGTGATCACCAGACCGTCGAGACCGTCGAGTACGCGCTCGACGATGGCGTCGTCCACTGGCTGCGGCGGAAGCAGCATGGCGATGCCGCCTACCGAGGTGATGCCCTCGACGTACACGGCGGGCAGGAAACTGGCCCGCACGTCCCACACTCCGGTCTGAGCCTGCTGCAAGTAGGTGGTCAGCCCGACGATCGGGCGGCTCGGGGACAGCTCAGAGGCGCTCGAAACCACGTCGCCTCTCCCAGTCCGTGACCGACGAGTTGAACGCCTTCAGCTCGATGCGCGCGTTGTTCAGGTAGTGCTCGACGACCTCGTCGCCGAACGCCTCGCGCGCCGCGGTCGACTCGGCGAACAACCCGGCAGCCTCGGCCAGCGTGGTCGGAAGGCGTTCCGCGCCACTGGTGTACGCGTTGCCTGTGCACGCGTCGGGCAACTCGAGCTGTTGGTCGATGCCGTATAGACCGCCGGCAATCAACGCGGAGACGGCGAGGTACTGATTGACGTCGCCGCCCGGCGCCCGGCACTCCATGCGCATACCGTGCCCGTGACCAACCACGCGCAACGAGCAG
>JBBRTH010000069.1:0-26744 GCA_038244615.1 Mycobacteriales bacterium | reverse complement strand
CTCGAGTGCTCGCCCATCTCGTGGCTCTCGGAGAACGGGTGAACAGCTGATGTTCGTATGCCTGTGCGCGGGAGTGACGAGTAAGGCCGTCACCGATCTGGTCGCATCCGGTGCATCGACGTCGAAGCAGATTGCCGAGGCGTGTGGGGCAGGCTCCGACTGCGGGCGCTGCCGTCGCACCCTGCGCGCAATCATCGACGCCTCCGTCGTCAAGGGATGCCCGATGCACGCAGCGGGTTGATCAGCCTTCGTCGCGTCGATCGGCGAATGCGGCCAGCGCGTCGGCGTTGGCTGCTCCCCCGAGCAACTCGGCGAACTGCGCGTACTCCCGAGCCGCGGCGGACGTGATCTCTGCCCGGGTCGGCTCGACCATGGTGTGCTTCACCGCGATGAGACTCGGAATCGACCGTGAGGCAAGGATTTCGGCGTGGCGACGGACCTCGGCGAGAAGGACGTCGGGTTCGCAGACCTTCCATACGAACCCCATCCGATGCGCCTCGTCGGCGTCGACCCATTCCGAGGACAACAGCATCCACGCGGCATTCTGTCGGCCGACCAGCTGCGGCAACAGGTAGGACGACGCGGCTTCGGGGGCGACGCCGAGGCTGGTGAACGGGCACTTGAGCCGTGCCGATGAGGACATGAAGACCAGGTCGGCATAGCCAAGGATCGTTGCACCGATCCCGACGCCGAGGCCGTTTACCGCCAGGATCAGCGGCTTCCGCAATGCGGTCAGGATTTCGATCATGCCGGGGAACCCGTATTCCCCGGGCTGAAACGCCGGGTCGGTGATGCGCGCCTGCATCTCGACGAGATCGTTGCCGGCGCTGAACGCCCGGCCAGCGCCGGTCAACACGACGACGGCAACGGTCGGGTCCTCGTCGGCCTCGCGCAACGCGGTCGTGGTGGCGTCGTACAGCGCCTCGTTGAACGCGTTGAGCGCCTCGGGGCGGTTCAGGGTCAGGGTTCGCACGCCGTTGGCGTCGTCGATCTGCACCAGCACGGCTGAAGCGTATTCGTTAGCCGTTTGAGTACACGCGACCGGGTGAGATCAGGACGACCGTTCGCCGCTGCTCGGCCATGACCCGGTCGTACTCGGCCCAGTCGTCGTGATGTCCGCCCGCACCCGTGAACACGTCGCGCAGCAGCAGCGGAATCGCGTCGCCTACAAGCCAGGCCTGCGGGTCGTCCGGCCCGGCGAGTTCGGCCGTGCCCTCGACGGTCGCCCAGCGCCATCCGCTGCGGAACGTCACCGCGATCTGGGGCCGCGCCCGAAGGTTGGCCAACTTGACCCTGCCGTAGGTGACGAACGCCAAGGTCTGCTCGCCCGAGGCGGGGTGCGGGAACACGCCGGCGTTAACCAGCGACGCCTGGACGGTGCCGTCGCCACGGACGGTCGAGACCACGGCCAGACCGCTTTCCGCCGCCGCCAACCCGACGGCATCGTCGAGGGTGGTCACGTCGCCACCTCCACGGCGAACGGTGAGCGCATCACGTAGCGACTGGTCGGCACGGTGTCGACGTTCCGGTGGGCGCCGAACGCCGACGTACTCGACACCATGCGGGTCATCCGATCGTGGAGGTCGTCGTCATCTGCGGCACCGAAGAACGCATGCAGATCCCGTGTCGCCTCGATGGGGAACAATTCCTCGACGATCGCATCGATGGTCGGCGCACCGCAGGTGAGCGGCCGCACAACGGCGTTCTGGGTGTATCCAAACGTCGATTGGGTGGCGATCGCCACCGGAGTGTGGTCGACATGCCAACGCGCGAGCCAGCTTTCCTCGTCCAGGTCTTCGGGCCGGCGCAGTAGCGCGACGTTCGCGAAACCGGGCGTGCGTGCCCCCGTTGACGTCGGGGGTGGTGGCAGCGGCACCGACTCGGTGACCAGGTAGGCGTCGACTCGGTGGCATTCGCCGGCCAGCCGGTCAAGGGCGCCCAGCACGTGCGGGCCGTAGGACTGCTGGGTCCAGATGCTGACGAACCCGACGACGGGCGGATCCAGTGTCGTCAGCGTCATCAGCGAGTCGCCTACCGCGGCATCCCGGACGTTGATCGCGAGACCGGGCGCGTCCAGCGCGAGGAGATCGTCGGCGACCTCGGTGCGCACACGCGTGCACCACGAGTCGTCGCCGGCCGTCCCCCGGAGCGTGATGATGACCTTCTCCACCGCACGAACCTACCGCCACGGTGGCGTCGTTGACCCACATTGGCCGTTCGATTCGGTAAGTTTCGAACGTTGTGATGGGCAGGCGATGAAGGGGCTACCGCAGGGACTCACCATGCCGGATCTCGGCGCGGTGGGTCGCAGTCTCCTCGGCGTGTTGGTCGCGGCGGGTGCCGGGCTGCACTGGGGGTCGGCGGGTGCGGCGACGGCGGCGGCCGGTGCGGCGGCGATCGCGGGAGCCACTGCGCTGCAGGACCGTCCACGTGGACCTCTTCGGCTGGTGGGTGCGATCTCGTTGCAGATGGGTGCGGCGGTTCTACTCGGCACGTCGACGTCGTCGTACGGCGTGCTCTTCGTGTTGGTTGCCGCGGCGTGGTGTTTCGTCGCAGGCATGCAGTGGGCGGTCAGTGCCACTGCCGGGCTCACCGCGACGGCGGCGGGCGCGCTGCTCGTCACCGCGCCGCCGGTCGCGCCAACTCTCTCGTCGGTGGTGACGGCGACCGTGCTCGCCATCGGCGGCGGCCTGGTACAGGCCGTGCTGATCGGCCTGTGGCCGCGACGTCGGTGGCGGCTTCAACGGGACGCCCTGACCCGGGCATACCGGTCGCTCGGCGTCGACGCACAGAAGCTCGCTGCGGATCCGGGTGCGGGCGTCGATCCGGCGCCGCTGCTCTGGCTCCGCGACTCGTTCACCCTGACCGACCGTCAGGCCAGGCGGCGCCCGCTCGCCTACCGCGCCTGGTACGGCCTGCCGCAGCGGATAGCCGTGACTCTGGCGGCGTTGGCGGGCAGGTCGCCCGGTGACCGGGCGGTGGCCGCACTCCTCGGTGCCGCCTCGGCGGTGTTGGACGTCGTCGCGAGTCGCAGCCGCACCGCCAAACGCGCGGCGGTGGACGGCATGCAGCGCGTCGAGGCCGCAGCTGACAAGGTGGCGGTATCGAACGTGGCACTGGCGCATCGGCTTTCCCACCAGCTTCGGGAGGCGGTCGCACTGCGTTTCGGCGAGCTCAGTCCCGGCTCGGATGACGTCACGCGACTCGGACGCCATGGCGTCCGGTCCGCGATACCGATGGCTGCAGCGGCGATCGGAACGCACCTGACGTGGGGATCGCCCATTCTGCGGCACGCGATTCGACTTGCCACTGCGGCAGGCGCCGGGGTGGCCGTCGAACGCTTCGCCGACGTTCCGCACGGTTACTGGATTCCGTTGACCGCGCTGATGGTGCTGCGTCCGGAGACCGCCCACACCTACACCAGGTGCGTCGGGCGTGTGGCAGGCAATGCGGTGGGCATCGTTGCGGCGTCGGTGGTGACCATGATCTGGCATCCCGTCGGCTCGGTTGCCGCCCTGCTCGCGGTCCTGGCCCTCGGAATCGCCTACGCGGTATCGGGATTCGGATACGTTGCGCTGAGTGCGGCACTCGCGGCGACGATCGTGTTCCTCATCGACGTCACCGGCACGGCAGGGGTGGGCACCATGTCCGACAGACTGATCGCGACGTTGATCGGCGGCGCGCTAGCTGTGTTCGTCCACGTCGTGCTGCCCGATCACTCTCTGATCCGTCTGCGGCAGCGTGCAGGGGAACTACTGAGGACCGAGATCGATTACGCCGCAACGGTGATCAAGGCCTTCGTTCACGGCTTGGACCATCCCGGCGAGGCGCTGGCCGCGGCGTGGGAGCGGGCCTTCCGCGCGCGGGCGGCGTTCGAGGCAGCGGCCGGTGCGACGACGTCGGACTCGGGTGATCTGCGTCGGTGGCTGAAGTCGTACCGCACCGCGCTCAACGCCGTCACCGCCTCATGCGCGACGCTCGAATCCAGCTTGCCTGCGCAGCCGCCGGCTGCGCTGAGTGGCGACTTCGTCGTGGCAATCGACGAGTACGCCGAGGCGCTGTGTGGCGCACCGGCCACACCGGGTGCGCCTTGGCGCATCGACGGGGACCGGGTGGCCGCCGCTGAGCAGCGTATTCGCGATGCCGCGCGACAACTCGGACCCAGCGACATCGCCAGTCGGGTTCTGGTGGCCGAGATCGGCGACATCACTCGCAGCCTCGTCGGCATCACCGACTGAATCTCTCGGCGCGACAGGGTCAGTCGCGTGCCCACCGCGGCTGAATGAATGTGCCCTCGGCCTCGACCGTGACGCCGTGGGCATCGGCGAGTTGTCCGGCGGCGAAGGTCTTGACGCCTTCCGTGCGAACGATTGCGGCCTCGACGTGCAGATGGCCCAACGGTGTCATGCGGCGGTAGCGCATGGTTATGGTGCCGGTCAGCCGCGGCGTATCGGGCGAACTCGCCGCGTCGCCAAGGGCGTGATCGAGGATGAGCGCGGCGACGCCGCCGTGCACGTGTCCGGGAGGGCCTTCGTAGGCCGCGCCGAGGGTGAAGTCGGCGGACACCCCGACTGCCCGGTCAGTGCCGGCCTCATGGGGACTGGGCGTCCGCGATGCCATCCCCGGCGCTCGCTTCAGCGAGCATGGCACCGGCCACGTCGTCTTCGCGTCCGCGCCGGACGAGTGGCTAGGACAAGTCCTGCCGTTCATCGATTCGGTACACCACGTCGATCACCAGGCGACCCGCGGCTGAGGCGATTCTGCTAGCTCTGGGCCTTTCGGTGAAGTTTGGCAAACTCGTCACTCGGGCACCACGATGCGCGTTATGGAGACGGTTCCTACGATTTTCGACAATCGGCACGATCGTGGACGCCGATTGGCGATGTTAGACGGACACGGCGCACGCGAAGCACCAGGTCTCCCGGTAGGTGGCGGTTCGGCACGGACGTGCCCCTTGGCGGCAGTGCCAGTGAGAGGCGCCCGTCACATTTGCGGGATCACGTGTCTTAGTTAACCTAATAACTCGTAGTCAACTGTCCACGAAGTCGCTTAAGCTGATTATCATGCCCGCTCGTACTCACAGCGCCGATCCCCGCGCCGAACGTGTCCGCACCCTGCTGCGCGACGCCGCGCTCGCGTTGGCGCACGAGCGGTCCGTCGACGAGATCACCGTCGGGGACCTCGTGAAGCGCGCTGGCGTCAGCCGCCAGGTGTTCTACCGGCACTTCAGCGACCGTGACGACGCGGTGGCGACGGCGTTCGCCGTGGCGTTCGCCGCCGCCGTCGCGGACATCCGCGGCGATGCCCGGGCACGGATCGTCGGCCTGTTCGCCTTCGCCGAAGAACACCGCACCTTGTACCGCAACGTAGTGCCGAGCGCCGTCACCCAGCGCGTGGTGGCCGCGTTTCGTACCGAGATCCAGCCCGCCTGCGAGGAAATCGCCGCGCACGGCATGCACGTCGTCGGCCCGATCGCCGACATCGCCCCGGAATCCGTCAGCCGCTTCCTCGTCGGCGGCCTCCAGGAAGTCCTCCGGTCGTGGATGGAAGATCCAGACGCGACCGACCTCCGAGGCCGGGTGACCGCCGCACTCGACACCGTCGATGCGCTCCTCGGTCCTCCCGTCACCACTCACCGAACCCGCTAAGAAGGGACCCGACATGGGCAAGCACGAAGCTCCTCACGAGCACCACGTTCCGCATCTGGCCGTGGCCAACCGGCGCGTATCGCGGGCCGACGTCCGCAAGATGGTCTTGGCGATGGCGGCACTCACCGTCTTCGTCATCGCGATGATCGCGAGTTACTCGGGCGCGTTCGCCAACCCGAGGCTGCACCACCTCGACGTCGCGGTCGCCGGACCGCAGCAGGTGGTCGACGGGATCCGCGCCCAGGACAACCTCGAGGTGACGGAGGTGGCCGACGCGGCTGCCGCGCGCGCCCAGGTCTACGACCGGAAGACCGACGCCGCCTACGTCGTCGGGCAGACCGGCGAGTTGAAGATCTACGTCGCGGGCGGCGGTGGACGCAGCGTCGCCAATGCCTCGGAGACGGTCGGTCGCGCCATCGCCACCAGGGCCGGCCTGACACCGAGTGTCGAGGACGTCGCCCCGACCTCCCCCGACGACCCGCAGGGCACCGTCGAGTTCTACGCCGTCATCTTCCTGTCGATCGGCGCGACGATGGGCGCCGCGCTCTTCGGCCTGATGATGGGCAGTGTGCGCAGGCTGTCGACGCTCGCGCTTCGCACCCTGAGCCTCGCGGCCTACTCCGTTCTGCTGGCGGGTGGCGTGACGCTGTACGTCCACGCCGTCCTCGGTGCGCTGACCAGCCACAGCTGGCAGGTCTTCGGTGTGCTGTGGTTGTACGCGTTCGCGGTCAGCGGTGCCGTCACCGGCGTCGCGGCAGCGTTCGGCACCGCCGCTTCGGCGCTGGTGACGTTGTTCCTGATCATCGTTGGCAACGCGGCGGCCGCGGGCCCGGTCGGGCTGCCGCTGCTCTCGGGCTTCTATACGACCTTCAACGCGATCGTGCCGCAGGGGTCTGGTGTGGCACTACTGCGCGGCATCGAGTACTTCGGTGGCAACGGCACCCTGACACCGATTGTCACCCTGGCCATTTGGGGTGCGACCGGATTGGGGCTCGCGGTGATCGCCGTCCTCGCCCCCAAGGAGTGGACGAATTATCGTGCCAGTCATGATCGTTACCGCGTCCGGCCAGAACGAGACTCCGAACGAGACTCAGCCGTACTTCGACCTAGGGTCCTATCACCGGTCGACTGACACGCCGTCCGCCCAGGCCCAGCTGTGGTTCGACCGCGGCATGGTCTGGGCGTACGCGTTCAACCACGAAGAGTCGATCCGCTGCTTCGAACGGGCGTCGGCGCTGGACCCCGAGCTCGCCATCGCCCGCTGGGGCATCGCCTACGCGATCGGCCCGAACTACAACAAGGCGTGGGAGGCCTTCGACCCCGCCGACCTAACCGCGTCACTGACCAGGGCGCTCGCGGAGCTCGAACTGGCCGGCAACCGCCGGGCGTCCGTCGTCGAGCGGGGCCTGATCGCCGCGCTCGCCGCACGGTTCCCCACCGATGACGCCGCGGACACCGACGCTCTGACGGCCGGTCACGCGGACTACGCCGACGCCATGACGACACTCGCTGCGGACCACCCGGACGATACCGACGTGCAGGCCCTGGCTGCCGACGCGTTGATGAATGTCTCGGCGTGGGCGCTGTGGGACACCAGGACCGGTGAGCCCGCACCGGGTTCGCGCGTCGTCGAGGCCAAGCGCATCCTCGATGCTGCGCTCGCCACCGAGGAGGGCCGTCGGCACCCCGGTGTCCTGCACCTGTACGTGCACGCGATGGAGATGTCGGCGCACCCGAGGACGCGCTGCCCGCCGCGGATTCGTTGCGTGGCCTGGTCCCCGACGCCGGGCACCTGCAGCACATGCCAAGCCACATCGACGTCCTGTGCGGCGACTACTTAAGCTCCATCGAGGCGAATATGTCTGCGGTACAGGCAGACCGGAAATTCCTCGATCGTGCGGGACCGCTCAACTTCTACTCGCTCTACCGGGCACACGACCTTCACTTCGTGGTGTACTCGGCGATGTTCGAGGGCCAGTACGCGACGGCTCTGCAGGCAGCCAACCAGCTCGCCGCCCAACTGACTCCTGAGGTGTTGTCGATCGCATCGCCGCCGATGGCCGACTGGCTCGAGGCGTTCGCACCCTTGCGGGTGCACGTGCTGATCCGCTTCGGCCGATGGGACGAGCTGATCGCGCAGCCGCTGCCCGACGACGTCGAGCTCTACTCCACGACCGCCGCCACGATCCACTACGGCCGCGGTGTCGCGCACGCCGCCAAGGGGCAGCTGGCGCAGGCGCACACCGAACGAGAGTCGTTCGGCATTGCCTACGCCGGGATTCCGGACAGTCGATACCTCTTCAACAACACCAGTCGCGACATCCTCGCCGTGGCCGAGGCCATGCTGGACGGCGAAATCGCCTACCGCGAGAGTAGTTTCGAGGAAGCGTTCGAATGTCTCAGACGCGCAATCGAACTCGACGATTCGCTCCCCTACGACGAACCGTGGGGGTGGATGCAGCCGACCCGGCACGCGTACGGTGCACTGTTGCTCGAACAGGGGCGCGTCGAGGAGGCCGCAGCGGTGTACGCCGCCGACCTCGGACTCGATCCGACGTTGAGCCGCCCATGTCAGCACCCAGGCAACGTGTGGAGTCTGCACGGATACCACGAATGCCTGACGCGGCTGGGCCGCAACGACGAGGCGGCCGTCATCGGTCGACAACTCGACCTCGCCCGCGCCCGCGCCGACGTGCCGATCCTGGCGTCGTGCGCGTGCCGGCTCGATGTCGACGGCTGCTGCGGCTCCGGATAGGGACCCGTTCACGGCGTGGTCTGCGGAGGGCCCAGCGCGCACAGCTCACGCTGCCGTGAACTCCTCGTACCGAATGAGGAGTCGGTCGGGATCGGGAAGGTCGCGTTGTCGCTTCGGCAACGATGTGCTGGCTCATACCGACTAGGACCCGGGCCAGCGTGTCGGATTCATCGTGGCTGGTGGTTCTCTATCGTCGGTGAACGTGAATCGTGTATGGGAGCAGGTGCGCAGCTATGTGCGCAGCGCTCCGCTGACCTACACCTGGCTGGTCGTGCTGTTGGCGACGACGCTGGTGCAGCATTCGATGACGGCACGGACATTGCGGCAGATGCTGCAGTCGACGTCGACGAACCTGCACCACCTGGCGTCCGATCCCCTGCGGGTGCTGTTCCAGAGCCTGTTGTGGATCGATGGCAGATACTGGTGGCCCTACCTGCTGGTCTTCACCGTCTTTCTCGCGCCTGCCGAGCGCTGGCTGGGACATCTGCGCTGGGCGATCGTCGGACTGGTGTGCCACGTCGGCGCGACCTACCTCAGCGAGGGCTACCTCTACTGGACGATTGAGAGGGCCGCGGCGTCGTCGCGGTTGATCGACGCGCGCGACGTGGGCGTGAGTTATTTCGTCGTCGGCATCGTCGGGGTCCTGTTCTATCGCGTCCCCAAGCGGTGGCGATGGGGTTACCTCGCCCTGGTGGTCACGCTCGTCGGAGGGGCGCTGGTACTCCGCACCAACTTCACCTCGCTCGGGCATCTCTGCGCGCTGCTCATTGGGCTGGCCTGCTATCCGCTGACGCGCCGAAGGCGGACACCCGTTTCTGCGTACACTCCCGCTGTGGCGATCAGCGATGAAGACCTGGGGCACCTGCGCCGCTGCGTGGAGCTGGCCAGGGAGGCGCTGGAGGCCGGTGACCAGCCGTTCGGCTCACTATTGGTCGATGCGAACGGGGTGGTTCGCATCGAGGACCGGAACCGCACGAAGGACGGCGATGCGACCCGCCACCCCGAGTTCGAGATCGCCCGCTGGTCCACGTCCCACCTCACACCCGACGAACGCGCCAACGCGACCGTCTACACCTCCGGCGAGCACTGCCCGATGTGCGCCGCTGCCCACGCCTGGGTCGGCCTCGGGCGAATCGTGTACGCGGCGTCGACCGCTCAGATGGTCGGATGGCTGCAGATGTGGGGTGTGTCCGCGTCACCCATCGCGCCGCTGCCGATCTCGACCGTTGCCCCGGGAATCGAGGTCGACGGGCCGGCACCCGAACTCGCCGAGGAGATGAAGGCGATGTATGAAGCCACGTTCAAGAGATGACCGACCCGGCGTGGGTCGAGCACGTAATCTGGTGGCAGGTCTACCCGCTGGGGTTCGTCGGCGCATTCCCCGCCGAACCCGCTCCGACCGCCGACGAGCACCGACTCGGCCGGATC
Organism: Mycobacteriales bacterium; assembly: GCA_038244615.1. Classification (GTDB taxonomy): domain Bacteria; phylum Actinomycetota; class Actinomycetes; order Mycobacteriales; family Mycobacteriaceae; genus Mycobacterium. The sequence continues at coordinate 16,913 of JBBRTH010000069.1, read as the reverse complement.
GCCGCGTGGCTCGATCACGCCGTCGAACTGGGGGCGTCTGGTATCGCGCTCGGGCCCGTGTTCGCCTCGCAGACGCACGGATACGACACCGTCGATCACTACCTGATCGACCCGCGCCTCGGCGATGAGTCCGACTTCGAACACCTGATCGAGGAGGTCCGCGGGCGCGGCCTGAGAGTCCTGCTAGATGGCGTATTCAACCACGTCGGCACCGACTTCGGCCGCTATCAGAAGGCGCAGCGCGGCGGAGATGATTCGTGGTTTCACAAGGGGCGCAATGGTTTCGCTACCTTCGAGGGGCATGACGGACTGATCACCCTGAACCATCGCAACCCGGAGGTCGTTGACTACGTCACCGACGTCATGGTGCACTGGCTACGCCGCGGCGCCGATGGTTGGCGGCTGGACGCCGCCTACGCGGTGCCCGACGAGTTCTGGGCCCAGGTGCTGCCGCGGGTGCGCAGCGAATTCCCCGAGGCATGGTTCGTCGGCGAGGTCATCCACGGCGACTATGTCGGCATCGTCTCCGCGTCCACGTTCGACTCGGTGACGCAGTACGAACTGTGGAAGGCGATCTGGAGCAGCCTCAACGATGGCAACTTCCACGAGCTCGACCACGCGCTGACGAGGCACGACGAATTCCTCGACGCGTTCGTGCCCTTGACGTTCGTCGGCAATCACGACGTCACCCGCATCGCCAGCCGGCTGGACGACGAGCGCCACGTCGGTCACGCGCTGGCGCTCGTGCTGACCATCGGCGGCACGCCCAGCGTGTACGCAGGCGACGAGTGGGCCTATCGCGGCGTCAAGGAGGAGCGGTTCGGCGGTGACGACGCGGTGCGTCCGGAATTCCCCACGCGCCCAAAAGAATCCGAACACCTCGGCCACGACGCCTTCCGGCTGCACCAGCATCTGATCGGTTTGCGTCGTCGCCATCCGTGGCTGCACGATGCCCGCTCGTCGGCGCTGCACCTGGCCAACCGCCAGTATGTCTACCGGACCACGTCAGATCCGGGATCGCTGGTGGTGGCGCTCAACGTCGACGACGAGCCGTTGCGGAAGTCGTTGTCCGAGTTGGGCATCGGCAGCGCGCGCATCGTCGCGGGCTCCGGTGTCCCGAGCGAGGACCAGATCGACCGGCTCGACGTCGAGCCTCACGGCTGGGTCGTTCTCGAGGTCTAGCGCGACTCCAGCCTGCCGAGGGTCTGCCTGTCCCGCTGGCCGCCGTAGTACTTGTCGAGCACTGCAGTGACGTCGCGAGTTTGATCCGTGCTCACTCGGCAGCGCGAGGTGCGAGATAGGCGGCGGCCTCGTCTCCGGAGGCGATGCCGTCCTTGGCGGGAGTTTGCTGAGTTCCCGCGAACAGGTGAAAACCGCCGCCGATATCGAATCGCTGAAGGACACGCCGTCCGATCAGCCTCTCCGTGTCGTTGCCATGGTGTTGCCAGAGCTGGCTGCCCCGCTTCATCGGCGGATTGCATCATGTCGCAGTTCAGTGCCGTGAAAGTCGCCGGACATCCGTAGTAAGCCGCGCGGTGGGTGTCTCGGAGGTGGCACATGGAAGTCTGTCCCGAAACCACAAAGATCACTCCGTTCGCACAGGTCACACAGCAGATCGGCGCGCCCATGAGCCGCCAAGGTCTCCTCGCCGAGTCGAAATCGTTAGCCAACCGCGACGTCACAACTCGGCGTTGACAGCCGGAACGAACCACATCGGCGTGATTCACTTGCGCTCGAAAAGCAACGGCGATTGCTTGAAGACATAGGGATGCACAAGGAGAGGCGGTCTGTTGCCGTTATGAAGTTCGTCAGAGTGATTCGTGGTACGTGGTTGCGCCGGCTGGTCGTTGGGCTGATGGCAGCGGTAACCCTGCCCGGGCTGATCGGCTTCGTCGGGGGTTCGGCGACGGCTGGGGCATTCTCCCGGCCAGGACTGCCGGTGGAATACCTGGACGTGTTCTCCCAGTCGATGAACCGGAACATCAGGGTGCAGTTCCAGGGGGGCGGCCCACACGCCGTCTACCTACTCGACGGCCTGCGGGCGCAAGATGATTACAGCGGGTGGGACATCAACACGCCCGCGTTCGAATGGACCTACGGGTCCGGCCTGTCAACGGTGATGCCCGTTGGTGGTCAGTCGAGCTTCTACACCGACTGGTACCAGCCGTCTAAGGGCAACGGCCAGGACTACACCTACAAGTGGGAGACGTTCCTCACGCAGGAACTGCCCGCCTTCCTGGAGACCAACTACGGTGTGTCCCAGAACGGCAACGCCGTCGTGGGCCTGTCGATGGCTGGCGGCACCGCGCTGACCTACTCGATCTACTACCCGCAGAAGTTCGTGTACGCGGCATCGCTGTCGGGCTTCCTGAACCCGTCCGAGGGCTGGTGGCCGATGCTGATCGGGCTGGCGATGAACGACGCGGGCGGCTACAACGCGGAAAGCATGTGGGGTCCGTCGAGCGATCCGGCATGGAAGCGCAACGACCCGATGGTCAACCTCAATCAGCTGGTCGCCAACAACACCAGGATCTGGATCTACTGCGGCACCGGTACGCCGTCGGATCTGGACACCGGTTCCTCCGGTGGCAACCTGATGTCGGCGCAATTCCTCGAAGGGTTCACGCTGCGGACGAACGTTGCCTTCCGGGATAACTACCTGGCCGCCGGTGGCACCAACGGTGTGTTCAACTTCCCGGCGACCGGTACCCACAGCTGGGGCTACTGGGGTCAGCAGTTGCAGCAGATGCTGCCCGACGTCCAGCGGACGCTGGGAGCTCAGGCCACCGCATAGGCGCACTGCCTGAAGAAGAAGGACCAGGAAACCTGCCGTCACCCCCGGACGGCAGGTTTCCTTCTTTCCGTTCACAGTCGGGTGCGATGGGCGATGTCCTCCTCGAACTCGGCCAGCATTGCGTCGGTCAACGTCGGTCTGGTGTCGGCGATCGCGGCGAGGTAGTCCTCGGTGCGGGCAGGGTCACCACGCCGGTATTCGATCTCGCGCTCGAACGCCGACTGCGACCCCTTTCGGGCGGCGAACTCGATGTCCGCCGGTGTGAACATTGCACTCGCAGCGACCAATTGAGCGACGTCGATTGATCCCGAAGAAGCGAGGTATCTGCCCCAGATGGCCGAACGGGCCGTTGCATCGGGTGGTCCGACCGGAATGATGTAGTCGAACCGGCCCGGGCGAAGGATCGCCGAATCCAGCGACCGCACCGAATTGGTGGTGCAGACGAGCAATCGATTGTCGTGCTGGCGGAATGCCGGAATCAGTTTGAGGAGTTCGTTCGTCACGCCGTGCGCGGGATCCGTCGGTACACCCGAACGCGAACCGGCGATCTCCTCCACCTCGTCGATGAACACCAGCACCGAATCGAGGTCGGCCAGTGCGGCGAAGGCTTCGCGCAAGGCACCGGCCATCGCCACTCCCGGCGTGGCGAGCCGCGACGGGAACAGTTCGACGAACGGCCAGCCGAGCCGGCCCGCCACGGCCTTCGCGAAACTCGTCTTGCCGGTGCCCGGCGGCCCGAACAGGATCACCGCCTTGGGCGGTGAAACTCCGTATTCCGTTGCGGCACTGGGTTCGACGAGCGGCAACACGATACGGCGCTCGATGACGAGTTTCTCGGCCTCCATCCCCGCCATCGCGTGCCACTGGCCGCGCGGGATCACCTGGGCGCCCAGGGCGGACAGCAGCCCCGCATCCGAAGAGCCCAAGTGGTCGATCTTCTCGAAGTAGCTCAGCCCGGTGCGCTCTTCGTAACCTGAATTCTGCAATGCCGTCGTGCCGGCCGCCTTGGGGGGCAGTATCGCCGTGATGCGTCGGGCGCCTGCCACTCGCAGGCGCTGCTCCAGCTCGTTCAGCAACGCGCTGCCCATGCCCCGATCGCGCCACCGACTGGCCAGTGCCACCATCGTGATCCACGCCCGGTCACCCTGGACCAGTCCTCCCGCCATGCCGACCAGCTGGTCGCCCACGACCGCCACGACACACGGTTGACCGCACCGTGCGCCGGTCACCACTTCGGACACGCCGAACGCGGGCAACGGTTCACCGGGCAGTCGGTTCTGCTCCCAGATCGAGATGACCTCGTCCAGGTCGTCGTCGTGGAAGTCGCGCAGGCGCCAAGGATTCACTTCATAATTGGTAACGGCTCGAAACGGCGGTGCCATCGCCCACTTGGGTGTTCGGCAGGGGTAGATCGTGATGAAATTTGCGTGCAGACGTGTCGACGCGGTCGAGGTCGGTGGCTGCTGGTGGCGTCGCCCTGCTCCCGCAACTCGGAGGCGAGTTGCTCCAGGCAGCCGCATAACAGCGGGGAACAAACCATCCTCCACCAAGGTTGAGCGCAGCAGGCTGAACTTTGGAGGATGAATGTCAGAGAACACAACGACGCCGGGTGTTGTGCCCGTTCTTTTCGTCAGCGAGCCGATCGTGCTACCCGGCATGGTCGTGCCGATCGAGTTGGACGACGCCGCGAGGGCCGTGGTCGACGCCGCTCAGGCGAGCGACAGCGGCAAACTGCTGATCGCGCCGCGACTGGAGGACCGCTACCCGACTTACGGCGTGATCGCGTCGATCGTGCAGGTCGGACGCGTGCCCGGGGGCGGCGGCGCCGCCGTCGTCCGCGGTGAGAAGCGCGCGCACATCGGGTCGGGGACCACCGGACCGGGCGCCGCGCTGTGGGTCGAGGTCACCGAGACGCCCGACGCCGAACCGACCGGTGAGACCAAGGAGTTGGGCGCCGAGTACAAGAAGTTGCTCTTGGCCATGTTGCAGCGCCGCGAGGCGTGGCAGATTGTCGACGTCGTCAACAAGATCAGCGACCCGTCGGCGCTTGCCGACACCGCCGGTTACGCGTCATACCTGACCGACGTCCAGAAGCGTGAGCTTCTTGAGACCGAGGACGTGGCGCAGCGGTTGCGTCTACTCATCGAGGTCACCGGTGAGCACCTGGCCGAGACCGAGGTCAACGACAAGATCGCCGACGACGTCCGCAGCGGCATGGAGAAGACGCAGAAGGAGTTTCTGCTGCGTCAGCAGTTGGCCGCGATCAGGAAGGAACTGGCCGAGGGCGAGCCGGAGGGGTCCGACGACTACCGGACCCGTGTCGAGGCCGCAGACCTGCCCGAGAAGGTTCGGGAGGCTGCGCTGCGGGAGGTCGGCAAGCTGGAACGCTCCAGCGAGCAGAGCCCTGAAGGCGGCTGGATCCGCACCTGGCTCGACACCGTGCTCGACCTCCCGTGGAACGTCACCACCGACGACTCGACGGACCTGACGTCGGCCCGCCAAATTCTCGACGCCGACCACCACGGGTTGGACGACGTGAAGGACCGAATCGTCGAGTACCTGGCCGTGCGGGCGCGTCGCGCCCAGCGCGGACTCCAGGTCGTCGGCGGCCGCGGTTCCGGTGCGGTGATGGTGCTGGCCGGTCCTCCCGGTGTCGGTAAGACCTCGCTGGGCGAGAGCGTGGCGCGGGCATTGGGCCGCAAGTTCGTGCGCGTCGCCCTGGGCGGTGTCCGCGACGAGGCAGAGATCCGTGGCCACCGGCGCACCTACGTCGGCGCGCTGCCCGGCCGCCTGGTGCGGGCGATCGGCGAGGCCGGCTCGATGAACCCGGTCGTGCTGCTCGACGAGATCGACAAGGTGGGCTCCGACTACCGCGGTGATCCAAGTGCGGCGCTGCTGGAGGTCCTCGACCCGGCGCAGAACCACACGTTCCGCGACCACTACCTCGATCTCGATCTCGACCTGTCCGACGTCGTCTTCCTGGCCACGGCCAACGTGATCGAGAACATCCCGTCGGCGCTTCTCGACCGGATGGAACTCGTGCAGATCGACGGCTACACCGAGGACGACAAGGTCGCCATCGCCCGCGACTTCCTGCTGCCCCGGCAGCGGGAACGGGCGGCGCTGACCGCCGACGAGGTATCGGTCACCGACGAGGCATTGCGCAAGATCGCCGCGGACTACACCCGTGAACCCGGCATGCGCCAGTTCGAGCGCCTGCTGGCCAAGGCGATGAGGAAGGCGACGACCAAGTTGGCGAAAGACCCCGAGAAGCTCGTCATCGACGAGCCGGATCTCGTTGGCTACCTTGGCCGTCCGCGCTTCACGCCGGAGTCCGAGGAACGCACGGCGGTGCCGGGCGTGGCGACCGGTCTGGCCGTCACCGGTCTCGGCGGCGACGTGCTCTTCATCGAGGCGAACGGCAACCGAGTTGATGGAGCTGGCGAGGCTGCCTTGATTCTGACGGGTCAGTTGGGCGACGTGATGAAGGAGTCGGCGCAGATCGCGCTGTCCTACGTGCGTGCCCACGCCGAGCAGCTCGGCGTCGACCCCACGGCGTTGGATCGCCAGATCCACGTGCACGTGCCTGCGGGTGCGGTGCCGAAGGACGGTCCGTCGGCAGGCGTCACGATGGTGACGGCGCTGGTGTCGATGGCCACCGGCCGAAAGGTCCGCTCCGATGTCGGCATGACCGGCGAGGTGACGCTGAACGGTCGGGTGCTCCCCATCGGCGGGGTGAAGCAGAAGCTGCTCGCCGCGCAGCGGGCGGGCCTGAAGACGGTGTTCATCCCGCAACGCAACGAGGCCGACCTGGACGACGTCCCGGCCGAGGTGCTCGACGCGCTGGAGGTCAAGCCGATGACCGACGTCGCCGACATCATCGCCCAGGCGTTGGAGCCGGTCGCGGAGGCGGCTACCGTCGCGGCCTAGGTTGCGCTGAGAATGTACTCAGGGTCGTGGTTCCGTCGGGATCGCGACCCTGAGTGCAGTCTGAACACGCAAGGAGAGTCATGCCACGACGTGGAGCACCGTTGCGCAAGCTCGGGTTCCTAACCATCGGTCGATTCGACGTCGGCGACCCGGGGCCCCGGCATCGAGCAGACGCTGCAGACCATCGAGCGGGCCGAGGCGCTTGGCTTCGGGAGCGTCTGGCTTCGTGGACCCCGAAACCCATGAGCTGGAGGACTTCTTGAAGGAGCGGGTACTGCGACTCCTGCGGTGCCTACGGGCGAGCCGGTGAGCGACTTCGAGGGCACCGTTGGCATCGAGCAATTCACCAACCGCATCCAGCCGCACTCCCCCGGTCTGGCCGCCGCGTCTGGTGCGTACCGGTCGAGTCATCCGCATCCCGAAAGGGCCCGTATCTCGCCGGGTCTCGTCGTCATTCCCACGGACTCCGCCACCGACGACCAGATCCGCCGCTACCGGGAGTACGCCGCCAGTCGCCTCGAACGGACGAAAGCGCCCCAGGGCGCGCGGCATGCTCTTCTCACCCGACTACGTCGGCAGCTCAGATGAGCTGGCCGACCAACTCTTCGCGCACGCCGGTTTCCAGCGCGCCGACGAAGTCGCCTTCGCGCTGCCCTTCACCCTCGACGAGGCCGACTACCTGCAGATCGTCACCGACCTCGCGGACAAACTCGGGCCGAGCCTCGGCTGGACGCCCAATCTAGCGAACTAGGCTGGGCCCATGTCAGACCTCAACGCGCTCAAACGCCGCATCGTGCACACCATGCAGCGGCTCTTGGTCAATCCGGTCGGCAGGAAGTTACCGGTCACCATGCTGGAGACCATCGGGCGCAAGAGCGGCGAACCCCGTCACACCGCCGTCGGCGGCCGTGTGGTGGACGACCAGTTCTGGATGGTCGCCGAGCACGGCGGACATGCGCACTACGTCCTGAACATCACGTCCAACCCCAGGGTGCGGGTGCGCATCGGTGGCCAGTGGCGCGCGGGCACCGCCCACCTGCTACCCGATGACGACCCCGCGGCGCGCCTCAAGCAGCTGCCCGCTGGGAACAGTGCGGTGGTCAAGTTGATGGGAAGCGATCTCCTGACCATCAGAGTCGACTTCGACTGACGCCGACGCGGGCGTTTGCCGAGGCGCCCATCGGGAATGCCGGCGCTGACGACAAGGAGTACCGACATGCCCACCTACGTCATCATCGGTGGCGGTCTGGCAGGTGCCAACGCTGCGGAAGCGTTGCGCGACGAGGGCGTCGAGGGGGAGATCGTTCTCTTGGTTGCGGAGCACCATCTGCCCTACGAAGGTCCTCCTCTCCAAGGACTACCTCGCGGGAAAGAATGAGCTCGACGACTTCACCGTTGACTCCGAGGACTGGTGCCGCGAGCTCGCGCAGGCCCTCGATTCCCGGAGGCGACGCCGACGGCGTTCACTATCTCCGGACGGTCGACGACGCGCCGGGTTGGTGGCATCCCTGACCGAGGGTGCGAGTCTCGCGGTCGTCGTCGGCGGCGGATGGATCGGACTGGAGGTCACGGCGAGCGCACTCGAGCGCAGCGTCAACGTGACGGTGGTCGAGAGTGCGGAGATGCCACTGCTGGGAGCACTTGGAAACTTTGAAGACGTCCGTGGAGGCGATCACCACCGACGGTGGCAAGGCGACCGGCCTGAAACTCGGCGACGGGTCCACGGTCAGCGCGGACGCCGTTCTCGTCGCCGTGGGCGCCACGACCAACACCGAGCTCGCCGAGAAGGCAGGCCTCGAGATGGCCGACGGTGGGGTCCTGGTCGACGCGTCGCTGAAGACCAGCGACGACGACGTCTACGCCGTCGGAGACATCGCCGCCGCCGAGAATCCGATCTTCCAGACGCGGATCCGCACGGGGCACTGGGCCAACGCGTCAAACAACCTTCGGTGGCGGTCGCAGGCATGATGGGCGACCCCGGCGTCTACGACGAGCTGCCGTACTTCTACACCGACCAGTACGACCTGGGCATGGAATACGTCGGCCACGCTGACTGATACGAGTCCGTGATCTTCCGCGGGGACCCCAAGGACCGCGACAAGCGCGAGTTCACCGTGCTCTGGCTCGACGCTGAGAGCCGGGTGCTGGCCGGGATGAACGTCAACGTGTGGGAAGGCCTTGACGACCTCAAGGACCTGATCCGGTGGCGAAAGCCCGTGGACGCAGACCGAATCGCCGATCCCGGGGTGCCGCTGAACGACCTCGGCGGCTGACGCCGAGCGCGGACGACCGACACGTAGGACAGAATGGTGACCGTCGTCCAACGGTGGAGGAGGTCGGGTGAGCTCAGTGACATGCGGGGAACCGCTGTCGTTGACGCACATCCCCTCCGACCAGGTCGTCCGGCTCGTCGGGCTGACCGCGGAGCAGCTTGCCGTCAGCCTCGATCCGCTCCCCGCGCATGCGCCGGTCGTCATTCACTACCGACTCCCCCGCGCGGCCGGTTCGTCCCGACGGGTCGTCGACGACGTTCTGGAGAGGCTGCAGACGGTCGCCCTGAACTTGTTTCCCGCCTGGCTGCCGAATGCGGACGTGCTCTCCGAGCGCGGCGACTTCGATCGACGCGTCGTGCGGCAGTTGGCCCGTCGGCACGCCGCGGACAGTGAGCACTACGGTCCGTTCCTGGCCGAGATGGCCGACGCTGCGCTTCGCGGGTGCGCCCCGGATCGACGGTTCGGACCCGAAGTACGCGCCACGGGGTTGGCCAGGATCATCGCCGACAGCTACCGCCGCGCAGGCGTCGTTCTGCTCGTCGGCCCGGTCGCCGGGCCGTCCTCGGTGGAGGATCAGCGACGCGTCGCCGCGGCCTGCGAATGGTTGGTCAACCACGGTGGAATCGGAGTCTGGCTGACGTCGGGCGCCCTCCCGCTGGTCGACCGATATCCGACGTGGCAACTGGCCGTGCCAAGGTACGTCGACGCGCTCGCCGGCGACGGACCCGACGAGCCCCCGCCACCGATCGACTTTCCCGCGCTGGTCGGCATGCCCCACCCGGCCAGCGTCGCCGAGCAGACATTGGAGCGTCGCCTGGCCCGCTGCGACTGGGCGGCGGGCCGCACCTGGAATCAGGAGTACACCAGCCATTCGCTGGCGCCGCCCATCCGCGTCGACCTGATGTGGCCCGACGAGCGTTGCGTCGTGGAGCTCGACGGTCCCGACCACCGTGGCGGCCTGAAGTATGCCGCCGACCGCCGTCGTGACAACGGTCTGGTGCTCGACGGCTTCGCGGTGTTGAGGTTCACCAACGACGAGCTCGCCGATGATCCGCAGCGGGTGCTCGACGTCATCGAAAGACTGTTGATCAGCAAGAGAAACGACGAAGGGAACCAGTTGTGAGCGTCGCCCCCGGGGAACTGACCGGCACCGAGCAGGCGGTGCTCTTGGTTCTGATGGCCGAAGCGCGACCGATCCGCAATCCTGAATTGGCAACGCTGGGGCCGGAACTCAAGAAACGGGATCGAGATCGGCTAGTGGAGCGCGGGCTGATCGATGTCACCACCGAGAACCGTGCAATGGTCCTCGAGCTCACCGACCGCGGCTGGGCGACGTGCGCGAAGCTGTTCGGAGCTGAGACGCCTGCGCGTCCGTCGGGCCAGGGCAAGGCGCTCTACACGGTGTTGCGTGCGCTACGGCGCTACCTCGACCGCGACGACCTGGCGCCAGCCGACGTCTTCCTGGCGTTGGACGACAGTCCGCCCGCCGAGGACGCCGATCCCCTCGGCGACGCCGTCGAGGCCAGTGTCCGCGCTGCCTACGTTCGGCTGGCGGCCCGCTCCGGTGGCTGGGTGGATCTGGTGCGACTGCGCGGCGAACTCCCCGAGGTGTCGAGGCGTGACCTGGACGATGCGCTGACTCGGATGTCCCGTCATCCCGCGGTCACCCTGATCCCCGAGGAGAACCAGAAGACGCTCACCGATGCCGACCGGGCCGCCGCCGTCCAGATCGGCGACCAACACCGACACCTGATCGCGATCGGGAACTGATGGATGTCACCGAACGTGAAGCGTTGAGCTCACTGCGGTTGTCCTTTGCGCCGACGGCGGACGACCTGTGGCATGCGCAGGGTTCGTTCCACGTGGCCGGCTTCAACGACGGGGCGCTCGACGCGGTGATGGCGGCCTTCGACGACGCCGACCGCCACCCGGAGTCCAGCCCACTCGGCGTGGTCGTGCGCGGTCAGGCGGGTTCGGGCAAGACCCACCTGTTGGGCCAGGTGCGTGAACGGGTGCAGGCCGCCGACGGATTCTTCTTCCTCCTCGAACTCCTGGACGCCACCAGCTTCTGGGAGTCTGCGCGCAGCAGCATCCTGGAGAGTCTCGGCAGGTCGGCCGCCGACCGCGACACTCAGCTCAAGGAACTGCTGTGGCAACTCGCGTCGGTGGCCCACGTGTCCCGAGCCGACCGCCGCGCCGTGTCGGGTGAGGACGAACTGACCCCGACGGTCCTGTCGGCCTTCGTCAACGCGCTGCACAAGTCGAACCCGCAGGTCGTGCGCCAGACGCACCACACGTTGCGGGCGTTGGTCCTGCTCGGCGCAGCCGACCTCGGTGTCCAGGACATCGGGCAGGCCTACCTCAACTCCTCCGAGGACGTGGACGACACCGGGCGCAGGACGTGGGCTATCGGAGTGTCGACGTTGACGCCACAGGAATGCGTCCGCGACATTTCGCGCCTGGTCGCCCTCGCCGGGCCCTCGGTGCTGGCGATCGACCAGATCGACACCCTGCTGGCGCAATCCGCCACCTCTACGGCCGGCCGCGATGGGGGCGTCGCCGACAACCGCGACCTCGAACACGTGGCGCACGGGCTGATGTCGATCCGGCAGACGATGCGGCGCACCGCGGAGGTGGTCGCCTGCCTGCCCGTCGTGTGGGAGTCGATCAGGTCACGGGCTACGGCGACCGTGGCCGACAGGTTTCGGGAGACCGCTCCCCTGAAGACGCTGCCGAACGCGGACGTCGCGCGGGCGATCCTGGAGCGCCGATTCACTGCCAGCTACCGGGCGGTCGGATTCACGCCGCCCTACCCGAGTTGGCCCATCCTGCCGTCGGCCTTCGGTGACGCGCCGGACTACACCCCGCGCCAACTGCTCAGAAATGCCGACCAACACATCCGCCGCTGCCTGGATCGCGACGTCGTCGACGAGCTGACTCACCTCAAGTCGTCCGTGGCGTCGGGTTCGCTTGGTGCTGAGCATGTTCCGCACACCGACCTGCCCCCCGGCGGGAGCGATCTCGACCGCCGATTCGCTGACTACCGTCGTCGCGCGGTCGGCGCGGCGGCGCTCGATCCCGAGGGTGAGGACACCACGGTGCCCGGCTTGGTGTCGGCTGCTCTCGACGCCTGGATCACCGAGCGCGGGGACGTCGAGCAGACGTTCCGACTGGACCCGCCACCGGGTAGGCAGGCTCAGTTGCACGGCCGGTTGCGCCACAGCCTTGACGTTGTGACCGACGACGAGCGGCACTGGGGTTTTCGCGCCATCGCCAGCACCAACGCCGTCGCGGCCCAGAGCCGCATCAAGAATGCCTGCTCGGCAAGCGGTTTCGGCACCAACCTGGCCAAGCGCAAGTTGTTCCTCCTGCGCAACACGCAGTGGCCCAGCGGCGCCAAGACCGCTGCTCTGGTCGCAGCCTTCGAGGCGGCCGGCGGCCGCACCCTCCCCATGTCCGACGACGACCTGCGCACCCTGTCGGCACTACGGGATCTGATCGCCGACAACGATCCCGGTCTGCCCGGTTGGTTGGTGGCCCGCAAGCCCGCTCATGGACTCGCTTTCCTGCGTGCCGCCCTCGGTGACGGCGCCGGACCGTTACCACCCGAGGTTCCGTCGCCGCCAACGGTTTCCGACCCGGAACCGGAGCGAACTGATGAGCAGGCCGTGCCCGAATCCCCCACGGCCGTTCCCCTCGGCGTCGACGACGTCTCGGGACAGACCCTGAGCGTCGAGCTTCTCGCGCTGCGCAAGCACACCGCCATCTTCGCGGGCTCGGGATCGGGCAAGACTGTCCTGATCCGGCGCCTGGTCGAGGAGTGTGCGCGACGTGGGGTGTCGTCGATCGTGCTGGACCCCAACAACGATCTGGCGCGCCTCGGCATCCGCTGGCCGGATGCCCCGCAGGGCTGGCTCGCGGCCGACACCCTGCGCGCTCACGACTACCTCGCCAACACCGAGGTGGTGGTGTGGACGCCGCGGCGCTCCGCCGGCCGGCCGTTGTCGTTCCAGCCGCTGCCCGACTTCGCCAGCGTTGCCGACGACCACGACGAATATCACGAAGCCGTCGAATCCGCCTTCGCCGCATTGGAACCCCGCGCACTGATCTCCGGCAACACCCCCAAGGCCAACTCGGCTCGGGCGGTGCTTCGCCAGTCGCTGCAGTGGTACGGCCGGCAGCCGTCGAGCACCCTGGAAGGGTTCCTCTCCGTGTTGGCGGACCTGCCGGACGGCGTCAGCGTGATCACGAATGCCCGGGGGTTGGCCGCGGAGCTGGGACAGAATCTGCGCGCCGCGATGGTCAACGACCCGATGTTCGGCGGCGACGGCACGCCCGTGGACCCTGGCGCCTTGATGACACCGTCGGAGGGCTACCGGGCGCGAGTCTCGGTGATCAGCATGATCGGGTTGGCCGACGGTTCGCAGCGTGAAGGCTTCGTCAACCAACTCCAGATGGCGCTGTTCGCGTGGATCAAGCGCAATCCCGCGGGCGACCGTCCGCTCGGCGGTCTGCTCGTGATGGACGAGGCGCAGAACTTCGCACCGTCGGGCCGCGCCACCGCATCCACCCAGAGCACGCTGGCGTTGTCGTCGCAGGCCCGCAAGTACGGGCTCGGGCTGGTGTTCGCGACCCAGGCCCCGAGAGGCCTGCACAACCACATCCCCGGCAACTCCGCTACCCAGTTCTACGGGCTGCTGAACTCGTCGGCGCAGATCACCGTGGCCAAGGAGATGGCCCGCGTGAAGGGCGGTTACGTGCCCGACATCAGCAGGCTGCGGGCAGGCAACTTCTACGCGGCGCTCGAAGGGAGCGCATTTCGCAAGATCACGGCGCCGTGGTGCCTCTCGTACCACCCGCAGAGCCCACTGACCACCGAAGAGGTCCTCGATCTGGCGAAGCGTCCGCTGAGCCCGAAGCGCTGACCGACGCCGATCAGGCGGTGCGTCGGCACGGCCCTGACGCGGTCGCGATCAGTTGAGTGAACAGCGACGTGTACCAACGCGACTTCGCTGACAGTGGCGGGGTGGGCGCCGTCGTGGCCGCATCCCGTTCTCGCAAGTGGGTTCCGGAATGCTAGACATGGATGTGCGGGGAAGTCACAGGCCTTCCAGGTGGACCGACCCAAGGAAGAGGTGATCGCCCTGCGAGTGGCGACTTTCAACATCCTGCATGGCCGGACCGTCGGCGACGTCGTCGACCTGGCTCGGCTGCGGATGAGCATCCGACGGCTGAGGCCCGACATCCTGGCACTACAGGAAGTCGACCTCGATCAGCAGCGCTCTGGCAGAGCCGATCTGACCGCCGTGGCCGCAGAGGCGATGGAATCGGTCGCCCACCGCTTCGTGGCCGCGATCTCGGGGACCCCAGGAGCTGCCTGGATGGCTGCGACGGGCACCGAGCAAACCGGATCGGCAGCGTACGGAATCGCGCTGCTGTCCCGTTTTCCGGCTACCGGCTGGCAGGTGCTGCGACTGCCGCACATCCCCGCTCGGCTTCCGACGTATCTGCCCGCCGTCGGGCGGGTCATCATCGTGAAGGAGGAGCCTCGAGCGGCCATCATGGCCCGATTCGAAACTCCACTCGGTCCGCTGACGGTGGCCAACACCCACCTGTCGTTCATACCCGGATCGAATCGACGCCAGTTGCGCCGGGTCGTCACTGAGTTGCGGGGCCTCCCGGGACCGCACCTGCTGGTCGGCGATCTCAATCTCACGTCCGCTGCGGCGCAGCGGTGGTCCGGCCTGCGGACGCTGGCAGCGGCGCCGACGTATCCCGCCCACCAACCGCGTCGCCAACTGGACCACGTCCTCACCGATGACCCCGGGTTGACGGCCCGTCACCGGGAGACGCCGCTGATGCCGATCTCAGATCACCGACCCCTGGTGGTCGAACTTGAGCGTCGATGACTGCGTGCATCCCGTTCCGTAGTGCCGGCTAGAGATGGCACAATTAACTCCAAGCCGTCTGTTGGCAAAGCGCTTTCACCGATCTACCTGATGTCGCCGATACCGCGCAGCTTCTGATACCACGTGCCGAGCAATGTTCGGCGCAGCGGCCACGTCGCCACCGATTCGACCAGTTTCAACGTGCTCAGCGCGATGGACTGCGGCACGTGCAGGGGATCCATGAGATCGTTTTCTACGAAGGGACTTTCGTCAGCAGACACCATCGTGTCGGTCAACTTTCGCAGCGAACGACCGGTACTTCGCAGCTCTTCGATGCCATGCCGGAATGCCCCCCGGCGCTCCACTTCTTCGCGCAAGGCCCCGACGGACACTCCCAGATGCTCGGCGACCAAACTGTCTCGGGTGAAGAGGATCTCACGCTCCACCTCCGCACAATTCGCGAGCGCAGGTCTGGCTTCAATCGCAATGTCGCATTCGCTGTCGAAGCCCAGCGATCGGTTGTTGAAGTTGGAGGAACCGATGCGAAGCAGTCGCCCGTCGACCACGATGACCTTCGAGTGCACGTACACCGACACCCCAGTGCCGGCCGCCGGCCAGTACACCCCCAACCGCCCGTGCAGGTCTGCCGACCTGAGCAATTGCACGAGGAGTCGGCGAGCGCTATCCATCGACTCCTGTTCCAAGCGGCTCTCAGAGCTGCGCGGAAGGATGATCACCACTTCGGGCCCGTCCTCTTCCCGCAGCCGCGCCGCGAGCGCTTCCGCGATGCTGCGTGACGCGAAGTACTGATTCTCTAGATAGATGACGTCACAAGCGGCAGCGATGGCAGCGAGATCCAGCGCCTCGACCTCGCGGACCTCACTGCGCTGGGGCAGCGCTGGAAGTGTGCGCGCCACCCCAACCTCGACGTTGCGCAACGAGGGACTGAGCCCCCCTGGCCACGGGGAGGCGAATGGAATGTCCTTGGCCAGTGCATGACCGGTCGCTGCCTTCCACCGCTCGTGGGCCTGCTCTGCGAGCAGTCGTGCAGCGGCTCCGTCCACGGCAGCGGCCACTTCGTGGCGCGGGCCGTACGCATCGCCCGGGCCGTCCCTGCGGGAATCGACGGGGAGATGCGCGCGGGTGTCCCAGCGTCCGATCGTCAGATCGATGCCGCCGCAAAAGGCCACTGCATCATCGACGACCACGATCTTCTGGTGGTGCACGGCGCCGGTAGGGTGCATTCCATCGATCGCGAAATGCATTCGCGGCGAGGTCAATTGGTTGAGCAGACTTACCGGCGCAACGCCGAACCAGAACCCGTCGAAAGCAGGCAGGAGCCTAAGGTTGGACTTCAGTAGGTAGACGTTCAGGTCAGGATGCTTCCACAGCAGCCAAAGCAGGAAGGGCCCGAGGTTGTTGGGCCCTTCCAACGTCGTCTCGCCTCGCTCGAACGCCGTCCGGTAATCCAGGTCCCAGCCGATGACGACGATTCGATGGCGAGCGCTCAGCATGGCAGCCTTCACGTGCCGCAGGTAGTCAGCGCCGTCGACGATGGCGGCGTAGCGATTCGCCGGTGCCGACCGCCAGCAGGTCTCACCTGACACGATCAGCGACTCGCTGCGTTGATCCATGCCGTCGCCGACCGGCTCATCGGTGGACACGGACATTGACTCCTCCAGGATAGTTCGGCGACCTGCCGCAAAGGCGCGACCTCATCAGCGATCTTCCCCCATGCCCACACTTACGGCACCGCGCACCTTCGGCCGCGCCATGGCGGAGGCCGCGGCGGCGCGAGTCTTCATGGAGGCGATGACTCCGCCGTCATTGAGGATGTCGGTGCGCTTCTCCGTCCGGAGGCGCTGCAACCGTCCTACACGGCGCCCCATCAATGAGGAATGAAACCCTCTAGGCCGAAGTTAAGTGGTCTGGGGTGGGCCTTTAGGTGGTTGAACTGGTGTTGTGCGGCTTTTTGGGTGTGTTTTCTGTCGACGGCGGGTTCAGGTGAGGGTGAGTGGGATCGGGGCG
>JBBRTH010000068.1:0-28774 GCA_038244615.1 Mycobacteriales bacterium | reverse complement strand
GCTTGATGTGCCGGTTGATGGCGATACGAGCGGACTCGATCTGCCGGTTGGTGACGTAAGCGTGCTCCAGCGCCTGGATGCCGTATTCACCGAAGCTGACGGCCGTGCCGCCGCTGGCGATACCGCGCTGCCGAGGGTGGTGCTGCTTACGGTGCTTGACCTTGCGGGGAATCAACATGGGCTAGCTCTCCGTGCTCTCAGCGACCGGCGCCTCAGAGGCAGCGGGTGCCTCGGTGGCGACGGACGACGTATCAGCTGCTGGCGCTTCCTCACTGGCGGCGCGACCGGCTTCGGTGCTGGTCGCGGTGGTGCCCGAAGCGCCACTGCGACGCGGACGGGTGGCACCCGTCGGACGCTCGCGGCGGGGACGCTCGGCGCCTGCGGGAGCGGCGGCGCTCAGCTCACGCTTGCCACCGACGATGTCACCCTTGTAGATCCAGACCTTCACGCCGATGCGCCCGAACGTCGTCTTGGCCTCGTAGAGCCCGTAGTCGATGTCGGCACGCAGGGTGTGCAGCGGCACGCGGCCCTCGCGATAGAACTCCGAGCGGCTCATCTCCGCACCGCCGAGGCGGCCCGAGCACTGCACCCGGATGCCCTTGACGTTCGGCTGACGCATCGCGGACTGAATCGCCTTGCGCATGGCGCGACGGAACGCGACGCGGTTGCTCAGCTGCTCGGCGACACCCTGGGCAACCAGCTGTGCCACCGACTCGGGGCTCTTGACCTCGAGGATGTTGAGCTGGACCTGCTTGCCGGTCATCTTCTCCAGCGTGCCGCGGATGCTATCGGCTGCCGCGCCGCGACGGCCGATGACGATGCCCGGCCGCGCAGTGTGGATGTCGACGCGGACTCGGTCGCGAGTCCTTTCGATCTCCACCTTGGCGACGCCGGCCCGCTCGAGCTCGACGTTGCGCTCACCGGGGATGACGAACGGCGCGAACAGCCGACGACGGATCGCCACGTCTTCCTTGACGTAGTCGGCGTACTGCTTGTCGGCGTACCAGCGGGACTTCCAGTCGGTGGTGATACCGAGGCGGAAGCCGTGGGGATTGATCTTCTGGCCCACTACTCCGAGCCTCCCTTCGAATCAGAAGTCTCTTCGGTTTTTACGGAAGAGGCCGTTTCGGGTGCCGCCTTGGTGGCGGGCGCCTTCGTGGCAGTACTGGATGTCGCCGCCGGGGCGGCTCCGGAAGCCTTCTTGGCGGGAACAGTGGCGGCTGCCTTGCTGCCCTGTGCGCGACGTGCCCTGGTGGAGGACGCCGAGGAAGAACCCTTGACGCCGCCTACCCGTGGGGGACGACTTTCGACGATCACCGTGATGTGGCTGGTGCGCTTGCGGATTCGGAATGCACGCCCCTGGGCGCGCGGCCGGATGCGCTTTGCGGTCGGGCCCTCGTCGGCGTAGACCGACGCGACGACAAGGGTCGCCGGGTCGAGACCGTCGTTGTTCTGCGCGTTGGCAGCCGCACTCGCGATGACCTTGGCGACGGGCTCGCTGGCAGCCTGGGGCGCCCAGCGGAGGATGTCGAGCGCCTCGGTGACGGACTTGCCGCGCACCAGGTCGATAACACGGCGCGCCTTGGATGCGGAGACGTGCACGAAGCGCGCCTTGGCAACCGCGGACGGATACTCAGTCGTCGTACTCATTAGCAGTTTCCTCTGCTCTTCATCTTCGGCTCTTCGCCCAAGGGGCTCATCGCTGCGCTATCGGTCATCGCCGCTTCGCCTTGCGATCGTCCTTGATGTGACCCTTGAATGTGCGGGTCGGGGCGAACTCGCCCAGCTTGTGACCAACCATGGACTCCGAGACGAACACCGGGACATGCTTGCGACCGTCGTGGACGGCGAAGGTGTGTCCGATGAAGTCGGGGATGATGGTCGACCGACGGGACCAGGTCTTGATGACCTGCTTGGTGTTCTTCTCGTTCTGAAGGTCGACCTTCTTCAGGAGATGGTCGTCGACGAACGGGCCCTTCTTCAGGCTGCGTGGCATCGCTGGATACTCCTAGCGCTTGTTCTTGCCGGTGCGCCGGCGTCGGACGATGAGCTTGTCGCTCGGCTTGTTCTTGCGGGTGCGGCCCTCGGACTTGCCCCACGGGCTGACCGGGTGACGGCCGCCGGAGGTCTTACCCTCGCCACCGCCGTGCGGGTGGTCGACCGGGTTCATCACGACACCACGGACAGTCGGGCGCTTGCCCTTCCACCGCATACGACCGGCTTTGCCCCAGTTGATGTTGCCCTGCTCGGCGTTGCCGACCTCGCCGACGGTGGCTCGGCAGCGCACGTCGACACGGCGGATCTCACCGCTGGGCATGCGCAGCGTCGCGTAGGTGCCTTCCTTGCCGAGCAGCTGGATGCTGACACCGGCAGAGCGGGCCATCTTGGCGCCACCACCCGGTCGCATTTCCACGGCGTGGACGACGGTACCGGAGGGGATGTTGCGCAGCGGCAGGCTGTTGCCGGGCTTGATGTCGGCGTTCGGCCCCTGCTCGATGCGGTCGCCCTGGATGAGTCCCTGCGGCGCGATGATGTAGCGCTTCTCGCCGTCGACGTAGTGCAGCAGCGCGATGTTCGCGGTCCGGTTGGGGTCGTACTCGATTTGCGCGACCTTGGCGTCGACGCCGTCCTTGTCATGGCGACGGAAGTCGATGACGCGGTAGGCGCGCTTGTGGCCACCACCCTTGTGACGGGTCGTGATGCGGCCGTGCGCGTTGCGTCCACCCTTGCCGTGCAGCGGGCGGATCAGCGACTTCTCCGGCGTCGCGCGAGTGATCTCGGCGAAGTCGGAGACGCTGGCACCGCGACGACCCGGCGTCGTCGGCTTGTACTTGCGAAGTGGCATGTTCTAAGTCCTGAGTCTCAACGCGGGCGCCGGCTAGGCCGGTGCTCCGAATAGGTCGATGGGCTTGCTGCCCGCGGCCAGGGTCACGATCGCGCGCTTGGTGCTCTTGCGCTGGCCGAAACCGCTGCGGGTGCGCTTGCGCTTGCCCTGACGGTTGAGCGTGTTCACCGAATCGACCTTGACGCTGAAGATCTTCTCGATCGCGATCTTGATCTGCGTCTTGTTCGAATCCGGGTGCACCACGAACGTGTAGGTGTTGTCCTCGATCAGCCCATAGGACTTCTCGGAGATCACCGGCGCCAGGATGATGTCGCGGGGGTCAGTGATCGTCGCCATCAGGCCGACACCTCTTCCTTGTCGGCTTCCTTGTCGACGCTGTTCGCCTGGATGTAGGCGTTCAGGGCCTCAACGCTGAACACCAGATCGTCGGCGTCGAGCACGTCGTAGGTGTTGAGCTGATCCGGTGAGATCACCCGCACACCAGGCAGATTGCGCACGCTCTTGGCACCGACCTCGTCGCTGCGGCCGATGACGACCAGCACCTTGCGGCGGTCGGTCAGCGTTTCGAGGAACGCCTTGACCGTCTTCGTCGACGGCGTCTGACCGCTGATCAGCTCGGTGATCGCGACGATGCGATCGTTGCGGGCCCGGTCCGACAGCGCGCAGCGCAGGGCGGCGGCGATCATCTTCTTCGGGGTCCGCTGGCTGTAGTCGCGCGGCTTGGGACCGTGCACGATGCCACCGCCGGTGAACTGCGGTGCGCGCGTCGAACCCTGACGGGCGCGGCCGGTGCCCTTCTGGCGGTACGGCTTCTTGCCGCCACCGGAGACCTCGGCGCGCGTCTTGGTCGAGTGCGTGCCTTGGCGCTTGGCGGCCAGCTGGGCCGTCACCACCTGGTGCATCAACGCGATGTTGGGCTCCACGTCGAACAGAGCGGCGGGCAGCTCAACGCTGCCGTCCTTCTCGCCGCCCGGCGTAAGGACCGGAATTTCACGGCCATCAGTCTTCTTCGCCATTACTTCTCACCTCGTTTGATCGCAGTGCGGACTACGACGAGCCCACCGTTGCGGCCAGGAATGGCGCCCTTGATCAACAGCACACCGTTCTCGGCGTCGACCTTGTGCACCTTCAGGTTCTGCGTCGTGATCTTGTCGCTGCCCATCCGGCCGGACATGCGCGTGCCCTTGAAGACACGGCCGGGGGTGGCGCAGCCACCGATCGAGCCGGGCCGACGGTGCACGGCCTGTGCGCCGTGGGCCGCGCCCTGACCCTTGAAGCCGTGACGCTTCATGGTGCCTGCGAAGCCCTTGCCCTTCGAGGTGCCGGTCACGTCGACGAAGCTTCCATCGGCGAAGATCTCGGCGGTCAGCTCCTGGCCGACCTCGTAGTCGGCGGCGGCTGCCTCGTCTTCGAGCCGGAACTCGGCCAGATGCCTGCGGGGGTTGATCCCTGCGGCGGCGTACTGACCGGTGACCGGCTTGTTGACCTTGCGCGGGCTGATTTCGCCGTAGGCGAGCTGCACGGCGCTGTAGCCGTCGCGCTCGGTGGTGCGGATGCGAGTCACCACGTTGGGGCCGGCCTTGACGACCGTGACTGGGACGACCTTGTTGTTCTCGTCGAACACCTGCGTCATGCCCAGCTTGGTGCCCAGAATGCCGCGCCGCGGCGCGGCAGAACTGCCTGAGGGTGCCATTGGTTCGGAATCTCCTACTGGATGTTGACGTCGACGCTCGCCGGCAGATCGATGCGCATGAGAGCGTCAACGGTCTTCGGCGTCGGGTCGAGAATGTCGATCAGGCGCTTGTGGGTGCGCATCTCGAAGTGCTCCCGCGAGTCCTTGTACTTATGCGGGGACCGGATGACGCAGTAGATGTTCTTCTCGGTCGGCAGCGGCACCGGACCAACGACGCTCGCGCCCGTACGGGTGACCGTCTCGACGATCTTGCGCGCCGAGGCATCAATTGCCTCGTGGTCATAGGCCTTCAGCCTGATGCGGATCTTTTGTCCCGCCACGCTTGTCCTACCTCACTATTAACGGGCCCATGATTGGGCCATGTTCGCCTGGGCCGATCCACGTGCGATCCGCACTCGGTGCGTTCCGCTGGCTATGCCGCCGCTGTTTACCTGTCTGTGGTCCACCGACCCCCGCGCTCGGGTGTGTCGCCCTTACGCACACTCTCCTGCGCCGGAAAAAATCGTCGCGATCGAGGTTGGGACCGGATGCGCCCGCAAGGGCGCCGGTCGTATGCCCAACCAGGCGAACCTGGCTCAAGGCAACCCGAACAGTATGCCTCAGAACTGGGCCTGCTCCAAATCCCTGCGCATCGCCGGACCAAGGGTTACTTACCCCAGAGTAAGGTCGCCGGCCGTGACTACTCCGACGACGTCTCCCACGGCCACGTATCGAATGAGGAAACGGCTCGCCGGACACCCAGGTGAGAGCCGGGCGTTCTCCGCTGCGGCGATGGCGCGGGTGCCGCCCTTTCGCCTCCGTGCTGCCGCACGTCGTACGGATGAAACCAGGGTTCGCCGAGTGGCGGTGCCGAAGTGGTTCTTCGTCCACAACCATCTCTCGACCGTCCATGCCATCGCGCGATTCAACTACCCGACTTCCGCACCATCACCGAGGGCGCCGAGTTCGTCGCGACCGTCAGCGTCGTCGACCGGTTCGGTGCCGAGGTGGTGCACGCTGACATCACCACCTGGGTCACGCCTGCCAACTGACCTGCCTTCGGCCCGATGGGTCGCTTCGGCCCTCAGCGTGCGTTCGAGACCGGCGTGTTCCGCGTGAGCGGCGTCTTGTTGGGCGTCTCGATCAAGATCCCCAGGTTGGGGTCGAGATTCTGCCGCACGGTACCGACGCCGACCTTCGGCGCCGTGGTGACGACGATCGATCCACCACGGCAGGAGACGATCTTTCCGTCGACGAAGACATCCTGGCCTTCGTCGATGGGGACGTCGTAGCCGTCCACGTCGGTGTAGTGGCGTATTGGAAGCGGGTCAGCTTGTGGGTGTTCGATGTGGCCTTCATGTCGATCGCCTTGCCGTCGCCGCGGTCCTTGGTGGACCGCGTTGATCAGCTAGGAGCAACGGGGCGCACGGTTTCCCACACTTTTCGGCGGATCAATTCCCGGCTCGGCAGCTCGTGCACGTTCACCCGTCGCCGTCGGTCACTCCTTCAGGCCTGCCCAGAACGCGCATCGATGCTTCTGGTCGAAGTCGGTTTCCACCCTGCTGCCGTCAGGCCGCAGGGACAACCGCTCTTCCTCGCCACCGAAGGCAGGCCAGTCGTCGCCGGGATGCCCGTCGCGGACGAACTGGCTCCACGAGCCGATCATCTGGTCGGACAGCACCCGCTGGCCGGGGTTGAGCGGTGGCGCGCCACCCATGTCGAAGAGGTAGCGCAGCTCCAGCGAGTGGCTGGCACCGACGGGAAAGGGCAAGGTAAGCAACGGATGCGGAGCAGGAGCGCCGCGATCGTTGAACTCGTAGGCGTATACGGAGTTCGTCCTGGCAAGACCGTCGGCCATCCTGTCGGCGACGCAGGCGAACACGCCGTCGGTGACGGCCGCCGAGTACGCGAGCGGGACGCTGCCCTCGTAGCGGGTCAGCGGGTACTGCGTGGCGATCGCACCGGCGTGGCGACCGAAGGTCTGCGACAGCAGCTGAGGATACTGAGCTTCGGTGTACGGCTTCTTCAGGCGAAGGTACTGCAGGGCGACGAACAGCGTGAACTCGTCGTGGTTGGTGCCGATCGCGACGGGTACCTTGGCGGCTTGCCCCTCCGCGATCGCCACCATCGGATCCACTGGCAGCACCTTAGTTCCCGTCACGGGCCCGCTGAGCGCATCGTCACCGATGTGGTAGTACCACACAGGTTTTCGCAGTTTGGCAGCGGGCAACGCCCGAAGGCAGGCGGCGACGGTGCTGAGATCTTCGCAGCCGGCATCGCGGGCGTAGTCGATGCTGACTCTCTGCGCCTCTGGCAACGCGACCTGAGCCTGGCACGGCCCGCTCTGGATGATCGCCGCGCGGAAGAGTCCCTCGGAGCCGGGGGCGACGAGGTGATCGCACACCGACATGCCGCCCGCGGACTCGCCGGCGATCGTGACGGCATCGGGGTCACCGCCGAAGTTCGCGATGTTGTCGTGCACCCAGCGCAGCGCGGCCTGCTGATCGGATAGCCCATAGTTGCCGACGGCACCGGGGGCGCCGAGCGCAGGGTGCGCCAGAAAGCCCAGCGCACCGAGCCGATAGTTGAGGGTGACGACGACGATGTCGCCACGCGAGGCCAACCAACGCGAGTCGTAGATGCCGGCGCTGCCGTTGACGAAGGAACCCCCGTGAATCCAGACCATCACCGCACGCTTGCGCTCCGACGGCGGCGGAGTCCAGACGTTCAGCGTCAAGCAGTCCTCGGAGGTCTGCCGACCCATCTCCAGATCGCTCGCGTCCTGTATGCAACGCGGTCCGGTGTGAGTCGCGTCACGCACCCCGGGCCACGGCAGGGCAGGTGCAGGCGGCTGCCACCGCAACGGACCGACAGGCGGTGCTGTGTAGGGGATCCCGGCGAACAGGCGATGCTCGGGTGCGACGACGCCGCGGACGGTGCCCGTCGCGGTCTGGACGAGCGCCGGGTCGGCCGGAGCCTGCGGCGGCGGCGGCGACGGGCCGTCACCGTGCGCGCAGCCGGCGAGCAGCAACACCACGGCCAACACGAGTGCCGTCGCACGGCGGCCAACCGATTCAGAGCGCATCCTCACCGAGCCTACTGAACGGGGATCACGGGAACACCGACCGTCAAC
Organism: Mycobacteriales bacterium; assembly: GCA_038244615.1. Taxonomy (GTDB): domain Bacteria; phylum Actinomycetota; class Actinomycetes; order Mycobacteriales; family Mycobacteriaceae; genus Mycobacterium. The sequence goes on along the minus strand of JBBRTH010000068.1, from coordinate 21,124 downwards.
GGATCCGGGCAATTCGGTCATCGTGCCCGGCGGTCGGTCCTAGGCTTGCGCTTGACACCCGTCAAGTGCCGCCGCCCGTATACAGGAGTTTCGATGAGCCCACCGACCAAGGACGACGCCAAGGTCCTGGCCGATCCCACCGCCTACGCCGACGACGAGCGCCTGCACGCCGCACTTACCGAGCTTCGTGCAAACAATCCCGTTGCATGGGTTGACATTTCGCCCTACCGGCCGTTCTGGGCCATCACCAAGCACGCCGACATCATGGCAATCGAACGCGACAACGAGCTGTTTCTGAGCGAGCCCCGCCCGCTTCTGTCCACGGCAGCCGCTGACGACCTCGCAAAGGAGCAGCTCGAGGCGGGCATGGGCCTGCGCACGCTGATTCACATGGACGATCCGCATCACCGCAAGGTGCGCAAGATCGGGGCGGATTGGTTCCGGCCCAAGGCCATGCGCGACCTGCAGGTGCGGGTCGACGAGCTGGCCAAGCGCTACGTCGACAAGATGCGCGACATCGGACCCGAATGCGACTTCGTGACGGACATCGCCGTCGACTTCCCGCTGTACGTGATCATGTCGTTGTTGGGCCTGCCCGAATCCGACTTCGGTCGCATGCACGCCCTGACGCAGGAGATGTTCGGCGGCGATGACGACGAGTACAAGCGCGACGGTGGATCGCTCGAGGATCAACTCGCCGTCCTGCTCGACTTCTTTGCCTACTTCTCCAAGCTGACGGCGTCGCGCCGGGAACAGCCGACCGGCGACCTCGCCTCGGCGATCGCGAACGGCACCATAGACGGCGAACCGTTGTCCGAGGTCGACACCGCGTCGTACTACGTGATCGTCGCCAGCGCTGGACACGACACCACCAAGGACGCGATCTCCGGTGGAATGCGCGCGCTCATCGACAACCCCGGCGAGTTGGAGCGGTTGGGCAACGATCCGGGACTGATGCCCACTGCCGTCGAGGAGATGATCCGATGGTCAACCCCCGTCAAGGAATTCATGCGAACCGCTGCCGCGGACGCCACCGTCCGCGGGGTGGACATCGCGGCGGGTGATTCGGTGTATCTGGCCTACGTATCGGGAAACCGCGACGAAGAGGTCTTCACCGATCCGTTCCGGTTCGACGTCGGGCGCGATCCGAACAAGCACGTCTCCTTCGGTTACGGCGTGCACTTCTGTCTGGGCGCAGCGTTGGCGCGGATGGAGATGAACAGTCTGTTCACCGAACTGGTCCCGCGTTTGGAGTCCGTCGAACTTGCCGGCGTCCCCGAGCTTTCCGCGACGACGTTCGTCGGCGGACTCAAGCACCTTCCGATCCGGTACTCGCTGCGGTAGTCGGATCGCGGGAATCCTTGGCGAAGCTCTTGAGAAGCCGTCGACCGCGGCCACCGCCACCATCTCGGCACCTTGCGATGTGGTCGCCCGACCGGGACGGGGTTCCGGCGGTGAGGGTCGGCATCGCGCCTGACTCGCGCCTACCCTGAATCCGTGCGCCTGCTATTCGTCAATCCGAACACCACGGCGTCGACGACGGTCGCGATCGGAGCGGCAGCACGGGCAGTCGCGAAGACGTATACCCCCCGCCAGTGCCTCGGCGTGTATGCCTCCGACATCCCCGTCCTGCAGATCGACTCGGATCCCACCACGATCGAGCCCATCGGAGACCTCTGCGAGAAGGCGTTGGCGAAGGACGGGAGCCGCGCGATCGTGTTGGGTTGTGCGGCAATGGCGAAGTTCGCAGGTCCACTCACCGAGCGACTTGGCGTGCCCGTCGACGACGGTGTCGTGGCGGCCACGCTCCTGGCGGAGGCACCCGTCACGATGCGACACGTCACCGGATGAACTCCGCCGCGCGATGGCCGATCATGACGATCGTGGCGTGAGGTCCGCGGCTGGTGATGTCGGGCAGGATCGATCCGTCGACCACCCACAGCCCGTCCACGCCGCGCACCCGGCACCTCTCGTCGAGCGGCGCGTCGCCGTCGCGTCCCATCGGCACCGTGCCGCACAGGTGCTGTGAGGTCGACCAGAACGACTCTCTGGCCTCGTAGCCGGACCCCGCAAAATCGTGAGCGAGCGCCGCACCCGTCTCCAGGGCCGCGACGTCGGCGGGTTCGCTGTCGTAATGGTGCTCGATCAACGGCGGCACCGCGGCATCGGCGGACGTCACGGCAACCCTGCCGCGTGAGCGCGGACGCATGAGCGTGACGCCGAGGTGCGGCCGATCCGACGGGTCGTACCCCGCTCCGATCATGGCCGCGAAACCCGCAGTGTAACAACGGATTTCCAGACCCTGATCGGTGGTCAGCAGCGCTTCCAGCGGTGGCCTGTCCGGCGCGGCGGGCCAGTCGACCGGAAGGACCCATTCGGGGTGGTCGATGCTCCGCGTTCCGACCGGTAGGTCCAGCAGAACCTCGACGCCGGCAGCGGACAACTGCGCCGCGGGTCCGATGCCCGACACCATGAGCAGGTGTGCCGACGCGATGGCGCCTGCAGACAGGACGATGCGGTCGGCGGTCAGCCGTTGCAGCCCGTCGGACCCGGTGCAGTCGACCCCGACTGCCCGGTGACCGGTGAACCGGATGAGCGTCACCCTGCGCTTCTCCAGCACGGTGAGATTGGGGCGGCCTGCGGCGCGACCGAGAAATGCGTCTCCAGGCCCCACCCGGGTGCCCTGGTCGATGTTCAATGGCACCGCGCCGACACCGGGACTCCCGGGAGCTTCACCGTTGAGGTCGGCAATCCATTCGTAGCCCTGCCGGAGGGCAGCGTCGACGAAAGCGACTGCACCCTCTTCGAATTCGGTGATCCGCCGGATCGTCATCGGGCCACCGGTACCGTGCAGCGGCCCACCGAAGTCCAGGTCGGTCTCGATGTCCCGGAAGTGCGGCAGGACGTCGTCCCACGACCAACCGGGAATCTGCCACCCGTCGAAGTCGCCTGCCAGGCCGCGACAGAAGTAGCCTCCGTTGACGGCACCGGACCCACCGACGACGTTCCCCCGCATGATCGAGGCACCGCGCCGCGGTTCCTCCGTCAGGGTGGTCTCGTAGCGCCGAACCACCGAACTCGCCGGCCCGATCGGCAAGCGAAGGCCGTTGCCGATCTGTGCCCTGACGAGGGGATCCGACCGTCCCGGTCCCGACTCCACGATCGTCACCCGACACTGCATATCACGCGAAAGACTCTCGGCTAGAACGCAACCAGCACTGCCCGCACCGACGATCAGAACGTCAGAGTGGAAGGTAATGCTTCACGTCCGGATCTGCGGCTTCAGCGCGCCGAGGTCACGCTCACGCACGACGCCCGTCCACAACCCGAGTCCGTAGGCGATGTCGTCGAGTCGTTTGAGTAGCAGATAGGCCAACAAGCCCATCCGCTTCGCATCGTCGTCGACGTTCCCGTTGCGGGCGGCCCAGTCGACGACGCCGTCGACGACGGCAGCCACCAGGACCACTTGCCTGCACCGCCGAAAGAGCACCGCGGCCACCAAGGCGACGGGCCAGTAGTGCCGACAGATGGCTGACGCCAGTTGCAGCGCGGCCGACCAGAGCCCCTGCGCCGCGAGGGCAGCCACTTGCTTCGGTTCGGTGTCGACCGTACTCAACGCCTTGGCGATCTTTCGGCCGGTGACGGCCGCGACGACGGTCGACGCAAGATAGCCGATTCCCGACCCCATCGCGAGCAGCAGCCACACCAGCAGTGTCCACCCGGACAGCACCAGCGGGGCGGTCTTACCTGGGTGCCGGACGGCCAGCGGCGCAGCCGAAGAACCATAGAATGCCTTGCGCGCAAACCAGTCTCGCAGATCAGTACGGTGATCGTGCCCGACCAGTGCGATGGGTTCATAACGCAGCCGGGCCTCGGCTTCAATGAAGCGCCAGCACAGGTCGACGTCCTCACCGGACCTCAGCGTCTCGTCGAACCCGCCCACGTCGTTGAGCGCCGTTCGCCGGCAGATGATGGCCGCGCTCGGCACGTAGGACACGGTGCCGTAGGGAACGATGGGAGCTTCGCGCAGACCCAGGTCGAGCGAGGACCGCACCGCTTCGTACCGGGCCACTAGGTTCTGCGGCTCGCGCAATCCGACGATGCGCGGCGCCACCAGGGCGACCGCAGGATCACAGAAGTGTCCGAGGAGCGCCTCGAGCCAGCCCCGCCGGGGCACGACGTCGGAGTCGAGGAACGCGACGAAGTCCGTCTCGCACGCGGCCAGGCCGGCGTTGCGGGCGGCCGCGGGTCCCTTGCTTGCGGAGTGGCGCAGCACCAGGACATCACCGTGCAGGCCTGCGAAGTCGCTCACCTGCACGGGCTGCGACGAGCCGTCGTCGACCACCACGACCCGCATCCCGCGCAACGCTTGGATGAGCCGCTTGAGTCCAATCGCGTTGTCCAGCACAGGAATCACGACGGTGACATCATGGTGCGACGGTCCGCTGGCGGGCCGGGGATGGGCTACGGTCGCATCGAGCAGGGTGCGTGCCAGCTGCGCACTCTGGGCGTCGTGCACCTCTAGGCGCCCGCTGCTCAGCATGGTCTGCGCGGCGGGAGCGAGACGCAACAGCCGGGTGGGTGAGCCGCCGAGGAGCGCCGAACCCGCCCCGAGCACTCTTACCCGTCTGTCCACCTGCACGGCGAAGCCATCGGGAAGCCTGGGTCCGGTCACTGCAGATGCCCCCCCGCACCGGGGCTCCACGCCGCGACGCGGCGGGTGCAGTTGTCGACCATCTCAGCAAAGATACTCGACCCGTCTTCTGCGGATGCGGTGGTCGGGTTGCCGAGCACTCCGACCGGACTGACCGCCCCCATGCCGCCGTTCCGCAGGCGGGGCAGCAGGTCGGACAGCGGCGCCTCATTGCCCGTGACCCACTCCTCGGTGCGTACCGCTTCCGGTGAAATATGTAGCAATACAGACGTTTCGGTGTGGCCGGCATGGGCGTCGGCACCGGGCACGCTGCAGGCGCACCACCCGACGTCGCGGCCTTCCTGCCGTAGAAGGGTAACGGCGCCAGCAACGGCGGCGACATTGCCTCCATGCCCGTTGACGAACACCAGACGAGAGGCCCAGTCGCATGCCGATCTGCCGTACTCGACTAGCAAGAGCTGCAGTACAGAGGTACCGATCGACACCGTGCCGGGGAATCCTTGGTGCTCGCCGCTGGCGCCGTATGCGATCGCCGGTGCCAGCATCCAGTTCCCAGCGAGGCGCTCAGCAATCCTCTCGGCAACCGCGGAGGCGATTCGCGTGTCGGTGTCGACTGGCAGGTGTGGCCCATGCTGCTCGGTGGAGCCTAGCGGGATGATCAACGCAGGGGACAGGTCACGGAGCTGCCTCATCGTTGAGGTCCCAAGCTTCTTGGGGGAAACCACCCGCCGATCGTAGGCCGAATTCACCTGGTGTGCGCCGAATGTTGGGGTTTCCGTGGCATTCAACCAAATTTGATCCGACCAGGTTCACCCGCGCCACGGCCTGGTCATCACGTCCGCCACGCCAGCACCGCCCGTCCCACCGGGACCAGGCGAGCACAGGCGAGCACAGGCGCCTAGCGTTAGGCGCCCTCGGCCGGGGGCACGCCTAGTGCGCGGGTGAAACCCGGAGGCGTCAGCACGTCATCGGCAACCAGGTCGTGGATCGAGGCCTTGCCGAGCCCCATCAGGGCTGAGTCGATGCCGCTGCGCATGATGTCGAGAACGTTCTCGACACCCGGCTGCCCCTCGGCTGCCAGGCCCCACAGGTAGGCGCGGCCGATCATCACCGCGCGCGCACCGAGGGCGAGTGCCTTGATCACGTCGCTCCCACGGCGGATGCCACCGTCGAGCAGCACCTCGACCTGGTCCCCCACCGACGCGGCGATCGCGGGCAACGCCCGGATCGACGCAGGCGTGCCGTCGAGGTTGTTGCCGCCGTGGTTCGAGACGGAGATCGCCGAGACGCCCGCGTCGACAGCGCGTTTCGCATCGTCGACCCGCATGACGCCCTTGAGCATGACGGACCCACCCCACAACTCGACCAGCCAGGCGATGTCCTCCCACGTGGGCGGAGGCGTGCCCATCCACTCGCCGTAGGCGGCGAAGAACGGCGGGCCTGCCTCGCCGGGGTTGCCCTGGTTGGGCGCGCGCAGGTTCGGCGGACGCAGGGTCTTGGCCCATTGCAGCAACCAGCTCGGTCGGGTCAACCCCTCCGGCATCAACTTGACCATGGTGCCCAGGTCCATCTGCTCCGGGATCTTCGGGCTGCCCCAGTCCCGACCGTGCGAGAAGCTCCAGTCGGTGGTGACGATGATCCCGACCGCGCCCGCCGCCCGCGCCCGCTCGATCCGTGCCGCGATCGCGTCGCGCCCGCCCAGCCAGTACACCTGGAAGAAGAGCTTCGGGTTGGCGGCGATCACCTCTTCGATGGGCTTGCTCGCGAAGGAGGACAGCCCCATTGCAGTACCGCGGGCCGCCGCCGCCCGCGCGACGGCGACCTCACCGTCGGGATGGACCGCCTGCACGCCCGTGGGCGAGATCATCACCGGCAGCGAGATCTCCTGCCCCATAACGGTCGTCGCCATATCCCGCTTCTCGATGACGCCGATCACGTGCGGGGCGAAGCCGAGCTCGCCGAACGCGTCGACGTTGTCGGCGACGGTGATGCCACGCTCGCTGGCGGCGATCAACGCGCTGTAGACGGATTTCGGCAGCCGCTTCTTCGCGCGCTGCTGAGCGATGGCGACGGTTTCGAACCAGATATCGCGGGCCATGTCTACACGGGACTTTCGTTGCAGAATTTCTTCGGAGCCGGGCCGCCGGCGACCTGGCGACCCGGTGGAAGAATGAGGAGCTTCAGCGGGACGGATCCCTTGCGCCCCCCTGCGCGGGAGTGGTCGACGCTGGACTTGGGCTTGTCCCGTTCGCGCGCCAGGGCGGCCTCGCCGTATCCCTGCACGCATTCCGGGTCGGGTCCGTCCAGCGGCAGGCCGGTGAAGAACTTGGCGGCCATGCAGCCGCCACGGCACCCGTCGTAGTGGTCGCAGCTGCCGCACGCCCCCGCCGACTGCGGCTCACGCAGCTCGCGGAAGAGCGGCGCATGCTTCCACACGTTGTGGAAGCCCGTCCCAAAACCTGAGTCGCGCAGAATGTTTCCGGCGAGGAAGCGGTCATGGATGGCGAACGGACAGGCATACACGTCACCGACGGGATCGATCAGACACACCACCCTGCCCGCACCGCACAGGTTGAGGCCGGCCAGCGCGCCGGGCTGGCCGAGCCCCGACAAGTGGAAGAAGGAGTCACCGGTCAGGATGCCCTCGCCGCGGGCAACCAGCCAGTCGTAGAGCTGAACCTGCTGCGTTGCGGTGGGGTGCAGCTCGTCCCACACGTCGGCGCCACGACCCGAGGGGCGCAGCCGGGTGATGCGCAGCGTGGCGCCGAATCCGTCGGCCAGCGCCTTGAACTCGTCGAGCTGGTCGACGTTGTGGCGGGTCACGACGACCGAGATCTTGGCGTCCCTAAACCCCGCCGCGGACAGGTTCTCCAGCGCGCGGATCGCCATGGCGAAGGAGCCGGGACCACGCACGGCGTCGTTGACCTCGGCGGTGGCACCGTCGAGCGAGATCTGGACGTCGACGTAGTCACTCGCAGCGAGCTTGGCCGCGACTGCCTCGTCGATCCTCACACCGTTGGTGGAGAACTTCACGCCGACGTGATGCTCGGTGGCGTAGTCGACGAGTTCCCAGAAGTCCGACCGCACGGTCGGCTCGCCGCCGCCGATGTTGACGTAGAAGACCTGCATGCGCTCGAGCTCGTCGATGACGTCCTTGCACTGCCGCGTGGTCAACTCGCGCGGGTCGCGCTTGCCCGACGACGACAGGCAGTGCACACAGGACAGGTTGCAGGCGTAGGTCAACTCCCAGGTCAGGCAGATCGGAGCGTCGAGCCCGAGCTCGAACTGCTCGACCAGCCGCGGGACGGGACCTGCGGACGACATCGTGGTCATGCTTCTTCCTTTGCGTCCTCGCCGTCCTGGCGGACCAGCATGTTGGATTGGACCAGCACGCTCAGTGCATGCAGGTAGGGCGCCTCACCGGCGTCGTCGATTCCCGCGGCGCGGCAGGCCGACCTGACGTCGGGATGAGCGTCGAGCGAGTTGACCACTTCAACGATCTTGGTGTTCTTGAGGAACGAAAGCTTGCGCGTACCAAAGTGATACAGCAGCGCACCGAATGGCTCCGGGCGCACCGCCACCTGATGGTGCAGACGCCAGCGGGCGTCAGGATCGAACGCCTGAACGCCCGCCAGCGCCTCCGAGGATGATGCGACCACCGTCAGTAGACGCCGCACATGCCGTCGATCGAGACCTCTTCGACGAGGCTCTCGGTGACGAGCTCGGTTTCGGTTTCCGCCTGCTGAGTCGGCTCCATGGTTTCGCCCTTCGCTTCGTGGGTCTCGACAATTGTGATCGAAATCGCAATAATATGGCATCGAGTGCCGAAACGGAAGGGCGGATCTAGATGAGTCGTGAACCCGCGGCACGCGTGGGCCGACGCAGGTCCACCACCGGGGACCACATCACCCGCGTCGCCCTCGAGCTGTTCGCCAGTCGCGGCTTCGACGAGGTCAGCGTCGATGACGTGGCCCGTGCGGCGGGGATCGCGCGCCGCACCCTCTTCCGCTACTACCCGTCCAAGAACGCCATCCCGTGGGGCGACTTCGACGCGCACCTCGACCACATGCGCGAGCTGCTCGACGCCGTCCCCGCCGATGCGCCGACCACCGTCGCACTGCGCTCGGCGCTGTTGGCGTTCAACAGCTTCGACGAGGCCGAGACCGCCCATCACCGCCAACGCATGCGCGTCATCCTCGAGACCGACGCGCTGCAGGCCCACTCGATGACGATGTACGCGGGCTGGCGGACCGTCGTCGCAGACTTCGTCGCGCGCCGCCTCGGACTCAACGCCGGTGACCTCATCCCCCAGACCACGGCGTGGTCCATGCTCGGGGTCGCGCTGTCGGCCTACGAGCACTGGCTCGCCGACGAGTCGGCGTCACTTCAGCGCTCGCTTGGCGACGCGTTCGACACCGTCAACGCCGGCCTGACCGAACTGGACCGAAGAGAATCTCTAATTCGGGCGTCGGAGTTTCGCGTCCCACGGCGACGATAGAGGTGTGAGCGTCGAATCGGACTCCCATGACGCGCCGAGGGCGCTTCTCGAGCTATACGACGACGCCCTGCCCGCTGTCTACGGGTACTTCATGCGGCGCTGCGGTGACCGCGGCACGGCCGAGGACCTGACGTCGGAGACCTTTCTCGCAGCGATGGACGCCGCGAGACACGAGTCGCCACCGCCGATGACGGTTGCGTGGCTGATCGGCGTCGCTCGCCACAAGCTGGCCGATCACTACCGGCGACGGCACGATCGGTTCACCATCCCGGTGGCCGAACTGCCCGAGCCCGTCGATCCCCCCGACGAGTGGGATGCCGAACTCGACCGCATCGTGGCCGAAAGCGTGCTGGCCAGACTTCCCGAACACCACCGGGCGGTGCTGGCCCTGCGCTATCTGGACGACCGTTCGGTGCCGGAGTGTGCCGAGTTGATCGGCCGCACGGTGCATGCCACCGAGGCCCTGCTGGTGCGGGCCCGCCGCGCCTTCAGATCGCAGTATCCGGAAGGGGGGACGTCATGAGCTACCAGGGGGCGAGCGGAGCGACGGGGGATGGCCCGAGCAACAGTCGTGATCCGCTGACCGTGCTGAATGGCGACGACCTCCCGGTGGCGCCCGATCGGGCGTTCGCAGCCCGCCTGCGGGCCCGCCTCGAATCAGCGCTCTCGCTGCCCAACCAAACCGAAGGAGTCGTCATGAGCGGCACAGATACCGCGATTTCCGAGCTCAACGCAGCCGCCGATGTGCCCGCCATCGCACCCTCCGCACCCAGGCCTGCGGCGCTGCCCTACCTCGCCGTCGCAGGCGCCCGGGAGGCGATCGCCTGGTACGTCGATGCGTTCGGCGCCGTCCTGGTGGGCGATCCGATCGTGATGGACGATGGACGTGTCGGCCACGCCGAGCTCTCGATCGGAGGCGGCATGTTGTACCTGGCCGACGAATTCCCCGAGATGGGATTGAAAGCCCCTGCCCCACAAGCTGTCTCAGTGAGTCTCATGCTGCACGTCGCCGACACGGACGCCACGCTGGAGCGGACGCGCGAACGCGGCGCCGACGTCGTGATGGAGGTGCAGGAGGGCTACGGGTCTCGACGCGCCGCGGTCGTCGACCCGTTCGGCCATCGCTGGATGCTCAGCGGGCCGGTGACCGGATCGGTCAGCCCGATCCGCCATGGCGACATCGGCTACGTGTCGGTGTGGACGGAGGACCCAGAGCGGTCGGCGGCGTTCTACGGCCACGTGCTGGGCTGGCGGTACGACCCCGCGTCACGCCAGGTGACCAACACGGACCGACCCATCGGCATCGTCGCCGTCCCGGGTCCGCCCACGTTGTTCTGCTGCTACGCGGTGGCCGACGTGGCGGCGGCGCGACAGGCAATCCTCGACGCAGGTGGACGGGCCGCCGACGTCTCGCAAGCCCCCCACGGTCCAACGGTCGATGCCACCGATCCGGCGGGGATGGCGTTCGCGGTCTACCAGCCCACCGGGGCCGATCCACGGCCAGCGCTGAACGGCGCTGGGCCAGGCGAACTCTCGTACGTGACGTTCCAGGTGGCCGACTCGGCGAGCTTCCGTCAGTTCTACGGACGCGTGCTGGGCTGGAGCTTCGAGCCGGGCCGGATCGACGACGGCTGGGAGCCGAGGTCCGTGCACCCCATGTCCGGCATCGCCGGCGGTAGCGCCGAGCCGGTGACCGTCCCGATGTGGATGGTGGCCGACATCGCCGCTGCTGTGGAACGGGTCCGGGAAGCGGGCGGCATCGTCATCGAGGAGCCGTCGCAGCAGTCGTACGGCAGCTCGGCACTGTGCGCAGACAACCAGGGCGTGCGCTTCTACCTCGGCCAGCACTAGCCCCACCCTCGCGATTTGTGGCGTCTCACCGGCGCTGAGCGCCGGTGAACGCACACGAATCGCTGAGCTCAGGTAAGCACGTCGGCGATGGGGGCGCCGGCGGCGATCTTGCCGCGGGCCTTCATCACCTTGCCGGGCATTCCGCCGCCCACCACGCCGACGACTGCGCCATCTCGCTCGTAGTAGGCCAGGAACTTTCGACCGTCATCCGCGACGACGTGCACGATGTCGCCGGCCTCCGGCTCGCCGAGGCACTGGATCTTGACGTCGTACTGGTCGCTCCAGAAGTAGGGCACCATCACGGCGGTGGTGGCCTCGGTGCCGAGCATTGCGGGCACGATGACCCGGGCCTGCTCGGCGACGTTGCTCCAATGCTCAACGCGCACTTGGTGTCCAGCGGGATCGCGCCAGGAGGCGACATCGCCGATCGCCCACACGTTGGGAGCACTCGTGCGGCCAGCGACGTCGCAGACGACGCCGTTGTCGACCGCCACACCGCTGCCCTCGAGCCAGTCGGTGGACGGCCGTGACCCGACGCCCACCACGACGATGTCGGCGTCGAGCTCCCTGCCGTCGGAGAGCACGACCTTCTCGACGTGGCCGCTGCCCTTGACCTCGGTGACACCGATGCCACACCGCACGTCAACGCCCTCGGCACGGTGCAGTCGGGCCACCAACTCGCCGATCTGCTCACCGAGCACCGACGCCAACGGCGTCGGCTGAGCCTCGACGAGGACCACGTCGACGCCGAGCTTGCGCAGGCTTGCGGCGACCTCGCAGCCGATGAAGCCGGCACCGATCACGACGGCGTGCCGCGCCGATCCCGCATGCTTGCGCAGCGCCAGGCTCTCGTCGAACGTACGCAGTACGTGGATGCCCTCAAGATCGGGAAACGATGGGATTCGCTTGGGCACCAGGCCCGTTGCGATGACCAGCTGGTCGTAGCCGATGGCCTCTCCGCTGGCGAGTGTCACCGTCTGCGCCGCGGTGTCCAGGGTCGTCGCGCCCGACCCCAGCCGAACGGTGATGTCCTTCTCGTCGTAGAACTCGGCGGGCTTGAGGATGACGTCGTCGGTCTCGGCGCGCAGCACCTCCTTGGACAGCGGTGGCCGGTCGTAGGGCAGATGTTCCTCGTCGCTGACGAGGGTGATCGGGCCCGTGTACTCGGCGCGACGCAGCTGCTCAGCCGTGCGCGACGCAGCCAGTCCACCGCCGACGATGACGATGCCCCCAGTAGTAGTCACAGGGCTTTTCTTACACGATGACGACGATCCGTTGTGCAGCACCCACGGCCCGCGACGGTCAGGCAGGCGCTCGCTCGATGATGTTCGACAGCACCACGATGCTCTCGCTGCGTTCGATGTCAGCGCTCGCCCGGATCCGTTCGAGGGCCTCTTCGAGGTGGCGCATGTCGCGCGCCAGTACGTGCAGGATGGCGTCTGCCGTGCCGGTCACGGTGGCGGCGCTGACGACTTCGGGGATCCCGACCCAGGCTTCGCGGAGTTCTGCGGGCGCAATCGTGCCGTGGCAGAACACTTGTACGTAGGCCTCGGTGTTCCAGCCGATCGCATTGCGGTCGACGACGGTGGTGAAGCTGCGGATGACCCCGTCGTCGAGCATGCGGTCGACGCGTCGTTTCACGGCGGGCGCAGACAGATTCACCCGCTGCCCGATCTCGGCGAAGGTAGCGCGGGCGTGGTTGGCCAACTCGGCGAGAATGCGTTCGTCGATCTTGTCGAGCCTGTCCATCTGACCTCTTTCCCGTCTACGCACAACAAACTGCTGCAATACTAGCTTCAGCACAACGAACTGCCTACCAATACGCAATAAGTGGCGATTGATTGCGTGACAGCCAGCCCATATCGTCTATTCATGACGATTTCAGATTTCGCCGGTACCCCGGCGTCCGACATCGCCGCAATGACGCCGCGAGCCCGCACGCCCCGCCTTCGTCGATACGCCATGACGGCGCCGACGTTCTTCACCGTCGAGTACGCCATCAATCCGTGGATGGACACGTCGACGTCCGTAGACACCGGCCTGGCCGTTCGCCAGTGGGAGACGCTGCTGTCGACCTACCGCGCGCTCGGACACACCGTCGAGACGGTCGAGCCCGTCGCAGGCCTGCCCGACATGGTCTACGCCGCCAACGGCGGGTTGATCGTCGACGGCAGGGCTGTCGTGGCCCGCTTCGCCTACCCGCAGCGAGCCGGCGAGGCCGCCGCCCACGCCGAGTGGATGACCCGCAACGGTTTCGAGCCCAGGTACACCCGCCACACCAACGAGGGCCAGGGCGACCTCCTGGTCGTCGGATCGACGATCCTGGCGGGGTACGGCTTCAGGACCGATCAGCGAGCTCATGCCGAGGTGGCTCAGATCACCGGCATGCCCGTCACAAGCCTCGAGCTGGTCGACCCGCGGTTCTATCACCTCGACACCGCGCTGGCCGTGCTCGACGACACCACGATCGCCTATTACCCGCCCGCGTTCAGCGACAACGCCCGCGCGCAGTTGCAGAAGCTGTTCCCCGACGCTCTCGAGGTGAGCACCGCCGACGCCTACGTCCTCGGCCTCAACGTCGTCTCCGACGGCAAACACGTTCTCCTGCCCGCGAACGCAACCGGGTTCGCCAAGCAGATCGCCGACGCCGGTTTCGAACCCATCGGCATCGACCTGTCCGAATTGTTCAAGGGCGGCGGATCCGTCAAATGCTGCACATTGGAGGTGTATTCGTGACCATCCTGGATACCGTGACGACTCGACCCGGCCAGCTCACCGAGGCTGCAATCGCGATCGACGACCAGTATGCGGCGCACAACTACTCGCCGCTGCCCGTGGTCGCCGCGTCCGCCGAGGGCGCCTGGATCACCGACGTCGAGGGCCGTCGCTACCTGGACTGCCTGGCCGCCTACTCCGCGGTCAACTTCGGGCATCGCCATCCGCAGATCACCGCGACGGCCCACGCGCAACTGGACACCGTCACGCTCGTCAGCCGTGCCTTCCACTCCGACCGGTTGGGGCCGTTCTGCGCCGCGCTGGCCGCGTTGTGCGGCAAGGACATGGTGTTGCCGATGAACAGCGGCGCCGAAGCCGTCGAGAGCGGGCTGAAAGTGGCCCGCAAATGGGGCACCGACGTCAAGGGCGTGCCTGCGGGTGAGTCCAATATCGTGGTGGCGCACAACAACTTCCACGGCCGCACCACGACGATCATCAGCTTCTCCGACGACGAGACCGCGCGCCGAGGGTTCGGGCCCTACACGCCCGGTTTCCGTGCGGTGCCCTTCGGGAACGCCGACGCGTTGGGGGACGCCATCGACGAGAACACCGTGGCGGTCCTACTGGAACCCATCCAGGGCGAGGCGGGCATCATCGTGCCGCCCGACGACTACCTGCCCCGGGTGCGCGCACTGTGCACCGAACGCAACGTCCTGATGATCGCCGACGAGATACAGTCCGGCCTGGCCCGCACGGGACGAACCTTCGCGTGCGACCATTGGGGCGTCGTTCCCGACGTGTACCTCCTCGGGAAGGCACTCGGCGGCGGTGTCGTGCCCCTGTCGGCCGTGGTGGCCGACCGGGACGTCCTCGGCGTCCTGCATCCGGGCGAGCACGGCTCGACCTTCGGTGGCAATCCGCTGGCAGCGGCGATCGGCGCGACCGTCGTCGCGATGCTGAGCACCGGCGAATTCCAGTCGCGCTCCGAGCGCCTCGGCGATCATCTGCATCATCGACTCCGCAGCCTGATCGGTCACGGCGTGCTCGCCGTGCGCGGCATGGGGTTGTGGGCAGGCGTCGACATCGATCCGCGGGTCGGGACGGGAAAGCAGATCAGCTTGCGGTTGGCCGCACTCGGTGTTCTCGTCAAGGACACGCACGGTTCGACCTTGAGGTTAGCCCCACCCATCGTCATCACCGAGGAGGAGATCGACTGGGCCGTCGATCAAATCGCCACCACACTGACCGACGCGCTCGCTTCACCCACGACCGCAAACGCTTGACGCCCGCCTGGGAGGCACCATGATGGTGATGATCAAGCTCGGCGTCCTCGCAACGACAAATTCGCGACCCAGCGTTGAAATTGCCTGCACGGCTGTGGATAACGTGAAATCGCGACCGTGGACGCAATGTCAGCGCGAGTGAAGCGCTAACGCCAGCTGGGCAGCCAGATGGGAGCCTCGGGCAGGTCGTGGTCGGGTCGACCGCCGACCGCTTGCTGCATTCGTCGCCGGTGCCCTTGGCCATCTGCCCGCGCGGCTACCGTGGTTCCAAGGCACATGGACTTACTCGGATCACCGCCGCGTATCCCGGAACGGCCGCTACACCTCGTCGAGCGGTCCGCCGCCTCGCAGCGCAGCTCGGAATCCCGCTGCGAGTGATCACGGTCGCCGTGCGCGGCCGCACGATGTACCCACCGGAGGTCGGCATCGTCGGTGACGACGTCCCTCTTCAGGTCATTACGGGCAACGGCTGGGGCCAGGCCGTGGACGCCGCCGAGTGGGAGGACGGCGAAGTGCTGGCCATCGGCACGTCACCGCAGGGTGCAATCGCCCGGGTTTCCTCGGGTCTACGGGCACGAAGAACGTGCGCCACAGCCCGGTTCCGGTGCTGGTCCTGCCGAACTAGCGGTCGAACGTCTCGGCCAGTAGGTCGACGAGGCAGGTCCACGCGCGTCGAGCCGTTGTCTCGTCGTACTGGATGCCACGCTGGGGATCGTTGGCGAAGGGCGCCATGAACGCGTGCATCGCATGCCCGTACGCGTGCAGCTGCCAATCGGCACCGCGGACCGTCAGTTCGGACGCGAGCGCGACCACGTCCGCCGGCGGTGCGAGGGGGTCCTCCCATCCGTGGTAAACGGCGATCCTGGTGGCGATCGATGAATCCGGTGAGACCGGCGGCGGAGTGAGTACGCCGTGGAAGCTGCCGACTGCCCTGAGGTGCGTGTTGTGCCTCGCCAGGTCCAGTACACACAGGCCGCCGAAGCAGAACCCGATCGCAGCCATGGCGTTCCGCTCCACCGCTGGCAATGCGCTGAGGATCTCCACGACATGAAACAACCTGTTCCGCAAAGCCTCCCGATTCTGCATCAGCCCGTTCATCGCCGCCGCTCCGGCGTTCATCCCGTCGTGGGCGACGTTGCGGCTGACCTCGCGGCCGAAGATGTCGACCGCCACGGCCCGGTAACCGATCGCGGCGAGCCGCTCGCAGAACTCGTCCTGAGCGTCGCTGCGACCCTCGATGCCGTGGAACACCAACACCGTCGGCGCGTGGGCGTCGTCGCCGGACACCATCACGGCGTTGCAGTCGAGGCCGTCGAGTTCGTAGTCGAAGGACAGGGTGACGAGCGAGGTCATGACGCGAACCTACCCACCGGACCCACCGATGGAACGGCCGTTCGCTGGGCGCATACCGCTGGTCAGTACTTCATCGTCCCGCGGTCGACCGCGATCTGCGATCCGGAGATCGTCGCCGACCCGTCGCCGGCCAGCCACGCCACCACGTCCGAAACCTCCTCGGCCGTCATGAATTCCTGTAGGCCCTTCTTGCCCTGGTGGTTGACCGGGCGGAACGGCATCGGAGAGAAGCTGTGAATGTACGTCGGGTACTTGCCGAAGATTTCCATCATGGCTTCGGGCTCGACCATCGGCGTACCGATCGAGTAGGGGTGGATCGAATTGACCCGGATGCCGTACTCCCCCACCTCGAGTGCGAGCGAGTTGGTGATGGCGACGAGTCCGTGCTTGGAGGCTGCGTAGTGACTATTGCCGGGGGTGGCCTTGAGGCCGGCCGACGAGCTGACGATGATGATCGACCCGCCGTTGCCCGCCTCGATCATCGCGGGCACCGCGGCGCGCACGGTGCGCCAGGTGCCGTTGAGGTTGACGTCGATGACGCTGTCCCACTGTTCTTCTGACATCTCGAACATCCGACCCCAGCTGAGCACGCCGGCGTTGGCCACCACGATGTCGAGGCGACCGAATTGGTCGATCGCGTCGGCGACGACCTGCTGCTGGGCGGCGAGATCACGGATGTCGACTTCACGGGCGAGCACCTTGCGCCCCGTCGTCTCAACCGCGCTCGCGGTCTCGGTCAGTTCCTCCGGCGTCGCAGGCGGGTAGGTGATCGTGTCGGAGATCGGACCGCAGACGTCGATGGCGACGATGTCGGCACCTTCGGCGGCCAATCGCACTGCATGCGATCGGCCCTGCCCCCGTGCGGCGCCGGTCACGAATGCCACGCGCCCCGCGAGTGTTCCCGTCATCAATCGGCCTTTCGTCACACAGTCACGGCGCGAGCGTGCGCGTTGGTTCGCTCACGACGGCGTGTCGCGCAGCAGCCACGCACGCTGACGCAAGGAGCAGGCTAGCAGTCGAACTGGAACGTGTTCTAGTAGTCGATCGGGTCGCGCACGATCGGGCACGTCATGCAATGTCCGCCGCCGCGCCCACGGCCGAGCTCGGCGCCGACGATGGTGATGACCTCGATGCCTGCCTTGCGTAGTAGCGAATTGGTGTGGGTGTTGCGGTCGTAGGCGAACACGACGCCGGGTTCGACCGCGACCAGGTTGTTGCCGCTGTCCCACTGCTGGCGCTCCGAGTCATACGCGCTGCCGCCGGTCTCGACGACCCTGAGCGAACCGAGTCCCAGCGCCGCCGCCACGACCTCGACGAACGGCTTGGTCTCCGCCACGACGTCGACACCTGGCGCCTGGTCGCTGGGCAGCAACATGAACGTCTGAACGTTGTCGATGATGTCGGGGTAGATGGTGACGACGTCACGGTCGGCGAAGGTGAACACCGTATCGAGGTGCATGGCCGCACGCAGTTTCGGCATGCCCGCGACGATCACCTTCTCCGCGGCCCCCTCGGCGAACAGTCTCCCCGCGACCTGGGTGATGGCCTGGCGCGACGTGCGCTCACTCATCCCGATGATGACGACGCCGTTGCCCGGCACCACGTGGCCGCCCTCGATAGTGGCCATGCCCCAGGACTTTTCGGGATCACCCCACCAGACCGTCGAACCCTTGAAGTCTGGGTGGAACTCGTAGATCGCCTTCATCAGCAGCGTCTCGTCGTGACGAGCCGGCCAGAACAACGGGTTCATGGTGAGCCCGCCGTAGATCCAGCAGGTGGTGTCGCGGGTGTAGAGCGTGTTGGGCAGCGGCGGCATCAAGTATTCCGTGACACCGTTGGCTTCGCGGGCCAGAGCGCGATAGCCCGACGTCAGCGCCGCGGGCAGGTCACGCGTCGACATTCCCCCGATCAACAATTCGGTGAGCCTGCGAGGCTCCAGCGAATCGAGGAAGGACCGTGTGTCGTCGACGAGGCCGAGGCCGACTTCGTTGGGCACGATCTTGCGGTCGAGTAGCCACGACTTGGCTTCGGGGTTGGTCATGGTCTCGGTCAGGACGTCGTGCAGCTCCACGACGTCGACGTCGTGGTCACGCATCTTGTCCATGAAGTCGAAGTGGTCGCGGCGCGCGTTCTGCACCCACAGCACGTCGTCGAACAGCAGATCGTCACAGTTGGTGGGAGTCAAGCGTTCGTGTGCCAGACCCGGCGAGCAGACCAGCACCTTGCGGAGCGCGCCGACCTCGGAGTGCACACCCAGAGCCGCCGAGTCCTTCGCAGCTTGCGTCATCCCTCGATGATCCCGAACGCCGACCAAGCACCGTGGCGAAACGGTTGTTCTGCTTGAGAATTGGTCAGATCAGAGTTCAGAGATGATTTGCTGCCGTTTGGCGGTGTACTCGGCGTCGGAGATGGTACCCATGGCGCGCAACGTCTCCAGTTCCTGCAGGCGTTGGGCGGTCGACGGGTCGGGCGCAGTCGGTGCGGGCATGGGTGGCGGCACGTACCGGGCCGCCGGATCGACCGGCGGTGGCGACATGTGCGCTGCGGGGGGAACCTGTTGCGCGGCCGCGCGCCTCACCACGCTCATGACCTGCTGACGTACGGCCGGATTGGACCGGATGTCGATGGTGCCGTTCATCGGAACCCCATTGACCTTGAGGATCTGCATGATCTCCATCAGCGGTCCTGCCTGGCCCGAGAGGTCGTAGGTCCGGTTGCCGTCCTCGGCGAGCGTGAACTGGGCGGGCATCATTCCGCCCACCAATGCGCTTCTTTCCCAGTCGATTTGGTACTGGTTGGTAGCGGGATCGACGAGCACCACCAGTTTTCGACCGGTGATCAACGGCAGCCTCGTCACCGAGGCGATGACTCTGTCCTGGACGTCGAAGGGCATGATCCCTGGCCCCTCGATGTGCAGACCGATCTTGACCAGCGGTTGGTCGTTGATCCTGGTTCCCGTCTCGCCGATCGCCGTCACCTGAGCGAGCGCCAGCACACCGCTGGCCTCCAGCATCTGAGTTTTGGCAGCGGACTTGGCCCCGGAGTTCGTCAGCGCAATGGCGATCAACACGTCGGCGGCGGTGATCAGCAGGCCTACCCAGAACATCCACCCGATGTAGGGTCGCGTGGCCTCGCCGAGCGCGAAGTAGACACCGAGGAAGATCGGGCCGACGAGACCGCCACACAGCAGCACCACCAGCTGCGCCTTGACGTATCTGCCCAACATTGCCACGCCTCCTCCTCAGTCGGGCGGTGTGCAGGTCAGACTAACGCCAACCGGCCGAAATCGGCCCGTGTTGGTCTGTGGACTCGCTGTCCGCCCCCACCGCTCAGCGCGACTCGGGCAGGTCGGGGATCTCGACGATGACGAACGAAAAGTTGTCGTGGGCGCCCTTCTCGCGCGTCGTCGCGATGATGTCGGTCGCAAGGTCGTCGAGGTCGGACTGCAGGACCGCCGCCCGAAGGTCCTCGGGCGTCATCACCCCGCTCACTCCGTCCGAACACATCAGGTACGTCCCGGCTTGACGCGGAAGCACCCTCAGATGCGGTTGGACCGGCGCGAACTGACCGAGTGACTGCGTGATGATGTTCGTCGGCCTGCCATTGGAGTCGAACACGGAGTCGTCGATCGAGATCTGCGAGAGGACGCCGTCGGTGATCGCGAAGACCGGGCTGTCGCCGACGTTGAAGATGATGATCCCGTCGTCGGTGATGCACAGGCCGGCGATCGTCGTGCCCAGCCCTTGCAGGTCGGCGTCCATGCCGACGGCCCGCACCTGCTCATTGGTGTCCAGCAGGGTTGCCGCCACGTCCTCGCCGGTGCGCCAGTCGAGCGAGCGTTCGGAGATGACGGTGAGCGCCACGCGACTCGCAAGATCACCACCGACATGGCCGCCCATGCCGTCGGCAACGGCGCACACGAAGGGCACGGCCGGCGCGAAATCCATTGTGACGAGCGTCCCTTCGCGCGTTTGGCTGAGCCAACCGGCGACCAGGATGGCGTCCTCGTTGCGCTTGCGCACCAGACCGACGTCGGTGAACGCGCGCACGTTGATCACGGACAATCCGCACCATCCTTCCCGATTCTCCTGCTCAGCACGCTCATCGTAGACGGAAGCACCCGATAACTCGGGCCCGAATACGAAAGCGGCGCCCACCCTTTCGGGTGAGCGCCGCTTCGCGACTAGCTTCAGATCACTTGATGATCTTGGTGACGCGGCCTGCGCCGACGGTCTTGCCGCCCTCGCGGATCGCGAAACGCAGACCCTCGTCCATGGCGACGGGCTGGATCAGCTTGACCGTGATGTCGACATTGTCGCCGGGCATCACGATGTCGGTGCCCTCCGGCAGCGTCACGACACCGGTCACGTCCGTCGTGCGGAAGTAGAACTGTGGACGGTAGTTCGACAGGAACGGCTTGTGACGGCCGCCTTCTTCCTTGGACAGGATGTAGACGCTGCCCTCGAACTCGGTGTGCGGCGTCGTGGTGCCGGGCTTGACCACGACCTGGCCACGCTCGACGTCCTCACGCTTGACGCCACGGATCAGCAGGCCGACGTTGTCGCCCGCCATGCCCTGGTCGAGCAGCTTGCGGAACATCTCGACGCCCGTGACCGTGGTCTTGGTGACGGTCGGCTTGATGCCGACGATCTCGACCTCTTCGTTGACGTTGACCACACCGCGCTCGACACGACCGGTGACCACGGTGCCGCGGCCGGTGATCGTGAAGACGTCCTCGACGGGCATCAGGAAGGGCTTGTCGGTCTCGCG
>JBBRTH010000067.1:0-32444 GCA_038244615.1 Mycobacteriales bacterium | reverse complement strand
GGCACCGTTCACGCCATGTCGCTGGCCAACGACGCCGCTCCCGACGCACCGAAGATTCACTCGCTGGGGCTCTTTCAGCCTCTCGCGGGCCGCTACCTCGACATCATCACCGCGCGTGTGCGCACCGGCCTGGACGCCGATGTGGCCGCGCTCGCCAAGACACGTCAGCAGGCCGACGCCGTACTGGCGACGTGGAACGCCGCCGTCGACGAGGCGCGCACCAAGCGCGCCGCGCCCGCCCAATTGCCCGAGGGGCTTAGTGCCATCCTCAACGCGTCCAACGTCAAGGCCGTCATCGAGGCCGACTCGATCGATCCGCTGAGGTTGGCGGCGGACCTGCCCCCGGGTATTCCCGTGCTGGCCACCTGCTCCGACTCGGACAGCCAGGCGTCGTGCCCCGCCGACCAGCCGCTCTTCGACGCGCTCGCCCATACCGCACTGACCGTCGTCCGGATGAAGGGCGTCAACCACGTCCTGCGCGACGACCCGACCGACAACGTCGGCAACTACGCCAAGCAAGACCCGCTGTCGCCACAGTTGGTGAGTGCGCTGGACGCCTTCGTCAACAAGTAGTGACTAGACTTCCACCCATGACGAGAATCGTGGTCGCCGAAGCTTATGGTGGGCCGGAAGTCCTTGCGCTGCAAGACATCGAGCTGCCCGCCCCTGACCAAGGGCAAGTGCTCGTCGACGTCCGTGCCGCGGGCACGAACCCGATCGACTACAAGCTCTACGGCGGCGAGATGGGTCGTGATCCCGCCAAATTGCCGATGCCGGTCGGCATGGAGGTGGCAGGCGTCGTCGCCGCGATCACGCCGGGAGCTGCCGGATACACCGGACCGCTGACAGTCGGCGAAGAGGTGATCGTCACCAACATCAGCGGTGGCTACGCCGAGCGTGTCCTCGCGGAGGCGGCTGACGTGGGGCACAAGCCCGCATCGCTGAGCTTCGAGCAAGCCGCCGGTCTGCTCCTGGTCGGCGGAACCGCATGGCACCTGTTGACGAACACCCGAGTGGGGACGGGTGACACCGTGCTGATTCACGGGGCCAGCGGTGGCGTCGGGCTGGTGGCGGTGCAACTCGCGGTCGCCCGCGGAGCGAAGGTCATCGCCACCGCGAGCCCCGCCAGGCACGATCAGCTGCGCGGATATGGTGCCGAGCCCGTCGCGTACGGCGACGGACTGGCCGACCGGGTGCGCGCCATCGGCCCCGTCGACGCCGCGCTCGACCTGGTTGGCACCGACGAAGCCCTGGACACATCGGTCGAACTCGTCGCCGATCGGAGCCGCATCGCCACGATCGCCGGCTTCGCCAGGGCGGGCGAGCTGGGGATTGCCGCGCTGAGCGGCGCCGATGGTGGCCAGGCTATCCGTGACGCCGCCCGCGTCGAACTCATCAGGCTGGCGACTGCAGGCAAGCTGGAGGTCACGGTGGACGAGGTCTTTCCCTTGGCCGACGCGGCCGAGGCGCACCGCTATCTGCAGACCGGGCACGCCCGCGGGAAAGTCGTACTGGTTCCCTAGCTTGACGATATGACGTACAGCGAGAAGCGAAGCGGGATCGCGCGTGACGTACAGCGAGAAGCGAAGCGGGATCGCGCGTGACGTACAGCGAGAAGCGAAGCGGGATCGCGCGTGACTGACGACAAGATGCTGGCGCGCATCGCAGCCCTCCTGCGCCAAGCCGAGAACACCGACAACCCCCACGAAGCCGAAGCGTTCATGTCGGCTGCGCAACGACTCGCGACCACCACGTCGATCGACCTCGCCGTGGCCAGGGCGCACTCGTCGACTCGCGGTCCGGCGCAGGTGCCCGTGCAGCGCACGATCACCATCGGGGAGGCGGGCAGCAAGGGGCTTCGCACCTATGTCCAACTGTTCGTGGCGATCGCCATGGCCAATGACGTGAAGTGTGACGTCGCATCGAATTCGACGTTCGTGTACGCCTACGGTTTCGGCGAGGACATCGACGCCGCGCACGCGCTCTATGCCAGCCTGGTGGTGCAGATGGTGAAGGCGTCCGACGCGTACATCGCGACCGGTCAGCACCGGCCCACCCCGACCATCACTGCACGCCTGAACTTTCACCTGGCGTTCGGAGCGCGCGTTGGACGGCGACTGTCGGAGGCTCGCGAGGAGGCCAGGCATGCCGCTACCACCGGTCGCGAGCAGCAGACGGGCACCGCAATCGCATTGCGCAACAAGGACATCGAGTTGAAGAGCTTCTATCGTGAGGCGTCCAAGGCGCGAGGCACCTGGCGCGCCACCAGCGCCTCGGCCGGCTACTCGTCGGATGCCCGCCGCGCCGGTGACAGGGCGGGACGGCGAGCTCGGCTCGGGCCCAGCACCGAGTTCGCGGGGGCGCGGAAGACGCTGGACCGGTAACGGACCGGTGCCACGGGACACCCAACGCTCGAAGGTCTACGCCGCAGAGCAGTTCGTGCGGACCCTCTTCGATCGCGCCGACGAGCGCGGCAATCGCTCCGTGGACTTCTTCGGGGCCCAGCTGACCTTGCCGCCGGAGGCACGGTTCGGCTCGGTGGACTCGGTGCGCCGCTATGTCGTCGAGGTGATGAGTCTGCCGTCGGTGCGGATGCGTTGGCCTGCTGCCGACCCGCTGGCGGTCCGTGCCCGCCGCGGTGTCACCGCAGCGCACTACGAGTACGACGGCAGGGTCGCGACCGTCGCGGTGCCCGATCGGCACACCACGTGGGCGCTGCGTGAACTGGTGGTGCTGCATGAGATCGCCCACCACCTCAGCCGGGAGGAGCCGCCTCACGGGCCGCAGTTCGTCGCCGCGTTCTGCGAGTTGGCCGAGGCGGTGATGGGCGCCGAGGTCGGCCACGTGCTGCGCGTGGTCTACGCCAAGGAGGGCGTCGCATAGGCGCGAACCCGCTAGCCTGTCGCGAGTGAACGACCCAGATCCGCAGGCGCTCGATGCCATGTTCGGTGAGCTGTTGCATACCGAAGACAACGTGCTCGCCGCGACGCGCGCGGCTGCCCACGCCGCGGGCATGCCGCCGATCGAGGTCTCGGCCCAGCACGCCAAGCTGCTATCCCTCCTGGCGACCCTCACGCACGCCACCCGGGTGCTCGAGGTCGGCACGCTGGCCGGCTACAGCACGATCGCCCTGGCCCGCGGCGTGGGACCAGGGGGCCGCGTCGTCACGCTGGAGTTCGAGCCCTCGCACGCCGAGGTGGCCCGGGCCAACCTGGTGGCGGCCGGTGTCGAGGACCGCGTCGAGATCATCGTCGGCGCGGCCCTGGACACGCTTCCGGGGCTGGGCGAGCGAGGTGAGCGCTTCGACATGTTCTTCATCGACGCCGACAAGGAGAACAACGCCGCCTACGTGCAGTGGGCCATCGAACTCGCGACCTCCGGCGCACTGCTCGTGATCGACAACATCGCCCGATCCGGGCGCGTCCTCGACCCGGCGCCCGGCGACCAGCAGGCGCGCGCCGTCAAGGAGATGTTCGCAATGATGGGCAGCAACCCGCGGCTGGACACCGCCGCGATCCAGACCGTGGGCACCAAGGGGTGGGACGGCTTCGCGATCGCCGTCGTGCTCGACCCGGGGAGCGATGACTGACATCAGCTATCCCGCGCCGGCGGGTCCGCTAGCGGGCTACCTCGCGGTGCCGGATGGGCCGGGCCCGTGGCCGGGTGTCGTCGTGATTCACGACGCCCTCGGGTTGTCGGCCGACATCAAGCGCATCGCCGACCGCATGGCCGACGCCGGATACCTGGCACTTGTACCCGCGCTGTTCCGTCGCGGATTTCGGCCGCGGTGCGTCGTGAGCACGCTGCGTGCGTTGTCAGCCGGTGGTGGCGTTGCCGTCGACGACCTCGTCGCGGCGCGCGAGTACCTCGTCGCCGACCCACGGTGCACGGGCAAGGTCGGTGCGGTGGGCTTCTGCCTGGGCGGCGGGTTCTGCCTATTGCTCGCCCCACGCGGGGTCTTCGACGCCGTGGCCCCGAATTATGGTGTCCTGAAAAATGACTCGGATCATCCGCCGCTGCGCGACTCGTGTCCGGTGGTGGCGAGTTACGGCGGCAAGGACCGGATGCTGCCGGGGGCGGCGGCCAAGGTGGAGACGCTCCTCATCGAGGCTGGTGTGCCGCACGACGTCAAGGAGTACGCGGGTGTCGGCCACTCGTTCATGAACGACTTCCGTCTGCCTGCGCCGCTGCGGTTGATCGAGAACGTCGCTGGACTCGCGTACTCCGAGCCGGAGGCGGAGGACGCGTGGCAGCGCATCGTGGCGTTCTTCGCCCAGCACCTCGCGTGACGAGCCGGGTCGCGTAGCGTCGGCCAGGTGCAGCCTCGGACGAGGACTCCCAGCATCGCCTCCGCGACCGTCCTGGTCGCGCTGCTCTTCGTGGCCGCGGCCGCCTTGCGCGGATACCTTCCCGGAGCAGAACCAGGCCGTCGCGCACCCGTGGCCGACAACCCGATCGCGGTCGCCGTCGTCGCCGGTCTGCTCGTCGCGGCGGTCGCCGTCATGGCGGTCGCGGTGATCGTCCGGCTGCGAAACCGCACTGCCACCCCGCCACGCGTGGCCGGAAGGTCCGATTGGCTACGCCGTGACAGCGGGCGGTCGACGTGGCGGATCGCGCTGGTCGCGTTCGGACTGATTCTCGGCTGGCTTCTGCTCTCGATGTTGCTCAGTCGACTCGTCGGCGGCCCGCAGGCCGATACGAGCGTGCCGGGCGCGACGCCGCACGCCGCGGACTCCGCCCCGGACGTCAGTGGTTCTGCTCCCACGCTGCCGACGCAGCCGGACACGGAATCCAACCTGCTCGGGTACTTCTACGCGGCGACGGTCGTCTTCCTCGTCGTTATCGTGGTCGGGACGCTGGTCGCGGCACGCAGGCGACGTCGCGCCCTAGCGTGGAATCCGGCCGCAATCAGCGACGAAGACTCCGCCTCCGACCCGGACACTGGATCCGAATCCCTCGTTCGCGCAGCGGAAGTCGGTCTCGCCGAGGTCGGTGACCTCAGCCGCGAGCCACGCAAGGCGATCATCGCGTGCTACGCCGCCATGGAACGGCAATTGTCCCTCCTGCCGGACGCCGCTCCGCGTGACTTCGACACGGCGTCGGAGGTGCTGGCCCGCGCGGTCGAGCACCACGCCCTGGCCCCGGACAGCGCAACGCAACTGGTCGACCTGTTCGAGGAGGCGCGTTTCAGCCCGCACGTGATGAACGAGGGCCACCGCGATGCCGCGGTCGCCGTCCTCACGCAGGTGCTCGACGAGCTGCGAAGCCACGCGTGAAGAAGATCTCAGCGTGAAGAAGCTGGCCGCCGCGGCGTTCGTGGCAGTCCTCGGCGCGCAGCTGATGGCGCTGTCGCACCCCGACAAGCACGTCGTCCTCTTGACCGGGGCAGCCGCCGCCGCGGTCGTCCTGCTCGTGATGCGCTGGTTCCTGGTGCGCGATGCCGGCTCCGCGATGGACGATTCCCGCGCCCGCGACCCGGCTGAGTCGTTGCGCCGGTGGCGGTCGAAGACCGAGATCCTGATCGCCCGCGCCGACTCCAACCGGTCGGATTGGGACAAGTATCTGCGCCCCATGCTCGCACGGCAGTTCGAACTGGCGACGGGACAGCGAAAGGCCAAGGATCCGAGGGCCTTTCACGCGACGGCCATCGCACTGTTCGGCGAACGGCTCTGGCCGTGGGTGGATCCCGACAACGTGTCGCGCAGCGGGGCCGAGCAACCGGGTCCCGGACGTGCGGTCCTCAACGACGTCCTGCAACGCCTGGAGGGAATATGACCCCGTCGGTCACCACGACCGCTGCCCAATGCGAGGCGGTCCTCGACGAGATTCAACGTGTCGTCGTGGGGCGACGCCCCGCGCTGACGCTCATCCTCACGGCGCTGCTGGCCCGCGGGCACGTGCTCATCGAAGACCTTCCCGGCCTTGGCAAGACGTTGATTGCGCGCTGCTTCGCCGCTGCCTTAGGCTTGGAGTTCAAGCGAGTGCAGTTCACCCCCGACCTGCTGCCCGCCGACCTCCTCGGTTCGACCATCTATGACATGCAGTCGGGCCGCTTCGAATTCCGCCCGGGGCCGATCTTCACCAATCTGCTTCTAGCCGACGAGATCAACCGGACGCCGCCGAAGACGCAGGCCGCACTGCTGGAGGCGATGGCCGAACGCCAGGTCAGCATCGATGGTGTCACCCATCAACTTCCCGAACCGTTCATCGTGCTGGCCACCGACAATCCCATCGAGTACGAGGGCACGTATCCGTTGCCCGAGGCGCAGCTCGACCGGTTCACGATCAGGCTGGAACTTCGTTACCTCACCGAACGGGACGAGGCGTCGATGCTGCGGCGGCGGCTGGACCGCGGTTCAGCGGAGCCGACCGTCGGAAGCGTCGTCGACGCGCCCCAACTCCTGGCGATGCGCGAATCGGTCGAGCAGGTCACCGTGCACGAGGACGTGCTGCAATACGTGGTGTCGCTGGCGGTGGCCAGCCGTCAGCATCCCCAGGTGGCGGTCGGTGCGAGCCCTCGCGCCGAGTTGGACCTCGTCCAGCTTGCCCGTGCCCGCGCTCTTCTGGCAGGCCGTGACTACGTGATTCCCGAAGACGTCAAGGCCCTCGCGGTGCCCGCCATGGCACACCGCATCAGCCTGCGCCCCGAGATGTGGGTCCGCCAGGTACGCACGTCCGACGTGGTGGAGGAGCTGCTGCGTCGGCTGCCGGTACCGCGGACGCGCGGTGCCACGTGATCGAGGCCCGCACCACAGACGTCGAGATACATTGGCGCGCATCACCGCTCGCGCTATCGGTCGCGACGTGCGCCGCGGTGGCGCTTGCGGTCGCGCTGATCGGATCTCGTTGGCACCTCGTCGTGTTCGCCGCGCCGCTGCTCGGTGCGTTGGTGTCCTTGCGCTGGCAGCGGCCGTCACCCACAGTCCAGGTCCATGCCGAACCCGGTCTGGTGCGCTGTTTCGAGGCCGAGCAGGTTCGACTGGCGTTGTGGGCGACGGCTGACGACGGCACGCCGGTCGAGTTGACGGTCTCCTCCGCGGCGGGTGCATCGCTCGAGGTGACAGGGGGACCGTCGGGACGAATCGAGCTCGCGCTGTCGGCCGAGCGGTGGGGTCGGTATCCGATCATGGTGCGGGTCGACGTCAGCGCGCGCGGCGGCCTGCTCGCCGGCCGGGCTGTCCTCGGATGCCCCGTCGTGGCGGATGTCTTCGTATTCCCCGTCGCTCCAGCGCAATCCACGGCCTTGCCACGGACCGAACTTCTCGACCGCCTCGGCACGCACATGACGCGACACGTCGGCAGAGGCGTCGAGTACGGCGGCATCCGCGCATACGTGCCGGGCGATCAGTTGCGAACGGTCAACTGGCCCGTCAGTGCCCGGCGGGGCAGCCTGCACGTCACGGAGCGACTGAGTGAGCGGGCGGCCGACGTGGTCGTGGTCGTCGACACCTACGACCAGCCGCTGGGGCCCGCCACCGAGGCGACCGAGCGGACTGTACGCGGAGCCGTCCAGGTCGTGCAGAGTGCGTTGCGCAACGGCGATCGGGCAGGTGTCGTCGCACTCGGCGGGCAACCGCGTTGGTTGGGCGCCGACATCGGCCGCCGCCAGTTCTACCGCGTTCTCGACGCGATTCTGGGTGCCGGGGACGGGCACGAGACCACCACCGGCACGTTGGTTCCCCGCGCGGCGATCCCGCCGGGAGCCGTCATCATGGCGTTCTCGACGCTTCTCGACACGGACTTCGCGCTGGCATTGATCGACCTCTGCCGCCGAGGACACGTCGTGGTGGCGGTCGACGTGCTCGACGGTGCGCCGTTCGAGGACCTGGACGATCCGTTGATTGCGCGGATGTGGTCGATGCAACGGTCGTTCATGTACCGCGACATGCGCACGATCGGCGTCGACATCGTCCGATGGTCGACCGACGGGAACCTGGATCAGGTGATGGGTCTGGTGCCGCGCCGTCGCCGTCGCGCCTCGGCGAGGAGGTGACGTGATGCGCGCGCTGGCCTTGGCGTTCGGCTTGCTGATGGTGGCCGCGGGCGCCGTTCAGAGCGGCGGCTCAGCCCTCGTCATGTCGGCGGCCGCACTGCTCGCGGTGGTGGTGGGACTGATCTCCCGGGTGGCCTCGACGCTCGCCGTGGTCGCGACGATCGTGACTCTGGCCCTTTCGGATCCGTCTCCGGTGGTCGCCGCGATCGCGGGCGTGGCGGCAACCGTCTACCTCCTGCTGCGTCATGCCAGGGGGGGTGACGCGGCAATGGCGCTGACGGCGCCCACTGTGCTTGGCGTCCTTGGCCTTTCGGCCGTCGGAATACTCGGCGCAACCGTACCGCTCACGCTCCCGTGGGTCCCCTTGGTGGCGCCGCTGGCGGTGGTGGCGATCTACGTGACCGTCGTCGCACCGCTCGTCAGTTGAAGACAGGGCCGCCGTTGCCGTTACCGGTGGAGTCCTGCGGCGGGCAGTCCTTCACGGGAGTTCTTTCGGTCGTCACCGTGGACGGGATCGGCCTGGTCGGCGGCGCCCCTTGGGCGTGGTGGACGGTTATCGGTCGACTGTTCGACGATGTTTGGCGGAGGTTGCTGCTCGTCCTCGTCGTCCTGCTGCGGGCTCGGTGTGAGCCGGGTGGTCGCCGGCGTCGTGGTGCCGGGTGTCTCGTCGTGGGTCCTCGGCAGGGGTTCGTCGGTGGGACCCGGGTCGGACGTCGTCGTCGTGGTCGGCGCTGGGAAGACGGTCGTGGTCGTCACGACGGGCGGTGGCAACTGAGTCGGCGAACTGCTCGGCGCCGTGCGCTGGACGTTTGGCGGCGGGGTGGCCACCAGGAGGCGTCGTCCTCGGGACCCGCGGGTGCGGATCCCGTTGGTGGACTGCCGATCCGCGCACTCTCGAGGGTGCGCTGGCGCAGCCAGGCGGGTGCGGGAACGGCGATTGGCGTGGCACCGAGAAGTGCTGTGGGATTGACCATCCGCGCGCGTTCGTCCTCGCAGACCCCGCCTCCGTCGATGTGCCGGGCGACGCGTTTGCGCATCAGCACCGTGAACTCGCCGTCCCACTTGTCCAGCACGGCGGCGAGTTCGGGGCACCTGACGGCCGAGCCGAGGCCGCCCGTTACGCTGAGCAACCGATGACAGGTGTCACGTCCGTTCGGCCCAGCTGGATCGCCCGTCTGCTCGACTTCGACCGCGACGGCAACGATGGCGACGTGTTCGTCGCTCCGCAGCCGCCGGCCGGGCCCAGCAGCCGTCTCTTCGGTGGGCTGATCGCCGCCCAATCGTTGGCGGCCGCAGGCGCGACCGTCGAGCCCGACAAGCATCCGCAGTCGTTGCACCTTTACTTCGTGCGTGGCGGTCAGTACGGCGTCGACGTCGAACTGAACGTCGTCCGCACCCGCGACGGCCGCTCGTTCGACACGCGCCAGGTCACTGCGGTGCAGAACGGCAAGACAATCCTGGAGATGACCGCGTCGTTCCATCGGCCCGAGGAGGGCGCGGACTGGCACCCGAGTTCACCCCCCGGCATCGACTTCGACGACGCGGTCCCGAAGAACCCCGACCTGGGGTTCACCGGCCGTTTCGACATCCGCGCGATGCCAGGCGACGACTCGCCGTTCGTGTTGCCGCCGTTCTGGATCCGAACCAGGGACCGCATCGAGGACGTCCCCCTGGTCCGGGCCTGCGCCCTGACCTTCATGTCCGACTTCGGGCCCGTTCCCGTGGCGCGACCGCCGGGCGCGCCGACGGGGCCCGGCGTCGGTTATGCGGCCAGCCTCGACCACGCAGTGTGGTTCCACCGCCGGTTCGTGCCCCACGACTGGCACCGCTACGAAGTCAGGTCGCTGAACAACAGTGATTCCCGCGGTCTCGTCGTCGGGTCGATGTACGACCAGTCCGGGTCGCTGGTGGCGAGCACCACCCAGGAGGCGCTGTGGCGCTTCTGAGTCGGCCAGCCAATCGGCATGGGTGACTCCCGCCGGGCTGGGTGACGATCGGCCTGGGTGACAATGAAGTGTGAGCACACCCAGCACACCTAGCGCGCCCGCGGCTCCACCGAGTTGCTACCGGCACCCCGGCCGGGGGACCTACGTCAGCTGCACCCGCTGCCAGCGCTTCATCTGCCCCGACTGCATGCGGTCCGCAGCGGTCGGCCACCAGTGCGTCGAATGCGTCAACGAGGGCGCCAAGTCGGTACGGCAACCCAGGACCGCCTTCGGCGGCAAGCAGGCGAACGTCCCCTTCGTCACCTACGTGCTGATCGCCGCGAACGTGCTCATGTTCATCCTGCAGAAGGCGGTGCCCGGCGTCTACGAGGCGTTGGTGCTGTGGCCCGTGGGGATCGCCGGTCGAGGGGAGTGGTATCGCCTCGCTACGTCGGCCTTCCTGCATGCGGACGTGATGCACATCCTGTTCAACATGTGGGCGCTGTGGGTGGTCGGCCCAGCGCTCGAGCGATGGTTGGGCCGGACTCGTTTCATCGTGCTCTATGCGCTGGGCGGGTTGGGCGGATCAGTTCTGGTGTACCTGCTCACGCCCATCAACGTGCCGACTCTGGGCGCCTCCGGCGCTATCTTCGCGCTCTTCGGCGCTACGTTCACGCTGGCTCGGCGGCTCAACTTCGACGTGCGGTGGATCATCGGGCTCATTGTGATCAACCTGGTCATCACATTCGTCGTGCCCTCGATCAGCTGGCAGGGCCATGTCGGCGGCCTGCTGACCGGCGCGGCGTTGGGCGGGGTGTTCGCGTATGCGCCGCGCACGAATCGCGTGCTGATTCAGACGGGGTTCTCGCTGGCACTCCTGGCGCTGTTCGCCGCCCTGGTGTGGTGGCGAACGGCGAGCATCCTGGCAGGGTTCAGCTGATGCCAGCTAGGGGCTAGGGCGTCCCGCCGCAGCGGTTCTTGAGGTCGACCAATGGCTGGCGGAGGCCGGTGACGTCGTTCTTCGTATCCGGGTGGACGTTCAGGTAGTCCTTCATCTGCTTCGACCCCTGATCCTTCGGAAGCCCTTCGAGGCTGGTCACGAACCAGTTGTAGTCGGGATGCGTGAACAGGTAGGCCGACGTCGACGCGTCCACCCCCGCCTTGACGCCCTCGAGGTCGGCCGCGCTGCAGTTGGGCGGGTTCAGCGCCGGGTCCTCGTTGGCGAAGGCGGACGGCAGGTTTCCGAGCAGGGTCGCGCCGATCAGCCCTCCGGCGAGCAGGGCCCCGCCCGTGAGGCGACGCGCGAGGTGTCCAGACGACGTCGGGGCGGGTGATCCAGAAACTGACACGGATGTGCTCCTTTGGTGTGTGAGACGAGTTTGCCGTGACAAAAGGCGCGCCGCAGGTCTCACGAGTCAACTCACAGGTCATCAACACATTGCTCACAGCCTCTACGCGGGCGGCTCTCATGTCTCGGTGGGTCGTCATTCGCGGAACACCTTGGTAACGAGCCGATTACACCGTGCGTGGCCGGCGAGGCGCGATCCCGCCGCGCTGTTAGCTTCCCTAGGACCGGATGCACGAGAGATTGGATCAAGCCGTGTTGGCGACGATCGTTGGCGGGATTCGCCGCCTATGGATGAGACGGCTGGCCGCTTCCGCCCTCGTCGTCGCGATGATGCCGGGTCTGCTGGCCGCGGCCGGGCTGACACCGACGGCGGCGGCCTATTCACGTGAGGGCCTGCCCGTCGAGGGGCTGCAGGTGCCATCGGCGTCGATGGGTCGCAACATTCTCGTCCAGTTCCAGGGCGGTGGTCCGCACGCTGTGTACCTGCTCGATGGGCTGCGCGCTCAGGACGACTTCAGCGGCTGGGACATCAACACGCCCGCGTTCGAGTGGTTCAACCAGTCCGGGCTCTCGCTGGTGATGCCCGTCGGTGGGCAGTCCAGCTTCTACACCGATTGGTACCGGCCCGCGGCGGGCAGCGCAGGAACCAGCACCTACAAGTGGGAGACGTTCCTGACCCAGGAACTACCCGCGTATCTGGCCGCGAACAAGGGCGTCGCACCGACGGGCAACGCGGTGGTGGGCTTGTCGATGTCGGGCGGGGCCGCGTTGACCCTGGCCGCGAACTACCCGACGCAGTTCATCTTCGCCGCATCGCTGTCGGGGTTCCTGAACCCCTCACAGGGTCTGTGGCCGACGTTGATCGGCTTCGCCATGAAGGACGCCGGCGGCTACAACGCGACAGACATGTGGGGCGTCTCGAGTGACCCCGCCTGGCGGCGCAACGACCCGACGGTGAACATCCCAACGCTGGTCGCCAACAACACCGCCATCTGGATCTACTGCGGTAACGGCAGGTCCTCTGACCTCGACGTTCCCGGTGACTTCGGGGTGATGTATAGCGCCCAGTTCCTGGAGAACATCACCGTGAGCAGCAATAAGGACTTTCAGAAGCAGTATCTTGCGGCCGGCGGGCGTAACGCGGTCTTCAACTTCCCCGCGAACGGCACGCACAGCTGGGGTTACTGGGGTTCGCAGTTGCAGGCGATGAAGCCCGATCTGATCAGAGTGCTCGGCGCCACGCCGACTCCGTGACGTTTGTCTGATTGATCGGCGCAAGTCCAGGGTAGAAACGGTCATGGCCAGTGTCGACGTGTCAGTGACCTCGAACCTCTCACCGGACGAGGCGTGGAAGCTGGCGTCGGACCTGCACCGGTTCGACGAGTGGCTGACCATCTTCGGTGGTTGGCGCAGTGGAGTGCCCGATGTCGTCGAGCAGGGCACCGAGGTCTCGTCCCTGATCAAGGTGAAGGGATTCCGCAACACCATCCACTGGGAGGTGACGGGGTATGACGCGCCCAAGCGGATCGAGATGCGTGGGCGCGGCTTCGGCGGCGTCCGGATTTCCCTGGAGATGACGATCACCGACGACCAGCCCGGGTCGACGTTCCACCTGTTGGCCGAGCTCTCGGGCGCACTGCTCAATGGCCCCGTGGGCTCGATGGTGGCCAGGCTGCTGCACGCCGACGTCAAGCGGTCGGTGGAGAACCTGGCGAAACTGCACTGACGGGGATGGCAACCTCGTTGCGGCGCAGCGAGGGAAGTGTCCAAGGCGGATCGTAGAACCACGCGACCGGCTCACCGATCTCTTCTAAACCGTAGGCGCGCAGGGTGTTTCGAAGCTGCGCGGTGTAGCTGGCCACGGCCTGAGCGTCGCGGTTGCCGCTGAACCGCAGAACCGCGACCGTCTCGGGCGGCACGTTCACCAGTCGGACGAGGTCGTCGTCCGGGGTCGGCAACCGATCCATCGTCCACTCGGCAGGCATGTAGAAGCGGATCACCCAGTCGCCGCCCGATCCGGCGGACTGGGCGACGGGTGCGGTCATGGCGATCTTGGTGCCCTTCGACGACTGCTGTGCCACCGGCGCCGTCATGGCGATCGTCGTCTTCTCGTGGTTCGCGCCGAAGATGTAGCTGGCCAGTCGTCGGAAGCCCGCGTTGCGCACCGCCTCTTCGCCGCCGGTCACCGTCGTCTCGGCGGCGATGCGCGCCTCGTACGTGCGGATCTCGACACCGTCGCCGAGCTCTTTGACGCCGTGCGACGGCTCCTCGGTGCCGGTTCTGACGCCGACTATTGACGGCACGGACCGACCGATCTGGAGCGGCAGCTTGAGAAGTCTGGTCAACACTCGAGGAACGTACCCCCTGAGCTCGACTCTGCGTTCACGGTGCGAAAGTGCGAGTGGACTCAGCCGTCAC
This sequence comes from Mycobacteriales bacterium, assembly GCA_038244615.1. Classification (GTDB taxonomy): domain Bacteria; phylum Actinomycetota; class Actinomycetes; order Mycobacteriales; family Mycobacteriaceae; genus Mycobacterium. The sequence continues at coordinate 18,760 of JBBRTH010000067.1, read as the reverse complement.
CGCAAAGCGGAGTGTCGAAGGAGGTAAGCGGGGGCCAGGCTCGAACGGGACATGTGCACGGCTCCGGACCACCTGCCATGATGACCGGATGGGCGTGAAGGGAGCAGCCAGGCCGACCAAGGCGGACGTGGCGCGTCTCGCGAAGGCCTCCCCCGCACCGTCACGTACGTACTGAACGACGTCGCGGGGCAGACGATCTCGGCGCAGACCAAGGCGGCGGTGCACGCCGCGGCCAAGGAGCTCGGCTACCGGCCCAACCTGGCGGCCCGCAACCTTGCGGTCGGCGGAAGCGGCGTCGTCCTCAACGTCGTTCCGGGACGCTCGAGTCGAAGCAGGCTAGCGACACCTCTACGGTGGTAGTCACGGGGAATGTCGCATCACCGATGAAGGGTGTCGAGGACGTTGTTGGGCCACGGACTGGTCGTCCTCTTTGCGCTGTGTTCGGCCGTCTGCATGGCCATCGGCATCGTCGTGCGACAGCGCGCCACCATGGACGTGCCCTCTGATCAGAGCGTGAGCACGCGCATGCTCGCCACCCTGCTGCGGCGGCCGATCTGGTGGGCAGGAACTGCAATCGCCGTCGCCGGTTACGGTTTCCAGGCCCTCGCCCTGGTGAAGGGTTCGCTGATCGTCGTCCAACCCCTGCTGGTGTCGGCGCTGCTGTTCGCGTTGCCGCTCAGCGCGCGGCTCGCCGGTCGTCGCGTCACCCGTGGGGAGTGGCTGTGGGCGGGGCTGTTGACGGTGTCGCTGGCCTTGTTCGTGCTGCTCGCCCGCCCTGGTCCTCCGGATCGGCCGGCGACGCTTCCCACGTCGGCGATCGTCCTCGTCGGCTGTCTGGTGCTGATCGTCGGTTGCGTGTTGATTGCGCGGCGCTTGGAGGGCTCCCAGCGGGCGGTGATGTTCGCCGTGGGCGTGGGTGTGTTGTTCGGGGTCGTCGCCGTCATCACCAAGCTCGTCATGCACCTGCTCAACGAGCGCGGCGCCCTGGGCCTGTTGGCCACCCCGGCGCCGTACGCGCTGATCCTGCTGGGCGTCATCGCCACGCTGTTGCAGCAGGCTGCATTTCACGCAGGCGCACTTCAGACGTCGGTGCCGACGATGCTGGTTCTCGAACCCGTCGTCGCCGTGTGCCTGGGCGCCGTCCTACTCGGCGAGGAACTCGACGTCGGCGGTTACGAGCTCATCGCCGTCGTTCTCGCCGTGGCGGCGATGACCGCGGCGACCTTCTCGCTCGGGCGCGGCGAGGGCGCCTACGAAGCAGAGCTCGAGATCAAGGCCGCACGCTCCGGCGTGTGACGCTCCGTCAGAGCGTGCGCAGACGGCCCATATTTCTGCGGCGTGTCCCCGCCGACACGCACGCTTGTGGGAATGTGGGAGTCAACGGGCCGGTGTTTCGGTGACCCAACCGTCGACACCCTCAAGCGGGTGCGTGGCCGGGCGATGCAATCAGGCGCTGGAGACATCGGCCCGGCGCAGTCGATCTACCTGCTTCTCATGGTCGGGGTCGCCGATCCGCTCGAGGTTCAAGCCCTTGGTCTCTATGCCGAAGGTGACCGTGATCGCCGCGCCGAGCACCGACGCACCGACCAAGAGGTAGAGCAGCATGGCGATTCCGATCTCTTTGAGCAGGATCGGAAACACGAAGGCCGTCAACACCGCGCCAATCTTGGCGAACGAGGCCGCAAAGCCTGCGCCCTTGCCCCGAAGGTGGGTCGGGAAGACCTCGCCGGCGAGAAGGTAGGTCATCGAGTTGGGGCCGAGGTTGGTCATGAAGTAGAACAACATGAAGCCGGCAAAGAGCAGCACCGTGTTGTTCGTGCCGTCCGGCCGGATGGACAGCGCCGCCAACAGCAGGCCCCCGGCGCAGCCGACGAAACCGACGGTCTGCAGCCTGATGCGCCCCACCCTGTCCACCAGAAGGATGGCGAACAAAATGCCAATCACGAAGAGGACGTCCATCAAGGCAGACCCCTTGGCCGCCAGCAGGTCGTTGTGGATGGTGCCTGCCAGGGTGTCGTTCTGCGCTTTGGCGCCGACGACGGCGACCAGGATGGTCGGCGTGAAGATCCCGATTCCGTAGGTGCCGAGGTCCTGCAGAAACCACGGAATCGACGCAAGGATGGTCGACTTGCGGTACTTCCTGGTGAACAACGCTCCGTAGCCGCCCTTGACCGAGGACGCCGAGGCTCCATCGACCACGTGAGTCAACGACACTGCCTTCGGGTATTCCGGCTTGCGCTTGAGCAGCAGCCGTGTGGCCTTTTCCGCGTCGTCGGTGCGGCCTTTCGCGATCAGCCAGTGCGGGCTCTCCGTCACGAAGAACCGCCCGGCGATGACCACGATGGCCGGCAGGATCGCAACCGCATACATCCACCGCCACGCGGTCACGTCGGTATTCTCGGTCAGAACGATGAATCCCACCACGGTGCCGAAGAGGGCTCCCACTGCCTGGAAGGCGAACGCGCTCAACACCAACCGCCCGCGCACCGAGGTCGGGATGCTCTCCGAAATGACCATGTGGGCGGTCGGGTAGTCACAGCCAAGGGCGAGTCCGGCGCCGAACAAGAAGATCACCAGGGTGATGAAATTCGGTGCGAAGGTCAACGCCACCAGGAAGATCACGAAGATGACCATCTCCACGATGAACATCCGCTTGCGCCCGTAGGTATCCGCCAGACTGCCCAGGGCGCTTGCCCCCACCAGGATGCCGGCCAGCGAGGCGGCGGTGACCAACCCCTTGTCCGAAGTGTTCAGGTCGAACTCGATTGAGATCAGCGGCAACGCCACCCCGGTCATGAAGACGACCATGCCTTCGAAGAACTTGCCCGCGCTGGCCAGCGACCAGATGCGCAACTGCATGGCGGTCATCGGCGTGGACGGTGTCGCGGTCCCATCAGTCCAGACGGGCCGCTCGTCGATGTACTCCTGAACCGTCTTCGCCGACGTTGCTGCCGGCAGAACAGGCGGTGCAGCCATAACGTCCTTCACAGCCTGATCTCGGCGATGTGCGCCCACGAAGCAGAGATGCGGCGAGATAATCGAAGGGCGCTTCGCCGAGCATCGTCACACGCCCTGCGGCGCTGTGCGATCGCGGCGGACAGAGTTAGCCGGTACTTAACCTGTCGTTTCCCGATCGCGCGCGTTCGCCGGCTCCCCAGAAGCGCAGATCCCCGCTTGGCCTGCAACCGCGACAACAGACAAACCCCTTGGGCGCGCTCATGCACTGAAACCGCATGCGTGGTCGCTACGAGGGATGATCCGCGCGACGGCATGTGCCGCACCAATAGCGCCACGACAACTCGACGTCACGGCGGATTCACACCACGAACTGAGGCGTTGCCGTTCATACCGTCCACGGCTCAGCCGCAGATGTATCGACCCCAACGTGTAGCTGGGCGGTGCCGAGCATCTCGATCGGCCCGGCGCTGCCTGCGGCCCGGAACTACCCGCGAGCGTGCGCGAACTGCCAGAGTCACGCGGCGTGTCGCGTACGGACACGCACGGTCGCGGGAAGGGGGGTCAGCCGCGCGTCGACGTGTAGTACGTGACGCCGTTCATGGTCTGCCGACCGTCGTCGGCCTGCGGGATCGCCTCGAAGCCGTTGCTGGCCAGGAGTTCGCCCATCGGCGTGCCGACGGACTTCCAGCCTCGGGCGTCGAGGTACTGTCCGACGTCATGGCGTTCGCCCTCGAACGTCAAGTCCACGAAGTCCAGATCGAAGCCGTGCTCGCGCCACTTGGCCGTGGCCTCCCGCATGCGTTCCCGCGACTCGTCGGGGTCGACGTCGGCGGTGGTCGGCACAGCCTCGCTGCCCAAGCGGCTGCCCGGCGTGCTGAGCGAGGTGACGGCGTCGAGCAGACGATCCTGCGCCGCGGGTGGCAGGTAGCCGTACAGGCCTTCGGCGATCCACGCCGCGGGCTTGCCGGTGTCGAAGCCCGCGGCCTTCAGTGCGGCCGGCCAGTCGTCGCGCAGATCGATGGCCACCGTGCGCAGGTCCGCCTTCGGCTCGGCGCCCAGGCCCGACAGCGTCGTCGTCTTGAAGTCGATGACGGCGGGTTGGTCGATCTCGAACACCGTCATGCCTGCGGGCCAATCCAGCCGGTAGGCGCGGGCGTCGAGGCCGGACGCCAGGATAACGGCCTGCCTGATGCCCGCAGCTGCGGCGTTGGCGAAGAACTCGTCGAAGTATCGGGTGCGCGCGGCCATCGCGGCGGGCATCTGCGCCAGGCCCCAACTCGTGCCCACTTCGTCGAAGTCCGAAGAGTTCAGCTCGCCGGTCGCCCAACGAGTGAGAAAGTCCACACCGACCGCTCGAACCAACGGTTCGGCGAACGGATCGTCGATCACGCCCTCGCCGGTCGCGATCGCTCGAGCCGCCGCCACCATGGTCGCCGTGGTTCCCACGCTGGTGGCCAGGTCCCAGGTGTCGTCGTTGGTCCGTGTCATCGTGGGCCTCTCCGTAGTTTTGCTTAGCCACTGTAACAAATGGGCCGGAGGAGTGGGCTCGATCACCCTGGAGCTGCTCGGCCTGCTCTGACCGGCTACTGAGATAGCGCTCGCGGCGACAATGTGCGAGTGCACGTCGCCGTGAGCGCTATTTCAATGACCGGTGGGCGTCAATGAGCGCTAGGCGTTGCCGAAGCCGATCAGGCTGTGCACCTGCGGGAGTGTCGCCGTCGTCACGAAGCCCGGCGCTGCCGCGCACACCGCGGGCACTGCGTTGAGCACCTGCATGCCCGTCGCGATGTTCGCGGAGTTGACGTGCTCCAGCATCGACGCATCGCGTTCGAAGCTCGCGAGTGACAGGAAGTGCGCTCGCATCGACGGATCGCCTTCGATGGTCAACGTCCAACCGTGCTGTGGCTTGGGCCAGTGCGAGGGGTACTCGTTGCCGACCGTCCACAACGTCTCGATCTCGACGAGCGGTCGACCCTGCCGCCGCCCGACCCAGTTCCACCGCTGACCCGACGTCGTCCCGGCGCGCAGCACGTGATCGAAGATCTCGTGGTCGTTTTCGGCGGCCACTGCCTCGACGCTCGCCGTCACCTCGTCGATCCCCGCGTGCAGCGCATCGGCCAACAGCCACACCTGCTCGGTGAAGATCGAGCTGTTGAAGGCGAGGAAGTCGTTTGCGGTGACGCTGATCTCGTCGACCGGTTGGCCGAAGCGCATGTTGTCGAACGTGATGGCGGTGCTGTCATAGACCGACCAGTCGGCACGCTCCTGGAGCCTGAGCGTGTCGATGGTGCGGCTCATTCCCGACAACGCCAGCGGCAGTGCGCCCGACAGGTTGCCGGGGTTGAGGCCACAGCCATGCACGCTGGTGCCACCCTTGAGGCAGGCGGCCAGTATCCGGTCGCGATCCCTGAGGCGAATACGGTTGGGGTGGAACAGAAAAGCGGTCGTGACGACGTTCTTGCCGCTGGCGAGAATGGCGCACACCTCGCCGATGGACGTGAGGCGCGGCGTGTACACGACGCAATCCGCGTCGAGGTCGAGCACACGCTCGACGTCGGTCGTGGCGAGCACGCCGACGGGATCGCGGCCGATCAACGTGCCCGCGTCGACGCCGTCCTTGTCGTCGGAGTACACCTTGACGCCCACCAGTTCGAGCCCCGAGCGGGGATCAAGGATGGTCGCCAGCACTTCCTTGCCGACCGCGCCGGTGCCCCACTGGATGATGCGATGTGCCATGCCATCACCGTCGCACGTCGACCGTCGGCGCGTCCGCTGATCGGGACCCTTACGCGTGCCAGGACGACCAGCGGCTCACGGCGACGGTCACGACCGGCCCGTCGAGCGCGACCCGTTCGTACTGGGGATACACGTGCCGCAGCGCCGCATAGCCGATCGCCATCTGCTCGCCGCTCTCGTAGATTGTGGCGACTCCGTCCGCGCGGACCCACCACAACTGCGTCCAGTCGGCGTCGTAGTGGTCGGCCAACAGGCTCACCCTGGGATTGGCGGCGATGTTCGCCAACCGCCGCAGGCGATGGGTGGACTTCCGCTTCGCGTCGACCGCGGTGTACACGGTGGCCTCGTCGCCGACGGTCCTCACCGCGAACACCACGGGCACCACGTGCGGTGCGCCGTCAGCTCCGACCGTCGCGAGCGCCGCGACGGGTGACTTCGCGAACAGGTCGGCCGCTTCGAAGGCGGTCAACGCGACGGCTTCTGCGGGCTCACGCTCAGGGGCGAGCGGGTGACGTTGATCTCGGGCTTCTTGGTCGGCCTGGGCCGCTGGCGCACGATGACCGGCGCTCGCTCGATCTGCGCGGCCGACGGCGGCGGTGGCGGTGGTGGCGGCGGTGGTGGTGGCAGCGCCACTTCGCTCGTGGTCGAGGGGGCCGTCGAGAAGGTCGGTGCCGTCGAGGTCTCGCTGCTGGGCACGGTCTCGTCGCTCGATGATCCGCGGAACGCGAGCAGGACCACCGAGACTACGAGCGCGATCACGGCCACCGACACCGCGACCAGCACCGCGAGGGCCTTCCCCGTCCGGTACCACGGCGTTGGCGCGGGCTTGAAGTTCCAGGTGCTCGCGTTGAACGCGTCGAACGCCCGCTCCTCCGACTCGGTGGGGGGCGCGGGCTCGATCCATTCGGGACTGACGGGCGCGGCGGCGGACTCCACGTCGGCATCCTGACCGGCGTAGTCGGGCTCTTCGAACAGGTACCCGAAGTCGCCGTCTGCGGTGCGTGCATCGACGTCGTCGGGTGGGTCAACGGCCAACTGATCCGTGTCGACGGTGTCGACAGGATCGCCCAACCTGGCATCCCCCGAGGCCTCGCTGTCAGCCACCCCATGATGCTAGGCGTGTACCTGCGCAAATGCGCGACCGGATGGCGAATTCGCCCGGCTGGTCGACGAACGTCGGGAGTCCTCTCGAACACCTGCCTAGGTGCTGGCCCACCGGTAGGGTCCCTTCCGAGGTCGGTTAGTTCACCGTCGCGACCATGCGCCGTCACCTCAGCGCCACCGTCTCGCATCCCGCCCAGAAGAAGGTTCGCCCATGAAGAAAACTCGGCTCGCCAGTGCTCTGGTCCTCCTGGTTGCGAGCGGCCTCGTCGCCTGCGCACCGCCCGAGTCGAAGGACCAGGGCGAGAAGACCTCCTCCGGCGTGAACGCGAGCGAGGCCACGTCGGCCGCCGACTTCGGCGGGGAGAACCTGTCGGGACTGATCGACGCCGCGAAGAAGGAAGGCGAACTCAACGTCATCGCGTTGCCGCCGGACTGGGCCAACTACGGCGCCATCATCAAGGCGTTCGGTGACAAGTACGGCATCAAGGTCAACTCGGCCCAGCCCGACGCCGCCAGCCAGGACGAGATCAATGCCGCCACCCAGCAGAAGGGCAAGTCCACGGCGCCCGACGTCTTCGATCTCGGACAGGCCGTCGCACTGGCCAATACGGCGATGTTCGCGCCCTACAAGGTCGAGAAGTTCGACGAGATCTCCGAGGCGATGAAGGCGCCCGACGGTGCCTGGGTCAACGACTACGGCGGCTACATGTCGATCGGCTACGACTCGGCCAAGGTGCCCGAGATCAAGGGTGTCGACGACCTCCTGGGGCCCGACTTCAAGGGCAAGGTCGCGCTCAACGGCGACCCGACCCAGGCCGGTGCGGCGTTCTCCGGCGTCATGATGGTGGCCCTGAGCCAAGGTGGCTCGCCCGACGACATCGCGCCCGGGGTGACGTTCTTCGGCAAGCTCAAGGAAGCGGGCAACTTCCTGCCCGTCGACCCGACGCCGGCCACCATCGAGTCGGGCCAGACGCCGGTCGTCGTCGACTGGGACTACCTCAACGTCGCTGAGACGAAGAAGCTGCCGTCGTGGAAGGTCGTGATCCCGCCGAATGCCGCCCTGGCGGGCTACTACTACCAGGCCATCAACAAGGACGCCCCGCATCCCGCGGCCGCCCGGCTTTGGCAAGAGTTCCTCTTCAGCGACGAGGGCCAGAACCTGTTCCTGCAGGGCAGCGCGCGCCCGGTGCGGGCCGACAGCATGGTCACCGCAGGCACCATCGACCTGACCGCGTACCGGCAGCTGCCACCCGTCGACGGCGCGGCGACCTACGTCTCGGAGCAGCAGAGCGACGCGGCGAAGAAGTACCTCGAAGACAACTGGGCGAAGGCAATCGGCTGACCGTCCTGAAACGAATGCGGGGCCGACTTGCGGTCGTCCTACCGCTGCTGCCGTTCTTCGCGGTGGTCGGGATCTTCCTGATCGTGCCGACGGTCACCGTCGTCGCGAGCGCCGTGATCGAGGACGGGCGGTTCTCGCTAGACCGTCTCGCCGCGTTGTTCTCCGAAACGGCGCTCACCGCGCTGGGTAGGAGCGTGTTCCTCTCGGGGAGCACCGCGCTGCTCGGTGCCGTGTTCGGTGCACTGCTGGCCTGGTTGATCGTGACGCGGCCCGCGACGTCGATGATCCGACGCGGCGTCATCTCCCTGTGCAGCGTGCTGGCCCAGTTCGGCGGCGTGGCACTGGCTTTCGCGTTCCTGGCTACGATCGGCCTGAACGGCGTGCTCACGCTGTGGGTGCAGGAGCACTTCGGCTGGAACCTTGCCGGTTCGGGTTGGCTGTACGGGTTGCCGGGGTTGGTGCTGGTGTACACCTACTTTCAGATCCCGTTGATGGTCATCGTCTTCCTGCCCGCGCTCGAGGGCCTGCGGGAGCAGTGGCGCGAGGCAGCGGTCAGCCTCGGCGCGTCGACGTGGCAGTACTGGCGGCAGGTCGCCGTCCCGCTGCTCACCCCGGCCTTCCTTGGTGCGGTACTCCTGTTGTTCGCCAACGCCTTTGCGGCCTATGCGACGGCCGCGGCACTGGTCAGCCAGGGCAGTCCGATCGTGCCACTGCTGATCCGCTCGGCACTCACCAGCGAGGTGGTGCTGGGCCAGTCCGGCTTCGCGTACGCCCTGGCGCTCGAGATGATCGTCGTCGTCGCGCTGGTGATGGGCGCCTACAGCCTGCTGATCCGTCGCACGTCGCGGTGGCTGCGATGATCACCCGCTTGTTCCGGCGTGCGCTCTGGGTGGCGTTCGGGTTGTTCTTCCTCTTCCCGCTGTATGCGATGGCGGACTTCTCCACCCGCAACCTGCTCAAGGGCGGCCGCACGATGCAGGCCTGGACGAACCTGGTGACCGACGAAGCGCTGTATCAGTCGATCATCACGTCACTTCTCCTTGCGGTGCTGACCGTGGTGGCGATGCTGGCCCTGTTGGTGCCGACGATGATCTGGGTGCGGCTGCGGACCCCGTGGGCCAAGGGCGCCCTCGAGTTCCTGTGCCTGCTGCCGCTGACGATTCCCGCGCTGGTGGTCGTCGTCGGACTCAAGAACGTCTACCTGTGGGTGACGTACTTCTTCGGCGAATCCGCGCTGACGCTGACCTTCGTCTACGTGGTGGTGGTGTTGCCGTTCGCGTACCGGTCGATCGATGCGGCGTTGGCCGCAATCGATCTCGAGACGCTGTCGGAGGCCGCGCGTTCGCTCGGCGCCGGGTGGACGACGACCATCGCGCGCGTCGTCGTCCCCAACATCTGGTCGGGTGTCCTGTCGGCGGCGTTCATCTCGGTGGCGGTCGTCCTCGGCGAGTACACCATCGCCTCGCTGTCCGGCTATCAGACGTTGCCCATTCAGATCGTCGCGCTCGGCAAGACCGACGGACCTACGTCGGTAGCCGCGTCCTTGGCGACGCTACTGTTCGGCTTCTTTCTGCTGCTTGCACTTTCACTGGTTACCCGACGGAGGCGTCACGCATGAGTGGCCCGAAGACGGACCCGAGCGAGGACCGGAGCGAGAGGGAGTCGTGCAGTGAGTGAAGCTCAGGTCACATCGACCGCGGGGGTCAGTGTCGAGCTGGCCGATCTTACCCGGACGTACGGCACGGTGAAGGCGCTCGACGGCCTCAATCTGCGGATGGAGCCGGGAGAGTTCGTTGCGCTGCTCGGCCCGTCGGGATGCGGCAAGACCACCGCACTGCGCATCCTCGCCGGCCTCGACCAGGCGACTTCGGGCACCGTGACCGTCGACGGGCGCGACCTCACCAACGTGCCCGCCAACAAGCGCGACATGGGCATGGTGTTCCAGGCCTACAGCCTGTTTCCCCATCTGACCGCGTCGGAGAACGTCGAGTTCGGGCTGAAGATGCGCGGCAGCGCGAAGGGCGAACGAGGGACTCGGGCCGCCGAGATGCTCGACCTCGTCGGACTATCGGAGCACGCGCACAAGTACGCCTCCGAGATGTCGGGTGGGCAGCAGCAAAGGGTCGCGTTGGCGCGGGCGTTGGCGATCCGTCCGCGGGTCCTGCTGCTCGACGAACCGCTCTCCGCGCTCGATGCGAAGGTGCGCACCCAACTCCGCGACGAGATCCGCCGGGTGCAGCTCGAGGTCGGAACGACGACGTTGTTCGTCACCCACGACCAGGAGGAGGCACTCGCGGTCGCCGACCGGGTGGGCGTGATGAACATGGGCCGCTTGGAGCAACTCGCTCCGCCTGCGGACGTGTACGCGAACCCCGCCACGCCCTTCGTCGCGAATTTCGTGGGGCTGAACAATCAAGTGCCAGCTCATGTCTCGTCCGGACGGGCCAATGTCTTCGGCGCGGAACTTCCGACGTTGGCGGGGTCGATCACGTCAGGGGCCGGAACGGCGATGGTACGTCCGGAGTCGGTGACCGTTACCGCGGACGATGCAGGCGCGGCGACGGTCAGGTCGGTGGCCTTCCTCGGGCCGATCTCGCGGATGTACGTCGAACTGCTGGACGGCGCCGTGGTCCACGCCCAGTTGAGCAGCTCACAGGCGACGATGTTCGCCCCCGGGCAGCGGGTGACCGTGGGCGTCCTGCCGACCGACGTGCTCGTCGTGCGCGCCGGCGGTTAGCCATCCGAATGGTATGCGGCACCTACATTTTCGATGTTTTGTGGTGGAGTTGTGCACAGTCGGTGGTCCATCCACAGGAGGGGTTGTGCGGCTCCGTATTCCGTCGGAGGCCGCCGTTACTCTCGAAAGCATGTTCGATCAATTGGTGGCTGACACGGCCGGGACCTCGGGTGCCGGTGCGGTGGATGCTTGGTCGCGGGTGGAGTCCGCGGCCTGCGCCCGACGCCTGGCCGCGATGGTCACCATGCTCGACGACGCGTACGCCGCCGACGGCTCCGCTGAGCGCGACCAGTGGTGCCTGGACAACTGGGCAGCGGTCTGTGCCCACATCGGCGCCGCGGGACGCTTGACCTCCGGCGCCGCGTCCGGGCTGCTCTTGGTGGGGACCGCGTTGCGGGACCGCTTCCCGAAAGTCGCCGGGCTGTTAGCCGCCGGGCTGATCACCTATGCGTTGGCGCGGGCCATCGTGCAGCGCGGCGCCAACGTCACCGACCCCGAGGCCCTGCGCGCACTCGACGCGGCACTGGCCCAGGCACTCCAGGAGTGGGAGCCGATGTCGGTCGACAAGACCGAACAGACGATCGATGCGGTCATCGCACAGGTCGACCCGCACGCGATGCGCCGCACCCAGACCCGAGCCCGGGGCCGCAGCGTCGACGTGCACGTGGAGGACGGCAGTGGGATGGCCGACCTGTTCGGCACCCTGTTCACCCCCGACGCGAAAGCCCTCGATGCTCGGTTGGACGCGCTGGCCGACACCGTGTGCCCGGCTGATCCGCGGACCAAGGATCAGCGTCGCGCCGACGCCATGGGCGCCCTGGCCCACGGCGCCGACCGCCTGGCCTGCCTGTGTGACACCGAGGACTGCCCCGCCGCCGACAATCCGCCGTCGACCGGTGTGGTCATCCACCTCATCGCCCACCATGACACCATCACCGGACCCGCTGATCCGGACGGTCCGCGTCCCGTGCCCGACGCGCCCGAAGATCCCGACATGCCCGACGATTCCGACGATCCCGACACCGTCGCCGATGAGTGCGCCGGCCTCGACGGGATCCCGCCCCCGATGTTCACCACGCCACTGCACGAACTGACCCTTACTGACATCCTCACCACTCCCGACCCCGGCGCGCCCAGCACTGTCCCGCCCGCAATCATGATGGGCGGGCAGTTCCTGCCCGGCCCGATCGCCCGATGGGCTGCGCACGGCACCACCATCACCGCGATCGTCCACCCTGGTCAAGCTCCACCGGAGAACCGCTACACCCCGTCGAAGACGCTGGCCGACTTCGTGCGCTGCCGCGACCTGACGTGCCGCTTCCCCGGCTGCCGCCAGCCCGCCACCGACTGCGACCTCGACCACAGCATCCCCTGGCCCAACGGGCCCACTAGCGCCTCCAACCCCAAGGCACTATGCCGAGAACACCACCTGCTCAAAACATTCTTGGGCGGAGACGGCGGCTGGCGAGACCGACAGCACCCCGACGGCACCGTGTCGTGGGCAAGTCCGGGCGGGCAGACGTACACCACCACACCGGGTAGTCGGCTGCTGTTCCCCGAACTGTGCCAACCCACCGCACCCGTCACCGCCACCGACGTGCCGCCAGCTCACGCGGCCGGGTTGAGGATGCCGCGCCGCCGGGCCACCCGTGTCCAGGATCGCGCCCGACGCATCAACGACGAACGCGAGTTGAATCGAATGGCCGCCGAATTGGCGGTCTCCGAACCGATCCCGCAGTTCTGACCGACCTAGACGTCCTTGACCGGATCGATGCCCAGATCCCGGTAGGTGACGAGCGCTGCGAACGGCACGTTCCGACGCGCGAATCGCCCGGCGGCCACGTCGCCGCGGTCGACCATCGGGATGACACCGCTCACGACGGCACCCGCCGCGACGACGCGTTCCAAGGCGATCTCGGTGGAACCGCCGGTGCTGATGACGTCGTCGACCAGCAGGACGCGGGTGCCCTGCTCCAGACGAGTGCCCTCGATCCACTGCTCGCGGCCGCGCTGCTTCTTTTCCTTGCGGACCGAGAACCAGGCCTTGCCGGTCACCATGGCGATGCCGTGCGCGAGTGGGTCGGCACCCATGGTGAGGCCACCAACGGCGTCGAACTCGATGCCGGTCTGCGCGGCGAGGTCGGCCACGGCGCGGCTGACGACGGTGAGTCGCTCGCCGGTGTCGATCGCGTACTTGCCGTCGATGTAGTCGTGGCTCAGCTGACCGCTGGCCAGCTTGAACGGCTCCTCGCGGCGTTCGTAACCGCGGGTGCGAATGAGGTCGAAGGCGGCTTGCCAGGTTTCGGGACGGTCGGACACGCGTAGATCTTAGGGCAGGTCAGCCCTGCCGTGCCCGCCTGGTCAGTTCGACGTTGGCCGACCGCAATTGGTCTGGGGAGTCGATCCGCTCGGCGTACCCGACGCGGGTGTAGGCCACGCCGCGCTCGGTGGTGACCTTCAGATCGAGCCCGTAACGGTCGACACCCGTGCAGGTGGCGGCGGTGGTGTCCGGGTAGCCGCCGAGCGTCTTGGCCATCGCAGTCAGCGCCTCGGCATGGTCGGCGTTGAGGTGCTCGACGGCGCCGCTGGCGATGGCTTGGACCGGGTCCGGTTCGGCAGCCGCGTAATCGGTGCCGGTGGCCGAGTCCATGCGACCGTAGCCACCGACCCAGCGGACCCGTTCGACGCGCAGTACCCACAGGGTGAAGTCGCTGTAGTCGACGTAGTACTTCGCTGCGGGTACGGCGTCGAGGTGGGCCTGGCGGGCGGCAGCGAGCCGGTCGCCGGTCGGCCTCTCGGCGACCCCGGCCAACGTGATCCGCGAATTGGCGAGGGGATCGCTGTCGGTCGCGGCGGCGACGATCGCGATGCTGACCCTCGGGTCGCCGGCCAGGTTGCGGCCGTGCTCGGCGAGGTCGGACACGCAGAGCACCGGCGCGCCACCGAGAAGTCCATAGGTGACGAACGATGCCCACGGGTCCCCGGCCGTCGTCAACGTCGCCAGAGTGCCCGTGTTGGTGGACGCCGCGATCGTGCGCGCCTCCTCGGCGGCCGACGGTCGGGTCGCATTCACCGCTGGAGTCAACGGGGGCGGGATCGACGGGGCGTCACCAGGGTCGCCGTGGTCGCGTAACGAGCGCACTGCGTCGGTGGATGCCACGTCCGAACCTTACCGCCGCGATCACCACGTCCCGCAGACGATCGCGACGCGGCTGCGCGACATGTTCGGCAGGCCATTCAGCGGCGGCGTGATCGGTTACCGTCAAGCCAACTCCGGGCGGTACTGCGATCCGAGGCCGCCCGATTCCTTCGGTGATCACCCACCGGCGGCAGGGGCATTCATAGTGAGCTCATCGGTAGTCGACCCCGACGGGGTCCAGTGGACCGTGCGGCGACGTTGGTACCCCTGGCGCCGGGCGTTGTCGCTGCGCGACCTGTGGTCCTCCACGCCGGGCGGGAGGACGGCGGACGCGGACGCCGAGGAGTCGTCGCTTCCGAAGAACTTCCTTCTCAAGGCGTTCTTCGTCGTCGCCGCGGCGATCGTGTGGGTCATCTACAGCGTGGGCAAGTTGCTCTTCTACACCGTCGTGGTGGTGCTGTTTCTGGTCGCCTCCGTCATCGAACTGATCCTCGCGCTCGCCGTCATGCCGATCACGTTGCTGCTCAGGCTGATTGGACAAGGCCGGTGGCCCGTCGAGATCGGGCGTCAGGGCGAACACTTCGGCACGCGCCACGCCGGAGACTTCGCGGCCGCAGGCGAACTTCGCGACGCGATGATCACCGAGATCGAGCGCGGCGTGCTTCCCAGCCAACAGGACAACGAAGAGAAGGCCTCGTCTGACTGATTCAAAGTCGCAGACCGTGGGTAGCTTTGAAGACTGATGACACAGGCGACGAACCTTCCGTTCGACAAGTGGCTGCCGACGCAACGGTGGTACGCGGGGCGTGGGCGCGAACTCATCGAAGTACGGACCGATGAAGTGGTCACGCTGCGCGACGGCCTCGACCTGGTCCTGCTGGACGCCGACTACGCCGACGGGACGTCCGCCCGCTACCAACTGCTGATGCGCTGGGCGGACGACGATGACGGCGTTGCGACGATCGGCGCCTCGGGCACCCGCACCGCCCACGACGCGCTGTACGATCCGTCGGCAGCCCACTATCTGCTGTCGCTCGTCGATCGGTCGGCGTCGGTGGGGCCGCTGCGCTTCAGCAGGGAACCGGCGGCGCAGCTGCCCTTGCAGGCCGCCGGACGGGTGATCGGTGCCGAGCAGAGCAACACCAGCGTGGTGTTCGGCGACGCCGCGATGCTCAAGGTTTTCCGCCGCGTCACCCCGGGCATCAACCCCGACATCGAGCTCAATCGCGAACTGGCCCGCGCCGGCAATCCGCACGTCGCACGGCTGCTCGGGTCGTTCGAGACGACGCTCGACGGTGAGTTGTACTCACTCGGCATGGTGACCGAGTTCGCCGCCGACTCGGCCGAGGGCTGGGACATGGCAACCGCCGGAACGCGTGACCTGACCGCCGCCCTGTCGGGGGACGACTTCGCGGAGGAGTCCTCCCGGCTGGGTGCGGCCGTCGCGTCCGTGCACCGGACGCTGGCCGCCACGCTCGGCACTGCGCGCGAGCCGTTTCCGGTCGACACCTTCTTGCGGCGCCTGAATGACGTGGCCGCGATGGTGCCCGCCGTCGAGCAGTACCGGGAACTGATCGAAGAGCGCTACCGCACGCTGGCCGAGGAGTTCGTCATCGTGCAACGCGTGCACGGCGACCTGCACCTCGGTCAGGTCCTCCGGACACCCGAGCGGTGGCTGGTGATCGACTTCGAGGGCGAGCCAGGGCAACCGCTCGACGAGCGGCGCAGGCCGGACTCGCCGCTGCGGGACGTGGCAGGGGTGCTGCGGTCCTACGAGTACGCGGCCTACCAACGTCTCGTCGAGGGTGCCGCTCCTGGGGACGAGCGGCTGGCTGCGCGCGCCCGCGAGTGGGTGGACCGCAACTGCGCGGCGTTCTGCGACGGCTATGCGGCCGAGGCGGGCGCGGATCCGCGGGCGTCGGCAGCGCCACTCGCCGCGTACGAGCTGGACAAGGCGGTGTACGAAGCCGGGTACGAGGCCAGGTATCGCCCGGACTGGCTGCCGATCCCGATGGCGTCGATGGCGCGGCTCGTCAGCTAGCCGTCAGGCGAGCGCAGCGACCCGCAGCAGTCTCACTGCCGATCCACAGGTTGCCCGAATGTGGCGGTGTGTCACTGTTCGTTGTGACAGACCCTGGGAAAGTTGGCCCTGCCCGCCGACGCCTCCACCGGGGAGCCCGATCCGCAGCGGGGCCCCCTCAGCCAACGGCGACCGGGTTCGCCTGGCGATTCTTCTTGGTGCCACCGCCGTCCTCTACCTGTGGAACGTCACGATCAACGGCATGGGCAATCAGTTCTACGTGGCCGCTGTCCAGACCGGCTCCAGTGATTGGGAGGCATTGCTGTTCGGGTCGTTGGACGCCAACAACTTGATCACCGTCGACAAGTCGCCGCTGTCGCAGTGGGTGATGGGCCTCTCAGGCCAACTGTTCGGATTCAGCAGTGCCAGCCATCGATCGGTCGTCCTCGGCGGCTGGGCTCGAATTGGCAACGGGCACTTCGGTGATGGCGATCGGCGGCTTCTCAGGCACCGATCCGACGCCGACTCTGCAGCAGTTCAGGACGACGTCGCCAGGCACCAGGTGGCGTACTACCGCGCGCCTCGGGGTTCGTCGCACGGTGCCGTCGCGGAGGATGAGGAGGGTGAGGATGGCGCGGAGGGTGAGGACGTCAGCCCGCGCGCGCACTCCGACATCCTGCGGTGGGTGCGCGGCCACTGCCACTCGACGACGGTCGGCGGCGGCACGGCCGACAACCTGTTCGCGCCGAAGTCGGCGCCCGCTACCTGACGAGGCGTCGCAACAGCGTCGACGCGGTGAACACGCCGAGCGCTGCCGCCATCAGCAGGACGGTGACGTCGAGCCAGGGGTTGCCGGGCGTTCCCAGCAGTAGCGCCCGCAGCGCGTCGACCTCGTAGCTCAGCGGGTTCACCGCCGACAGCCAGCGCAGCTACTGCGGCATGACGTCGACGGGGTACAGCGCGTTGGACGCGAAGAACAGCCGGCCGTCGCCTGGAGTTCGGCGGCGAGATCGGTCTGGGTGTCCACCCGACCGCAATACCTCTGTCGCAGAGCCAACTACCGCCACGCCCCCGTGGGGGAGGCCAACTCCGACCGCAGCGCTCCGCTGCCGCGGCGATCGTGCACCATGGGGGCATGGCCACCGGCGAGTTCGACGACAACCCCTTGAGTCCCTCGGAGTCCCTCGACTCCGACGAGATCCGCAACGACGACGGTGACGAGGTGGCCGATCCGCCGGATCGGTGGATCGAGGCCAAGGACGACGAGACCCTCGACGAGCGGCTGGCCGAAGAGGTCCCCGACGTATCGTCCGAGTATCCGGTATCGCGTGATGCCCACGACTCCGACGAGGGGGGTGGCCTCGAGTTGGTCAGCGGCGACGAACTCGACCGGCTCGACACCCAGCGACACGGCACCGAGCACGGTCAGATCGACGGCACTCCGGAGGATGGCGAGTCGTTCTTCACCGTCGTGGAGTGACGACTCGGCACTCAGATCAGAACGACCGGTGGCGTGACGCGCGCCCGTCGGCGCAACCCGCCTCGAGCGTGCGGACGATGTCCGACTCAGGCCTACCCGGAAGCCGCCTGAAGAACCATGACGGCCCGCGCCTCGACGGTGACTGGGGCCGCCGCGGCCACCGGCCTGGA
This sequence comes from Mycobacteriales bacterium, assembly GCA_038244615.1. Taxonomy (GTDB): domain Bacteria; phylum Actinomycetota; class Actinomycetes; order Mycobacteriales; family Mycobacteriaceae; genus Mycobacterium. The sequence goes on along the minus strand of JBBRTH010000067.1, from coordinate 1,074 downwards.
GCCCTCCATCACCGCACCCTCGACGGTGTAGATCACCGGTCGCCACGCCGCTCCGAATTCCTTTGGCGGAAGGGTGAATTCGATCGGCTCGTGGTGCGCGTTGAAGCACAGCACGAACGAGTCATCGGTGACGCGCTGGCCACGCGGATCGAGATCGGGGATGCCCTGTCCGTTGAGGTAGACGGTGATGGACTTGCCGAACCCCGAACCCCAGTCCTCGTCGCTCATCTCCGAACCGTCGGGAGCGAACCACGAGATGTCCGGCAGCCGGTCGGAGCCGCGGATGCGCACCGGCAACCCGTCGAAGAACCGGCGCCTGCGGAAGATCGGATGCGCGGCACGCAGCGCGGCGACCGACTGGGTGAATTCGATCAGCGCGGCGTCGGCGGTGGCCCAGTCGATCCAGGTGATCTCGTTGTCCTGGCAGTAGCCGTTGTTGTTGCCGCCCTGGGTCCGCCCGAGTTCGTCGCCGTGGCAGATCATCGGCACGCCCTGGGACAGCAGGTTGGTGGTGAGGAAGTTGCGCACCTGCTGGGCACGCAGCGCGAGGATCTCGGGGTCGTCCGTCTCGCCCTCCACGCCGCAGTTCCATGACTGGTTGTTGCTCTCGCCGTCGTTGTTGTCCTCACCGTTGGCATCGTTGTGCTTGTCGGTGTACGACACCAGGTCGCGCAGCGTGAAGCCGTCGTGGGCGGTGACGAAGTTGATCGAGGCCACCGGCCTGCGCGCGGTGTGCTCGTAGAGGTCTGCCGAACCGCTGAGCCGGGACGCGAACTCGCCGAGGCTGGCGTCCTCACCGCGCCAGAAGTCGCGGACGGTGTCGCGGTACTTGCCGTTCCACTCGGTCCACTGCGGCGGGAAGTTGCCCACCTGGTAACCACCCGGGCCGACGTCCCACGGTTCGGCGATGAGCTTCACCTGGCTGACGGTCGGATCCTGTTGGACGAGTTCGAAGAACGTCGACAACTTGTCGACGTCGTAGAACTCACGGGCCAGCGTCGAGGCCAGGTCGAAGCGGAACCCGTCGACGTGCATCTCGGTCACCCAGTACCGCAGCGAGTCCATGATCAGCTG
>JBBRTH010000066.1:0-32731 GCA_038244615.1 Mycobacteriales bacterium | reverse complement strand
CTTGGTGATGACGACCTTGTCGGCCTTGCCGAGCAGCGCGACGTCGGCGGTCTCGAGGGACAGTCCGACCTCTTCGCTGATGACCTGACCACCGGTGAGGATGGCGATGTCCTGCAGCATGGCCTTACGGCGGTCACCGAAGCCAGGCGCCTTGACGGCGACGGACTTGAAGGTGCCACGGATCTTGTTGACCACCAGGGTGGAAAGGGCTTCGCCCTCGACGTCCTCGGCGATGATCAGCAGCGGCTTGCCGGACTGGATGATCTTCTCCAGCAGGGGCAGCAGATCCTTGACGGTCGACACCTTGGAGCTGACCAGCAGGATGTACGGCTCTTCCAGGACGGCTTCCTGACGCTCGGCGTCAGTCACGAAGTAGCCCGAGATGTAGCCCTTGTCGAACCGCATGCCCTCGGTGAGCTCGAGCTGCAGACCGAAGGTGTTGGACTCCTCGACGGTGATGACACCCTCGTTGCCGACCTTGTCCATGGCCTCGGCGATGAGATCACCGATGGACTGGTCGCCGGCGGAGATCCCCGCGGTGGCAGCGATCTGCTCCTTGGTCTCGATCGCCTTGGCCGAAGCCAGCAGGGTCTCGGTGATCTTCTCGACGGCCTTCTCGATGCCGCGCTTCAGACCGAGCGGGTTGGCGCCGGCCGCAACGTTGCGCAGACCCTCGCGCACGAGCGCCTGGGCCAGAACGGTTGCGGTGGTGGTGCCGTCGCCCGCGACGTCGTCAGTCTTCTTGGCGACTTCCTTGACCAGCTCTGCGCCGATCTTCTCGTACGGGTCCTCCAGCTCGATCTCCTTGGCGATGGAAACGCCATCGTTGGTGATCGTGGGGGCACCCCACTTCTTCTCCAGGACGACGTTGCGACCCTTGGGCCCCAGCGTCACCTTTACTGCGTCGGCGAGGGCGTTGAGCCCGCGCTCGAGGCCACGGCGGGCCTCTTCGTCATACGCAATCATTTTGGCCATTGCGAAGTGTTCCTCCGGATTAGGGATGGCACGATTTGTGGTCGGGCTCAGTGCCCGCGACGGACGACTGGAGTGTGCGACCGCAGCTGCGGCCCCAGTCTCACCGTCCCGACCTAGCACTCACCGATCGCGAGTGCCAACGTCATTCTTAGCACTCGACCATGGCGAGTGCAAGGAGTCGTCAGGCCCGCAACCAGTCCCGACGCCGCTGCTAGCGGGGACGCAGGCCGTCCAGAACGATGTCGGTGACCCGTTCGGCGACCCCGGGGTTGTATCCCTGCATCGCCTGCGCACCGACGATCAGCGCCTTCGTCTCGGGGACGGTGACGTCCGGTCGCGCCGTGCCGCCCTGCTGGGCGGCGGCCAGCAGATCGCCGAGCAGGCCGAGGAACTCCGCCTCCGCCCGCGGGGCGGCCACGTTGACGTCGATGCCGTAACCGGCCATCGCCTGGGCGAGCCCGAGGTCGACGGCGCCCTCGATAACCATCGACTTGATGAACGAGTGCAGCGCTTCCCCTGGCTCGGCGGACTGCAGGAGGTCGCGGCCGGAAGTCACCATCTGCTGCAGTCGCTCCTCAATCACCGCTCCGAACAACGCCTCCTTGGTGGGGAAGTGGCGGTACACCGTGCCCGCTCCCACGCCGGCCCGACGGGCGATCTCGTCGATCGGCACGGACAATCCCTCGACCGCCATCGTCTCGTAGGCGACGGCCAGGACGCGGGCACGATTGCGCACCGCATCGGCCCGCAGGGGTCGTTTGGGTTGAGCCACGTCACACCTCCTGGCTAAACGGGGCGTTCGTTCCGTATAGTCGGATCAAACGGAGCGCTCGCCCCGTTTGCCATCCTAACGAGGAGCTGTCGTGACCAAGTGGACGACCACCAACATCCCCGACTACCCGAAGCTGGTGCCATCGAGCGATCGGTCCCACGACGTCGAGCTGCAGCGTCGGCTGTCGACGGTCTCCGAGGAGCCAACCGGGGTGGTGTACCCGACGTAGGGGCGGCAGACTGGCGCCGTGTCACTGATCGTGCCGCCGTATCCGCCCGCCCGCTACACCGAGGCCGAGCCGGAGGTCTCCGCATCGCTTAGCCGCGGAGACCAACCGCCGGATTACGACGCCTTCGGCTTGGTCCGGTACCACTATCTCGCCGACCGCCACAAGACCGACGGTGACTACGGGCTCTACCGCGTCGATCTGTCCCCGAGGGCCGGCGGACCGGGCCCGCACTTCCACCGCGGCATGTCGGAGTCGTTCTTCGTGCTCTCCGGGCGGATGAGGCTCTACGATGGCCGCGACTGGATCGACGGCAACCGGAACGACTTCCTCTTCGTGCCGCCCGGCGGGATTCACGGCTTCCGCAACGAGGCCAACGAGCCTGCGTCGATCCTCATGCTGTTTGCTCCCGGCGCGCCGCGGGAGCACTACTTCGAGGGACTGGCCCAGCTCGGCGACCTGACCGACGACGAGCGTCGGGACTGGTTCGTTGCGAACGACAACCACTTCGTTTAGGTGATACGCCGACTCGGCGAGTGACACGCCAAGCGGAAGTGCGGACCCGTAACCCCTTGCCCTAGACTGCCCTTCGACCAGATAGGAGTCCACGGGTGCAGGGTTACGCAGTGCCCAGCACCCAGGCGTTGCGGGGCTGGCAACGTCGGGCCATGGTGAAGTACCTCGCCGCCCGGCCGCGCGATTTCCTGGCCGTCGCGACCCCCGGCTCGGGCAAGACGACCTTTGCGCTGCGCATCGTCGGCGAGCTGCTCGCCGACGGCACGGTGGAACGCGTCACGATCGTCGTACCCACCGAGCACCTCAAGATTCAGTGGGCGCGGGCCGCTGCCGCCATGGGCATCTCACTGGATCCCAAGTTCAGCAACTCCAGCGCGCAGCACTCCGACGAGTATCACGGTGTCGTCGTCACCTACGCCCAGGTGGCCAGCCACCCGGAGCGCCACCGAGTGCGCACCGAGAACCGCAAGACGCTCGTCGTGTTCGACGAGATCCATCACGGCGGGGACGCCAAGAGTTGGGGCGACGCCGTTCGCGAAGCGTTCGGTGACGCGACCCGCAGGCTGGCATTGACCGGTACGCCGTTCCGCAGTGACGACAGCGCCATTCCGTTCATCACCTATGAGCGTGGGCCCGACGGTTTGCAGCGTTCGACGGCCGACCACAGCTACGGCTACGCCGAGGCCCTCGCCGACGGGGTGGTGCGACCCGTCGTGTTCCTCGCCTACTCTGGCGAGTCGCGGTGGCGCGACAGTGCAGGCGAGGAACACGCCGCCCGCCTCGGCGAACCGCTCAACGCCGAGCAGACCGCCCGCGCCTGGCGCACCGCGCTCAACCCGGCGGGCGAATGGATGCCCGCCGTGATCGCCGCGGCCGACAAGCGACTGCAACAGAAGCGCCAGCACGTGCCGGACGCCGGCGGCATGATCATCGCCTCCGACCAGACGGCGGCCAGGGCGTACGCCACATTGCTGACCACGATCACCGGCGAGGCTCCGACGGTGGTGCTGTCCGACGACCCCGGTTCGTCGGACCGCATCACCGCCTTCTCCCACGGCACCAGCCGCTGGCTGGTCGCGGTGCGCATGGTGTCAGAGGGTGTCGACGTGCCGCGCCTGGCGGTCGGCGTCTACGCCACCAGCGCGTCAACCCCACTGTTCTTCTCCCAGGCGATCGGCCGCTACGTGCGCTCGCGCCGTCCTGGCGAAACGGCGAGCATCTTCCTCCCGTCGGTGCCGAACCTGCTTCGACTGGCCAGCGAGATGGAGGCTCAGCGCAATCACGTCCTGGGCAAGCCCCACCGCGAATCCCAGGGCGAGTGGGACGAGGAAGCTGCCGAAGACGCTGCGAAGCAGAAGTCCGAGCCCGGCGACATGGACAACGGCTTCGAGATGCTCGGGGCCGACGCCGAGTTGGATCAGGTGATCTTCGACGGCTCGTCGTTCGGCACGGCCACGCCCGCGGGCAGTGACGAGGAAGCCGACTACCTCGGCATCCCGGGGCTTCTGGATTCCACCCAGATGCGAGATCTGTTGCGGCGCAGGCAGGAAGAGCAGCTGGACAAGAGGACGGCCGCCGGCGGCACGATCCCGGTCCGTGGCACCACACACGGTCAGCTGCGCGATCTTCGGCGCGAACTCAACGCACTGGTGACCCTTGCCCACCATCGCACCGGCAAGCCGCACGGCTGGATCCACAACGAACTTCGCCGGATCTGCGGCGGGCCCGTGATTGCGGCGGCCAACTCGGATCAACTCGCTGCGCGTATCGACGCGGTCCGCGCGCTGCGGGCATGAATCCCGGTAGCGGACCTTGCCGAGGGGCTAGCGTCGACCAATGGCCGCCGACGCACGCACCATCCTGGCCACCAGCGGTGGCCTTCGTGATGGCGTGCGCACGCGCTGGGAGTTCAGCCCACTCACCGATCTCGCCGTCGAGCTGGCGGGAGTGACGGGTCGCGCGCCACGAATCTGCTTCGTCGCCACCGCCCAGGGCGACGACCTGACGGTAATTCACAGCCTCTACGAGGCCGCCCGGCTGCGAGGGTTCGCGGCGAGCCACGTATCGCTGATACCGATGCCGAACGTCGACGACGTCGAGGGCCATCTGCTGGCCCAGGACGTGGTGTGGGTGTGTGGCGGCAGCGTCGCCGGACTTCTGGCGCTGTGGCGCCTCCACGGGGTCGACCATGCGATGCAGGCCGCGTGGGCGGCGGGAGTCGTGTTGACCGGCGTCTCCGCCGGATCGATCTGCTGGCACACCGGCGGGACCACCGACTCCTTCGGCCCCGATCTGCGCCCCGTCACCGACGGGCTCGCGCTCGTCCCGTACTCGAACGGCGTGCACTACGACTCCGAGCCTCAGCGTCGTCCGCTGTTTCAACGGCTGATCGCCGAACGGGCACTCGATTCCGGCTATGCGACGGACGACGGCGTCGGCGTTCTCTATAGCGGTACGGAGTTCGTCGAGGCCGTCGCCGAGGCCGACGGGGTGGGCGCCTACTTCGTCGACGCCGACGGCCAGGGCGGAGTCACCGAGACCCGCCTCGACATGCGGCGCCTGTGATGCCTGCCGACTAGAGGCCGAGCAGTTCGGGGAGGTCGGCCACCGAGTCGATGACGTGATTGGGCTGCATGGCGAATTCATCTGCGGCCCAACGGTTCAACGTGTCCTGGCGGAACTTGCCGGTGCGTACCAGCACGCCGGCCATGCCCACCACCTGGCCGGCCAGAACGTCGTTGTTGAGGTCGTCTCCGACGACGTACATCTCTTCCGGGTCGACGCCGAGCCTGCCTGCCGCGGCGAGGAACCCCTCGGGTGCCGGCTTACCGACGGCAGTGGCCTTGCGACCGGACGTCTGCTCCATGCCGATGAGGTACATGCCGGTGTCGATGCGCAACCCTTCGATGGTGTTCCACGCCGTACTGCGGTGCATCGCCACCACCGGAACGCCCTGCGCCATCCAGTCGTAGACCCGGCTCAGCGTGGTGTGGTCGTACTCCGGGCCGGCGCCGCCGAGAAGGACCACGTCCGGGGTGTCGGGATCCGCGCCGACCACGTCCTGCGCGTAGACGATGTCGATTCCGGGCATGTCCTCGGCAATCTGACCACTGTTGACCAGGAAGCACCTGGCGTCGGGATAGCGGTCACGCACGTAGTCGGACGTGAGCACGGCAGCGGTGATGACCTCGTCGGACGTGACTTCCATCCCGGCTTCGGTCAACAGTTCGGCGATCTGGACCCGGGTCTTCGTCGTGGTGTTGGTGAGGTAGGTCCTGGCCACCTGGTTGCCCGCGAGGACGCGCAAGGTCTCCGCGGCACCCGGGATGGGCTTCCAGGACGTCACCAGGACACCATCGATGTCGAACAGCACTCCACCGATAGCCATGCTGCCGAGGTTAAACGGCAAACGTTTCAGCGCAACTCGGGCCCTGTCGAGAGTGAGCCCAGTCATTCTCGACCACCCATGGGGACGCGGTGGCGGCGACCGACCACGCAACCTCGGCGGGTACGTCGAGCACCCGGTAACCCTTCACCCCGGCGGCGGTGGCCGCGACCAACGTCGCCACCCCGGCACGGCGCTGAAACCAGCTCTGGCGCACAGTCCAGCCGATGATCCCGGCCGCGGCGATGCAGTCGCGACGCCGCTCGACGCTGCCCGCCCGCGCCACCAGCCAGCCGTCGCCGACGCGATGTCCCAGCGCGCGCGACCGGTCGGCGGCGAGGAATGCAGCCGTGGCGGCCGCCACACCCCACAGCACCCACGCCCAAAGGGGCACCGTCACGACGAATGCCGACGCCACCAACGCGAGGCCGAGGAGCGCGGGAAACGCCAGGGCCCTGCTCCAGCGCCTGCGGGTCGCGACGGCGCCGTGGCCGCGCAGTTCACCGCTGACCACCTCGGTTCGGCCGATCAGCTCGGCGAGCACGCCCTGGGCCGTCGACACCGGACAGGGCGGTAGTAGCAGTGAGGCCTCCCCACATCCGTCGACACCGGTCATCACCGCATCCAGCCGCGCGCCGCCGAACATCCGCACCAGCAGGGGTTCGCGGACCGTGCCGCCGCGCAGGCGTCGCATGTCGAACGTATGCTCGCGCGCCCTGAGCAGTCCGTGCTTGAGGTGCAGGACCCCATCCCGCCCGCCGTCGTCGCGTCGGGACAGCACCAGATTGCCGAACGTCACCAGCGACCGAACCACCGACAGCAACACCGAGAGCACCAACACTGCGACGGCGGCCACCGCGACGGTGACGACGACGCCGAATCGCTCCGCTGCATCCAACCCTTCTCTGGCCAGTTTCGAATCCTCCAGCGCCGCAACCGCTCCCGTCTGATACACCAGCCCGATCGCCGCCGCGATCATCGCCAGCCCGGTGAAGCTCAGCGGGCTGTAGCGCAACCACGACGGCTGCCATCTGGCGATGACGCGATCCTGCGGCGCTTCTTCGGTGCTCGTCACCAACAAGTCCGAGAGCAGAATCGCGCGGAGTTCGGGCACCTCGCCGGATCGAACCGCGTCGAGGGCGAACTCGGCGTCCCCCTTGGCTTCCTGGCCCGTGCTGACCCTGACGACGGTCAGCCCAAGCAGCCGGTGCAACAGCCGGGCATCCGTGGACACTGATCGAATCCTGTTGCGCGGCAGGGAGAGAACCGTGCGCTGCAGCACGCCCTCGCGGCGTTGGATCTGTTCGCCGTCGATGCGGTACGTGGTGGTGAACCAGCGCGCGATGCCGAACAGGACGAGCACCACCAGCGCCGCCACCGACCACGCCTTGTTGCCGGTCGCCGACCCGAGCACCACCGAGCCGACCAGCAACGGCAGTTGCCGCAGCAGCTGGTGCACGGGATGGACGAGCAACATCCGGGGGCTGAGCCTGCGCCACTGGGATGTAGGAGGGAGTACGGACGGCGCCGTCATGTCGCGTCCCGGTCACCGATCGCGGCGACGTCGGTCAGTTGGGCGACGATCCGGTCGGCCACGTCGGAGTCCAGCGCGACGATTCGCACGGCCCCCGCCGACGACGCGGTCGTCACGGTCACGTCGGCCAGGCCGAACAGTCGGTCGAGAGGTCCGCGGTGGGTATCCACGGTCTGCACTCGGGAGATCGGCGCGATGCGGCGCTCTTGCACCAACCAACCGGTCCTGGTGTAGACCGCGGGTGTCGGCGAGTCCAGCGAGACGTCCCAGCGGTGCACCCGGTAACGCCACAACGGCGCGACCACCACGAACGTCACGATGCCCAGAACGGTCACCCCGGCGGCCGCGGAATGCAGCCAACCGAGGTCGTGCAGGTCGAACCGACGGTCCAGCACGAACCACACCACCTGTGCCACGGACAGCAGTGCCCACGGGATGGCCGCCTCGATCGCCCACACCAGCGGGGCCTTGCGGCTTGGGGGGTTCGCGGGGTCGACGAGTGTCACCATCACCCTGAGTATGGTCGTGCTCATGAGCGCCAACACCAAGTGGATGGCCGCAGACGTGCCAGATCAGACTGGCCGCGTCGCCATCGTCACCGGCTCCAACACCGGCCTGGGGTACGACACCGCCCTGGTTCTCGCGGCCCGCGGCGCGCACGTCGTGCTGGCGGTACGCGACGTCGACAAGGGCAACGCCGCGGCGGCCCGACTAGTCGGACGGGTGCCGCTTGCGGACGTGACCGTGCAGCCGCTCGACGTGGGCTCATTGGAGTCGATTCGCACTGCGGCGGCCGAGCTCAAGAGCGCCTACCCCCGCATTGACCTGCTGATCAACAACGCCGGGGTGATGTACCCGCCGAAGCAGCTGACCAAGGACGGGTTCGAGCTGCAGTTCGGCACCAATCACCTCGGGGCTTTCGCTCTGACGGGCCTGCTGCTGGAGAACCTGTTGCCCGTCGAGGGATCGCGCGTCGTCGCCGTCGCGAGCATCGCGCACCGCATCCAGGCGGCCATCCACTTCGACGATCTGCAGTGGGAACGCAGCTACAGCCGGGTCGCCGCCTACGGCCAGTCGAAGCTGGCCAACCTGTTGTTCACCTATGAGCTCAATCGCAGGCTGGCAGCCTTCCCCGATCGCGGAGACGAGCCCACCATCGCCGTGGCCGCCCACCCCGGCTTCTCCAATACCGAGTTGATGCGTCACGTTCCCGGCTCCGGGCTGCCGGGTTTCCGGCAGGTGGCCGGACTCGTCACGAACAGCCCCGAGATCGGCGCGCTCGCCACGTTGCGGGCGGCGACCGACCCGAACGTGCGGGGCGCCCAGTACTACGGACCGGACGGCTTCCGCGAACTGCGCGGTCATCCGAAGCTGGTCGAGTCGAGCAAGCAATCGCACGACCAGGACGTGCAGGGCCGGCTCTGGACCGTTTCCGAGGAGCTCACCGGCGTCACGTACCCGGTGTAGGAACCCCTGCGCCCATGAGGTCCGTCGAAGAGCACCAGCAGGTAGTCGCCACCCTGATCACGCCGCGCCGGCCGATCGACGTCGCCATCGGTGACGCACTCGGCCTCGTCCTGGCGGCTGACGTCGTGGCGCCAGTGTCGTTGCCCGGGTTCGACAACTCGGCCATGGACGGATACGCCGTCGTCGCCGGGGACATCGCAGAGGCGTCGGACGAGCATCCGGTGAAACTGCCGGTGGCCGAGGACATCTTCGCGGGCCGCACGGACTCGCTGGTGCTGCAACCCGGCACCGCACACCGGATCATGACGGGGGCGCCTCTGCCCGCCGGAGCGACGGCGGTCATCGCCGTCGAAGCAACCGATGGCGCTACCGACACCGTGTCGATCCTGGCGAGCGCGAAGCCGGGCCAACACGTCCGACGTGCCGGCGAGGACGTCACCGCAGGCACGACGGTGCTGCACGCCGGCCAGGTGCTCACGCCCGCGGCCCTCGGGCTGGCCGCGGCGCTGGGCCTCGGGGAGTTGAACGTCGTTCCGCGGCAACGTGTTCTGGTGATGTCGACCGGGTCGGAACTGGTAGCTCCCGGCACGCCGTTGCAGCCAGGCCAGATCTACGAGTCCAATGCCGTGATGCTCGCGGCCGCGGTGCGCGACGCGGGCGCCGACGTCGTCACGTCGTCGATGACACAGGACGACGTCGCGATCTTCCGTGCCGAGTTGGAGAGGCACGCGCGTGACGCCGATCTGATCATCACGACGGGCGGCGTGAGCGCAGGCGCGTACGAAGTGGTCAAGGACGCCCTCGGCGACGAAGTCGAGTTCGTGAAGGTCGCGATGCAACCGGGCATGCCGCAGGGGGCCGGAGCCGTCTGGGAGACACCGATCATCACCCTGCCCGGCAACCCCGTCAGCGCCCTGGTCTCGTTCGAGGTCTTCATTCGTGCGCCCCTTCGGGCGGCGATGGGGCTGACGCACCCCGAACGGCCCTGCCGTGACGCCACCCTGCTGGAGGACCTGACGTCGCCCCGCGGACGGCGGCAGTTCCGTCGTGGCGTGCTCAACCCCGACCGAACCGCGGTCACCAGCTACGGACCGCCCGCCTCGCATCACCTCCGGTGGCTGGCATCGGCCAACTGTCTGCTGGAAATCGGCGAGGACGTCGCGGCGGTGGCGGCCGGTTCGCGGGTCCGGGTGTGGGACCTGACGTAAACGCCCCGACGCACACGTAGAATCGACACCCCATGGCCAGACCCGCGCGACCCGCCGATGCCGCCGACGACTCCGAGATCTCACGATTTATTGAGCTGGTCCGTTCTACCGTTCCGCCCGTTCATCCCGCCGGCCTGCCGTTCATCGCGGGCGGTCTGGGACTCGCTGCCGCTGGGCGCAAGTACGGATGGCTGCGCAACGCCGGCCTGACCGCCGCCGGTGCCTGTGCCCTGTTCTTCCGCCACCCGCCGCGGGTGCCACCCACCAGAACGGGTGTGGTGGTCGCGCCGGCCGATGGCCGGGTCACGCTGATCGAACGGGTCCGCCCACCCGCGCAGCTCAACATGCCCGACGTCCCGATGACCCGGATCAGCATCTTCCTGTCCGTGTTCGACGCCCACGTACAGCGCGCTCCCGTCGCGGGCGAGGTCGTCACCATCAAGTACCGCCCCGGCCAGTTCGTGTCGGCCGAACGCGACCAGGCCAGCGAGGTCAACGAATGCAACAGCGTGTGGTTCCGCACCGCCGAGGGCGTCGACGTGGCCGCAGTCCAGATCGCCGGACTGGTCGCCCGCCGCATCGTGTGCGCGGCGCGCATCGGGGACAAGGTCGCACTCGGTGAGACCTACGGCCTGATCCGGTTCGGCTCGCGCCTGGACACCTACCTGCCCGTCGACTCCCGGGTGCTCGTCGAGATCGGCCAGCGCGCGGTCGCAGGCGAGACAGTGCTTGCGGAGTTGGCGTGAGCCGCGCCCTCGGCCAACCCGCGCGTGGGCTGCGCATCCTGCCCAGCGCGACGACCGTGCTGGCGATCTGCGCGGGACTGACCTCGATCAAGTTCGCCCTCGACGAGAAGCCGTGGATCTCGCTGGCGCTGATCGGCGCTGCGGCGATCCTGGACGGCATCGACGGCGGTATCGCCCGCGCGCTCAACGCTCAGTCCCGCATGGGTGCCGAGATCGACTCGTTGGCGGACGCGGTGAACTTCGGAGTGGCGCCCGCTCTGGTCATCTACGTCACGCTGCTACCGGACTCGCAGTTCGGCTGGATCTTCGTCCTGCTCTACGCGGTCTGTGTCGTGCTGCGGCTGGCCCGGTTCAATGCGCTGCTCGACGACGACACCCGCCCGGCGTACACCCGCGAGTTCTTCACCGGCATGCCCGCGCCGTGCGGTGCCATCGGGGCGATCGGCCCGTTGGTCGCCATGATGCAGTTCGGGCACGGCTGGTGGACGTCGCACTGGTTCGTCTGTGTATGGCTGGCCGCGAATGCGGCGCTGCTGGTCAGCCGGGTGCCCACGCTGGCACTGAAGGCGATTTCGGTCCCCGAGAACGCCGCACCGATTTTGCTGATCCTGGTCGCGGCGGCCGCCGCGGGGCTGCTCCTGTTCCCGTACGTCCTGGTGCTCTTGATCATCGCCGGGTACGTGTGCGTCATTCCGTTCACCATCCGCAGCCAGCGTTGGGTGGCGGCGCGTCCCGAGTCCTGGGATGCCAAACCGCAACAGCGTCGGGCGGTCCGTCGGGCGGCGCGGCGCGCGGCGCCCAATCGCCGGTCCGTGGCCCGCCTCGGGCTGCGCAGGCCCGACTCCCGGGGGTAGGCGTGACCGATCACGTGATCGAGGCATTCGACGAACCGCCGCTCGATCGGCTTCCGCTCACGGCCCGGCTCAACACCTCGGCCATGGACTCCCGTCGTGGCGTCGTTCGGCTGCATCCCGAGGCGCTGGCCGCGCTCGGCATAAGGGAATGGGACGCCGTGTCGCTGACCGGGTCGCGCACCACCTCGGCGGTCGTGGGCGTCGCCAGTCCCGGCCTACCGGCGGGCACCGCTCTGCTCGATGACGTCACGCTGTCCAACGCCGGACTTCGCGAAGACACCACGGTGCTGGTGGCCCCCGTCGTCGTGTACGGGGCGCGGTCGGTCACGGTGAGCGGTTCGAAGCTGGCCACGCAGTCCATCTCGTCGGCCACGCTTCGGCTCGCTCTGCTGGGCAAGGTGATGACGGTCGGAGACACCGTGTCGCTGTTGCCGCGCGACCTCGGCCCTGGCACGTCCACGTCGGAGGCCTCGGCGGCGTTGACCTCCTCGGTGGGCATCACCTGGACTTCGGAGCTGTTGACGGTGACGGGTGTGGACCCCACCGGTCCGGTGAGCGTGCAACCGAATTCGCTCGTCGCCTGGGGTGACGGCACGGCGCTGACGACCGAGCCCGCCACCGCTGCGCACACCGTCACCGAACCCCGTCGGAAGTCGGGTGAAGAGCCGGTCATCGCGGCGGTGTCGATCGACGATCTCAGGGGCGCCCACACCCATGCCGGTCGCCTGACCGAATGGTTGAAGCTCGCTCTGGATGAACCTCAGCTTCTCGAAACCCTAGGCGCCAAGGCCAATCTCGGCGTCCTGGTGTCAGGGCCTGCCGGCGTCGGAAAGGCCACGTTGGTGCGGGCGGTGTGCGCCAAGCGCCGCCTCGTCGAACTCGACGGTCCCGAAGTCGGGGCCCTGCGCGCCGAGGATCGACTCGCGAGTGTGCGGTCGGCGGTCGCCGCCCTCCGCGACGGGGGTGGCGTTCTGCTCATCACGGATGTCGATGCCCTGCTGCCCTCGACCGCGGAGCCCGTCGCGACGCTGATCCTCACCGAACTGCGGGCTGCGGTGGCGACCCCCGGTGTGGCCTTCGTCGCGACGTCCGCGGTGCCCGACGGCGTGGACCCCAGGCTGCGGGCGCCCGACCTGTGCGACCGCGAGCTGCGCCTGAGCCTCCCCGACGGCGCGACCCGCAAGGCGCTTCTCGACGTACTCCTGCGTGGCGTACCCACCAAGGAGCTCACTCTCGACGAGATCGGTGAGCGCACACCGGGTTTCGTCGTGGCCGACCTCGCCGCCGTGGTACGGGAGGCCGCCTTGCGGGCTGCTGCCCGCGCTAGCGCAGACGGGCATTCACCCGCGTTGACCCAGGACGACCTCACCGGCGCACTGTCGGTGATCCGCCCGCTGTCCCGCTCCGCCACCGAGGAGGTCGCGGTCGGGTCGGTGACGCTCGACGACGTCGGCGACATGGTCGAGACCAAGCAGGCGCTCACCGAAGCGGTGCTCTGGCCGCTGCGGCACCCCGACACCTTCGAGCGACTCGGCGTCGAACCACCGCGCGGCGTCCTGCTCTACGGACCGCCCGGATGCGGCAAGACGTTCGTCGTACGGGCGCTGGCCAGCAGCGGCAGACTCTCGGTGCACGCGGTCAAGGGTGCCGAGCTGATGGACAAGTGGGTCGGCGCGTCGGAGAAGGCGGTGCGCGAATTATTCCGCCGCGCACGCGATTCCGCGCCTTCCCTGGTCTTCCTCGACGAGATCGACGCGCTCGCCCCGCGGCGCGGACAGAGCTCCGACTCGGGCGTCACCGACCGCGTCGTGGCGGCACTACTGACCGAGCTCGATGGCATCAACCCGCTGCGCGACGTTGTCGTCCTCGGCGCCACCAACCGGCCCGATCTGATCGACCCGGCGCTCCTGCGTCCCGGGCGTTTGGAGAAGCTCGTCTTCGTCGAACCACCGAACGCCGATGCGCGTCGGGACATCCTGCGCACCTCGGGGAAGTCCATCCCACTGAGCGCCGACGTGAACCTCGACCAACTCGCCGATCAGCTTGAGGGCTACAGCGCCGCCGATTGCGTTGCGCTGCTGCGCGAGTCCGCACTGACCGCGATGCGACGCTCGATCGACGCGGCCGACGTCACCGCCGCCGACGTGGAGAAGGCCAGGGTTACCGTACGTCCGTCACTCGATCGGGCTCAGGTGGATTCACTCCGTGCGTTTGCCGAGAATCGCTGACGCTCAACCTTGTTCGGCGATACGGCCAGTCGCATCAGCGAGGACATCAGCGCATCCACCCCGGTGGCGCGGGCGCGCACGAAGCGCTTCTCGTCGGTCAGCTGCGACCAGTCGTAGGTGTGCGTGACCCGCGCGTGCGCGTCGTCCACGGGCGCGAGTTCCCACCGCAAGAGGTGACCCGACGGGGGCGAACCGGGCTCGGACGGGCGCCAGACAATCAGCCCGCCCTCCTCGAACTCCGCCTCGCTCACTCCGTTGACACTCCTATAGTGACATGTCATAGTTGGAGGCTCGTCAACCAGGCAGCGTCACGATCGGAGTTCGACATGACTTCACTCGCCCAGCCCAATACCCCGAGGCGCGCAGGCGACCACGAACGCGAAGAGACGGCCGACTATCTCGGCCAGGCTCTCGCCCAGGGCTATCTCGACATGGCGGAGTACGAGGATCGCGTCCGATCGGCGTTCGGCGCCCTCACCACGGGTGAACTGAGGCAACTGCTCGACGACCTCCCGGTGCACGAGTTGCGCCGCAACGACCCCCGAAGGCAGGCCGCCAGCCATGCCGCCAACAGGCTGTCGGTGCGCCTACACCTCGCGGCCTACCTGCTGCTGGTCGTCATCGTGTTGACCGTCTGGCTGGCGGTCGGACTTTCGTCGGGTGGCTGGTACTTCTGGCCCATCTGGCCGATCCTCGGCGCCGGCATCGGCGTTGCCGGCCACGCCATCCCGATCAGGCTGGCCACCCGACCGTCCGGCTAGCACGGGCATCGGCGAACCCCCTACGCCACAGCGGGTCCGAGCGGGAGAATCGCCCACGTAAACTATCGCCAGACATAGCCTTAGACGGCTGACACCCCGAGTGATGCCCTTCGCGCAAGCGCTCATCGCCGAGTGGTCGGAGTGCCATGCTCGCCATCCTTTACGCGCACGCGATCGCAGCCCTCGTGGCGCCGGTCCTCGTGCACCGTTGGGGACGGCGGGCCTTCTACCCACTCGCACTCGTTCCGCTCGGCTCGCTGCCGTGGGTGGCGCTGAACTGGCCGGGTCGGGGCGAGCAGACCGTCCACCTCGACTGGGTGCCCGAGCTGTCGATGGACATCACGTTCCGCTTCGACGCGCTGGCGGCAATCATGAGCGTGCTCGTCCTCGCCGTCGGCGCGCTGGTCCTCTTCTACTGTGCTGAGTACTTCCACCACCATGACGGCCACACCGAGCGCAGGCTCCCCAGCTTCGCCGCCGAACTCGTCGCATTCTCCGGGGCCATGTTCGGGCTCGTCGTCAGCGACAACATGCTGATGCTCTACCTGTTCTGGGAGCTGACGACGGTGTTGTCGTTCCTGTTGGTCGGCCACTACGCCGAACGCGCCACCAGCAGACGTGCCGCCACCCAGGCGCTGCTCGTCACCACCGCGGGTGGCCTCGCGATGCTCGTCGGCATCGTCATCCTCGGCGAGCTGTCCGGTACGTACCGGCTGTCCGAACTCGTCGCCGCACCGCCGTCGGGGACCGCTGCCGCCGTCGGCGTCGTCCTGATCCTGATCGGGGCACTGTCGAAGTCCGCGATCGTGCCGATGCACTTCTGGCTGCCCGGCGCGATGGCCGCGCCGACACCGGTCAGCGCCTATCTGCACGCGGCCGCGATGGTCAAGGCAGGGGTCTACCTGGTGGCGCGCATGACCCCCGGCTTCGCCGACTCACCCGCGTGGCGCCCGATCATCGTGACGCTGGGCCTGGCCACCATGCTGCTCGCGGGGTGGCGCGCGGTGCGCGAGTACGACCTCAAGCTGATCCTCGCGTTCGGCACCGTCAGCCAGCTCGGGCTCATCGTCTTGATGGTCGGTGTGGGCGGCGGCGACCTCATGCTCGCCGGGCTGGCGATGCTGTGCGCGCACGCGATGTTCAAGGCGGCCCTGTTCATGGTCGTCGGCGTCATCGACCACGCCACCGGAACCCGGGACATCCGACGGCTGGCCTGGCTCGGCGACCGGCAGCGCCCACTGCTGATCATCGCCATCGGGGCGACCGCCAGCATGGCGGCCCTGCCGCCCTTCCTCGGCTTCGTCGCCAAGGAAGCCGACCTCACCACCTTGGCGGAGAGCGCGTCGCTCGGCGCGGCGGCACCGTACGTCCTGGCCGGGGTGGCGTTAGGCTCCGTCTTCACCACGATCTACAGCCTGCGGTTCATCTACGGCGCCTTCGCGCGCAAGGGCCGCACCGAACCGAGTCAGCGGGTCGCCGAGATGCACCGGCCGACCGCCACCTTCCTCGCGGCTCCGGCCATCTTGGCGGCGACCGGCCTGGCGTTCGGCATCTGGCCCGCAGGCCTGGACCACGTACTCGACGAATACGCCGACACCGTGCCGGGCGGTGCCGACTACCACCTGGCACTGTGGCACGGCGTGAATCTGCCGCTGCTGCTGTCGGTCCTGGTGCTCGCCGCCGGCACGGCCGCCTTCTTGGCGAGGAACCGGCTACGCCGGGCCCGGGTGGGATACCTGCCGCTGGGCAACGCCGACCGCATCTACGACGCGGTGGTCCGCGGCACCGACGTCTTCGCCGTCCGGCTCACCGCTGTCACCCAGCGCGGGTCGATCCCCGCGACCCAGGCGGTCATCCTCTCGACGCTGGTGCTGCTGCCCACAGCCATGTTGGTGCTGGGCGCACGGGATCGTCCGGAGCTGAAGCTGTGGGACTCACCTCTGCAAGCAGTCGTCGGACTCATCATCCTGGCCGCCGCACTCAGTGCGACGCTCCTGCGCAACCGGCTCGCCTCGGTCCTGCTCATCGGCGTGACGGGATACGGCTGCGGGGCGATCTTCGTCTTCCATGGCGCACCCGATCTCGCCCTCACCCAGTTCCTGGTGGAGACCTTGACCTTGGTGATCTTCGTTCTCGTCCTGCGAACGTTGCCCGCGGAGGCGGACCAGGCCAACATCAATCGACATCGATTGCCACGACTCGCGTTGTCCCTTGCAGTCGGCGCCAGCGTCACCACACTCGCGGTGTTCGCGATGGCCTCGCGGACCACCACGCCGATCGCCGAACTGTTGCCCGACGCCGCCTACTACCGCGGGCAGGGCTCCAACACGGTCAACGTGCTGCTGGTCGACATCCGCGCCTGGGACACCATGGGCGAGATCTCCGTACTTCTGGTGGCGGCGACAGGCGTGGCATCAATGGTGTTCCGCAACAGGCGCTTCGGCTCGGCCCCCCGCGTCGCAGACGCGGGGCAACCCGACATCGGCCTCATCCCCGTGCTCGCGACCAGCCCGGCCGTCGGTGACGTCACCTGGCTGCGCGGCAGTGAACTCCGCGACCCTCGATACCGATCACTGGTCCTCGAAGTGGCGACGCGGATCATCTTCCCGCTCATCATGGTGCTGTCGTTCTACTTCTTCTTCGCGGGCCACAACACGCCGGGCGGCGGCTTCGCGGGAGGACTGACGGCCGGGCTGGCGCTGGTACTGCGCTATCTGGCCGGTGGTCGCTACGAGCTTGGGGAGGCGCTGCCCGTCGACGCAGGCAAGCTGTTGGGCGCGGGCCTGCTCCTGTCGGCAGGGACGGCGGTCACGTCGCTGTTACTGGGTGCGCCCGTGTTGTCCTCTGCCGTCATCGAATTGGACGTCCCCGTGCTCGGGCACATCAAACTGGTCACCGCTCTCTTCTTCGATCTGGGTGTCTATCTGATCGTCGTCGGGCTGGTGCTCGACGTGCTGCGCAGCCTCGGCGCGCGCGTCGACGTCGAGATGGCGGAGAACCGGCGATGACCTCCTACCTCGTTCCCCTCGTCCTCATCGGCGGCCTCATCAGCGCCGGGGTGTATCTGCTGCTCGAACGTAACCTCACCCGAATGTTGTTGGGACTGTTGCTGGTCGGCAACGGGGTCAACATCCTCATCCTGACCGTCGGCGGGCCGTCGGGCAATCCGCCCATCCGCGGGCGGACAACCCATGGTGAGACGGCCACGGCCGATCCGTTGGCGCAGGGCATGATCCTGACCGCGATCGTCATCACGATGGGCATCGCGGCATTCGTGCTGGCACTGACCTACCGTTCGTACCGGTTGTCGAGGGCCGAGGAGATCGCCAACGATCCGGAGGACACGCGCGTCTCGGAGCGGTCGGACCAGTCGGTGGGTGCGATCGACGAAGACCTCGTGACGCACGACCCCCGACGCGACACCGACGAGCCCGACGAACTGGACGCGCTACCCGGACACGACGGTTCCCGATGAACGACCAGCGAGAAGCGAAGCGGGATCGCGCATGAACGACCAGCGAGAAGCGAAGCGGGATCGCGCATGAACGTGAGCGCGGTGCTGACACCGCTTCCGGTGCTGATCCCCACTCTGGCCGCGGCAGTCACGTTGTTGGCGGGCCGCAAGCCGCGGCTGCAACGCACCATCGCGCTGATGGCACTGTCCGCGGTGGTCGCGGTGTGCACGGCCCTGGTGTACCTGGCCGACCGCGACGGCACCATCGCCCTGCACGTCGGCGGGTGGGGCCAATCCGTGCCCGGCATGGGACCGCTGGGCATCACGCTGGTGGTGGACCGGCTCTCGTCGCTGATGCTGCTGGTGTCGGCGATCGTGCTGCTGGCCGTCGTGTTCTACGCCATCGGGCAGGGCATCCGCGACGGCGACGAGCGCCAGCCGGTGTCGATCTTCCTGCCGACCTACCTGGTCCTGTCTGCGGGTGTCTGTACAGCGTTCCTCGCAGGCGATCTCTTCAACCTGTTCGTCGGCTTCGAGGTGCTGCTGTCGGCCAGCTTCGTGCTGCTGACCATCGGCGCCAGCACCGACAGGGTGCGCGCGGGCATCGCCTACGTGATGGTGTCGATGGTGTCGTCGCTGATCTTCCTGATCGGCCTGGCCATGATCTACGCGGCGACGGGAACGCTGAACATGGCCGAGGTCTCGGTGCGGCTCGACGACATTCCGTCGGGCACGCGTGGCGCCATGTTCGCGGTCCTGATGGTCGCGTTCGGCATCAAGGCCGCGGTATTCCCGCTGTCCACCTGGCTTCCCGACTCGTATCCCACCGCGCCGGCGCCCGTCACCGCGGTCTTCGCGGGCCTGCTGACGAAGGTCGGCGTCTACGCGATCATCCGGGCCCATTCGTTGCTGTTCCCCGGTGGCGCGCTCGACAACGTGCTGTTGGTGGCGGCGTTGGTGACGATGCTCGTCGGCGTCTTCGGCGCCATCGCGCAGAGCGACATCAAGCGATTGCTGTCGTTCACGTTGGTCAGCCACATCGGCTACATGGTGTTCGGCATCGCCCTGGGCAGCGAACTCGGCATGTCCGGCGCGATCTACTACGTCGCGCACCACATCGTCGTGCAGACGACACTGTTCCTGGTCGTCGGCCTGATCGAACGACAGGCGGGAGCGTCCACCCTGCAGCGACTTGGCGGACTCGCGGCGGCCAGTCCACTGCTCGCCCTGGTGTTCCTCGTGCCCGCACTCAATCTCGGCGGCATTCCACCGTTCTCGGGCTTCATCGGCAAGGTCGCACTGCTGGAGGCCGGCGCTCAGGACGGGTCGGTACTGGCGTGGCTTCTGGTGGGCGGCAGTGTCGTGACGAGCCTGTTGACGCTCTACGTGATGGCCAGAGTGTGGACGAAGGTGTTCTGGCGCGACCGCGCAGACGCACCCGAGGGCGACCTGGCCGCCGCCACTCCGTCGGCCCTGCTGGACGACTCCGAGGAGGACGTCGCGTATGCCGATCGCGATGACGTCGGCCGGATGCCGGTGGGCATGTTGATTCCGACCGGTGCGCTGATCGCGGTGGGCCTGGCCCTCACCGTATTCGCCGGGCCGATCTTCGCCTTCAGTGAGCGGGCGGCAGCCGAAGTGCTCGACAGGGGGCAGTACATCTCGGCGGTGCTCCCGCCATGACGAGAAGACTCCTGTTGCGGGTCTGGGTGCTGTGCTGGCTGACCCTGGTGTGGATGCTGCTGTGGGGCAACGTCTCCGCGGCGAACGTCCTCAGCGGGTTGGCCGTCGCGCTGGTGATCACGCTGCTGCTGCCGCTGCCGCAGGTCCCCATCGAGGGCAGGCTGCGCCCGCTTTCCCTGCTGCGACTGGTCGTGCTCGTCGCCTACTACCTGGTGCTGTCCTCGGCGCAGGTGGCATGGCTCGCGATCAAGCCCGGTCCGCCACCGCGGAGCGCCGTGTTGCGGGCGCACCTGGAGATCAAGTCCGATCTGGTGCTGGCCCTGACGGTCAACGTCCTCAATCTCATTCCAGGAGGGATCGTGCTGGAGATCGACCAGACCCGTCGAATGATCTACGTGCACGTCATCGACGCGGGCTCCGAGACGTCGGTGCAACGCTTCTACCGCCAGGTCGCCGAGGTGGAGCGCCTGATGATCGCGTCGTTCGAACGGGACGCCGACTGGCGTCCGTCGACTGACGAGCGCTTGCGCGAGGAATCAGAATGACTGAAGAGAGAGGGCGCTGGCCCATGAGCACCCAGCGAGAAGCGAAGCGGGATCGCTCGTGAATACCGT
This sequence comes from Mycobacteriales bacterium, assembly GCA_038244615.1. Lineage (GTDB taxonomy): Bacteria > Actinomycetota > Actinomycetes > Mycobacteriales > Mycobacteriaceae > Mycobacterium. The sequence goes on along the minus strand of JBBRTH010000066.1, from coordinate 12,308 downwards.
GTGGACGATCTCGGCGGTGATGCTGACCGCAGCCGCGGGCGTCACGATGTTCCGGCTCCTCGCGGGTCCAGGGACACTCGACCGACTGGTCGCGCTGGACACCTTCGTCGCCGTGACGATGTGCGCCATCGGCACGTGGGCCGCGTTCAGCCTGGACACCACCGTGACCTACAGCCTCACGGCACTGGCCCTCATCAGCTTCGTCGGCTCGGTCAGCGTGGCGCGTTTCCGCGTGCGGGACAATGACCGGAGCCGCGTGCGGGACAATGACCGGAGCCGCGTGCGGGACAATGACCGGAGCCGCGTGCGGGACAATGACCGGAGCCGCGTGCGGGACAATGACCGAAGCCGCGTGCGGGACACCGTCCGTACTGACGAGGAGCCCCGATGACCGCGGGTGGCGTCCTCGACGTACTGGCCGGGGTACTGGTGCTCAGCGGCTCGGCTTTGGCGCTCACTGCGGCGATCGGCGTGGTGCGGTTCCCCGACACGCTGTCGCGGATGCACGCCGCGTCCAAGCCGCAGGTGCTCGGACTGCTGCTGGTGCTCGCGGGTGCAGCGATCCGCTTGCGCGGACACCCGGACGTCGGGATGTTGGTTTTGGCGGGTTTCTTCACCGTCATCACCGCACCGGTGGTGGCCAACCGGGTCGGCCAACTCGCCTACCGCGAGCGGAGTTTCCGCCACGATCTCCTGACCAGGGACGAGATGGCGGAGGATGACGAGCATCGGCGGCCGAGCGACCCCAGCACCTAGTCTGCGGCACCGCCATCGGCGAGCTGGAACTCGATCATTGCGGCGACGGTCTCCACTGCGTCCCGCAAGGCGTCCAACCGCGCTGCCGCGGACGGCGCCTCGAGCACCGAGTACCGGTCGGCTTGCCCCATCGGCACCCGGGACGCCAACGCATACAACCGCTTTCCCGCGTCGTCGCCCGGCTCCGGCTCACCGAGCAGTTCCTGCTTCGGCGGCAGCGTCGCCTGCCGTGCCGACGCGATCCGCTCGAACGTCTCCATCAACCGGTCCTCGATGACCCCGATGTCGCCGCTGGTAACCGTCGGCCCCGGCTCGTCGGGCCACGGTTCGACGTCGGCTCGGGGGTACGGGTCGTCGTCGAGCCACGAGATCACCCGGATCCGCTCCCGCATCTCGCATTCGATGAGGTAGCGTCCCTCACCCAGGTCCTCGCACGCCACGATGTGGGCCATCGAGCCAACGTCGCACCTCGCGTCGTCGCCACCCACCTCACGGCCGGCGGCGATCAGGACGACACCGAACTCCATTGCACTGTCGAGGCATGCGCGCACCAGCGCGCCGTAGCGCGGTTCGAAGATGCGCAACGGCAGGTCCTCACCTGGCAGTCGCACGGACTCCAGCGGGAACATCGGCCTAATCGTCATCCTTCAGAATCCCCCATGTCGCTGCGCTCCTGCCCTGCCGGAAACTAGAGGACCAACTCGGCGATCAGGGCATCCACGACGGCCCGCAGATCCCCGTCGTTGTCCTCGGCCACCCGTCGCTGGCGCTGATAGGACGCGCCGGCGCGGTAGATGCTCGACACCTGCGAGAGTTCGTCGGCGCACTCCAACGACTTCGCGACCGGCTCCAGCCTGTTCAGCAGATCGTCGAGATCCTCGGTGACCAGCCGCTCGTTGCTGTCCTCATCGAGAATGATCACCGCGTCGAGGCCGTATCGCGCTGCGCGCCACTTGTTCTCCTGCACGTGCCACGGCGGCATCGTCGGCAGGTGCTCACCGGCATCGAGACGACGGTCCAGATCGACGATGAGACAGTGAGTCAGGGCCACCAGTGCGCCAAGTTCGGCGATGTTGGAGATACCGTCGAGGATGCGCACCTCGATGGTGCCTAGATGCGGCGAAGGCCTTATATCCCAACGGATTTCGTTCATATGATCGATGATGCCGGTCTTCTTCTGATCGTGAACGAACTGCTCGAACTGTGACCATTCCTGGAAGTGGAAGGGGAGCCCCGCAGTCGGCAACTGCTGGAACATCATCGCGCGATTGCTCGCGTACCCCGTGTCTCCACCGTCCCAGTAGGGCGACGACGCGGACAGCGCCAAGAGGTGCGGGTACTGGTTGAGCAGCGAGGTGATCATCGGCATCACCTTGTGTGCCGACGACACCCCGACGTGCACGTGCACGCCCCAGATCAGCATCTGCCTGCCCCACCACTGGGTGCGCTTGATCAACTCGGCGTAGCGCGGCGCGTCGGTCAACTGCTCAGGCGACCACTTGGCGAACGGATGAGTTCCCGCGCAGAACAGTTCCATCCCGCGGTCGCGCACGATCCGGCGTGCCGGTCCGAGGGTGGCCCGCAGGTCGTCCATCGCCTCGGCGGAGTTCTCGCATATGCCGGTGACGATCTCGACGGTGTTGCGTAGCAATTCCTTGTGCACGTGCGGGCTTTCGCCGATCTCGGCGATGACCGCAGCCGCTTCGTTGCTCAGTTCACGAGTCTTTGGGTCGACCAGCGCGAACTCCCACTCGACGCCTATCGTCGGCCGGACTGAGCCGGCGAAGTCGATCCGCTGTGGCCTCGAGCCGGCCGTTGCCTCACTCGGGGGATATGGCACCGCACGCCACCCGCTTGCCGGCGTCACCGGTGGCCAACGTCGTCTCGTCGGGGCCGGGCGTGCCGTTCACCTGCTGGTAGCGCTCCGGCGGGATGTTGGCGAAGTTGTCGGCCTTCTCGTGGATGATGATGGCCGTCTTCGTGCCTGCCTGCAGGTCCGCCGCGGTGAACGCGTCGGTGGTGGTCACCAGCATCGCCGAGCCGTCGGCACGGACCTGTAGCGACGCCAGATCGCCGCTCGCCGGGTGCCCGGTGTGGCCGCTGACCTGGAAGTGGCCGCCTGCGGAGTTGAAGTCGGCAGGTGCACCGCCGGCCGGGGCGACGGAGGCGGGCTCGCACTTGCCCACCGAGTGGATGTGCAGCCCGTGGAAGCCGGGCGTCAACTGACCGGACGCCGTGGTCTTCACGGTGATCGTGGCGACGTTGCCGGAGAACACGATCTCGGCGGTCGCCACCGAGGTGCCGTCGGCCGACTTCACATCGGCGCCGAGCTTCTCGCCGGTCGTGGTGGTGGGTTCTCCGGCCACGCCCTCCTGCCCGGCGGCGGACGGCGGCGGCGAACCGGTCCACACCGCAGGGGTGGTACCTGGTTGCGTGGCGACGGGCTCGTTGGGGGAGCACGCGCTCGCGATCGGAACGACGAGTGCCGCGGCGGCGAGGAAGCGAAGCGGGGCAGAGATCGGCATGTCGGAGAGCCTAACCGGTCACGGCTACGATCACGCCGGGCGGCTGCTCTGCGACCGCAGGAGTCCTGGGTTGCACGGGCGCCTCGAGTAGCGCACCGATCTCGTCGGCGGCCTCCTTCTCACCCGGCGTCTCGCCGAAGTACACGGTCGTCGCGGTAACACCCTCCAGGGTGAGGTTCCCCGTCTCGGTCACGTTCCACTCCGCGTCTCGCAGTCGGGTGGCGGTTTGATCGGCCAGGCCGGCGACCTCGGACAGGTTGAAGACGCGCACGTCGGGCCTGGCTACAGCCGGTTCGGAGGTCTTCGACGTCGGGGCCGCGGTGCTGGTGGCGGTGGCGGAAGAGCTCGACGAGCTGCTGGAGTTGTCGTCGCCGGAACCCATGGCCTGAAAGCCGACCAGCAGAAAGACCACACCCAGGAACAGCAGCACCATGACCATGGCGCGCAGTGGCAACCCAGAGGAGTCTCGTTGATTCATCGCACTCACTGTATCGAGCCGGGGTCTGCGGGCGAAAACCTCAGGGGACGTCGAAGCCGAGGCGGCGGGCCGCACGCGCCTTCTGCCGGCTGGCCCGGAGCCGACGCAGACGCTTGACCAGCATGGGATCGGCCGCGAGTGCTTCCGGACGGTCGACCAGCGCGTTGAGAACCTGGTAGTAGCGAGTCGCCGACATGGAGAAGAGTTCCTTGATCGCGTCTTCCTTGGAACCCGCGTACTTCCACCACTGCCGCTCGAACGCAAGGATGTCGTGTTCGCGGCGAGTGAGACCGTCGGCGAGAGACGCGTCGTCCCCGGACTTTTCAGTCCGCGCAATGGCGCCGTCCATTTGCTCTCTGGACCTTCCCTGCACTCGAGACATTCCGGTGGTGTCGGCCAATATTGAACCACGGCAGACGGAGTTGAGTCGTCAGCCTTGCCCGCGAGTCGGCTGACTGAAGCTTGCCCACTAATCTTGCCCGCATGGCCGTTGTACCCATCCGCATCGTGGGCGATCCCGTCCTGCACACCGCGACCAGTCCGATCCCCGTCGGCGACGACGGCTCGCTGCCCGCGGACCTGGCGGATCTCATCGGAGATCTATACGAAACGATGGACGCCGCCAACGGTGTCGGGTTGGCCGCCAACCAGATCGGGATATCCAAGCGCGTGTTCGTCTACGACTGCGCCGACGAGCGCGGCCGCGCGGGCCGCCGTCGCGGAGTGGTCGTCAACCCGGTGATCGAGACGTCCGAGGTGCCCGAGACGATGCCCGACCCCGACAACGACGACGAGGGTTGTCTGTCGGTTCCCGGCGAATCGTTCCCGACGGGCAGGGCCACCTGGGCGCGTGTCACGGGACTGGACGCCGACGGCATGCCCCTCACGTTGGAGGGCTCAGGACTGTTTGCTCGGATGCTGCAGCACGAGACCGGTCACCTCGACGGCTTCGTGTACATCGACAAGTTGATCGGTAGGCACGCCCGCGCCGCGAAGCGCACCGTCAAGTCCAACGGCTGGGGTCTGCCGGGTCTGTCCTGGACTCCCGGCGAGGACCCCGACCCGTTCGGGCACTAGTGCCCGAGTTGCCGCAGGTCGGGACCAGGGTCAGCCTGCGCTACCGCCTGTCCCCCGGGTCGGTGCCGCCGCTGAGCGACGTGGTCGGACAGCTGCTCGACGGCGGCTCCACGCTGCGGATCCGCGACAAGCGCGGCGACGTCGTCACCATCTCCGCGGCCGACGTGGTGTCGATCAGGCCCCTGTCGGCCGCGCCCGTGCGCAACCGCGACATCCGCAATCTCGAGCACGCTGCGGCGCTGGGCTGGCCCGGTGTCGAACAAGAGTGGATCGGCGGTTGGCTGCTGCGTTTCGGCCACGGCAGCACGAGGCGGGCGAACTCGGCGGTGCCGCTCCTCCCCACGCCCGGTGAGCACATCGCGGAGATCGCCGACTGGTACGCCACCCGTGGAGCGCCACCGTTGCTCGCTGTACCGGACCGACTCTTCCGCGTGCCTCCCGGCCAGCCGACCGATGGCGAGAACGTCGTCATGGCAAGACGATTGACCGCCGGAGTCATCACCGCGCCCGTGACATTGGCGCCGCGGCCGGATGACGAGTGGTTGAGCCTGCACCCGCGTGAGGTGCCCGTCGACGTGCTGACCGCCGTCGTCGACGGCGAGGTGGTCTTCGGGAGCGTCGCAGGCGCCGCGGTCGGACGGGGCGCGGTGACCGTGGCACCCGACGGGACCCGCTGGGCGGGACTGTCGTCGGTGTACGTCGCCGAGGAGTCCCGCCGTCGCGGCGTGGCACGCTCGCTGTGCGACGCACTGCTGGCCTGGGCGAGCGAACGTGGCGCCACCCGCGCCTACGTGCAGGTGCTCGCCGAGAACACCGCCGCGACGAGGCTCTACGAGTCGACGGGATTCAGCGAGCACCACCGGTCGCGCTACGTGTCGCTAGGGTAGCCGCGTGCGACTGGCCACCTGGAACGTCAACTCGATCCGCTCCCGCATCGATCGGGTGACCGACTGGCTGGAACGCGCCGACGTCGACGTGCTGGCGATGCAGGAGACCAAGTGCACCGACGCGCAGTTCCCCACCATGCCGTTCGCGGCGCTCGGTTACGACGTCGCGCACGTCGGGGCCAACCAGTGGAACGGCGTGGCGATCGCCTCGCGGGTCGGCATCGACGACGTCCAGATCGGGTTCGAGGGTCAGACCACCTGGAACGACGCGGCCGAGGCCAGGGCGATCGGCGCGACGTGCGGCGGGGTGCGGGTCTGGAGCCTGTACGTTCCCAACGGTCGCACGGTCGAGGATCCGCACTTCGCCTACAAGCTGGAATGGCTTGCTGCACTGAGGAACACCGCCTCCGGCTGGCTGCGCGAGGATCCTGCGTTGCCGATCGCGCTCGTCGGGGACTGGAACATCGCCCCCACCGACGAGGACGTCTGGGACGTCGACGTCTTCCAGGGCAGTACCCACGTCACGGAGCTGGAGCGGGCGGCGTTCGCCTCGATCGAGGACGCGGGATTCGCCGACGTCGTGCGACGCTTCACCCCGGGCCCTGGCGTCTACACGTACTGGGACTACACCCAGCTGAGATTCCCCAAGCGCCAGGGCATGCGCATCGACTTCATCCTCGGTTCACCGGCGTTGGCATCCCGCGTCACGCACGCCGAGATCGCGCGCGACGAACGCAAGCCCGGCAAGAAGGGCACTCCCGCGCCGAGCGATCACGCGCCGGTTCTGGTGGAGCTCGGCGGCTAGGGTTTGACGCCGATCGTCATCAGATCCGAGACGGCCCGAGTCCATCTCGGCCTGCGGACGCGGTGCTGATCGCTGACGTCGAATCCGGCTTCTTCGAAGAGGCCACGCATCCGAGCCGGTGACGGGTTGTTGACGGGCGCCCACCCGCCTGCCGCGAAGAGCTGCACCGGCAGGAGCTGGCGGGGGCCGATCGTGGCGACCGCGACGAGTCCGCCGGGAGCCAGGACGCGGTGGAACTCGCGCAATGCGGCCGGCTGATCGAAGAAGTGAAATGCCGAGGTGGTCACGATGGCGTCGAGGAAGCCGTCGGCGAACGGCAGCTGCTCAGCTGGCCCCTTCTTCCAGAACACCGACGACGACCGACGGCGGGCCTGCGCCAACATGCCGTCCGACATGTCGACGCCGTACACCTCGTCGGGAAGCAACTCGTCCGCAATCCGGGACGCCAGAATGCCGGTCCCACAAGCGATGTCGGCGACCCGTCTCGACTGGCCGGTGCGCAACGCGGCAATCACCTCATCCTGGGCGGGCCGGTAGACGACTCGTTGCAGGCACCGCTGGTCGTACGCCGGGGCGGCCAGACTCCAGAATCGGGTGATCGATTCGTTGAGTCGTCTGCGCGGGATCGTCGTCATGACGTCCAGGGTAGAGACCACCGCAGAATCACGTGCTCAGCCGACTTCGGCCGGTCCCCAGCCAACCGCGAGCGTGCGCAGAGTGTCAGAATGCGCCGGCGTGTCGTGTACGGACACGCACGCTCGCGGGTTGGCGGCTAGGCCACGTTGTCGGCCCCGACTTCCGTGCCGTAGCGGCCCGGGTTGAACAGCGATGCCAACGCGCCGAGCAGCATCATCACCGCGGCGGCGATGAACACCACGGTCAGCCCGGAGTGGAACGGGTCGGTGATCAATTGCGGGAAGAACGTCTTGCCCGTCAGCACGTCGGCGTTGACTCCCGGCTGGGTCAAGGCGCCCGACGGCCCGAGCAGCTCTCCCATCGGGTTGTAACCCAGGAATGCTGCGAACAAGCTGCCCACCGGCGGTAGGTTCGACACGTCGTTCGCGACGGAGGCCGAAACGCCCTGGGCCTGAAGGCCGCTGCTCATCGCCGACGGCAACGTGTTGGCCAGCCCGATGATCATCAGCGAGAAGAAGACGCCGATGGACAGCGACGACCCCGCATTGAAGAACGTCGCCCGCACGCCGGATGCCGCCCCGCGCTGGGCGGCGGGCACGCTCGACATGATCGACGCGGTGTTGGGTGCGGTGAAGATGCCGCCGCCGAGGCCGTTGAGGAACACCAGAACGGCGAACACCCAGTAGTCGAAGTTCACCGGGATCAGCACCAGCGCGATGAAGGTCGCCGCCATCAGCAGCATGCCGCCGACGGTGAACGGCCGCGCCCCGAAGCGATCGGACAGCGAACCCGCGATGGGTCCGGCCACCAGGAAGCCCACGGTGATGGGCAGCAGGTAGATGCCGGCCCACAGGGGCGTGGATTCGAAGCTGTACCCGTGCAGCGGAAGCCAAATGCCTTGGAGCCAGATGATCAGCATGAACTGCAGGCCGCCGCGGCCCATCGAGGACATCAGCCCCGCCAGGTTTCCCGTGCCGAAGGACGCCGACGTGAAGAGCCGGACGTCGACCATCGGCGACTCGACGTTTAGTTCGATGAAGCAGAACGCCACCAGCAGCAGGAGTCCGAAGCCGATCGCGCCGAGCACCCACGGGCTGGTCCACCCGGTGGTGGAGTCACCGTAGGGCTGGATGCCGTAGGTGATGCCTGCGAGCAGCACGGTCAGGCCGAGACCGAAGGTGATCGTGCCCGGCCAGTCGAGGCGCCCCGGCGTGCGGGAGCCGAGTTCGCGCAGGGATCGAATACTCCAGATGGTGCCGAGGATGCCGATGGGCACGCCGACCCAGAAGATGGCCTGCCAGTGCCACTCGGAGAGAAAGCCGCCGATCAGAAGTCCCAGGAAGGATCCGGCGACGGCAGCGACCATGTTGACGCCGAGCGCCATGCCTCGCTGGTTGGCCGGGAACGCATCGGTGAGGATGGCCGACGACGACGCCATCAGCATCGCACCGCCGACGCCTTGAACGACGCGCCAGCCGATGAGCCACAGGGCGCCGCCGCCGAGGTGGAAGGGGTCGAACGAGAGCGCGACCGCGGCGACGGTGAAGACCACGAAGCCCCAGTTGTAGATGCAGACGCGGCCCAGCATGTCGCCGAGGCGCCCGAAGGGCACCACCAGTACCGCGGTCACCACCAGATAGCCCATCAGCATCCAGAGCAGATAGCTCACGTTCCCCGGCGCGAGCGGGTTCAGCCCGATGCCGCGGAAGATCGCGGGCAGCGAGATCAGCACGATCGAGGCGTTGATGGTGGCCAGCAGCGTGCCGAGCGTCGTGTTCGACAGCACCACCCACTTGTAGTGGGGGTGGTCGTGGTCCATGCTTCGACGCCGTATGGCGGTTTCCGCGAGCGCAGCGTCGGGGTCTTCCTTGAGTCCGGGCTTGGTCATCTCAATCTCAGTCGTCATCAGCTTCGCTTTGGGTATCGACATCAGTGAACCGCGGGCCACGTTGCCCCAAAACACATATGTTAGCTATACAAAACATCTGGGAGCAATTCCTCATTCCCGCGACCGCATCCCCCGTGCGCCCTGCGGTACGTTCGGAACCGTCCGCGCGGGAGCGCACGCCACGTGCGCTGAGAGGACGGCTACAGGGCTTGGTTCATCGGCCCGATGGCGCCGCCGACCGTATGAACCTGACCGGGTAATGCCGGCGTAGGGAGATGTGCCGTGAACTACCTACCGCTCACCCCGCCGGGGCAGACCCCGCTGCGTGTCATGACCATCGCAGGCACCGACTCGGGCGGCGGCGCGGGCATCCAGGCCGACCTGAGGACCTTCGCGATGCTCGGCGTACACGGATGCGTGTCCGTCGCCGCGGTCACGGTGCAGAACTCCATGGGCGTCAAGGGCTTTCACGAGATCCCGCTCGACGTCATCACCGGGCAGATCCGGATCGTCGTCGAGGACATCGGCATCCAGGCCGCAAAGACCGGGATGCTGGCGTCGTCGGACATCATCGAAGCCGTCAGCGAGACGTGGCGAGACCTCTCCGCTGGAGACTTGGCGGCGCCGCTGGTCGTCGACCCGGTATGCGCCTCCATGCACGGCGACCCGCTGTTGCATCCGTCGGCGCTCGATGCGCTTCGCACCGAACTCTTTCCACTCGCCACGCTGGTCACGCCGAACCTCGACGAGGTGCGGCTCATCACCCACATCGACGTCGTCGACGAGGCGACGCAGCGCGACGCAGCGAGGGCGCTGCACGCACTCGGTCCGCGATGGGCGCTGGTGAAGGGTGGGCACCTCCGTTCGTCGTTGGGGGCCCCCGACGTGCTCTTCGATGGCCAGGAGTTTTATACGTTCGACGCCGATCGCATCGAGACCGGCCACGATCACGGCGCGGGCGACACCTTGGCGGCCGCGACGGCGTGCGCGTTGGCACACGGATTTGCGGTGCCGGAGGCAGTGTCCTTCGGCAAGCAGTGGGTCACTGAATGTCTACGCGCCGCATACCCGTTGGGCCATGGCCACGGCCCGGTCTCTGCCTTGTTCAGGCTCACCAATGAACTTTGACGCCATCGCGGGCGTCGCGCACGAGCCGGCGGGCGAACCCACGGGAATCGTCGTGCTGACCCACGGTGCTGGCGGCAACCGAGAGTCTCCGATGCTGGTCAGGCTCTGTGACCAGTGGGCAGGACGCGGTTGGCTCGCAGTTCGCTTCGACCTCCCCTACCGGCGGCGCCGGCCGAAGGGTCCACCGTCGGGATCTGCCACCGCCGAACAGGCCGGCGTCGTCGAAGCCGTCGGTCTGGCCCGGTCCCTGACCGACGGACCGGTGCTCGCGGGCGGCCACTCCTACGGTGGCCGGATGACGTCGATGGCGGTCGCCGACGGTCTGACGGTCGACGTGCTCACCCTGTTCTCGTACCCCCTGCATCCACCGGGGAGACCCGAACGCGCACGCACCGAACACCTGCCCCGCATCACCGTGCCGACGGTCTTCACCCACGGCACCTCCGACCCGTTCGGCACCATCGATGAACTTCGGTCGGCGGCCGGACTGATCTCCGCTCCCACCGAGGTCGTCGAGGTGACCGGCGCCCGCCACGACCTCGGATCCAAGACGCTCGACGTCCCTGTGTTGGCCGTCGATGCCGCACTCCGGTCGCTGCCGTCCTGATCCTGCTATCTTCCGGGGATGACCTGGCCGCCGGGAGACCCGAATCAGCCGCCTGCCTACCAGCAGCCGGGCGCGCAGTACCCCCCGCCGCCCCCTCCGATGCCCTATCAGCAGGGTCCCTACGGGCAGCCGGGACAGCCAGGCCAGCCGCCCGCGGGCTACCCGTACCCGCCGCCGCCGGTGCAGAAGAAGTCGCGCAAGGGCCTGTTCATCGGGCTGGCGGTCCTCGCGGTCGTGCTACTCGGCGGGCTGGCGGCCGCGATCGCGTTCTTCGTGGTGGCAGCCAAGGACAGGGTCATCGCCACCAACCTGGCCGTGGGCGATTGCCTCACCGACATCCCGGACGGCTCGCTGGTGCAGATGGTGCCGAAGACGGCGTGCAGCCAACCGCACGCCGGCGAGGCGTATGCCGTCCTGACGATGCCCGATGGGGACTACCCGGGGCAGGCCACGATCAACGAGTGGCAGAACAAGTGCCCGACGGAACTGGAGTCGTACTCCCCGGACGCGATGGCCGACGACTCGATCGGCGTGTTCGTGCTCTACCCGACGGCGGAGACATGGTCTCAGGGCGACCGGGCGATCGTGTGCATCGCGACGACGGACGACAAGCGGAGCGGATCACTCAAGGGGTAGCGGCGGACATTCCGGCCGCTATCGGCACCTGAGGTACCGTCTTCAGAATGACTACGGAGCACTTGGACGCGGTCATCGTCGGTGCCGGATTCGCAGGGATCGGCGCGGCCATCCAGCTCAAGCGTCTCGGCTTCGACGACTTCGTCATCCTTGACCGCGAGGACGACCTCGGCGGCACCTGGTACGTCAATCACTACCCCGGCCTCGCCGTCGACGTCCCGACGACGACGTACTCCTACTTCTTCGAGCCCAACCCGAACTGGTCGCGACTGTTCACGCCCGGTCCGGAGATCAAGCAGTACGCCGACGACGTCGCCGACAAGTACGACGTCCGCAAGTACATGCGCTTCAACACAACGGTGGAGGGCGCGCGCTGGGACGAGGACGCCGACGTCTGGCGGGTCGCCCTGGCCGGAGGCGAAACACTGACGGCCCGCTACCTCATCACCGCGACGGGCTTTCTGTCCCAGCCGAAGGTGCCCGACATCCCGGGCATCGCCGCCTTCGAGGGCAAGGTCATCCACACCACCGAGTGGGAGGACGACTACGACGCCACCGGCCGCCGCATCGCGGTGATCGGAACCGGCGCCACCGCCGTACAGCTGATCCCCGAACTCGCCAAACGGGCCGCTGACCTCACCGTCTACCAGCGCACCGCGATCTGGGTGGTACCGAAGATCGACCTGCGCTTCGGCGAACGAACGAAGCGGATGTTCGCGCGAATCCCGTTGACCCAGCGCGTCCTTCGCTGGCTGACGGATTCGATCTACGAGGTGATGGTCTCCGTCGGCGTGCGGCACTACCGGACCTTCCGCGGGCGGTTATACATCTCGGCGGCCGATCTGTCGAAGCTCCATCGATTCGCGGTGATCCGAGACCCCGAGT
>JBBRTH010000065.1:0-33377 GCA_038244615.1 Mycobacteriales bacterium | reverse complement strand
GGGATGGGGTGGCGCGGTGCGACCGGTCCGAGCTCGGCGAGCAGCTCGGAGATGTCGCGGACCTTGGCGCTGAAGGCGACGGCGCGTTCGGCGTAGTCGGGGTCGTCGCGCAGCAGCACGGCGTACTCCTTCATCGACGAACCGCAGCCGGCGACGTTGACCACGACGCTCTGCACGTCGGCGGCCTCGAAGACGTCGATGATGTTGCGCGCCCGTGCGATCGCCTCCTCCTCGCGGCCGGCGTGGCTGGACAAGGCGCCGCAGCACTGCTGGGCCTTCGGGGCGACGACGTCGCAGCCCTCGGCGGCCAGCACCCGGGTGGCGGCCGCGTTGACGTCGCCGAAGAAGACCCGCTGCACGCAGCCCGACAGCAGCCCGACCCGCTGGCGAGTGGTTCCGACGGCGGGAGTGAACGCGGGCTGGCGGGCCATGACGTCGCGCAGCGACAGCTCCGGCAACAGCGCCTCCATTGCGCGCAGCCGGGCCGGGAGCCGGTCGAGCAGGCCGGTGGCCATCAGCAGCCGGCGCACCCCGAGACGCTGGTAGAGCGTGCCGAAGAAAGCCGCGGGGCGCAGCCGTGCGGGGTACGGGAACAGGCTGAAGATCATCGCCCGGAACAACCGGTCGGCACGGGTGCGTTCCCAGTTGCGTTCGATCTGTGGCCGGACGGCCTCGATGAGCTGGTCGTACTTGACCCCGGACGGGCACGAGGTGACACACGCCATGCAACCCAGGCAGGCGTCGAAGTTCTCGACAAAGTCCTTGTCCATCGGCACCTCGCCGGCTTTGCCCGCTTCCATGAGGTAGATGCGCCCGCGCGGCGAATTGGCTTCGTTGCCCTCCAGCAGGTAGGTGGGGCAGGTGGGTAGGCAGAAGCCGCAGTGCACGCAGTCGTCGATGAGCTCGTCACTCGGCGGGTGTTGCGCGTCGAAGATTCCGGTGTCGATCGCCGCGGCCACCGCGAGCACGTCGGTGTGTCGGGAAACTGGATCGGTCATGCAAGTTCCTTACGATCGATTGACAGCGGGGGGCTCAGTACCACGGCCGGAACCGGCCGGGGGCGTAGCGCCCGGCCGGGTCGAACTGCGCTTTGATCCGGCGTAGCAGCTCGACGGTCGATGGCGGTGGACCTAGCGGGTCGACGAGGGCATCGACACCGGCGGCGCGGTGGCGCAGCAGCACGCTCCCGCGGTGCCCTTGGGTGTGTTCGCGCAGCGTCGCCAGCGCCTGCGCGTGGTCCTGGGCCGACCCACCGCGCAGCCCTATCGTGTGCAAGCCCAGGGCCGCGCTCGACACGATGTGTGCGTCGAGGCCGGCGCGGTCGGCCGCCTCGGCGGTGTGGCCGGCCAGATCGGCGAGGCCGCTGGGCAGCCCCGCGACGCGGACAACGGTCTCGTCGTCGGCACCGAGAACGCCTGCGGTGTGCTGCCGCCATGCGGCCGTGGCGTCTTCGAGGGGAGTGAGGTCGATGCCAAGGTCTGTGAGGAGCGTGGCCGCGCGGGTGCCGGCCGCCTCGACCGATGCTGCGGTGCCGTCGAATCGCACGAGCAGGCGCCCCGGGTTGCCGGAGATCCATTCCACGGCAACGGGTTCCAGCGGGGAGGCCGCTAGCGCGAGTGCGGCCGCGGTGGCCTGGGTCGCGTCGGCCGCGCCCTCTGTCGTGAGCGAGGCCGTGGGGCGCGGGTGCAGCCGCAGGACCACTTCGGCGATCAGGGCGAGCGAGCCGAGCGAGCCGTGCACGAGCTTGGCGAGGTCGTACCCGGCGACGTTCTTGATGACGTGGCCGCCGGAGCGGGCAACGGTCCCGTCGGCAAGCACCAGCGTGACACCGATGACCAGGTCCCGCAGCCCGCCGTAGCGCAGCCGCGACGGTCCCGAGTCCCCGGCCGCCAGCAACCCGCCGAGTGTGGCGCCGTCGCCAGCGGTCGGTGGGTCCAGGGCCAGCCACTGGCCGCTCGCGGCGAGGTGGTTCTGCAGTGCGCCCAGCGTGGTGCCGGCGCGGACCGATGCCGTCATGTCCCCGGGGTTGTGGGTCAACACGCCGGCGAGGCCGGTGGTATCGAGCACCAGGTCGGGATCGGGCACCCGGCCTGCCCAGTCGAGCTTCGTCCCACCGCCGCGAACAAGCACCGAGCCGGTGGAGTCACGCAGCAGGTCCGCGGCCTCGGCCACCGAGCCGGGTCGTACCACGCCGTGTCGTTGTGCGGTTGCGGTCATCTTTTCGCCTCCGTTGCTCACATGCGCTCGATCACGCCGGCGGCCTCGAGGGGGTGCACGCGATACGGGCCGGGACGCTCGCCGCACAGCCGCGGCGTCGGGAAGATCTTGCCCGGGTTGCTGATTCCGTCCGGGTCGAACGCGGCCCGCAGCCGCTGCATCACCGCGAGATCGTCCTCGGAGAACATCTTCGGCATCGAGCACGCCTTGTCGGTGCCTACGCCGTGCTCGCCGGTGATCGACCCACCCATCTCCACGCACAGCTCCGCGATCGCGGTGGACAGGTGCTCCCCGCGTTCGGACTCACCCGACACCGCGGCGTCGTACAGGACCAGCGGGTGCAGATTGCCGTCGCCGGCGTGAAAGACGTTGGCCACCCGCAGTCCGGCCTCGTTGGCCATCGCCTGCATCCGGGCCAGCACCTCGCCGAGGCGGGTGCGGGGGATGACGCCGTCCTGCACGTAGTAGTCGGGGCTGATGCGCCCCATCGCGGCGAAGGCGGCCTTGCGGCCCTTCCAGATCAGCGCGCGCTCGTCCGGATTCGCAGCGATCCGGATGCCGGTGGTGCCGGCGGCGCGGCAGATTCGCTCGACATCGGCGAAGCCCTCGTCGCACTCGTGCGCGGGGCCGTCGAGCTCGACGACCAAGGCCGCGGCGGTGTCGCGGGAGAAGCCGGCGTGCACAGCGGCCTCGCAGGCCTCGATGGCGAGGGCGTCGAGCATCTCCACGGCGGCGGGGACGATCCCGGCCGCGATGATGCCGCTGACCGCCTCGCCGGCGGCCGCGGGGCTGGTGAAGTCAGCTACCAGAGTGCGCACACCCTCTGGCCGGCGCAGCAGTCGGACGGTGATCGATGTGGCGATGGCCAGGGTGCCCTCGGAACCGATCACGGCGCCGCGCAGGTCGGGGCCGACGACTTCGGGCCCGTCGCCGCCGACGGTGACCACCGACGCGTCAGGAAGCACCAGCGTCATCGCGTGCACGTGGTTGCTGGTGAAGCCGTATTTCATGCAATGCGCGCCGCCGGAGTTCTCGGCGATGTTGCCGCCGATGGTGCACACCGTCTGGCTGGACGGGTCGGGGGCGAAGTACAGGTCGTGTGCGGCCACGGCGAGGGTGATGTCGGCGTTGGTGACCCCGGGCTCGACCGTCATCCGCTGGTTGGGCAGGTCGATGTCCAGGATCCGCCGCATCCGGGCCAGGGATACGACCACCCCGTCGGCGACCGGGAGGGCACCGCCGGACAGGCCGGTGCCCGCGCCGCGGGCGACGTAGGGCACGTGGGCCCTTGCGCAGGCCGCGACGACGGCTACGACCTCCTCGGTGGACTCCGGCAGCGCCACCAGGGCGGGGACTACCCGGTATCCCGTGAGCCCGTCGCATTCGTAGGCCTTGAGTCGGGTCAGGTCGGTGAGGATCCGGTCTGGTGCGAGCTGGTGGCGGAGTTGATCGGCCATGCCGACCAGGGTGGCACCGGGCGGTGATGGCCTGGCTTGCGTCGACGTCATCGTCCCTCGACTTCCATATGGCGGAATCTGATTACCGACTAATGGAAGAATGCACTTTGTTGCGACGTGTGTCAACCGTCACAGATCAGCGGAAGTCGGATCAGCGACTCTGTTCGGATGCTCGGCCTCAGGCCGAGGCGTCGCCGTGCAGGTCGCGGGCAAGGCTCTCGGCCACCCGCACGAGGATGGGGGCGATCTCGACGACGCGCCCCGCCGTGATGCGCCCCGAGGGTCCCGACACCGACAGCGCCGACCAGGCGGGCGCATCGTGGACCGGTACCGCGACGCACCGGACCCCGGCCTCCTGTTCGGCGTCGTCCACCGCCCACCCCTGCTCGCGTATCTCGGCGAGCTCGGCGAGGAACGCGATGGGGTCGGTGTGCGTGCGCGGCGTCATCGCGGGCATTCCGGTGCGCCGCAGCAACTCGAGCACTTGGTTATCGGGCAGCTGGGACAGCAGTGCCTTGCCCACGCCGGTGCTGTGCGCGGCGACCCGCCGGCCCACCTCGGTGAACATCCGCATCGAGTGCGCAGACGGGACCTGCGCCACGTAGACGACGGAATCGGCCTCGAGCACCGCCATGTTTGCCGTTTCGCCGATCTCCGCCACCAGCTCTGCCAGCCGCGGCCCCGCCCAGCTGCCACCCAGGGCGCGCACGGCCGTCTCCCCCAGGCGGATCAGCCGCGGGCCGAGCGCATAGCGCCGCGAGGGTTCGCGCCGAACGTAGCCGTTGTGTGCCAGCGAGTTCAGCAGCCGGTGGATCGTCGGCAGCGGGAGACCGGTGGCGACCTCGAGCTCGGCCAGTCGCATGGCCCCACCCGCGTCGGCCAGGTGCTCGAGCAGCGCCATGGCGCGGTCCAGCGACTGGACGCCGCTGCCGAGAGTCTCGCCCACGCCGCCGCCCTCCTCGCCTCGTTCCGCAATGTGGAAACTACCAATAGTAACGGCCGGTGGTTGACTGTCGAGCCGTCAGGGACTAACTTTCCGCATAACAGAGTGTTTCTTCCATATTATGGAGTTTCCGTGAAGCATAGTCTTCCCTACCTCACGAACTGCTCGATCCTCTTCACCGAGACACCCCTGCTGGAACGTCCGGCGGCAGCGAAGGCCGCCGGCTTCGACGCGGTCGAGTTCTGGTGGCCCTTCGACCGCGCCGTGCCGTCCGACGTGGAGGTCGACCAATTCGTGGCGGCCGTCGCTGAGGCAGGCGTCCAGCTCATCGGGCTGAACTTCCCGGCCGGCGACATGCCGGCAGGCGACCGGGGCCTGGTGTCCTGGTCTGGGCGCTCCGCGGAATTTCGCGACGGCGTCGCGGTGGCGATCGACATCGGTGGCCGGCTCGGGACCCGTGCCTTCAACGCCCTCTACGGCAACCGTCTCGACGAGACCAACGCCGGAGAGCAAGACGACCTCGCCGCGGAGAACCTCGCCCACGCTGCTGCCGCCGCGGCCCGCATCGACGCCATCGTGCTGGTCGAGCCCGTCAGCGGGGCCCCCCGGTACCCGCTGCGCACCGCCGCCAACGTGGTGGCCGTGCTCGACCGCGTCGAACAGGAGTCCGGGGCCACGAACCTCCGGCTGCTGGCCGACCTCTACCACCTGGCGACCAACGGCGACGACTTGGACGCCGTCGTAGCCCGTCACCACGAACGGATCGGCCACGTCCAGATCGCCGACGCGCCGGGGCGGCACGAGCCCGGCAGCGGTGACCTCGACCTCGACACGCCTCTGCGCGCGCTGCAGACCCATGGCTACAAAGGTTGGGTCGGCCTCGAGTACGTCCCGGCCACGACCACGCAAGCCGGACTCGACTGGCTGCCCCGTGAGCGGCGGACAGCCACCAATACAGCAGGGAGAACGACGTGACCACGATCGCATTCATCGGGCTCGGCATCATGGGCGAGCCCATGGCCGCCAACCTCATCGACGCCGGCCACGACGTCATCGCCGTGAACCGCAGCCACGAGGCGGTCGACCGGCTGGTGGCTCGCGGCGCCCGCACCGGCACGGTGGCCGCCGCGGTCGCCGAGGCCGAGGTCGTCATCACGATGCTGCCCGACAGCCCCGATGTGGAGTCGATCGCCCATGGCGAGGACGGGATACACGCGAACGCCAAACCCGGCACGCTGCACATCGACTGCTCATCGATCCGGCCCGAGGTCGCCCGCGGGCTCGCCGCCGACGGTGAGCAACGCGGCCTGAGGGTCATCGACGCCCCGGTCAGCGGCGGGCAGCCCGCCGCGATCGAGGGCACGTTGTCGATCATGGTCGGAGGGGCGGACGCCAACGTCGAGCTCGCCCGTCCACTCCTTGAGGCGATGGGTTCCACCGTGGTGCACGTCGGGCCGGCCGGTTCGGGCCAGACGGTCAAGGCGGCCAACCAGCTGATCGTCGCCGGGCACCTGGAACTGCTGGCCGAGGCGATCGTGTTCCTGCGGGCGTACGGGGTCGATCTCGACGCCGCGATCAAGGTTCTCGGCGGTGGCCTGGCCGGCAGTACCGTGTTAGACCGCAAGGCCGCCGGCATGCTCGCTGGCAAGTTCGAGCCCGGCTTCCGAATTGACTTGCACCACAAGGACCTTGGCATCGTAACCTCGGCCGCCCGCGCGGCCGGCGTCACGATCCCCCTCGGAGCCCACGTTGCCCAGCTGGTCGGTGCACTGCGCGCCCAGGGCCACGGCGGGCTCGACCACAGCGCCCTGCTCCTGCTCGTGGAGCAGCTCTCAACTCCGACCAAGGAAGCCTGACATGACCCGCATGCGCGCGATCGACGCCGCCGTCCTCGTCCTGGAGCGAGAGGGCATCAGTTGCGCCTTCGGCGTCCCGGGCGCGGCGATCAACCCGCTCTACTCCGCCCTCCGCAAGCGTGGCACCATCACGCACTACCTCGGCCGCCACGTCGAGGGCGCCGTGCACATGGCCGAGGGCTACAGCCGGGCCGCGGCGGGCAACATCGGGATGTGCCTGGCCACCAGCGGTCCCGGCGGCACCGACACGATTACCGGGCTGTACTCCGCGTGGGGCGACTCTGTGCCGCTGCTCGTGGTTACCGGCCAAGCGCCGGTCGCGAAGCTGCACAAGGAGGACTTCCAGGCCGTCGACATCGCGGCCATCGCCGCGCCCGTCACCAAACTGGCCGAAACCGTGATGGAGCCCGCGCAGCTGCCCGGCGCCTTCCAGCGCGCGTTCCACGTGATGCGCTCGGGACGGCCGGGGCCGGTGCTGCTCGACCTGCCCATCGACGTGCAGCTCGCCGAGATCGACTTCGACATCGACACCTACCAGCCGCTGCCGGTGACCAAGCCCGCAGCCACCCGGGAACAGGCCGAGCGGACCATCGACATGCTCTGCGCGGCCGAGCGGCCGCTAATCGTCGCGGGCGGCGGCATCGTCAACGCCGACGCCGCCGGCCTGCTGGTCGAGCTCGCCGAAATCCTCGACGTCCCCGTGATCCCGACCTTGATGGGCTGGGGCACTATCCCTGACGACCACCGGCTGATGGCCGGCATGGCAGGCCTCCAGACCGCCCACCGCTACGGCAACGCCACCGTGCTGGCGTCGGACTTCGTGCTGGGCATCGGCAACCGCTGGGCCAACCGGCACACCGGCGGGCTCGACGTCTACCGCGCCGGCCGCACGTTCGTCCATATCGACATCGAGCCCACCCAGATCGGGCGGATCTTCGCCCCCGACTATGCCATCGTTTCCGACGCCCGCGCCGCGCTCGAACGGCTTGTCGAAGTGGCGCACGACCGCCGGGACAACGGCCGGCTCCCAGACCGCACCGCGTGGGTCGCCGACTGCGCCCAGCGCAAGGCGACAATGCACCGGCGCACGGACTTCCCCGACGTGCCGATCAAGCCGCAGCGTGTCTACCAGGAGATGAACAAGGCTTTCGGGCGCGACACCCGCTACGTGAGCAACATCGGGCTGTCCCAGATCGCCGGCGCCCAGTTCCTGCACGTCTACCGGCCACGCGGCTGGATCGACGCCGGCCAGGCCGGCCCGCTGGGCTGGACCGTGCCCGCCGCCCTTGGCGTGTGCGTGGCCGACCCCGAGGCCACCGTCGTCGGGTTGTCGGGCGACTACGACTTTCAGTTCCTCGTCGAGCAGCTCGCCTGCGGCGCCCAGTTCCGGCTGCCGTTTCTCCACGTGCTCGTGAACAACTCCTACCTCGGATTGATCCGCCAGGCCCAGCGACCCTTCGACATGGACTACGGCGTACAGCTCGGGTTCGACAACGTCAACTCACCAGAGATGGAGGGCTACGGCGTCGACCACCTCAAGGTCGCAGAGGGGCTGGGCTGCAAGGCTATCCGCGTGCGCGATCCCGACGAGCTCGGCGCAGCATTCGAGAAAGCGCTCGCGATGATGGCCGAGTTCCGCGTGCCGGTGGTCGTCGAGGTCATCCTTGAGAAGATTACCAATATCGCGATGGGCACCGAACTCGACAACACCACCGAGTTCGAGGAACTCGCCGCGCACGCCTGAGCCTGAATCCACCGACGAGCTCCGCCCCGTGATGTGACATCGGCCGCGATTCACAATGGCGCGAGCGATCGTTGGACGGACGCAGCCGAAGTGGTGCGCCGGGCGAGCGGCCGGCCGGCACCAGTTAGCGAGTCACCTCCGTCGCCGATGATCTTGTCCTGGTTGCCGCCCAGGCCACAAAAGGCGAGGGTGCTCTTCACCTTTGCCTGCACGTCCGAGGTGGACGAGTTCAAGCCGTTGCGTTCCCTCAGCATGCCGTCGGCGTGGTCGGCGCCGGCATGTTCGCCGTCTTCCTGTTCCTCACCTATTACCTGGCGCAGATCAAGGGCTTCAGCCCACTGGAGACCGGCTTCGGCTTCATCCCGATGATCCTGGGCGTCATGGTCTCAGCCACCGGGCTGGCCGGTGTCGTCCACGGTACGGACCCGAATACGCGGTGTTCTTCGGCGGGTTGCTCGCCGCGGCAGGATTGGTGATGTTCGCCCAACTCGAACTGAACAGCAGCTACTCCACCTGCATCATGCCGGGACCGGTGATCACCGGCCTGGGCATGGGACTCATCCTCGCCCCATCGATCAGTGCGGCGACGGCGGGCGTGGCGACCGAGGACGCCGGCGTTGCCTCTGCGGCAGTCAATACCTTCCAACAGATCGGCGGCTCGATCGGCACCGCCGTGCTCAGCGCGTTCGCCGCCACCGCCGCCACCGTGCTGGGCCTACCCTTGGTAATCGTGACCGTCCCGCCGCGATCGCTGAAGGCTCTGCTGCACGACGCCGGGATCAGCATGTTGCGGTCCTACAGCCGGTCGGCCTTCGTTGCGCTGGGACGAGCCGCACGTCCCGCGATGGTCAGCGAATTTCCTACTGTCGGCGGTGGCAGCCCGCTCAAAATGGCAGCGGTGGTTTACGCGCGATGACACACCACCTGTGCTCGTCTTCCCACTAGTGAAAGCGTGATTGACGATGACCAACCCCACTGCGAACAGCGCACTGCACAGCGGAAAATGGACCTTGGATCCGGCGAGGACGTCGATCGGATTCCTGGCGAAACTATTTCTCGGACTCAGGGCCAAGGGCCATTTCAGCCGTTATGAATCGACGATCACCGTCGGCGAATCGGCGGCTGATTCCTCGGTATCGATCACCATCTACACCGACAGCGTCGACACGGGTATCAAGATGCGCGACGGACATCTGCGCGCCGACAACGTATTCGACACAGCGCGCTTCCCGACCATGGAGTTTCACAGCACCGCGGTCGCCGAGACACCCACCGGGCTAGACGTCACCGGCACTCTCCGGGTGCGGGACGTGACCCGCCCGATCAGCTTCCATGCCGTCGGAGTGAGCGAGTCGGCGATACCGCGCTACACCGCTGAAGTGCGGATCACGCCCAAGGACTTCGGGATCACCAGGCCCGGTACCACCAAGGCCCTAGATCTTGTGATCGACGTTGCATTGCTACGGAGTTGAGGTTGCGGGCTTACCGTGGCGGCACCGGTTGAACTGCGAGGGGCTGGAATAGCCGGACTGGCCCGCAACGCGGGCCAGTAGGGATCTCACGCACAGTAGTCGATCATCTCCGCAACCGACTGCACCGTGCGGTTTCTCTGGCGGCTCGCGCTGTACAGGTCGACGACGACCTTGATGCCCTCGGGCGAGGCGACCATCCGGCTGGTATTCGGAAGCAGGACCGAACAGCGTGTCGGTGACAGCAGCCACCAGCGCCGGGCCAGTCAGGCCGGGCACCGCATGCGCGACCACGCCCAGCACCTCGTGGCGATTGGCCGGCTCCATCACTCCCTGATAGCCGCCCAGTCTCGCGCGAAGGGGCCCCTGACTCCGGTAGCCCTGGGGGAGGGCAAGATCTGTGAACGGCGCACCAAGCAGAGTCGCCTGGAAGTCAGGGCGATCGCGTAGCCGGTGTCGGTGTCGACCGCGACCTTCTGCGAACGCAACTCGCCGACGTCGGCGATCTCCGGTTGGGTGATGAGTTGCAGGAAGCCGGTATGCACGCCTGCGATGATCAGATCGTTGGCGCGCGGATCGCCTCCTTCGACGAGGGAGATCACATCGTCGAGGGACATTCCGACGATGGGATTCCGGCCTGACAGCAGTCGCTCGTGCGCGTCGCCGGCATCAGTGACGAACTCCCGGACCGGCGGTAGCGGGTGTGCCGTCGAATCCTCTCGGTAGAGGTGATCAGCTATGCGGTAGGCGGTCTCGGTTGAGTCGAAAAATGTTGCCGTATAAACGTTTTCGGCCTCCGCCGAAGCGCTCGGGCCGACGTACAATCCGATGCTGGCACACACGAGGATGCTCGCCGTCGCGCGACGATCAGAGCGGTTGCGAGGATTCGCCTTGCCATCGCCTGAGCGTACCGAGACGGACTGGTCTCGAGCGATCAGCCGCGGTTCGCGCCGGCGAGCGTGGCGCAGGATGCGAGAACGTTGGCGCGATCTGCGAGCGCTACGCCGGCGCAGCTGTCGTAGGTTTGCCCCAAGCGTCCTGCAACCAAGCGGTCAACTACCCGAGGAACACCATGAGCTGGTCAACGAAGAACATCCCCGACCTGCACGGCAAGGTCGCCGTGGTCACCGGAGCCAATGGTGGACTCGGACTCGCCTCCGCCAAGGCCCTCGCCGGAAGCGGCGCGCACGTGGTGATGGCGGCCCGCAACCAGGCCAAGGCGGCCGACGCACGCGCCGAGATCCTCGCCGCACACCCGGGTGCATTGCTGGAGATCGTGGAACTCGACCTCGGCTCGCTCGCCTCGGTCGCTGCCGCCGCCAAGGAGATAGCCGCCAAGCACGACCGCATCGACATCCTCATGTGCAACGCCGGCGTGATGGCCCTGCCGCAAGGGACCACAGAGGACGGCTTCGACACCCAGATGGGCATCAACGTGCTGGGCCACTGGGCGCTGATCTCCCAGCTGCTGCCGATCGTCGTCGCGACACCCGGTGCGCGGGTGGTGACCCTGTCGAGCACCGCGCAACACTCCGGTCGCGCCATCGATCCCTCGGACCCGCACATGCACGAGAACTTCGACGGGTGGCGCATGTACGGCCAGACCAAGTTAGCCATGCGTCACCTCGCCGTCGGCCTCCACGCGCAGTTCGAACGGGCCGGCGTGGATGCCAAGGCGCTGTCCGCCCAGCCGGGGCTGACGAACTCCGACCTGCAGACCACGACCCAGGCCTACGGCAGTGCCGGCCTGATCGGCGCCGTCTCCGAGAAGTTGGTCAAGGTGATCGGCATGTCGACCGAGCGTGGTGCGCTGAGCCAGCTGCGAGCGGCCGTCGATCCGGAGGCACCCAGCGGCGGGTTCTACGGACCGCTGTTCGTCACCAACGGTCCGCCGGTCCGCAAACCGCTGATCCGGCCGGGCAGCGAGGGCGCCATCGAGGCGCTGTGGCAGGTCGCCGAAAGCGAGACCGGCCTGAAGGTCGACGTGAGCGCTGCCGTCAGGACATGAGCACTCTGGTTGCGCCGTTTCGGCTTTCGCTCCCGTTCGTGCGGGTGCTGCTCGCCGACCTCGGCGTGCGGCCTGCCGACCTTGTTGACGCGGGAGGTCTACCGGGGGATCTGCTCAACCGCGAGCAGGCGGCGCTGTCTGCGCCGCAGTACTACACCTTGTTCGAGGCGTTGGACCAGCTCGTCGGTGATCGTGACCTCGCGATCGCGATCGCGGACAAGCTGAGCCCCGAGGTGTTCGACCCTCCGATCTTCGCGGCCATGTGCAGCCCCAACCTGCAGGTTGCGGCCGAGCGGATCGCCGTCCACAAGCGGCTGCTTGGCCCGTTGCGCCTACGCGTCGAGCCCGATGCCGACGGTGTGAACCTCGAGATCGCCTGGCCCGCAGGTGATCCCCCACCCCCAGTCCTGCCCGCCGTCGAGGTCGCCTTCTGGGTCGCCCTCGTCCGGCTCGGCACCCGCACCCGTGTCGTTCCCCAGCGGGTCGTCGTACCGCAGCCACCGAGGAACGTCGCTGCGCTCGAGGACTGGCTGCGCGCCCGGGTCGAGCGCGGCGAGACGACACTCGTCCGTTTCGCTCGGCTCGATGCCACCCGGCCGTTCCTGACGGCGAACGCCGGGATGTGGGACTTCTTCCAACCCGAGTTGCGTCGCCGCCTCGACGACCTGGCCGGCGACGCCACATTCGGCTCCAAGGTCAGCGCCGCTCTGGTCGAACTCCTGGCCGCCGGCGCTGGCACCACCCACGGCGTTGCCCGACACCTCGGCATCAGCACGCGAACGCTGCAGCGACGCCTCGGCGACGAGGGCGTCACGTTCCAAGAACTCCTGGCCGACGTCCGCGAAGGACTAGCGCGCCACTACCTGACCCGGTCCACGTTGTTCCTGACCGAGATCGCCTTCCTCCTGGGCTACGACGACCCCAATTCCTTTCACCGCGCGTTCAATCGGTGGACCGGTCGCACACCGCTCGGCGTCAGGGGTACGGCCACCGGGTGACCATCACGGTGGGTCCGGCATTTAGTGGGTGTCAGCGCCGGGCCTGAACACCACGCAGGCGCGGTTCCAGGCGCGTCGTCGATCAGCCGCCACTCGTGCCCGGTGCCGGTGTGGTCGACGGCTAGCAGGACCTCACCAGGGTGGTGAACGTCTCGCCGCCGACCGTCGTGAACTCCAGGACGCCGGACAGGTGGGGAGGAGCTTCAATGAGTTGTTCAGGTTCGACCGGATCCGGACGGGCTCGCCGATGAGCTCGATGGTGCGGAACGTGTCGAGCAATCCCTCAATGAACACCTTGCCCTCGAGCCGGTCTAGGTGCACACCGAGGCAGAAGTGTCCGGCGATGCCGAAGGACAGGTGTGGATTCGGGTGCCGGTGGATGTCGAACAACTGTGGCTCGTTGAAGACTTCTTCGTCCCGGTTGGCCGACGTGTAGTACATCGCCACCTTATCGGCGGCGGCGATGCGGGTACCCGAGAGCTCGTTGTCCGACAGCGCGGTCCGCCGGAAGTAGTGCAGCGGGTTGTCGTAGCGGATGATGGTCCGTGGACGAACTCGACCTCGTGCCGCTCCCGCGCCTCGGCCATGATGCCTCGGCATATCTCGCGCACCCGATCCTCGATCCCGGCCATCACCCGCGCCCGGAAAAAGGGTGCCAGCGCCGCGCGATGCGTGGTGTGCACGGGCGGGTCCATCGCCAGCAGCATGCTGCGCATCATCGCCAGGTTCTCCGGGTGGCGGGCAACGTGAGCGACGTCGCCGTGGCGCAGCACCGCCCAAAAGCCGGGTTCGCCCACGATGGGCTGCCAGTGCACCTGATCGGTGCGCCGCAGCGCCGTCAGCGCGTCGTGCGGCACTCCGTCGATGAAGGTGTCGGGGCTCGCCAGGTCAACCTCGCCCGCCGCGGTGGTCGTCATGAGCCAGCCGGCCAGGACGTTCGGCCGGGGAAGGCCTTCGGCCTCGCACAGCATCAAGTAGGCGGCCAACGTCAGGGCCCCGTCGACGGCGCTCTCGATGTTGCCGTTCGCGTCGAGGATCAGGTTCGCGCCGTACATCTGGAACCACACGTGGGTGTCGTCCTCGATCGACTGCAAGGTGTGGACCGACCCCGGCGGCTCGTACAGGAACGAGCCAGCGCGGTTGATGTAGTCGTATTCTTGTACTTCCACGCCCCAGATGTCTTGTACGCGTAGACCTGGCCGGTTTGCTCATGCTGCTGCACTTCGTAGCCGGCGTTGAACACGTTCTCCACGATCCAGAGACCCTCGGCCTCCTTCACCTGGATCACCTTCAGCCTCGAGCCATCACCGATGTCGACGAACGGCAGCTCGTCAGCGCCCACGTGGATCGCCGCGGGCACATCAACCATCGTCATCCGAAAGCCTGTCGTCGTGATCTGGCGCAACGCTCATCAACCCGTTCAGGGTCAAGGGGGTTCGCGCTCGCTCGCACCTTTCGGAAGCTGCTATCCGGGAACACGAAATGTGAAGTACATGTGATGAAATATTCATCCTGTTTACTGGATCGGTGAGAGTCCACCGGCCAGCTCTTGGGAATGCCGCGCACGCTGACATCCCCACGGTGCTGCACGTGCACGGGGGTCCGGTCGCTGCGCCGTGGTGCGACGATGGACCCATGACCGCAACGCTCGTCGCGAAGAACGTGGCCGGCGGATTCGCCCATCGCACCCTCTTCGAGGGCCTCGACGTGACCGTGGCACCGGGCGATGTCGTCGGAGTCGTAGGCGCCAACGGCGCCGGCAAGAGCACACTTCTGCGGATCCTGGCCGGGGATCTCGAGCCGCTCGACGGTGCGGTCAGCATCGCGCCGGCCGACGCGTTCATCGGGTGGCTGCCGCAGGAGCACGAGCGGATACCTGGAGAAACCGTCGCCGGCTACGTCGCGCGCCGTGCGGGCTGCACCGAGGCGACGCAGGCCATGGACGCAGCGGCTGCGGCACTGGCTCACCCGGGTCAAGGTCCTGCGGATGTGGATCCGGCCGACGCCTACTCCGCTGCGCTGGATCGCTGGCTTGCTACCGGCGCGGCGGACCTCGAGGAACGGTTGCCGGCAGTTCTGGCCGATCTGGGCCTCGAACCCGATGCGGTGCAACCGGATTCGACCTTGATGACCGCTTTGTCGGGTGGGCAGGCAGCGCGGGTGGGATTGGCGGCGCTCATGGCGTCGCGGTTCGACGTCGTCTTGCTCGATGAGCCGACCAACGATCTCGACCTCGACGGACTCGCTCGGTTGGAACACTTCGTCCGCGATCTTCGTGGTGGTGTGGTGCTGGTGAGCCACGATCGGGAGTTCCTGGCCCGCAGCGTGACGCGTGTCCTGGAACTGGACCTGGCCCAGAACACCACTACCGTGTTCGGCGGCGGATACGAAAGCTATCTGGAGGAGCGTGAGGTCGGTCGCCGACACCGGCGCGAAGAATACGACGAGTTCGCCGACAAGAAGGCCGACCTCGTGGCACGGGCGCGCACGCAGCGGGAATGGTCGAGCCAAGGTGTCCGCAACGCGATGCGCAAGGCTCCCGACAACGACAAGATCCGGCGGCGCGCGGCCACCGAGTCCAGCGAGAAGCAGGCGCAGAAGGTGCGTCAGATGGAGAGCCGGATCGCCCGCCTCGACGAGGTTGCCGAACCCCGCAAGGAATGGACACTCGAGTTCACCATCGGAGCCGCGCCGCGGTCGAGCTCGGTCGTGGCGACACTCGACAAAGCCGTTGTGCGGCAGGGTGATTTCGTCCTGGGCCCTGTGTCGTTACAGGTCGACGCTGGCGAGCGGATCGGTATCACCGGCCCCAACGGGGCGGGAAAGTCGACCCTGCTGCGGCTACTCCTGGGTCGCCAGCGGCCCGACGAGGGCCGCGCGAGTCTGGGCGCGAATGTCGCCATCGGCGAAATCGACCAAGCCCGTGCCGACTTCTCCGGTGCTGGGCGACTCGTCGATCGCTTCGAGCAGTGGGTGCCGTCATGGACGACGGCCGATGTCCGAACTCTGCTCGCGAAGTTCGGGCTGCGGGCCGACCACGTGGAACGCGCAGTCGACGAGCTCTCCCCCGGTGAGCGAACCCGCGCCGGCCTCGCGTTGTTGCAGGCGCGAGGCACGAATGTGCTGGTTCTCGATGAGCCGACGAACCACCTCGACCTCGCCGCGATCGAGCAGCTCGAACAGGCGCTGGAGACTTATGACGGCGCGTTGTTGCTGGTCACGCATGATCGCCGAATGTTGGAGAACGTTCGGTTGGATCGTTCGTGGCTGGTCGACAACGGTTGCGTCGAAGAGTTGTAGCCGAAGAGTCATCGGTGATTGGCACTTATTGCGCTGTGGCACTATTTTTCTGGGGTGACGTCCTCAGTTGCCGACGCAGTAGCGCGGTGGATCTCGTCCTTACTGGCAGTTGCGGCCGTCGCCGCCGTCGGTGTTTCGGCTGATCTGGTGCATGTCGGTCCCGCGCCGACGGTGCGCCTGGCCGCTGACGGGAACCCGCTGGCCGGGGTGCCCTTCTACGTCAATCCCGATTCGGCGGCCATGAGGGCCGCGCAGAGCGCCAGTCCGCCGAGTCCCGAGTTGACGGCCATCGCGAACACGCCGACGGCGTACTGGATGGACCAGTTGTCCACGCCCGCGGTCGACGCGAAGTACATCGCCGCGGCTCAGGCTGCCGGCACCGTGCCGCTGCTGTCGCTCTATGGGATTCCGCATCGCGACTGCGGCAGCTTCGCCGCTGGTGGCTTCTCGTCGGCAGGGGCGTACAAGGGGTGGATCGACGGCGTGGCAGCTGCGATTGGCGGCGGGCCGGCCGCGATCATCCTCGAACCCGATGCGCTCGCCATGGCCGACTGTCTGTCGGCCGACCAGCGCCAGGAACGCTTCGACCTGATGCGTTACGCGGTCGACACACTGACCCGTGATCCGGCGGCCGCCGTGTACGTCGACGGTGGGCACTCCCGCTGGGTGAGCGCCGACGACATGGCCGCCAGGCTCAACGAGGTCGGTGTGGGCAAGGCGCGGGGTTTCAGCCTCAACACGGCGAACTTCTTCACCACCGACGAGGAAATCGGTTACGGCGACGCGATTTCGGGGCTCACGAACGGATCCCACTACGTCATCGACACGTCGCGCAACGGCGCCGGACCGGCGGACGGCTCGCTCTACTGGTGCAACCCCAGCGGTCGCGCCCTGGGCACCCCGCCCACCACGGCCACGGCGAGCGCGAATGTCGACGCCTACCTCTGGGTCAAGCGTCCCGGTGAGTCCGACGGATCGTGCGGTCGCGGGGACCCCGGACCGGGGCGGTTCATGCCGCAGAATGCCATCGACCTGGCCCGCAACGCGGGCCAATAGGAACCGCACGCGTACGTGGCAGGGCGTTGGGCGGTTCCTTCGCTCCGATGCGGACCCCAGCGCCCGGGGTGGTCCCTCAAGGTGTCGCTGCGGTGGGATCTTCCATGCCAGCCGCCGACGTGCAACGGCGGACCGTGACCAGGTCGTTCGGGGCGGCGGGTTGGGGCCGGCAGTGCGGTGTAAGTGCGGCGAAGAAGGCCGCCGGGTCCAGTGCCGCCTCCGGCGCGAAAACACCGGGCGCGGTCGAGCGACGGTCGCCGAGCAGTTGCCCGAGGCCGAGCGCGAGCGGGATTCCGGTGAACGCCGCCATGCCGGGCGGAACGCCGGTCAGGGTGGCCATGACCCGCGTGGGGACGCCGTTGAGGTGCCCCACCGCCATGGCGAAGAATCCTGGTAGCGATCCTGGACCCCGTCGGCCCAGCGCCCCGACGGCGGCGCGCACCGAACGGGCGAGGGATTGGTGAACCAGCTGACGCGCAGCGGCGTCCAGGTCGAGAGCGCCTGCGTCGATGTCGCGGCGCAGCCCGTCGAGGTATGCCAGGGTGGCCGGACGGATCACCATCAGGCAAGCGGCACGCCCCGTGACCCCGAGGTTGCTGGCCAGGGTGAGCGGTTCGGGGTGCCCGACCGTGTAGGCAGTACCGTGACCCCCTCCGGGAACGTCTAGCGCGACCGGCTGCAGTGGTGGCCGCTCCACCAACACTCCGCGTTCGATCACCGGTATGCGGCCCGAGCACTGCTCGAGCCAGTGCGTCACCGCTGCGGTCGGGCGCCCGTCGGAGCAGGTCAACTTCTTGTCGTCGGTAGCGTCGGGCGGGAGGTCATGGGGCTCGCCGGTCGGCCCTTGTCCGGCGTCCACGGGCCACGCCGTCCAGCAGTCGGTCACCACATCCAGTTCTTTCGCCGCGCGCGCAGCCAGCAGGTTGGACACACCGGGGCTCGCGCCCACCCCCACCACGGCGCAGACACCGGCTGCACGCGCGGCCGTGTCGCGGCCCAGCATGTGCATCGTCGGCACCGGATCGTCGCAGATGTCGAGGTAGTGGGTGTTGGTCGCGATGGCGGCATCGAGCACCACCGGGCCGAAGCGGAAGAAAGGGCCAGCGGTGTTCAACACGACGTCCGCGTCCCTCAGCGCTGCGGTCAAATCCGCCGCCACGCTCAGGTCGATTGTTCTAGCCTCGACCGGCATGGCGGCACCCTCGCGCATCGACTCGACCAGATGTCGCACCTGCTGACCATCTCGGTCCGCGACGATTAGCCGGCTGATTCTGGAGTCTCGGCTGGCGAGTCGAGCGGCTACCCGCCCCATCGCACCGGCTCCGCCAAGCGCAAGAACCCGCACAGTCCCACCTTCGGTCGTCTTGTTAATCGGTCGAATCTTATACGACCGTATCCGAAACGATCACTACACGCCAGACGTCACCATGACGCGCCCGCTGCGCTGGCCTTTTGCCTCAGGGTGTGGGTGCGGACTTGCGCAATAGCCGCAAGACCGCAGGAGCGCCTGGGCCGATGGCCGCGAGCGGGTCGGCGGCGTGCAAGACGAGTTCACGGGCGATGCTGCCCGGCCAGGGATGAGGCAGCAGCTCAGGCGGAAGCAGCGGGTCGCGCACGATGAGCGCACTGAACTCGATGACCACACGCACCACCCGGGCCAGCGATGATGTCGGCGTCGCCAGGTTCGAGTCGCTTCCGCTCTGCCTCCAGCGGTCGACGAACTGCTGATAGTCCGCGCCGAGTTGGCGCAACGGCCACAGGCGGTTCGCAAGGCGCTGCGGGTCTCGCTCACCGCCGACGGCCAGGTCCACGGTCCGCACCAGGGTCAAGGTATCGGTGATGCCCAAGCGACCAGCCTCAGCAAGCACGAGATCATCCCAGGGGTTTGGCGAGACATAGAGTCCGCCGTGCACCAACGCACCGCCCAGAAACGTCAGCCGATGGCGAAGGGCGTCGCGTGCCGCGCGCTGCGCTTCAGGGATGTTGAACCCCACCAGGTTCCAGGTACCGTTCCACGGCATCCGACCGGCATCCTGCTCATAGGCGTAGCCGACCAACTCGATGTCGGGTAGGCGCGCCGAGTCCGGGCCGGTGGGCAGGAAGACGGCCGCGGCACCGCGGCCCTCTCGGGTGAACCGGCCCTCGCCGACCAACCGACGCAGACATAGGCGCACCTGCTGCTGGGACAACCCCGCCGCGGGTGCCACGTCGTAGATCTCCGCGGCGTGCAGGCTGCCGTCCGCGTGTGCCATGCCCAGCACCAGCACACGAGTCGAGACCGCCGATTCGTCTCGATCGACACTCACTCACGGAGCATAGGCAATCGGCCTCCACGAATGGGTGTCACCGGGCTCTGCGCGTTGCAGAGCGGCCAGAACGATTGCGCGGCCGGCTGATTGCCGTGTGTGCTGCTCGTCGAGCGAGAAGTCGGCGGCAGTGGAGGTTCACTCCAAGACGAAGACGGAGATCAAAAGCG
Organism: Mycobacteriales bacterium; assembly: GCA_038244615.1. GTDB lineage: Bacteria > Actinomycetota > Actinomycetes > Mycobacteriales > Mycobacteriaceae > Mycobacterium. The sequence goes on along the minus strand of JBBRTH010000065.1, from coordinate 13,853 downwards.
ATCCGTCCTCCTGAACGACGTGATGCAATCCGCCGTGAACCTCCCGATGCGGCTCCAGGTCCAAACCGGGAAAATCGAAGAACGCCAACAAGTTTGCGTTACCGATGTCGAAGAAGAAGTGTGTCGAGCCCGGGTAGTCGCAGATGCTCGTCCGCGAGTTGGTCGCGACGCTCCTCGAACTGCCGCCTGCGTTCAACATCCGTACCGGTCATGTCTGCATCCTCCCCGCGACTCCCCATCACTGAAGCTACGCGCGCCGATGACGCCCGGATGAGCACGCGCAGCGGATAGGTTTGTCAGCCATGGCCCTGTCGCCAGACATCGTCGGCATGACGTATCTGTATCCCGATCACTACGTGGTCGGAAGGGAAGAGGTCCGGCAGTACGCCGCAGCGGTGAAGAACGACGACGGTGCTTACCTGGACGAGGACGCTGCCCGCGCTCTGGGCCACGACGCGATTCTGGCTCCGCTGACCTTCATCTCCGTCTTTGGATATCGCGCCCAGATGGCGTTCTTCGAGCACGCGAACATCCCGATCTTGGACGAGAAGCTCATTCAAGCCGAACAGGGTCTGAAGATCCTCCAACCGATCAAGGCCGGCGACACGCTCCACTGCCACATCCGCATCGACTCACTTCGCCAGGCCTTCGGCGCGGACGTTCTCACGTTGAAGAGCCGCATCACCAACCAGGACGGCCAGACGGTGCAAGAGGACTACACGACGCTCGCGGGACGCAGCGAACCGGAACGAGGCTTCTAACCCTCGCCGACCCGCGGGTGTTTGAGAACCTCGGTGTCTGGGGATGTTCCTGCGACCAAGTCGACCAGGAGTCCGCACGTGAAATTGCTCAGCAGAACGTCGAGAGTGGCAAGCGGGCGACGGGCTGGCCAAGCGATGACGGCCCTTCCCCCCGATCCGGACCCCGCCGAGACGTCGGCGTCGTCCAATCAGAATCCACCGCCCGGGCGGCCTCTGACGCCGATCACGATCACCGCGCTGGTCGCCGTCGGCGTGTTGTTCGCGGTCTTCTTGACGGTCGCGGTGCTCTACCTGCTGCAGCTGGCTGGACTCATGGACAGGTAGTGACCCTGCGATCGACGCACTCACCCCACGGCTTGAGAAGGTGCGTTTCCCCATCTGGCGGATGGGTAAAGGAGGTCGATGACATCGCTATGGCTAGCTGACCGGGTCGTCACTTCCATGCTCTCGCGCACCGGTGTGCCGGGCGAACCGTCGGCTGACGTGGTGGTCGTCGGGGCCGGCATCACGGGTCTCATTACGGCGGTGCTTCTCGCCCGGGCGGGCAAGGACGTGTTGGTCCTGGAGGCGCGAACGGTCGGGGCGTGTGCGACGGGCAACACCACCGGCAAGATCAGCTTGCTTCAGGGCAGCAAGTTGTCCAAGATCACCGCCAAACACGGATCCCCGCTTGCCGCCCAGTATCTGGAGGGCAACCGCGAAGGCCAAGCGTGGGTGTTGCGTCACTGCGAAAGTCGCGGGATCGCCGTCCAGCACGAGGACGCATATACCTACTCCCAGTCAGAGGCCGGGATCCCGACGGCGCGTGCGGAATTGGATGCCGCGAAGTCCGCAGGCCTGGACGTCGATTGGAGCGACGACGCCGACACACCGTTTCCTACCGCGGGGGTGTCCGGCTGCGCGACCAGGCCCAGTTCGACCCGATGAATTTGCTGGACAGCCTGGTTGCCGAACTGGAACGACACGGCGGCCGGCTCGCGCAGGGGGCACGGGTGCATCGCGTCTCCGGTCTTGGGGCGAGCCTGAAGGTGCACGTGAAGACCTCCGACGGCGATGATTCCATCATCCGCACCGAACGAATCGTCCTCGCGACAGGGATGCCGATCCTTGACCGCGGTGGATTCTTCGCTCGACTGAAGGCGCAGCGGTCCTACTGCATGGCCTTCAAGGTTCCGGGGAACATCACCCGCGGGATGTTCCTGGCTGCCGACTCTCCCTCGAGATCCGTACGCTATGCCCCGACAGCGGACGGCGAGGTGCTCATGGTCGGTGGAGCTGGCCACCCCGTCGGGCGGGAGAAGGCGCCATCGGAAGCCCTCGACGAACTGACCGAGTGGACTGCGCTGCACTATCCCGGAGCAGTGCAGACTCACTTCTGGTCGGCTCAGGACTACTCACCGGTCGACGAGCTGCCGTACGTGGGACCGATCCTCCCAGGCGTCGAAAACATTTCCGTGGCAACGGGTTTCGACAAGTGGGGGATGACCAACGGTGCTGCCGCCGGACTGGCCCTGTCCAGCCGGATCCTCGGCGGCCGGATGGACTGGTCCGGCGCCTTTGCCAGCTGGAGTCCGCACGAACTATCTGGGATCATCACATTCGCCAAGTCAAATCTCGAAGTAGGCTTCAATCTCGCGAAGGGATGGGTGACTCCCATCGCCGCGTCCTTCGCCTGCACTCCAGCCGAGGGCGGTGTCGTCAGCGGCCCACCATGGCACCTGCAGGCGCGGAGCACGGTCGACGGGGTCGAGCGCGTCGTGTCGCCGGTGTGCCCCCACCTCGGTGGCATCGTCCACTGGAATGACGCCGACAAGGCGTGGGAATGTCCACTGCATGGTTCGCGATTCGATCCGGATGGCACCCGACTCGAAGGCCCAGCGACTGGCGACCTCACCCCGTCGGACGCGATGTCCTGAAGCTACTCCCCGAAACTGACACCGCCGCGGCGACGGCGGTGTCAGATCGATGGTAGACGAGGGTTGGAACGTCATGTCCCCGGTGACCGGGACCGCACTGATCTCGGTGTCGTGCATGACCGTCATGCGGGTGTCGGGCGACATCGGTGGCGCGGGCACCATGTTGCGTTCGAGTCGCGTGCGCCGGACGGTGTCCTGGAACTGCTGCTGATCGGCGGCTATCCGTCGAACGCGGCAGTCAGGTGGTCCTGAAACATCGAGGTGAGGTCCATGACACCGTCGTTTTGCGCGCCGCAGAACCAGGCATCGTCATCGTCTTGCCATCGGCGCCTGCCATGTCTGCGACGTAGGTTGCCGCCGCGGGCTGGCCGGTGCTGCGGTCAATCCCGATGGCGCCGGGCCCTGTGGATCATGCGGTCGCGGCGCCGATCAAAGCGGTAGCACTCGTCGCTAGCAGCCAGGCGCGAGGACTGCGTGTCGGCGCAGCCGAGCAAACGACTCTAGCAACCATCGGGGCACGCCACGTCCACATAGGCGGTCAGGGCGGTGCCCCCCGCCGCGTCCTTCTGCACGTTGGTCACGGTGCACGCGGTGAGCGGAGCGGTCGGCGTTCCATCCAGTTGCACGATGTAGCCTTCGTTCCTCAACCCGTTGATGGTGGCGTCGGCCCCGCCGGCGGCCGACGCGGTCCCGGCGAATCCCATTGCGACGCATGCCAAGGCGCCTGCGCCGGCAATTGTGATGGCGAACTTCTTCATAGCCGATCCCTTCGTTGGGCGCCCGGACGTTCCGCGCGCTCTGATCAGTAGTGCCCGGCACGCTGGCGTGCGTTACGCGTGAATCGCTCACCGAGGGACCTCCGAGTCATTGCCGCTGCCGCAACGCCCTTCAGGTAGGCTCCGTGCCGCCAGCGACGTACCCACGCATCAGTTGTACTTTGCAGTACATTGCGACCGAAGCGGGAGATGTCCCCACCTGAGCGGGGTAGTGCGGCCCGTGTAACGGGCCACCGGAGCTGGGACACCATCGAACAGACGAACACCTCGTCGCTGGGACATCTCCTCGAGAGGACCGATTGACATCATGGGCGATACGCTTAGGGACCCGACCGACCATTACCGCACCACGCTCCCGCACGCAGGGGCGACGTTGAAGGACTCGTTGATGCTTCCGGGGGTACTACTCCTGGTGGTCAGCGTGGCAGGACTAGCTCTGTGCGTTGCCTCTGCCGGATACATGCGTCCGCACTCAGCCGCCCTGATCGCGCTCGCCGCCGCAGTGCTCGGCGCTGTCGGCGTTGTGCTGCTGGCCGTCGAGCGACGGCGGGTACAGCGCATCGACTCGCAATGGCGACGCGACGAAGTGCCCCAGTCAACGACAAGCAACACTCGCCAACCCTGACGCGCAGGCCACCGGCGCTACATGCGCCGACCCACGTCGGTGTGACCGCCGATCATCGTCGTGAACCGGTATGCGAACGCAACCAAAGGCAACGCCATATGCGCCATCATCAAGACATCTCCTGCCGCATGCTCACCGAGCTCGCCTCGGGCTACGACGACGCGGATGTGAAAGTCGCCACACTCGCCGCCGTAACGCTGCACGTCGCCGGCTGTACCGGATGCCGCAGCTATCTTGCACAACTGCGCGCGACCAGCGAGATCCTCCGCAGGACGAGCAACGAGCCCCTGGATCCGCGATACCGTGAGCAGCTGTTGGCGGCTTTTTCGCGTTCGAGACGATCTGGCTGCCGCGTTATCGTGTAGCGGGTCGCGTGCGTGCGCGACGGACGTGGTCGCCGGGTTTCTTTCGTGAATTGACGGTGAGGTCAGCGACCATTCATTGGCGCGTGCGAAATGCCGCCAGCAACCGGTCGCGAAGCTCCGGACTGAGGTCGGCCGTTCCGCTGCGGCCCATCACGTCGACGGTGACCCTGAACTGCTGAAGGTAATCGGTGCAGCCGTCACACTCGGAGAGGTGTTCGTCGAACCGTGCCCGGGTCGATGTGTCCATGGCCTGCTCCAGGTACGCAGTGACGAGTTCCACGAAGTCCTCGCACGCCATTGGTCCCTCGGTCATCGGCCCTCCTCCTGCAGGTATGACTCTAGCGCCGCACGGACCACGGCACGGCCACGGTGCAGCAGCACGCGTTGGTTACCGACGGTCAGGTCCAGCAACTCGCATACTTCGTCGGAGTCGAAGCCCAGAACATCGCGCATCGTGACGACGATGCGTTGTCGCTCGGGCAGTCGATCGATCTCCCGTTGCGCCAAGGCGACCACTTCCGCACCCAGCACCGAGCCTTCGGGTGTATCGGGAAACGGTGACGGCTCGGCTTCCTCCTTCCAGTGACCTGGCCACTCGGGGTCGTTGGCCGGCCGGAAGCGGTGCGAGTCAACGGTTTTGGTGGAGACGGGCGAACCCTCGCTGAGGCGCCGCTCGCGACCCCCCCGGTTCTTGGCGATGTTCACCAGCACCGCGAAAAGCCATGTGCGCAAGGTGGAACGACCCTCGAACTTGGCGATCCCGTTGAGTAACGCAATCCACGTTTCCTGCACGACGTCTTCGGCGACTTCCCGACTGGGCACGTACCCGCGGGCGACTCGCAGCATCGACGCCGCATATTGGTCCACGAGGCGGGCGAAGGCACGCTCGTCGCCGGCTCGGAGAGCTGCGACGAGCATGGCCTCATCGTTAGCGGTGTCGGACATCGGCCCGGAGTTTAGCCGCCTGAGGTTCACAAACGGTGAACGGCGCCCGGTGAGGCATTGCAAATCGATTGCAGCGGGCCTTGACTCAGCGTCGACTGAACTATCGAGCGCCGAGAAACGGTACTGCGTAGTCCACCGGCCGAGGTGCCGAGGCCGAGTACCGGCGGTCAGCGTGTCACCCGGGCGCTGGCCCGGGCCTGCAACGCGTCCGCGAGCGTCCACACTGCGGCGCCCAACAGGGCGATGTCCTTGATCAGGAACCCGCCGGTGTCGGTTAGGACGGGGAGCCCCAGCGACAAAGACGAGACTATCCCCGGGGTCGTGAACAGGAAACTGATCGTCGACAGGAATAGCAGGAGCGCGATCCCGCTGCCCACGGCTGAAGCAGTTGGAGACAACGGCTTGATGGCGATCAGGATCGCGGCCACGATCTCGACCGCGCCGATCGCGTTGGACAGCGTTTGCACACTGAGAACGTCGTACAGCCAGCTCATGAGGGGCTGGTGGGTGATCAGGGGCATGATGGCGTTGGCCTCGTCGGCGGTGAACTTCTGTACTCCGATCCACGCGAGCGGCACGATGAGCCCACATCGAAGGATGATGGCGCCGATGGCGCCGAGCGTGTGTGCGACCGAGGTGGTTCGTGCTTCTTCGACGGTCATCGAGGGTCCCTTCGTTCGTTCGTTCGTGACGGGCGGGCTGGCGCATCGATCGATGCTTCGACGCCCGCGTACATACGGACAGTGATGCGAATCGTGGTGGGCGTTACAGATGGCCGACCGTACGAGCGCGCCCTCGTAGGCGGGCGAAGCAGCCGGACCGTAACGCCAGCCGAGTCCGCTGACACTACCGGTCCATGGAACCAAAACACATCGGCGGCATGACTACTCGCGGCTGGGCCACGTTGCAGAGCCATCCCGAAATCATCGGCTGCGCATCGACTTTCATCCTGTTCGCCGCGACGCTCTACGACCCATCGCATCGTTCAGTTGCGCCGAAACTTCACTGATCACGCCTGAATTCACTGGCCCCGTGGCGTGTGTGTAACGCACGGACCACGCTGCGACACAACACAATAGTTGAACGATCAAACATCAAACGAAGGAGACGCCATCATGAAGAAGCTCGGACTCACCGGAATCGTCGTCAGTGGACTGGCCGCCGCCGTACTCGGTCTGGCCTCCCCCGCCCAGGCCGATTATGGGCACAACCAGTGGATCAACGACATGGCCACCAAGGTGTCGGTGCCCCACGTCGACAATTCCGCCCGTCACTGACCTTCAGCCTCCGTAACGCAGGGCACCCCTACCGCGGGTGCCCTGTTTGCGCTGCTCGGGGCACCTCGTCGGTGAACTCCAACGTGGCCTCACGTGTGGCTCACATCGACGACGACATGGTTCGGCCGCGTTGCGCATGATTGCGGAACGCGATTTTGAGCTGCCGGCCGCGACACCCGAACGGTCGAGAAGAAAAAGGCCAAGGACGACGAAGACATCGAACGAGGAAAGCGGCTGCGCCACTCCCACGGTCACGCGGGGTAGCTCAGATGCCGCCGCCGATGATCGAGCTAGGGCCGCGCGACGCACGCGGGCGTCACTCCGGTTCCTGGACTCCTCGATGTCGATGACCACCATGCATTGGCGCGGGAAGCGGCGGGCCGGTCGTCGTGCTGCTCAAGAACGAGGGCGGCATTCTCCCGCTGTCGACGAACGCCAACATCGCGGTCATCCGCGCCTTCGCGGCAGAACCGCGCTACCAGGTCGCGGGCTCATCGACGATAGAGCCAACCCGCCTCGACAACGCGCTCGACGAGATTCGTTCCATGGCAACGGGAACGGTGACCTACTCATCGGGATTCAACACCGCCGCGCATGACTCCACGGCCGATTCGGCGCGCCTGCGGGACGATGCCGTCCGGGCGGCAGCCGATGCGGACGCAGTCGTCCTCTTCTTCGGACTGCCCGCACGCCTGGAATCGGAGGGCTACGACCGCGACGACATAGATCTGCCCCCGCAGCAGTCGAGTCTCCTCGACGCCGTTGTCGATGCGAACCCGAACACGGTGGTCGTCCTGTCCAATGGCGGGGTGGTGGCGCGGCCGTTCGCCGCACAAGTACCTGCGGTGGTGGAGGGTTGGCTCCTGGGTCAATCGGGCGGCGGGGCAATCGCCGACGTCGTGTTCGGCGTCGTCAACCCCTCCGGCAAGCTCACCGAGACGATCCCGGTGCGACTGGAGTACACCCCCGCCTCTAGCGTGGCATCGCTCAGCACGGCCACTCTCGGCCAACGAGATCACCGAAACGCCCCTCTGGGGTCAGGCTTTCGAACTCAAGTCGGGTGTTGAAGCAGACCATCTAATTCGACCTTGACATACGAAGTCTAATTCGGCATTCTCTAGGTGAGGGGAGTACCTCTTCAACGTCCTCCGTCGTCATCACGATTCGGGCCCATCCCGATCCGGCGCGGGAGCCCGCATCACCCGAAGGAGCAAGGCGGGCGAGGAAGACCACGCCACTTTCAGCGCCACCATCGACAGGTGGCGCCCACAGATTGGACGTGTTGTGAGTCTGACCGATGACACCCGAAACGCCAGCATGCTGACTAACCCGACGACGGCGCTGCGAGCCTCTCGAGGCGGCGTGACGGCCCCACTCACCGCTGACACAGTGACCGTGCTGCAGGCTATGCGGGCCTACCCCAGCGTCTCGCTGCTGGCGAACACCACACCTGGGCAACGGCTCGACGAGAGCGACCTGGCTACGCTGTTGCGCCTGGCTGCCGACGCAGAAATGCGGCTCAAGGACGAAGAGATCGAGGACCGTCAACCGCTGTTGGAAATGTTGTCGGACATGATTTCCCGGGCCGTCAGCGAGCCCTCCGACCGTGCTGTGGCGTTCTTCGTCAGCCCGTCTCACCAGTGTCGTGTAACCATCCCGGTTCCTGTTGTCGACCGCTGCGTCATCGACCCGACGTTCGCCACACGCGATCTGGTGCGCAGCCTGCAGCACTCCCCCCGCCATACCGTGTTGCTGCTGTCCCTTGACGAGGCCCGTCTGCTGCACGGGCACGGAGCTTCGCTGACGCCCGCACCGGGCAATGCCTTCCCGGCGCATCGCCGCACCTACGCCAAGCACGGTGGGCGGGATTCCGAGCGCTACAACGACTTCCTGCGGCGCGTCGACCACGCGCTGGGTGCAGCGCGACGGCTCAACCCCATGCCACTGGTACTGGTCGCCGCCGAACCGACTGGATCGAAATTCCGCCGTATGTCGCGCAACATGTCTCGCCTCGCCGGGCTCGTCACCGGACATCACATCAAGACCCCGGCCGACGAACTCAGTGAACTGGTACGGCCGGTGCTCAACGACTATCTGCGTTCCCGCACACAAGAAGCCCTCGAACTCATCGAACGACGCGCCAACGAAGACCTCGTGCTGCGCGACATCGACACCGCCTGGATGGCAGCCCGCTGGGAGCGTCCAGAGATGCTCGCCGTCGAGGAGGACTACTTTTACCCGGCGCGTCTTGGCACCGACGGCGACAGTCTCATACCGGCCGACGACGTCGACCACCCGGATGTCATCGACGACGTCGTCGACGAGCTCATCGAGATCGTCCTCGGCCGCGGCGGGTGGATCGCTCTATTGTCAGCCGGACAGCTTCCGGACGGCACCCACCTGGCACTGACTTTGCGCCGGCGGTAATGAACCGGAAGGGCATTCGAACGGCCATACCGACGTTGCACGGCGGGTAACGAGACACGCATACCACCGCGGCGTTTCAAGGCGTCGAAGGATGTCGATTGTCGGCGGGCGGTGCTTTGCGCTGTTCACGTGGGTTGGTGGTTGCAGAAGTCCGCAAGTGTCGATCACTGAGGTCATCCGTGCGGCGCGAGCGCATCTCGAGAGCGTTGACTGCCCACGCTCACCATGTTTGGAATAGCGCATCCGATGACGACCAGCACGACTAGGTCCGGCGGGACGCCCTCCGTCGGGGTCACCGAGCCCCCCTCCGCTGTCACCGCGTTCCTCACCGGTCGCACCGCTGCTCCCTTGGTTGCATCGCGCTGTGGTCTTGCGTAGAGGCGACGTGGGCTGTTAGGCCGGATGGCGTGGCGCGGTCGTCGACTCGGCCACGTCGTATTCGTTGCAGCGGATCCGCAGCCCGGCGGGCGGCCCGTACGAGTGCCGCCGCGATCCGCTGCGGCCGCGGCTGCACCCAGCTGCGTCGGCTGCTGGCCAGCTGCGACCGGCGTCTGGCGTCGGGGTCGGCGGGACTACGCGATCGTGCTGCTGCTGTCCCGGCTGAGGTTACGCGCCGGGGAGGGTGCCGGGCTGGGGTTGGACGACATCGATTGGCGCCACGGCGAGATCACCGTGCGCGGCAAAGGCCGAGCGGCTTCCCTTGCCGGTTGACGTGGGAGCCGCAGTCACCGGTAGCTGCCGTCGGCCGGAGAGGGTAGCCCGTGGCCAGCCGGACACGGGCACAAGCTGCCCAACCGGACACAGTCACACGTTGCCAAGACTGAGCAGGTACACCGAGATCTCCTCGACTCCATCGATGCCGAGCAGATCATTGATACCCCGGTCGTCGTAGGCGCCCACGGCGCACGCGCCGAGTCCGATCGACGTCGCCGCGAGGTAGATGTTCTGCCCGATATGCCCTGCCTCGATCACCCCGTACCGGTAGCTCCGCTCCCCGTACTTGAATCGCATCCGCTGAAAGATCAACGACAGATAGACCACCGCGGCGCAATTACCGAGGAAATCCTGGTTCAAGCCGTGGGCGACGACGTAATCCCGGTAGTCGCCCGCCCGCAACAGCCGCAGTTCATGGTGTTCTATTCCATAGTGGTACACACCCGGTTCCACGCCCTCGACGTTGTGCACCACGACATACGTCTCGATCGGATACAACGCCCCGGACGAGGGATGGGTGCGCCGCCCGTCCGGCAAGAGGCCGCTGGACAGCCACAGCACACGGGCCAATTCCTGCGCCGTCATGCTGCGTTGCGCGTATGCACGCGAGGAATGCCGGCGGGTAATCGTCGCCTCGGTGGACGACCCGCCGTCGAACAACGGTTCCGGAAGGGATACCCGTGGCGCCCCGTCGTAGTTCTTGTACAGCGAGGGCTGCCGACCCCAGTTGGCGAGCGCGCCGACAGCATCCACCAGGCCCGGGTCGGAGGACCATTGGTGGTACACCAACCCGAGATCTTCGCCTCGAGCCAGCGACGGTGACGCGCGGACAACGCCCTGGCCGAGCAGATAGCCCCCAACACCCCCGACTGCCACGCCGATCAGCCCGCGCCTTGACAGCAGCAGGGCACGCGCCGTCGCTCCGGCACCAACCGGCTGCGGTGCCCCCGGCCGGGGCCGGGGCCGGGGCCGGGGATTTCCGGTCATTGCGCGCGCCCCACGCCGAAAACGAAATGAGCTGTAGACCAACAGTTGCTGCATGTTCAGGCAGACATGAACGACAACCGACGCGATCATCGCGTAGCCGAAGTAGATATGCCAGACAAAACCGTGAAGATCCCAAAGATGGGCGATCAGCCCGGTCACGATCGTCGCGGCGGTGACGATCAACAGAATCCAACTGTTGATGTGGTCCAGATCCTGCCGTGCTCGCCGTAGCTTCATGGCAACCCCAGTGTTGCGGATTGCCGCCCATTATGCCACGGGCGGTGACGGGCGAAGATCGCCGGGCCCGCAGCACCGTTGGCCCACAAGCGAAGTCCCATTCCGCCCCCAGTCAATCGGTGCATCGAGGTTTAGAGGGAGCTGCGGCGTAACGCGCGAGCCGATCGCGGATATCAGCCCTTCGATGCCCATCGGCGTGCCACCGCGCGTCGAGCAGGTCACCACCAACGCCGGGTCGACACCAAACACCACCTCAGCGGCGTCATCACCGAGCTGCTTGCCAGCGGTGAAGCCCTTAGCAGATCAGCCGTCACCTTCGTTAGTCGCCGCCGGTCGGTGGGGCCAGGAAACGTGGGACCTCTTCAACGAGCGCTACAACGGCGTGGTGCCCCAAGTCTGTTGGTGCGGAGCCGCATTACGACCGACCCCCGTTCAGCGCTGGGTCGCCTGCCGAGTCGCCGCTGACGGTTCATGCCTTGCAATAGGTACTCGGCCACAACGTGATCGCCGCTCCTCGCCGAGGTGCCGGGGCAGGAGACCTACGGCAGCGCCCCAGACTGGCTTCTTCGCCCGGGTCGCCGAGCGGCGGACTCGACGCGGCCGAACACGGCGACCAGAATGATCAGCACCCCGAGCGGAGCCACGAGCCACACCCAGCGCTGAGCCCACCAGTCCGCGGTGGGTTGGGCCGGCAGCGTGGCCCCCGACCGCTCATACGCCCACACCACCACCAGGTAAGCGGTCATGTGCCAGACGAACGCGGTCATCGCGACCGCGTTGACGGCCACCACCGGTTTCCACAGGGCGGGCCGACGCAGCACCCTCTGCGCTGCCGGCGTGACGAGGATCAGCAGCCCGAGCTGGAACACCGCCAGGGCCGCGATCGTGGCGTTGGTCGGAAGAATGTTCGACTGCGCCGTACCCACCGTGGCTACCATTGAGCGCGGGAAGCCGGCGCGCAGGGTTAAGATGAGCAATCCGGCCAGCCCCGTCAGGGCAATTGCCGACCGAACGGGCAGCGGCCGCTGGCTGAGATTCCAGCTGCGCCAGCAGTACCCGAGCTGGTGGCAGAACACCCACACCACCGCGGCGGTCAGCCAGGCAGCCGCATCCGAACCGGCGCCGCGGGCCAACACGGTGCCGCCGCCGATGAGAAGCACCAGCACGGCCAGCACCGTCCCGCCGGCGCGGGCGTGCAGCGCCGCGGTGAGCGGCACCAGTGCGATCAGCACGCCGTAGACACCGACGAACCACAGTGGCATGAGGTAGCCGGGGAACCACTGCCACATCCAGCGATGTGGGCCTGGCAATGAGGCCGCGACCAACTCACCGGCGAGCCATACGGTAGCCCACGCGGCGGTGGGCCAGAGCAGACGGCGTAGCCGGTCGCCGACGAACCGGCCAGCAGACGTTCCGGTGGCATCAGCGCGTTCCCGGGCCGCCAGGTTGGCGTACCCACCGACCACGAAGAACAGCGGCATCACCTGCAGGATCCAGGTCGCCAGCCAGCTGCCCGGCACCACGTGTACCGGATTGGGCATCACCAGGCTGCCGTCGGCCGTTCGATGGCTCACCGACAGCGCCCAATGCCACAGCGTCACCACCACGATGCACAAGGCACGAGCGGCGTCGACCACCCGGTCACGGGAGTCCGGTGTCGTGACGACCAGTCGATCGAGCGGCGATTCGACCTTGGTCCCAGCAGTCCGCCACCACACCGGCGCCTCCTGAATTGCGCTGCGCTTGCCCAGTACCCCGGTCGGCGGACTCGCTGCTCGGCGGTTCGGCGCTGCGGTCGAATGATACCGACGGTGACCACTGTCACGACGGCTTGCCCAGTTGCCGCTTCCGGTGCTGACGAAGCCCTAGAGGCCTGGAGGCTTCTACTGTGACTTCACGTCCATGTCGATCAAGACCCGTCGCAGCACCTTGCCGGTGGCGTTGCGCGGCAACTCCTCAACGAACACGACGTCGCGCGGCACTTTGTAGCGCGCGAGTTTGTTCTTGACGTACTGCCTGATGTCGTCGGCCTCCGGCGCTGCACCGGGCGTCGGAACGACAAAGGCGCGCAGCCGCTTTCCGAACTCCACGTCGTCGACACCGACAACCGCGACGTCGGAGACGTCCTCGTGCTCGACGAGCAGGTTCTCGACTTCCTGCGGGAAGACGTTCTCGCCGCCGGAGACGATCATGTCGTCGTCGCGCCCGTCGACGAACAGCAACCCGTTCTCATCGAAGTGGCCCGTGTCGCCGCTGGACATGTGGCCGTCGACAATCTGCTTGTGCCGGCCGTCGGTGTATCCCTCGAACGGTGACCCGCTGCGGATGAAGATGCGGCCCCGCTTGCCGGCGCCGTCCACCCGCTGGTCGTTCTCGTCAAACAGCACCACCTCGCACGTGACCGGCGAGCGCCCCGCGGTGCCCGGCGCGCTGCGCAGCTCCTGGGGAGTCGCTACGGTCGCCACGGCGCATTCGGTGGAGCCGTAGAGGTTGTAGAGCACGTCGCCGAAGGTGTCCTGCACGCGGTTGGACAGTTCAGGCGTGAGCGCCGAGCCGGCGATGACGATGGCCTCGAGCGACGACGTGTCGTACTTGGTGATCGTCTCGGGAGCCAGTTCGACCATGCGGTGCAGCATCGTCGGGACGGCGACCAGCATGTCGGCCCGGTGGTCGGCGATCAGCGCCAGCGTGCTCTCGGCATTGAACCGACGGGTGGTGACCACCGTGTTGCCCAACGCCGCACCAACCAGGTAGGTGCCCAGCCCGGTGCTGTGGAAGATCGGGGAGACGATCACCATGGTTCCCCTCCGGGGGAAGGGGATG
>JBBRTH010000064.1:0-33608 GCA_038244615.1 Mycobacteriales bacterium | reverse complement strand
CCCAGCAGCATTGCGCCGGCAAGCCTCGGCGTACCCCCCGTGATTGCTTCGTGCTGACCCATGTCCGTTGTTCCTTCCCGACGGTGCCCCAGTGGCTACGCCGGACAGTAACACGACAGCAAATGTTACGGAAGGGAATCGGCCGCGATCTCCTCGGCACGACCTCACCCTGCTCGTCGAGGCAGGTGAACAGTTCATGCAGTTAGGTGAACCGTGGGTGGAGGTAGCCGAACTGGGCATGCCCATCCGGGCGCTGGGCGCCTTCCGAGACCGTCATGCTCTCCGGCAAACTGTGTCGATGCTCTCGATCCTCCGCGGGAGAGGTGCAGCCCCGACCGGACCCGAAAGGTTGCCAGGTGGCTCAAACCGCAGCTGACCGACGTGGTGCCCGAGATCGCGCGCGCAACCCCGCGCGGGCCGCGGTGAGGCGGGCCGGATCGTCGGTGATCGCGGCGGCAAGCGGCGCGGGCGTCGCGGGATCGAGGTGTGACAGCAAATAGGACCGTCCAACGCAAAGCGCCTGGCGCGCGTTCGCGGCCGTGACCTGAGCCTGGGTCACCGCCGGATCAGCACCCGGGTCGGCGTCGCTGCGCGAATTCACTGTCGGCGGCCGCCGACAGCACGGCCACCCGAATGGTGGGGTGCCCGGTGGCCGAAGACTGCGGCTCAGACCCGAAGGCAACGACCACCCACGTCGCCGAACGCTACGCGTTAGTTGCGCGATACAAAACTCGCCAGCCGGTGAAACGAGCGGTCAGGCCAGCGCGCGCAGTGCGGGCACCAACAGCGTCAGCGCGCGCCCGCGATGCGATGCTGCGTCCTTCTCGGCCGGGCTCAATTCGCCGGCCGAACGATCCGAACCCTGCGGCACGAAGATCGGGTCGTAGCCGAACCCGCCGCCGCCCCGGGGCGCCCTCGCGATGCTTCCGGCCCACTCCCCGCGCACGACGGTCTCTCCCGCAGGCGACACCAACGCGCACGCCGACACGAAAGCCGCACCGCGCCGCCCGACGGGCACGTCATCCAATTGGCCAAGCAGCAGTTGCAGATTCGCCACATCATCACCGTGTGCGCCCGCCCATCGCGCCGAGAGCACGCCGGGCATTCCGTTCAGGGCGTCGACCGCGAGTCCGGAATCGTCTGCGACCGCGGGAAGGCCGGACGCCCGGAATGCGTCGCGCGCCTTCGCCAGCGCGTTCTCCTCGAAGGTGGCACCGGTCTCGGGAGCCTCGTCGAACGGTGCGACGTCATCGAGGAACAGCAGGCGCAGACCGGACACGCCTGCGCCGTCGAGAACGCGACCGAGTTCGGCAAGCTTCTTGGGGTTGCGGCTCGCCACCAGCAGATCGGTCAGCTTCCGAACGCCTTCCTGGGCGGCGACGTCGGTTCGGGCAGCTCCCCCGGATACGGCAACTCGAGCGCTTCGCGTTGAACGACGAACAGCTGGTCGCAGGCGGCCAGAGCGGCGTCGAGCATCTTGTCGAGCGTCGAGCGTGGGAACGTCGCACCCTCCCCGGTGCCCTGAATCTCGACCAGGGTTCCGGTGTCGGTGGCGACGACGTTCATGTCGACCTCGGCGCGCGAATCCTCCTCGTAGGGCAGGTCCGTTCGCACGCGACCATCGACGACGCCGACCGACACCGCGGCGATGGCGCACGACAGTGGCCGCGGATCCGAAAGGCGCCCCGCGGCGGACAGGTAGGTCACCGCGTCCGACAGCGCCACGTAGGCGCCGGTGATGGCGGCGGTACGGGTACCGCCATCGGCTTGGAGAACGTCGCAGTCGATGGCGATCGTGTTCTCACCCAGCGCGCCGAGATCGATGCATGCCCTCAGCGACCGGCCGACGAGACGGCTGATCTCCTGGGTGCGCCCGCCGACCTTGCCCCTGACCGACTCCCGGTCAGAACGGGTGTGGGTGGCGGCGGGCAGCATCGCGTACTCGGCGGTCAGCCAGCCCTGGCCCGAGCCCTTGCGCCAACGCGGAACACCCTCGGTGACGCTGGCCGTACACATGACGCGGGTCTGACCGAACTCGACCAGCACGGATCCGGCCGGATGCTTGGTGAATCCGCGGGTGATGGTTACCGGTCGCAACTCGTCGTCGAGTCGCCCGTCTTCTCGTCTGGACACCCGCCAACACTAACCGGTTCGGGTGATGACCTAGTGCGCCACGACGTCGAAGGTCTCGTTGCACACGACGGCGTGCACCGGCCCGTCGAATTCGGCCTTGGCCTCGCTGATGACGTCCTCGCGCGACGTCCACGGCGGGATGTGCGTCAACAGCAGTTCGTGCACTCGTGCCTTGGCGGCGGCGCGGCCCGCTTCGGCGCCCGACAGATGCAGTCGGGGTGGCCGGTCCGGGGAGTCCGTCCACGATGCTTCGCACAGAAACACGTCGGCACCGCTGGCGAGTTCGATCAGTTGGTCGCAGTAGCCGGTGTCGCCGCTGTAGACGAGGGTCGCCCCCGACGGATCGGTGATGTGCATTCCGTACGACTCCGTCGGGTGACACACCAGTCGGGGCAACACGCTCAGTGCGCCGATCTGCACCGCTTCGTTGTCCACCCACTGATGAATGTCGAAGATGTCGGAGAAGTCGTCGATCTCGCCACCTTCGGGCGAGGACGCCGCACCCAACCGCGACCAGGTGTCGGCCGGGCCGAACATCAGGGCACGACCCGCGGGCGGCGACGGGTGATAGCGGCGCCACACGAACAGTCCGGGCAGGTCCAGGCAGTGGTCGGCATGCAGGTGGGAAAGCAGGACGCTCACGGTGCCTGGATCGGCGTGGCGCTGAAGGGCGCCGAGCACGCCGCCACCGAAGTCGACGACAAGCGGAGGGGTGTCCGGAGCCGTCAGCAGGTAACCCGAGGCAGGCGAATCTGGCCCGGTGACGCTACCGGAACAGCCCAGTACGGTAATTCGCACGCCCACTACTTTGCCATGCCCGATCAGCGTGTGACGAAGACATCACGGCATTTCGAGTCGAGTTTCATAATCTGGTCATTCGGTGACGCGTGATCAGGGAAGACGCCAGGCGACACGGAGCCCTCGGCACGGGGCAAAGGTGGCGGACGCCTCAGGTCAGCAAAGCGGGACGACCGCTCAGATCGAGAGCTGCGGCGTGGTCCCGATCCCGCGCATTGCCCGGGCCTTGCGTTCGGGTCCGGACAGTAGGTACGCGGCGGCGACGCCGGCGATGCCACCGCACAGATGCCCCTGCCAGGACACGCCGAACGTGCCGGGCAGCGCACCCCACAGGACGCCGCCGTAGACGAGGAAGACGATGATTCCGACGACGATCTGCCACGCGTGGCGGGTGAAGAACCCGAACACGATCAGGAACGTCAGCCACCCGAAGATCAGACCGGAGGCTCCGATGTGGTTGGTCTCCACGCCCTGGGGCGCGCCGAGATTACCGATGAGCCACGTGCCCAGCCCTCCGAGAATCCACACGATGGCGGTGGCGTAGATGAACCGGGACATCCCGGCCAGCGACACCAGGAAACCGAGCACCAACGCCGGAACGGTGTTCGCGATCAGGTGCGCCCAGTTGGCGTGCAACAACGGCGCCCAGAGAATGCCCCACAGCCCGTCCACCTCGAGCGGCCGAATACCGTCTTGTTCCAGTCGACTTCCCGACACCTGATCGACGGCCTCGATGACGTAGAGAAGGGCGACGAAGCTGACGATCGTCGAGCCGCCGACCACCCAGCCCGGTCGTTTCTTGTTTGCAGGTGTCGGTGCGAGCGTGCTCATGCGCGATCCCGCTCCGCTTCTCGCTCTGGTCCGCTCATGCCCATAGCTGCCCCTCCAATGCGTCCTCTGCGTCATCCAGGCTACCGGCGTATGCGCCGGTCGACAGATACTTCCACCCGGCGTCGCACACGATGAACGCGATGTCGGCCCGCTCGCCAGCCTTGCGGGCCTTGGTGGCCATGCCGAGCGCCGCGTGCAGTATCGCCCCGGTCGAGATACCCGCGAAGATGCCCTCGACCTGTACCAGTTCGCGGGTGCGCTTGACCGCATCGAACGCGCCGACGGAAAAGCGCGTGGTCAGCATCTCGGGGTCGTACAACTCGGGGACGAAGCCCTCGTCGATGTTGCGCAACGCGTAGACACCCTCGCCGTACCGTGGCTCGGCGGCGACGATCTGGACACCAGGTACGTGTTCGCGCAGATACCGCCCGGTGCCCATCAGCGTGCCGGTGGTGCCCAGGCCCGCGACGAAGTGGGTGATCTCCGGCAGGTCGGCGAGGATCTCCGGTCCGGTGCCCTCGTAGTGTGCGGCCGCATTGGCGGGGTTGCCGTACTGGTAGAGCATCACCCACTCCGGGTGCTCGTCGGCCAGCCGCTTGGCCATCGCCACCGCGGTGTTCGAGCCGCCCTCGGCGGGCGAGTAGATGATCTTCGCGCCGTACAGCTCCAGTAGCTGGCGCCGCTCGATCGAGGTGTTCTCCGGCATCACGCAGACCATCCGGTAACCCTTGATCAGCGCGGCCATCGCCATCGAAATCCCGGTGTTGCCGCTCGTCGGCTCCATGATCGTCGACCCTGGCGCGAGCAACCCGTCACGCTCGGCCTGCTCGATCATTCGCAGTGCGGGCCGGTCCTTGATGGAGCCCGTGGGGTTTCGGTCTTCGAGCTTGGCCCACAGGCGCACGTGCGGTGCGTCCGCAGATTCGTCCCATTGCGGTGAAAGCTTGGGCAACCCGACCATCGGAGTGTTGCCCAACGCATCGAGCAGTGAGTCGTGGCGCATTGGTGCCTCCCACTCACCCGCCGGCAACGGCGGGCAGGATCGTCACCGAGTCACCGTCGGAGATCTCGGTCGCCAGTCCGCCCGAGAACCGCACGTCCTCGTCGTTGACGTAGATGTTGACGAACCGGTGCAGCTTTTCACCGTCGACGATGCGCTCGGTGATGCCCGAATAGTTGGATTCGAGGTCGGTGATGACCGCCTGCAGCGTGTCGCCGATGGCACTCACGTGCTTCTCGCCTCCGGTGTGGGTGCGCAGGATGGTCGGAATGGAGA
This sequence comes from Mycobacteriales bacterium, assembly GCA_038244615.1. GTDB lineage: Bacteria > Actinomycetota > Actinomycetes > Mycobacteriales > Mycobacteriaceae > Mycobacterium. The sequence continues at coordinate 28,570 of JBBRTH010000064.1, read as the reverse complement.
CGTTCACGCTCATGGGCTGGCTCTCTTCTGGCTCTCGTGGTGCTCTAGTACTGATCGACGATGGTGACGGGCTCCTCGGTGGCGACGCCTTCGACGATGCGGTAGCTGCGCAATTCATGCTCTGCGGCGTGACGCGTCGAGATGAGGACGTAGTGCGCGTCCGGTTCGGACGCGTAACTGATGTCGGTGCGGCTGGGGTACGCCTCGGTCGCGGTGTGGGAGTGGTAGACGACCACCGGCACCTCGGCGGCATCGTCCATCGCCCGCCACACCTTCAGCTGTTCGCCCGAGTCGAAGCGGTAGTACGTCGGTGATCGCTCGGCGTTGTCCATCGCAACGAAGCGCTCCGGTCGGTCGGATGCGTCGGGACCGGCGATCACTCCACATGCCTCGTCGGGGTGATCGGCACGCGCATGGGCGACCATGGCCTCGACCAAGTCGCGTCGAATCGTCAGCACGTCACACCGGTCCTTCCACGTTCGCGAACGCTCCGGGCAACATGTTCCGGTAGGTCGGTATTCCGGCCACCGTCTCGGCGGCCAGCACCCCCGCCATCACCGCGCGGGCCAGACAGTCGGCGGCGGCCGCCCCGACGGCCGTCGTCAACGTCGTCTCCGGGGACATCGCGGCCGGGGTGGCCCCGGTGCCACTCGCAGGATTTACCTCGATCGCGCCGGTCGACAGCACGAAGACGGTGTCGCCGTCCAGCGGGGTGTGCGCAGGTCGGATGGTGCGCGCCAAGCCGTCCTGCGCGGCGACGGCGACCCGCTTGCAGGCCGCCTTGCTGAGCGCGGCATCGGTGGCGACGACCGCGATGGTGGTGTTCAGCGGCGACAGCTCGGTGTCGCGCTCGGCGAACGCCGCAATCTGATCGGCCGGCGGCGAGATCAGACCCAGCTCGGCGATGAGGTCGGCCATCCACGGCAACCCGGTCTTCGGATCGGCGATGTTGCCCGCCGAGTTCACCGCAACGATGGCACCGACCGTGACGCCGATGTCGTCGAGGGTCACCGACGCGGTGCCGAGGCCACCCTTGAGCACGCCCGCCCGCGCTCCGACGCCGGCGCCGACGTTGCCGACCGGCACCTCGACGCCTGCCGAGTTGGCTGCGGCGAAGCCGAACTCCGCCGTCGGGCGGCACTGCCAGCCGCCGACCGGAAGGTCGAAGATCACCGCGGTAGGCACGATCGGGACCAGTCCGCCGTCCATCACCACGCCGCGGTCGTGCTGCTCCAGCCATTGCATGACACCGTCGGCGGCGGCGAGTCCGTACGCGCTGCCGCCCGTCAACACCACGGCGTCGACGTAGCGCACGCTGTTGGCCGGGTCGAGGAGATCGGTCTCCCTGGTGCCTGGCGCGCCACCGCGGACGTCGACGGCGCCGGTCGTGCCCGGTGGGGTCAGGACGACGGTGGTGCCACAGGCCCAGCCCGTGCCCAACGTCGCTTTGGAATCCAGCCGATGGTGGTGGCCGACGAGAATGCCCGACACGTCGGTGATCGAGCCACTCACGTCCGCCTCCCCCCGCGATGTGGGCGCGATTTCGTTCGCTCAGCGACGGTTTGCGCGCCGAAATCGCTCACTTCTTGCCCATCAGCCCGAGCACCAGGTACTCCTGCAACACGGTGAGCCACTGGTACACGTCGAGGTGCCTGGCCATCGGATGCTCGGCCGGCAGATGGTCGGGTCCTTCCGGTCCGATCTCCAGCATCGTGCCCAACGCCAGTCGGATGTCGTTGACGCACGCGGCCCAGCAGTGCGCGTCGTCCTCGGCGATCTCGAACCTGCCGCCAGCCGAAGGCAACGTGTCCAACAGTCGTTGGCCGGCATGACGTTTCGCCTCGATGATGTCCGGCTCGTGCAGGCTGCGGAGTGCGCTGTTGAGGCTCTCGGCGGCACCGGAACCGGCCGGATGGTCGCGCTGTGGCCGGAAGAAGTCGGGCAACAGGCGCATCATCGTGTCATCGTCCGGCGGTTGCGAATGTCCGGTCCGCATCCCGGTGAGCTCTTCGAGTTCGTCTGTGGGCGAGGAGTTCTCACGGTCGACCAGCATGTCCATCAGCGAGTTGACCAGGCTCTGCAAGAGAGTCGCCTCGTGCGCCGCAAGGGCGGACCGAAAGCAGGTTCCCTCAGCGGTTTCCACACGCTTCCACTTGCGCACGCCATGTACTCCCGAGCTCAGCGGTCCTGCTGCATCGTGGCCCAGAGGCCCGCTGCATGCAGTTTGGTCACGTCGATCTCCATGGACTCCCGACTGCCCGCCGAGACCACGGCCTTGCCCTCTTCGTGCACCTGGAGCATCAGCTTGTTGGCGTGTGGCTCGCTGTAGCCGAAGAGCTTCTGGAACACGTAGGTCACGTACGACATCAGATTCACCGGGTCGTCCCACACCAGGGTCACCCACGGACTGTCGGTGGCCGCTTGCTCGTCCGAAGTCGGATCAACCTCACGTTCCTCGCGAGTCCCTGGATGGGTTCGCGCCGGCGTAACCATGTCGCCCAGGATAGACACCGGCCTCGCCGACGGTCCGAACGGCTACGGTTGCCGGTGTGACTTCCGACGAGCGCTTGCGCGAGGAGCACGTGACTTCCGACGAGCGCTTGCGCGAGGAGCATGTGACTTCCGACGAGCGCTTGCGCGAGGAGCACGCGACGACGGCTCTGCTCACCGACAAGTACGAGCTGACGATGCTTGCGGCAGCACTTCTGGACGGCACCGCCCACCGGCGGACCACGTTCGAGGTCTTCGTGCGCCGCCTTCCCGACGGAAGGCGCTACGGCATCGTCGCAGGCACGGGCCGTTTCCTGAATGCCCTGCCGCAGTTCAGATTCGACGACGTCGATCTCGCACTGCTTGCGGACTTCCTGGACGCCGAGACCCTGGCATACCTGGCCGACTACCGCTTCACCGGCGACGTCGACGGCTACGCCGAAGGCGAGCTGTACTTCCCCGGCTCGCCCGTGCTGTCGGTGCACGGCACGTTCGCCGAATGCGTGCTGTTGGAGACCTTGGCCCTGTCGATCTTGAATCACGACTGCGCGATCGCCTCGGCCGCCGCCCGCATGGTCAGCGCGGCCGAAGGGCGGCCGCTCATCGAGATGGGCTCACGGCGCACGCATGAGATGTCGGCCGTCGCCGCCGCGCGGGCCGCCTACATCGCAGGCTTCACGGGTTCGTCGAACCTCGAGGCGCAGCGGCGGTACGGCGTCCCCGCGCTGGGGACCAGCGCTCACGCGTTCACGCTGCTGCACACCTCCCCCGACGGGCCCGACGAACGAGCGGCGTTCCGGGCGCAGGTCGAGGCCCTGGGCGTCGGGACCACGCTGCTAGTCGACACCTACGACATCGCCACCGGTGTGGCCAATGCCGTTGCCGTCGCGGGCCCCGAGTTGGGCGCCGTCCGCATCGACTCGGGTGATCTCGGCGTGCTCGCCCGGCAGGTCCGCGATCAGCTCGACACGTTGGGGGCACCCACCACGCGCATCGTCGTGACCAGCGACCTCGACGAGTTCGCGATCGCGGCCCTGCGTGCCGAGCCCGTCGACTCGTACGGGGTCGGCACGTCGCTGGTCACCGGTTCGGGCGCCCCGACTGCGGGGATGGTCTACAAACTCGTCGAGGTCGACGGCGTTCCGGTCGCAAAGCGCAGCAGCCACAAGGAGTCCCAGGGCGGTCGCAAGCAGGCCCTCCGGCTGGCCAAGCCGACGGGCACCGTCGTCGAGGAGATCGTGCACCTGGCCGACCGCCCCCCTACCGTGCCAGCAGGACTGGTCGCCACTGCGCTCACACACCCGCTGGTGCGCGCGGGCGAGACGGTCGCCGACCTCACCCTGGCGGCGGCCCGCGAGCGTGTCACCGCGAGCCTGCGCAGCCTGCCGTGGGACGGTTTGAAGCTCTCTCGCGGCGAGCCCGCGATTCCCACCCGCCTCGAAGGCGTCGTCGACGCCACGCGCCAGGCCTGAGGAGGAGACACGGGCGGCGTCAGAGAACTGCTGGACAAGGCCGTTGCCGCACTCGGCGGTACGGAACGCAGCGGCCAGATCGAGATGGCCGAGGCGGTCTTCCATGCCTTCGAGACCGGTGAGCACCTCGCCGTCCAGGCAGGGACGGGGACCGGGAAGTCACTGGCCTATCTGGTGCCTGCCATCAAGCGAGCCATGGAGCGGGCCGAACCGGTTGTGATCTCGACGGCCACCATCGCACTGCAGCGTCAGTTGATCGACCGCGATCTGCCGCGGCTGGCCGACGCCCTGACCGGTGAGGTACCGCGCCAACCCGAGTTCGCCCTCCTCAAGGGCCGGGGAAACTACCTGTGTCTCAACAAGATCCACAACGGCTTCCAATCGGGAGCGTCCGAGTCCCCCGATGACGTACCGCAGGATGAACTGTTCGACGACGTCGCGACGACGGCGTTGGGGCGCGACGTGAAGCGCCTGATCGAGTGGTCGTCGGACACCGAGACCGGCGATCGCGACGAAGTCGTGCCCGGTGTCGCCGACCGATCGTGGGGCCAGGTCAGCGTGTCCGCCAGGGAATGTCTGGGGGCGACCCGCTGTCCCTTCGGCACCGACTGCTTCGCCGAGAAGGCAAGAGGTACCGCCGGTTCAGCTGACATCGTCGTCACCAACCATGCGATGCTGGCCATCGATGCGATCTCTGACGTCAACGTGCTGCCCGAGCATGAACTCCTCGTCGTCGACGAAGCCCACGAACTCGTCGACCGGGTGACGAGCATCGCCACCGGCGAGTTGTCGGCGACCATGCTCGGCGTCGCTCTCCGCCGAGCGTCCCGGCTCGTCGATCCCGAACTCGCCCAACGGTTCGAAGCGGCGACCGCCACGTTCTCGTCGGCGATCTACGACGCGGAGCCGGGACGCAAGGACGTCCTCGACGAGGAGATGTCGACCTACCTCAACGTCTTGCGGGATTCGGCTGACAAAGTCCGCTCTGCCATCGACCCGTCACCGGGCGATCCCAAGGCCGCCGCGGCGCGCAACGAGGCGGTCACGGCCTTGAACGACGTCAGCGACACGGCGTCGCGCATCCTGTCGTCCTTTGGCCCGGCGATCCCCGACCGGACCGACGTGGTGTGGCTGGACCACGAGGAAGTGCGTGGTTCGAAACGCGCGATCCTACGGGTGGCGCCGCTGTCGGTGGCGAATCTGTTGCGCAACAGACTGTTTGACCAGGGAACCGTGATCCTCACCTCCGCGACCCTCACGATCGGCGGAAACTTCGACGCGATGGCCCGGTCCTGGGGCCTCACCGCAATCGGCGACGAGGCGCCCGGTTGGAAGGGCATCGACGTCGGATCGCCCTTCGCGCATGCCAAGTCGGGCATCCTCTACGTCGCAGCCCACCTGCCGCCACCGAGGCGCGACGGCACGGGCTCGGCGGAACAGCTCGACGAGATCGCGGGCCTCATCACCGCGGCAGGGGGTCGGACGCTCGGCCTGTTCTCGTCGATGCGCGCCGCGAGGGCGGCAGCCGAGGTGATGCGCGAGCGTCTCGACACACCGGTGCTCTGCCAGGGCGAGGACACCACATCGGCGTTGGTGCGGCGATTCGCCGAGGACGCCGAGACGACGCTGTTCGGCACGCTGTCGCTGTGGCAGGGCGTTGACGTGCCAGGACCGTCGCTCAGTCTGGTGCTGATCGACCGCATCCCGTTTCCCCGCCCCGACGATCCACTCATCGCCGCCCGCCAGCGCGCGGTGGCCGCCCATGGCGGCAACGGGTTCATGGCCGTCGCGGCCAGCCATGCCGCGCTGCTGCTCGCCCAGGGCGCCGGTCGACTACTCCGCGATGTCGACGACCGAGGTGTCGTCGCCGTTCTCGACTCGCGGATGGCCACCGCCCGCTACGCCGGCTTCCTGCGCGCCTCGCTGCCGCCGTTCTGGGCGACCACCGACTCCTCCCAGGTCCGGCGAGCGCTGGAGCGCTTGCGCGCGGACTGAGCAGCGAATAGTTGGGATCGGGGAAGCCCGGGATTCACTATCCTGTCAATATCACGCGCGTGCCGTCCCGGCCGCCGGGCGAACCGAAAGGGCGGCGTCGATGAAGCGACGGCACCTCGTGGGCAGCGTAATGGGAGTGGCCCTCACCGCGCTCCTTCTCACCTCGTGCGCGACGACGCTGAAGGGCGCACCGGTCTCGGTGTTCGCGGACCCCTTCAGCGTGGCGGGGATGCCCGCCGTCAACGGTCCGACCGGTTTGCGCGATGACGCTGACGCGCCATCCCGCGATGTCGAGAACACCGATGGCGGCCAGATCGACGAGCTCGCGGGCAGCGCGGTGAGCGACATCGAGGAGTTCTGGGCCCAGCACTACGGCGAGACGTTCGACGGTGAGTTCACCCCCGTGAAGGAGCTCGTCTCCTGGGACTCCACCGGCTACGACGCCGTCGACTTCTGCGGGGACAGCGTGCTGGGCCTCGTCAACGCCGGCTACTGCGTCGACGACAACACCATCGGCTGGGACCGGGGTGAGCTGCTGCCCCAGTTGCGCGACGCCAACGGCGACATGGCAGTCACGATGGTGCTGGCGCACGAGTACGGCCACTCCGTCCAGCACCAGTCGGATCTGGTCAGCGAGCAGACGCCGACCATCGTCGGCGAGCAGCAGGCCGACTGCCTGGCAGGGGTGTACATGCGCTGGGTCGCCGAGGGCAATTCCCCGAGGTTCACGTTGAGCACGGCCGACGGTCTGAACAACCTCCTCGCCGCGATGATCGCGTTCCGTGATCCCCTGCTCAACGAGAGCGACTCCGAGGTCGGCGAGGACGAGCACGGTTCGGCGTTCGAGCGCGTGTCGGCGTTCCAGTTCGGGTTCACCGACGGCGCTGCTTCGTGTGCGGCGATCGACCTCAAGGAGATCAAGCAGCGTCGGGGCGACCTGCCGGTGCTGCTGCCCGACGACCAGACGGGCGAGCTGCCGGTCACCGAACAGTCGGTGCAGTCGATTGTCGATGCGATGAACATCGCCTTCGAGCCAGCCGACCCGCCGCAGCTCAGCTTCGACGAGGCGGACTGCCCCGATGCCCGTTTGGGCGGTCCGGCGTCGTACTGCCCGGCGACCAACACCATCACCGTCGACCTCCCCGCGCTCCAGGAGCTCGGCGCCCAGAGTGCCGAGGACAGCGGCGTCGTGATGGGCGACAACACCGCCTATTCGGTGGTGGTGTCACGATTCATGCAGTCGATCCAGCACGAGCACGGCGGCGTCGCACTCGACAACGCCGAGGCCGCACTGCGCACCGCGTGTCTGACGGGTGTCGCGACGGTCAAGATGACCAACAACATCACTACCACGAGTGGTGACACCATCGCGCTCACGGCCGGCGACGTCGACGAGGCCGTCTCGGGCATCCTCGTCAACGGCCTGGTCGCCAGCGACGTCAACGGCGACTCGGTGCCGTCGGGCTTCTCGCGCATCGATGCGTTCCGAGTGGGCGTACTCGGCGAACAGGACCGCTGCTTCAAACGCTTCGACTGACCCCCGCCGGGGGATTGTGCACAAAACGCGTCAGACGACCTTGGTTTCGCCGTAGTAGGCCAGGATCTGGTCGGAGACCTTCGTCGAACGCGTCAGGAACGCGTAGGACCGGATGAACGACTGACCCACGCAGCCATCGATCTTGATATGGAAGTTGGAGATCATCACCCATGGGGCGAAGCCCTCGAACTCCTTCTTGGTCACCGGGACGATGTTGATGATGCCGGGCTTGAAGCCGACGGTCACACCGCCGTTGATCGGCGTCGTCAGCACCGGTATCGCTCCCTCGGGAAGAGGTGAGACGACGTCGATCCCGCCGAGTCCCAGCGACGGCGACGCGCCCACGGTTCCGGTGAGCGAGACGCCGTTCGACGTGCTCATGTCGATGCCGCAGCCGATTTGATAGCCGACCTCGATCGTGCCGGTAGGTTCGTCGGTGTCCTCGGGCGCCCATAGCGACCCATCGAACGTGCCGCCGACGACGTACTCCCGTGACGACGTTGCGGTGGTCAGCGGTGCGTTCGGCGTTTGGGTCTCGTCCTTGGCGCCCAGGATCAGCGTCCAGCCGTCCGGACCCTTCGAGGACGACGACCGCGGTGAGACGACACGGCCGTCATCCGCGGGCAGCGGTGCGGGCGCTTCGACGGCAGCGGGCTCCACGTCGGGGTCGGCCCACGCCACGGGTGCGTTCAACCCACTGAGGATCACCCACACGGCAAGAACGACGGAGCCGCGAGACGGCACGACGAACCTCCCAACTTTGCGTTTTTCGGAACATAACCCGCAGGAAGACCCCTGCCGGGCAGACACACATACCGCGCAAGGTTGCGAAACGGCCTCGATTAGACCGTTGGCAGGCGCATGACGAAGCCGGCTTCGAGCGCCGCCCACAACGCGCCGTCCGGCCCGATCGCCAAACCGTGGGGTTCGCTACCCGCGGGCAGATCGATGGTGACGACCTCACCGTCGGCACTCACCCTCGCGATCTGGTCGGTACCCCACAGGCTTACCCACACCCCGCCCGACGGATCGGCGATCACCGCGTGTGGCTTGCCGGGCAGATCGAGTTCCTGCATCGCTTCGTTCATCGGGATGCGCCCGACCTTGTCGGCCAGGATCGCCGTGAACCACACCGCGTCGTCATGCGTGCCCGCGATGCCGACCGGACCCGCGCCCGGTGTGGGCACCTTACGAAGCGTGACCATGCCGCAGTCGAGACGGCCGATCGCATTGGCCTGACTCAACGTGAACCAGAGCGCGTTGTCCGGTCCGCTGGTGATCATCGACGGCATGCCACCCGGGGCGGCTTCCTCGCTGATCTCGCCGTGGATACTGATCCGGCCGACGACGCCGGTGCCCATCGCCGTGAACCACAGTGCACCGTCGGGCCCGACGGTAATGCCGAACGGTGCGCTGCCGTTGCGCAACTCGAACGCCGTGAGCTCCCCGGCGGTGGAGATCCGTCCGATCCGATCGTCCCCTGCGCGGGTGAACCACAGCGCACCGTCAGGCCCGGCGGTGATGATCGACGGCTTGCTGCCCTCGGCCACCGGATGGACCTCGAGTTCGCCGTGCTCAGTGACCCGCGCGATCGCGCCGCGATGCACCAGCGTCACCCACATGGCGCCATCGGAACCTGCCGCGAGCGCGTACGGCCCGCCGTCGACGGCGACCTCGAAGATGCGACTCACGCGAGTGTGACGAGACCTAGCTCGTTGTCCGCGGCCAGCAACCGATGGTGGGGCAGCACCCGAACGGTGTATCCGACGCGGCCGGCGACGGGCAACGGGGTCGTGCTCGAGAAGACCTCGTTGCCGTCGGTGGAGCCGGTGTAGGCCATCGGCACGGCGAGGGGATCGAGCAGCGCATCGCTCTCGTCGACCCTCCCGACGACCGCCTGCACCATCACCTCGTCGGGCCGTAGCTCGTCGAGATGCACCGTCGCCGTCAACGTCAGCTCCGAGCCGAGCAGCGGAGTGTCGGGCAGCCCGTAGCTGTCGACGTCGGTGATCCGGACCTTCGGCCACGAGTTTCGCGCCCGCTCGCAGTACGCCGCGAGTTCGCGCGCCGCGCCGAAGGGCACGCCGTCGACCTCTTCGATGGTGCGGTGCAGCGACTGCGCCGCAGGTACGTAGTACTTCTCGGTGTAGTCCCGCACCATGCGCGAGGCCAGCACCTTGGGCCCGAGAACCTGCAGCGTGTGCCGCACCATCTCCATCCAGCGCCGGGGGACCCCGTGCTCGTCGCGTTCGTAGAACGTCGTCGTCACCGACTTCTCGAGCAGGTCGTACAGGGCGGAGGCCTCCAATTCGTCACGACGGGTTTCGTCTGCGAGGCCGTCGGCCGTCGGGATCTCCCAGCCGTTCTCGCCGTCGTACCACTCGTCCCACCAGCCGTCGCGGATCGAGAGGTTGAGACCGCCGTTCAGCGCACTCTTCATGCCCGACGTGCCGCACGCCTCCAGCGGCCGCAGCGGATTGTTGAGCCACACGTCGCAGCCCCAGTACAGGAACCGGGCCATCGACATGTCGTAGTCGGGCAGGAATGCGATGCGATGCCGCACCTCGGGCCGGTCGGCGAACCGGACGATCTGCTGGATCAGCGCCTTGCCGCCGTCGTCGGCCGGATGCGACTTGCCTGCCACGATCAACTGCACCGGCCGCTGGTCGTCGAGCAGCAGCCTCTCCAGCCGATCGGGATCGCGCAGCATCAGGGTCAGCCGCTTGTAGGTCGGCACCCGCCTCGCGAATCCCACGGTGAGCACGTCGGGGTCGAAAGCGTCTGCAATCCAACCCAGTTCGGCGTCCGACGCGCCGCGCTCGATCCAGGAGCGCCGCAACCGGCTGCGAACGTCGGCGATGAGCAACGTGCGAAGCTGGGATCGGATCCACCACAGATGCCCCGGGTCGACCTGTTGCAACCGCTCCCAGACCGCGGGCTCGCTGGGCGAGCGCATGCCCTCCTCGCCGACGAGTTCACGGCCGAGTTCCAGCCACTGCGGCGCCGCCCAGGTCGGTGCGTGGACACCGTTGGTAATGGATCCGATCGGGACCTCGTCCTGATCGAACCCCTGCCACAGGTCGTTGAACATTCCTCGGCTCACCTGACCGTGCAACAACGACACCCCGTTGGCGCGCTGGGCCAGCCGTAGCCCCATGTGGGCCATGTTGAACTTCGACGGGTCGTCCTCGGTGCCAAAGCCGATGATCCGGTCCAGCGGAACGCCGGGAAGCAACTCGGACGACACGCCGGACGGGCTGCCAGGCGGGTTCTCCCCCGTCGCTTCGCTCGCCCCAGAACTGCCGAAATATCGTGCGACCATCTCGACGGGGAACCGGTCGATGCCCGCGGGGACCGGCGTATGGGTGGTGAACACGGTGCTCGAGCGCACCACGGTCAACGCCGTGTCAAAGTCGAGTCCGCCGTCGGTGACCAGTTCACGGATCCGCTCGACGCCGAGGAAACCGGCGTGGCCTTCGTTCATGTGGAAGACCTGCGGCTCCGGCAGCCCTTCGACGGCCGTGAACGCACGGATCGCTCGCACTCCCCCGATGCCCGCGAGCAATTCCTGCTTGATGCGGTGCTCCTGATCACCCCCATACAGCCGGTCGGTGACCGAGCGCAGCTCGTGTTCGGTTTCCGGGATGTCGGAATCCAAGAGCAGCAACGGAATTCGGCCGACCTGCGCAATCCACACCCGGGCCTTGAGCTCGCTGGAATCCGGCATCGCCAGGCCTATCAGAACCGGGTCTCCTGATGCGTCGGTTAGCAGTCGCAGTGGTAGCCCCTGCGGATCGAGGGACGGGTAGTCCTCGCGTTGCCAACCATCGGCGGTCAGCGACTGCCGGAAGTAGCCCGATCGGTAGTACAGGCCCACCGCGATCAGCGGAAGCCCGAGGTCAGATGCCGACTTCAGATGGTCGCCGGCGAGAATGCCCAGTCCGCCGGAGTAGTTCGGCAGCACCTCCGCGACGCCGAACTCCATCGAGAAGTACGCAATGCCCGTCGGCCAGGAAGAACCCGTGGACCCGTCGGCGTGCCTTTCCTGCATCTCCTGGTACCACATGGGGCGGGTCAGGTAGGTGTCCAGTTCGGCCGCCAGGTGGTCGAGTCGCCTCAGGAACGATTCGTCGTCAGCAAGCTCGTCAAGGCGCCTCGGGCTGACCCCGCCGAGCAGTGCTACCGGGTCTTGTCCGAACTGTTCCCACAAACTGGAATCGATTGTGGCGAACAGGTCTTGCGTCGGCCTGTCCCACGACCATCGAAGGTTGATCGAGAGCCGCTCCAGTGCTGCGAGACGCTCGGGCAGATGGGCGCGAACCGTGAACCTTCGGAGTGCCTTCACGCGAGTTGACCCTACCGACTCAACGTGTCCCCGCGGAAACACGATGATGACGACATCCATCCCATGGGGTTGAGCCGGACACTACGGTGGGTATAGGTCGCGACAAGGTAATCGAGCACACGTAATCCCCCAGGAGCCCACGGCCGAGCCGCGGGCGTAAGGAGCAGTGGTGGCCGGTCGAATCGAGATCGATGACGTCGCGCCCGTGGTTTCCAACGGCCGATACCCGGCCAAGGCCGTGGTCGGCGAAATGTTTCCGGTCAAGGCGGCGGTCTGGCGAGAAGGCCACGACGCGGTGTCTGCGACGCTGGTGGTGCGCTATCACGGAACCACCTACCCCCGGCTCGCTGCGGCGCCAGCGGGGCTGGCGAAACCCCCCGTCGAGGCCGTCCCGATCGAGGACGTCTTGGGGGGTTCGCAGAAGGTCAAGCCACAGCGACTTTCCATGGAGCCCGGGACGGAACCCGACTTCTTCCACGGCCAATTCAGCCCCGACGCCGTCGGCCTGTGGACGTTTCGGGTGGATGGCTGGGGCGACCCGATCGCCACCTGGCGCAAGAACGTCACGGCCAAGCTGAACGCCGGGCAGGGCGAGTCCGAACTGAACAACGACCTGCTCATCGGGGCGCAACTATTCGAGCGCGCATCGACCGGCGTGCCGCGTCAGGATCGCTATCCGCTGATCGAAGCGGCGGAGAACCTTCGAAATCCGGGCGACCCGTTCACCCGGGCAGGTGCCGCACTCGCACCCGAGGTGGCGGCGATGTTGCACGACTATCCGCTGCGCGAACTGATCACGCGTGGCGAGCAGTACGGCCTGTGGGTAGACCGGCCGCTGGCCCGCCTCAGCGCGTGGTACGAGATCTTCCCCCGGTCGACGGGTGGTTGGGACGGCGACGGCAAGCCCGTGCACGGCACCTTCGCGACGGCCAGCAAATCGCTGCCGCGCATTGCGAGGATGGGCTTCGACATCGTCTACCTCCCGCCGATCCATCCCATCGGCAAGGTGCACCGCAAGGGCCGCAACAACAGCGTCACCGCAGCGCCGAAGGACGTCGGCTCGCCATGGGCGATCGGTAGCGACAAGGGTGGGCACGATGCGGTGCACCCGAAGCTCGGCACGATCGAGGACTTCGACGACTTCGTCGACGAGGCCCGCGGACAGGGCCTCGAAGTGGCGCTCGACCTGGCCCTGCAATGCGCTCCGGACCATCCGTGGGCCAAGGACCACCCCGAGTGGTTCACCGTGCTTCCCGACGGCACCATCGCCTACGCAGAGAACCCGCCGAAGAAGTATCAAGACATCTACCCGGTCAACTTCGACAACGATCCAGCGGGCATTTACGCCGAGGTACTCCGCGTCGTCAAGTACTGGATGTCGCACGGCGTCAAGGTGTTTCGGGTTGACAACCCGCACACCAAGCCGCCGAACTTCTGGGCCTGGCTGATCGGCGAGGCGAAGAACGAAGAACCCGACGTGCTGTTCCTGGCCGAGGCCTTCACCCGCCCCGCGCGGCTGTTCGGGCTGGCCAAACTCGGCTACACGCAGTCGTATACGTACTTCACCTGGCGCACGGCCAAGTGGGAGCTGACCGAGTTCGGCGAACAGCTCGCCGAGCACGCCGACTACGCACGCCAGAGCCTGTGGGTGAACACACCGGACATCCTGCACGAGAGCCTCCAGCACGGCGGCCCAGGCATGTTCGCGATCCGCGCGGCGATGGCCGCAACGATGAGCCCGACCTGGGGCGTCTACTCCGGTTACGAACTGTTCGAGCACGAAGCCGTCCGCGAGGGCAGCGAGGAGTACCTGGACTCCGAGAAGTACGAACTGCGGCCACGCGACTTCGAGGCCGCACTCGCATCGGGGAACTCTCTCGAGCCGTTCCTGGCCCGCCTCAACGAGATTCGCAAGCTACACCCCGCGTTGAGCCAACTGCGCACCATCACGTTCCACCCGATCGACAACGACGCACTGCTGGCCTACAGCAAGTTCGACCCAATCACCGGCGACTGCGTGCTCGTGGTGGTGACGCTGAACGCGTTCGGCCCGGAGGAGTCCACCCTTTCGCTGGACATGGCCGCACTCGGAATGGCCGACTACGACCGCTTCTGGGTGCGAGATGAGATCACCGGCGACGAATATCAGTGGGGTCAGGCCAATTACGTGCGCATCGACCCCGCCCGGTCCGTCGCACACATCCTGAACATGCCGCACATACCGCCCGACAAGCGGCTCGCGCTGCTGCGGAGGGAAAGAGTCACATGACCTACACCAAGGACATCACCACTGCACGTCTACGCCCCGACGACGCCGACGTGGGCCGCCTGTTGGCCGGCAACCACCACGACCCGCACTCGGTGCTGGGCGCGCACGAATACGCTGACCACACCGTCATTCGCGCGCTCCGCCCGAACGCGCAGGAAGTGGTCGCGATCGTCGGCGCCGAGCGGTTCCCGTTCACCCACGTCGAGTCCGGGTTGTTCGCGGTCGCGGTTCCGTTCACCGGCCTCGCGGACTATCGCCTAGAGGTCAGCTATCCCGGCGAGGACGGCACTCCGCACATTCACACCGTCGCCGACCCGTACCGGTTCCTGCCGACCCTCGGCGAGATCGATCTGCACCTCTTCGCCGAGGGACGCCACGAACGCCTATGGGAGATCCTCGGCGCCCATCCCCGCAGCTTCAACACACCGGACGGCGTCGTCGAAGGCGTGTCCTTCGCGGTCTGGGCACCGAATGCCAAGGGCATCAGCCTGATCGGCGAGTTCAACCACTGGTCCGGCAACGAGGCTCCGCTTCGCACACTCGGTTCGACGGGCGTCTGGGAGGTGTTCTGGCCCGGCTTCCCGACCGATGGCCTCTACAAGTTCCGCGTTCACGGCGCCGACGACGTCGTCACCGAGCGTGCCGATCCGATGGCCTTCGCGGCCGAGGTGCCGCCGCAGCGGGCGTCTCGCGTCAACACGAGCGACTACACGTGGAGCGACGGCGACTGGATGTCGCAGCGTGCGCTCAAGAACCCGGTGTTCGAGCCGATGAGCACCTATGAGGTGCACCTGCTGTCGTGGCGGCCCGGCCTGTCCTACCGCCAGCTTGCCGAGGAACTGACGCAGTACGTAGTCCAGCAGGGTTTCACACACGTCGAGATGCTGCCGGTCGCCGAACATCCCTTCGGCGGATCGTGGGGCTATCAGGTCACGTCGTACTACGCGCCCACGTCGCGGTTGGGAAGCCCCGACGACTTCCGCTTCCTCGTCGACTCGCTGCACCAAGCGGGTATCGGCGTGCTCGTCGACTGGGTTCCCGCGCACTTCCCGAAGGATTCGTGGGCGCTGGGCAGGTTCGACGGGACTCCCCTCTACGAGCACTCCGATCCCCGACGGGGCGAGCAACTCGACTGGGGCACCTATGTCTTCGATTTCGGCCGCGCCGAGGTGCGCAACTTCCTGGTCGCCAACGCGCTCTACTGGCTCCAAGAATTCCACATCGACGGTCTGCGCGTGGACGCCGTCGCGTCGATGCTCTATCTCGACTATTCCCGCCCCGAGGGCGGCTGGAGTCCCAACATCTACGGCGGCAGAGAGAATCTCGAGGCGGTGCAGTTCCTGCAGGAGATGAACGCGACCGTCCACAAGATTGCTCCCGGTATCGTCACCATCGCGGAGGAGTCGACGTCGTGGCCGGGCGTCACTCGGCCGACAAGCCTTGGTGGCCTTGGTTTCTCGATGAAGTGGAACATGGGTTGGATGAACGACACGCTGGCGTTCATTCAGCGTGATCCGATCCACCGCACTTATCACCACCACGAGATCACGTTCTCGATGATCTATGCGTTCAGCGAGAACTTCGTGCTGCCGATTAGCCACGACGAGGTGGTGCACGGCAAGGGCACGCTGTGGGGCCGCATGCCCGGCGACGATCACACGAAGGCGGCCGGTCTTCGCGGTCTGCTCGCCTACCAGTGGGCCCACCCTGGCAAGCAGCTGCTGTTCATGGGTCAGGAATTCGGCCAGCGCGCCGAATGGTCCGAAGAACGTGGCGTCGACTGGTTCCAGTTGGACGAGAACGGATTCTCGGGCGGCATCAAGCGGATGGTTCGCGACGTCAACGAGGTCTACAAGACCCGCCGGGCGCTCTGGTCGAGGGACTCGAGTCACGAGGGCTATTCGTGGATCGATGCCAATGACTCGGCGAACAACGTACTGAGCTTCCTGCGGTACGGCGACGACGGGTCCGTGCTGGCCTGCGTGTTCAACTTCTCCGGTTCCGAGCACTCCCGGTACCGGCTCGGCCTGCCGCACGCGGGCAGGTGGCGCGAGGTGCTCAACACCGACTCCGACGTCTACAACGGTGCGGGCATCGGAAACTTCGGCGCCGTCGAGGCGACCGACGAGCCATCACACGGCCGACCGGCTTCGGCCCTCATGGTGTTGCCGCCGCTGGCCGCGGTGTGGTTCGAGCCGGCCTAGCTCCGCTCCCCCACACGATTTGGGCGCGCTAACGTTCCTCTGCGGGCTGTTAGCGCGCCCAATTCATGGGACGGTGGGAGCTAGTACAGGGCGTTGGCGAGGTTGCGCCTGCCGGCGACGACTCTGGGGTCATCCTGCGGGAACAGCTCGAAGAGCTGGACTAACCTCGTGCGGACCGCGGTCCGGTCGTCGCCTGCCGTGCGTCGCACCAAGCCGATCAAGCGATTGAAGGCCTCGACCACGAGGTCTTGAGTCACCTCGACGTCGGCGGCGGCGAACGCAGCATCGATGTCAGCGGGCGCAGCGTCGGCGACGGCGACCGCGTCCGCCCGTTGGACGGTCGCGCGCTTGAGGAATGCGATCTGGCGGAGCGCATCCTTGGCCTCGGCATGTTTGGGCTGCGCATCCAAGATCGCCTGATACGCGGCGAATGCGTCGTCGAATTCCGCTTCGTCCCACAGGGACCGCGCCCGCTCGAGCGCGGGATCGACCTCCTCGGCGTCCTCGGTTTCCCCTTCACCGGGGTTGCCTGCGGCGGCGTTGAGCAGCGAGTCGATCCATCGCCGCAGTTGTTCCGGCGGCTGCACGCCCTCGAAGCTCGAGATCGGCTGACCGCCGACGACGGCAACCACCGTGGGAACGGCCTGCACCCCGAACACCTGGGCCACCCGCGGCGCGGTATCGACGTTGACGGTGGTGAGTACCCACTTACCGCCGTCGGCCTTCGCGAGGGCGGCCAGTACGTCGCCCAGTTGTCCGCTGGCCTCGCTGCGTGGCGTCCACAGCAGCACGACGACGGGCACGTGATTGGACCGGGCGAGCACCTCGGCTTCGAGGTTCGCTTCGGTGATGTCGAGACCGACCGCAGCAGCGCTCGCAGCGCCTTCCCGGGTCGGTGGTGGTTGTTTGAGCGCCGAGAGGTCAACCGCACCCGCCAGCGCAGGGCCGACGGAAGGTCGTGGACGTGTCACACCGACAAGTTTGTCACGTCGTTTCAGCGACCGGCGGAGTGGCCACGGCGGCGCCGCCGAAGCGCACGCGTCCCGTCCGCTCAGTCCATATGAGGAAGATCACACTGCCGAGCGGCACGATGCTCGCCAGCAACGCGAGCAACCACGTCGACACCGACCACTTGAACCCGATTCCCACCAGCAGCGCCATCACGACGAAGGCCACGAAGACCAACCCGTGGGCCATGCCGAAGATCTTCACGCCGATCTCGGTACGCGGACTCCCCAGGTACTTGAAGTACATCCCGACCAGCAGGCCCGCCCAGGTGACGGCTTCGGCGAACGCAATGATCCGGAACCATCCCGCAGCCTTGTGGCGATCCACGATGCTCGTCATGGTCGCCATTGTGCCCGAACGCGGCTCCAGCTACTACGCGGTGTCGTTTTGAAGCGAAGTCGATCCAACCGGCAACGTTCAGGGACGCCGCAGGATCAGCGCGTCACCTTGGCCGCCTGCGCCGCACAGGGCAGCGACCGCGTAGCCCGAACCGCGTCGCGCCAGCTCGAGGGCGGCGTGCAGCGTGATCCGCGCGCCGGACATGCCGATCGGGTGACCGATCGCAATGGCGCCTCCGTCGACGTTCACCTTGCCTCCGTCGATGCCCAGCTCCCGGGTCGATGCGAGGGCGACGGCCGAGAACGCCTCGTTGATCTCGATGACGTCGAGCTGCTCGACCGAGATGCCCTCCTTGGCGATGGCCTTCTTGATGGCGTTCGCCGGCTGGCTCTGCAGCGTCGAATCGGGCCCGGCGACCGCGCCGTACGCACCGATCTCGCACAGCCAGCTGAGTCCCAACTCCTCGGCCTTGGCCTTGTTCATCACCACGACCGCGCAGGCGCCATCGGAGATCTGCGACGCCGAACCGGCGGTGATGGTGCCGTCCTTGCGGAAGGCGGGCTTCAGCCCGGCAAGCGACTCCGCCGTGGTGTTGGCACGGATGCCCTCGTCCTCGGTGAACTCGATGGCCTCGCCCTTGCGCTGCGGGATCTTCACGGGCACGACCTCGTCGGCGTAGACGCCGTCCTTCCACGCCGCGGCGGCGCGCTGATGCGAGAGTGCCGCGTACTCGTCCTGCTGAGCCCGGGTGAACTTGTCGACGTCGTTGCGCTGCTCGGTCAGGGCACCCATGGGCTGGTCGGTGAACACGTCGTGCAGACCGTCGTAGGCCAGGTGGTCGAGGACCTTCACGTCGCCGTACTTGTAACCGGAGCGGCTGTCCATCAGCAGATGCGGCGCCTTGGTCATCGACTCCTGGCCGCCGGCGACGACGACGTCGAACTCACCCGCGCGGATCAACTGATCGGCCAACGCGATGGCGTCGATGCCGGACAAGCACATCTTGTTGATGGTCAGCGCGGGCACGTCCCAACCGATGCCCGCCCCCACGGCCGCCTGCCGGGCGGGCATCTGCCCGGCGCCGGCGGTGAGAACCTGGCCCATGATCACGTACTCCACGGCCGAAGCCGAAACCCCGGCCTTCTCCAGCGCTCCGGCAATGGCGACGGCACCCAGGTCGCTACCCGAGAAGTCCTTTAGCGAACCCATCAGCTTGCCGACCGGGGTCCGGGCTCCAGCAACGATCACCGACATCGTCATGTGCTACCTCCACGAGCATTGATTCTGGACTGTGTGGCCCATCACTCTTACGTAATCATTCCGGTAAAGGTTACCGTGACTAAATGACCACCGAGCATGTTGGTGCCCGTCCGGCTGTCGCCAGCGCACTGGTGACAGCCGTCGACCACGTCGGCATCGCCGTGCCCGATCTCGACGTCGCGATCAAGTGGTACCACGATCACCTCGGGATGATCGTCCTGCACGAAGAGGTCAACGACGACCAGGGCATCCGCGAGGCGATGCTGTCGGTCCGTGGCGCTCCCAAGGGCAGTACCCAGATCCAGCTGATGTCGCCGCTGGACGAGACGTCGACCATTGCGAAGTTCATCGACAAGCGCGGTCCGGGGTTGCAGCAGTTCGCCTACCGGGTGAGCGATCTCGATGCGTTGTCGGAGCGGCTGCGCGAAGAGGGCGTGCGGCTCGTCTACGACACTCCTCGTCGGGGCACCGCACACTCGCGGATCAACTTCATCCACCCCAAGGACTCGGGTGGCGTGCTGGTCGAGCTGGTCGAGCCGGCCTCAGAAGAGCACTGACGGAAACTGACCTAGGACCACGTCCTGGTCGGCCCGCGGGTCATCCGATTGCTCCAACAGGACGTGTGCCAGTGCCGTCGGTCGTCGACCGCGGCCTCCCCGGCATCGGCAGGCCACACCACCACGTGCGCGGTATTCGGCGTGATCTCGTGATCGCAGCCGGGGCACCGGTAGGTCTTGCGCGCTCTTGACGCGGCGACCGCCTTGACGTCGTATTCGTATCCGTCCGGCCCGACCTCGATGCGACGCGACTCTGGGGGCGGCGGCGACGACCGCTGCCTTCGAGGTGGGGTGCGGCGCTTGGCCATCTGGCCATTGTAGGTCGTCAGAACAACCGGAACTCGTTGCTGTCCATGCCGCGCATCTGGTCATAATCCAAAGTCACACAACGTATTCCACGATCGATCGCCAGGGTGCGTGCCTGCAGCTTGATCTGCTGGGCAGCGAAGACGCCACTCACCGGGGCCAGCACGGTGTCACGGTTGAGCAGATCGAGGTAGCGGGTCAGCTGTTCGACGCCGTCGATCTCCCCGCGGCGTTTGATCTCAACGGCCACCGAGCGCCCCGTTTCGTCCCGGCACATCAGGTCGACCGGACCGATGGCCGTCATGTACTCACGCCGGACCAATGTGTAGCCGACGCCCAGCAGCTCGACGTGCTCCGCGAGTAGAGCCTGCAGATGAGCTTCGACGCCGTCCTTGATCAGGCCCGGATCAACGCCCAATTCATGGGTGGTGTCGTGCTCCACGTCCTCCACGGTGATGCGCAGCTGTTCGCCCGCCTTGTTCTCCACCACCCAGACCGGACTGGGGCCGCCCGCCTCCTCGACGATCCAGCACGGCGGGCTCATCCAGTTCAATGGCTTGTAGGCGCGATCGTCGGCGTGCACGCTGACCGACCCGTCCGACTTGAACAACAACAGCCGTCGGGCGGAGGGAAGGTGGGCGGTGAGACGGCCGACGTAGTCGACGGTGCACTGGGCGATGACGAGGCGCACCGGACCACCATAGATGGCGGGATCGAGGTAACTAGGCTGACGCCACGATGACCGAGAAGAAGAGCACGGCGCAGCGCCTGGGCCAGGTCCTGGAGACGGTCACCGATCAGAGCGGACGGGTGCCCGCCACTCCCGAGTACGGCTCGTGGATTCTCGGTCGTGTCTCGGAGAGTCAGTTCCGCCGCCGCATTCGCATCCAGGTCATCCTCACGACGTTCGTGATTATCGCCAACCTGATCGGGATCGGTGTCGCGACGCTCGTCGTCACCGTTGCCTTCCCGAGCCCCAACGTCTTTGCCCCGGACGTCCGGTGGATCACGTTCATCGCGTTCCCCGTCTATCTCTTCGGTGCGTCGATCGTCGGTACGTTCTGGGCCACCTACCGCGTGATGGAGAACGTGCGATGGGCCACCGAGGAGCGCGAACCGACCAAGGAGGACCAGCGCAACACGTTCTTCGCACCGTGGCGTCTGACGCGCGTGCTATTGATCCTCTGGGGCATCGGCACGGTCGTGCTCACCACGATGTACGCCCTGGTGGACACTCAGTTCATCCCGAAGTGGCTGCTGGGCATCAGCTTTCCCGGCATCGTCGTCTCGGCCAGCTGCTACCTGTTCACCGAGTTCGCGCTGCGTCCGGTGGCTGCCCAGGCGCTGGAGGTCGGACCTCCGCCCCAACGCTTCGCCCCTGGCATCATGGGTCGCATCATGCTGGTCTGGGCGCTCGGGTCCGGTGTGCCCGTGCTCGGCATCCTCCTGGCCGCAATCTTCGCGCTGACACTCGAGGACCTGACCCCCACCCAGTTCGCCTGGGCGATCGTGGTTCTCGCGCTTTTTGCGCTGGTGTTCGGCTTCATCCTGATGTGGATCCTGTCGTGGCTCACCGCCACCCCGGTGCGGGTGGTCCGGGCCGCGTTGAACCGCGTGGAGCAGGGCGATCTCGACACCAATCTGGTGGTGTTCGACGGCACCGAACTGGGCCAGTTGCAGCGCGGCTTCAACTCGATGGTCGGCGGGCTGAGGGAACGGGAGCGCGTGCGTGCCCTTTTCGGCCAGCACGTCGGACGCGAGGTCGCCGCGCTCGCGGAGAGGGAGCAGCCGGAGCTCGGCGGCGAAGAGCGCCACGCCGCCGTCATCTTCGTCGACATCATCGGTTCGACGCAGCTGGTGACCAGCCGGCCCGCCGTCGAGGTGGTAGCGCTGCTCAATAGGTTCTTCGACGTGGTGGTCGACGAAGTGGACCGTCATCACGGGCTCGTCAACAAGTTCGAGGGCGATGCCGTCCTCGCGGTGTTCGGCGCACCGGTCTCACTCGACAACGCCGAGGAAGAAGCGCTGGGCGCCGCACGCGGGATGGCGGAGCGCCTTCGTGTCGAGGTGCCCGAGTGTCCGGCGGGCATCGGGGTGGCCGCGGGCCAGGTCGTGGCGGGCAACGTCGGCGCCAAGGAGCGGTTCGAGTACACGGTCATCGGAGAGCCCGTCAACGAAGCGGCCCGATTGTGCGAGCTGTCCAAGAAGATCGACGGGCACGTCGTCGCCTCCGCTGCCACCGTTGCGCGCGCGGGCGAAGGCGAAGGCGCCCGTTGGACGCTGGGTGAGACGGTAACCCTGCGCGGCCACGATGAGCCGACGCGGCTCGCCGTACCCGTGTAGAAGACGGGAACGGCGCCTCCGAGGAGCTACGCTCGGCGCATTCTCCCAGTTGGGACACCGCCGTTCCGAGCAATGCCGAGAGGACAGGCCTCATGTCGCTCGTACCGCGACTCCTCGCATCCCTGTTGGTCGCCGCGGGCGGAGTCACCGCGGTCGGGCTCGCATCGCCCGGCGCGGCGGATCCGGACATCGACGGTGAATCGGCGGCAGCGGTCATCGACCAGCTCCAGGAACAGGGCTATGTCGTCGAGGTCAACGGGGCCCCAGCCGGCGACACCTCGCTGCTCACCACGTGCACCGTGACGTCGATTCACAATCGCGGCAATCCCACACCGGACCCGACGACGACAACGACGATCTACGTCGACGTCGCGTGTCCCCTCACACACGGGTGATCCCGTTCAGGACGAATCCGCGGCAGGCTCAGGTCCTGTTCTCCCGCAGGCCCTTTCGGCCGCTGCCACTGCGTCGTCGACCGTGGCGTAGCGGATCGCCTCGTACTCCAGCTCATTGCGGATGACGATCCCTGCTGGGTCGACGAGGTAACCGGCCTTCCCCTCCGCGCGCAACGCGGCGCTGGTCCCGGACAGCAACTCTCGCGCGGCGTCGTCGATGTCGTCCACCCGCGACACGTCGAGGATCGCGGCAGCTAAGTTACCGCGCTCCCGGTCGACGACTCGGACCACCTGCTCGGCGCCGCTGAACAGCAGGTCGCCGTGCGTCTCGTAGACGCGGATGTGGTCGCGCGGCTCGTACACCGCCCGTAGCGTGGCGCGCGAGTCACGGGACACCGTCAGAAAGTGCAGTCCGAGTTGCTCGGACAGGCTGCGACACAGGCGCACTCCGCGCACGCTGTTGCCCTTGGCGTCGAGTAGCGGCGAGTACACACCGATGCCGAGTTGGCCAGGCAGGACGGCGCCGATGCCACCGCCCACCCCACTCTTGGCGGGCATGCCGACGGCGCTGACCCAGTCGCCCGCCGCGTCGGACATGCCGCAGGTCATCATCACCGAAAGCGGGCGCTTGACCACCGCGGCGTTGGTCACGCGTCGACCCGTCAGCGGATTCACGCCGCCCCGGGCCAGCGTGGCCGCCATCCGGGCCAGGTCGGTCGACGTGACGTTGAACGAGCACTGCCGCAATGGCGCCCGCGTTGATCATCGGGTTCTTCGGCTTGTTGATCGTCTCGTCGACGCTGATCTCGTTGAAGGCCTCACCGGAGGGCTCGACTCCGATCTTGGCGTCCACGGCGTCCTGGCCGATCTGGTCGAGCGCCAACGCGTAGGTGAACGACTTGGAGATCGACTGAATGGTGAATTCGACTCCGGCGTCGCCGCATTCGTAGACATAGCCATCCGCCGAAGACAGTGAGAGCCCGAATCCGTTCGGATCGACGCCGGTGAGCTCGGGGATGTACCTGGCGAGCGCGCCGTCTGTCACCTGCCGGTGTTCGTCGAGGATTCGGTCCAGGTAACGCTGTACCAGTTGGGCCACGCTCGGATTGTAGGTTCTCGGCTACGGCTGGGGGTACGGCGCGAACCTGGTGTCGAAGCCCGCCTTGCGGTTCGCCAACTGCGCTCGGCGCTGCGCCTCGGTGTAGTACACCGTGTCCACGGGCAGGGCAGTGGACAGCTGGTCGAGCGACACCAGCTGGGACTTCACGGTGGGACGATCCGTCGAGTTGGGGTCGAGATCCTGGAACCGCATCGAGATGGTCCCCTGGTTCAGGCCGCCCGTGGACACCCAGTTCGCCACGCCGGGATCCGTCTTCGAGATCACCAGCGTGTAGGTGCCATCCGAATTGGCGATCGCCTGTGAGTTGTTCAGGCTCGTCTGTTGATTCCAGTAGTCCTTGGAGATGGTCCAGTCGTTGGTCACCGGCAGCACGAAGTAGCCGGCATTGCCCGGATCGATCGTGACGACCAGCGCTTCGTCGTCGGCCAGCTGGAAGTAGCCTGCGCTTTGCAGCTGTGTCGCAAGGAACTCCGCGTTGCGCGCCGGGTCCTTGAGCACGTTGGGCGGGATCTGTTGTCCGGTCTCCGGATCGGTGGTGGCCACCGCCATGTAGGCGGCCTCACGCTGAATGCCCAGCGCCATGATCACGGCGGCGACGGCGCCCCGCAGCAACGGCGGCGGATGGGCCATCGGCGGGATCAACGACACCAGCATGGTGAGCAACGGATTGCCGACGACCAACGGGCCGAGACCGGGAATCGCGAATCCGCCGAGCTGGCTGAAGAGGCTGTTCGGTGGGCCTCCGATGCGCGCGATCGACAGGGTCATCGGCACCTCGGTGCCCCAGTCGGACAATGTGTTTCGGGTGGCGATGAGAGTCGAATCATTGGTCAGCTGGAGATGATTGGTCTGGCCCGGCGCAGCGGCGTCGCGGCTGACCGTGATGGTGAAGCTACCGTCCGGGTCGACCAGGAGGTCGTGACCACTCAGGACCGACGCGGTGTTTCCGGAAAGTCCGGTGAGAACGCTGAAGGTCGTATCGGCGGGCCGATCCCCGGTGAACTGCCCGTTGATGACGTACGACGATGCGGCGTTCACACCCATGAACCGGTAGATCGTGTCGGGGTTGTCGTAGAGGATCCGCGAACCGGGCACCGCCACGCCATACCAGGTGTGCGGTGGCGACACCTGCATGACGACGGTGGGGTCGTTGGAGTTGAGGATCTGTTGTTGGAACGCGGCGCCCATCGCGTATTCGTCGACGGCGGCGGCAAGCTGATCGAGGTTCCCCTGATCGGGACCGCCGACCTGAGCGAACTGCTGCTGCGCCGCCGAACGGAACCCGAACTGCAGCACCAGCTTCATCAGTGCGACGGGCAGAGTGGCGGCAGTCTGGGCAGCCAACCGCTCGGCGTCGAGCTGCTGCTGAGTGCCCAGCGGGCTGGTGGCGGCGATCGACGCGGTCGGCTGCGCCAGAGACGTCGACATCGACGCCGTTCGGGCGCTGGCGGCGGGGGTTACGACGGGCCCGATTTCGCGGCGTACCCAGCCCAGCGCGGTCCACAGCATCGGAGCCTGCGGCGGTGTCACCGGGGTGCCGCTGGTCGCCGCGGCACTGCGGACCGCGGCCTGAGGGGTTGAAGGCGTGTCCGTGTCGACGGACGCCACCTCCGGCACACGCCTGACCTGTGGCGCACCCGAATCCTCAACCACGTGGGTACCGCCGTCCAACGTCGCAGCGGCGGCACTGGCAGCCTCGGTCGCGGTGGTCGACCGCTTGGCCTTCTTCGGCGCGACGCGCGCGGCGTTCGCGCTAGTCGGTTCGAATGCAGAGGTGACCTTGGCGGTCGCACCGTTCGCAGCCGAGGTCGAGGCATCGGGTTGATCGTGGTCGACGTCGGCGGAGTCCTGCTTCTCGGCGGGCTTCTTCGTCGACGACGACTCGTTCGTGCCGCTCGATGGCGAGGACGCAGATGAACCGGACGGCGAGCCCGACTCGCCGTCGTCGGCGGAGGCGATCCCCGGGCTGGCGGTGACGATGGCCGCGCCAATGCCTAATGCGACCGCCAGGGCACCCACCCGGCCGACGTACCTAGCGTAGCTCTTCGTCGGCGGTGGGCAGGACTGCTCGCGCGGCATCGACATTGACGCTCCACTCCGTGATGTGGGTGACACCCGAGACTGGTTATAGCAGCGTCGTCGGCCCGCCGTTGGCGATTACAGCTATCGAAGGGAAGTTCGCCGTCGGTCGCGGCAGCCGGCGGGAACCAGAACCGACTGATGCGCGATCCACGTGCGTCCTGCCTTGGCCGCGCGCACCAACGCGCCGTACTCGCCGAAGTAGTCGGCAACGGCGCCCACCGCGGGCAGCATCCCCAAATAGCGGAAGATCCGCCGCGGCCGCGGCCGCTTGACGATCTCGTCGCCGACAGCACGCATCAGCCCTGCCAGGCGCCACAGAGCCGTCACGAAGGCCGGTGGCATCCCATCCGTCTGAGTCGACTCCGCCTGCGTGGATGGCTCGGTGTCGCCTCGGTCGACCTCGGCACCGAGGTCACGGTCGCACATCACCGCGGCTAGCAGACGAACCTGTTGCGAGTAGTCGTCGACGCCACATTCACGCGCCACGGCGGTGGGCAAGGGGATGAGGGCCATGGACAACCATTACCCGTTCCTCGCTCGGTCAAGTCATCGATGGTCCGCCGCCGACGTGCGAGGCCCATCAGCCACGACCTTGATGTCGTTTTTCCGCTAGTCATGTCGGCGCCAACGTGGAATCGTCAAAGCATGCACGAGGATTTCGACCGCTGTTACCGGGCCGTCCAGTCCAAGGACTCCCGCTTCGACGGCTGGTTCGTGACGGCAGTGCTGACCACCAAGATCTATTGCAGGCCCAGTTGCCCCGTACGTCCGCCGTTCGCACGCAACGTGCGGTTCTACCCGACGGCGGCGGCCGCTCAGCGTGAGGGGTTCCGCGCCTGCAAGCGCTGCAGGCCCGACGCCTCCCCGGGGTCGCCCGAATGGAACGTCCGCGGCGACGTCGTGGCGCGCGCCATGCGATTGATCGCCGACGGCACCGTCGACCGTGAAGGCGTCACCGGACTGGCCGCACGCGTCGGGTACACCACTCGCCAACTCGAACGGCTGTTGCAAGCCGAGGTCGGCGCGAATCCCCTCGCCTTGGCGCGGGCACAGCGCACGCAGACCGCGCGGGTGCTGATCGAGACGACGGACCTACCGTTCGGCGGCGTCGCCTTCGCGTCGGGCTTCTCCAGCATTCGCCAGTTCAACGAGACCCTGATGGCTGCTACCGCACTGACGCCAACGGCATTGCGTCAGCGTGCGCTAACACGATTCGGCCCGGGGAAGTCGACGGGTTCGGGGGTGTTGACTCTGCGCTTGCCGGCCCGGATGCCGTTCGCGTACGAAGGCTTGTTCGGGCATCTCGCGGCGAGCGGCGTCCCTGGCGTCGAAGAGTTTTGCAACGGCGCCTATCGCCGAACGTTGAGACTTGCGTCGGGCAACGGCGTGGTCAGCCTGACCCCGCAGCCTGACCATGTCCACTGTGAGCTCACCCTCGACGACTTCCGCGATCTGTCGACTGCCATTGCCAGGTGCCGTCGACTGCTGGATCTCGACGCCGACCCCGAGGCGGTCGTCGACGTCCTCAGCCGGGACGGGCAGTTAACCGCGCTGATCGGCAAGGCGCCAGGGCAGCGGATCCCTCGCACCGTCGACGAATCCGAGTTGGCACTGCGCGTCGTCATCGGACAACAAATCTCGGTGAAGGCAACACGAACGCACGCAGGACGTCTTGCGAGCGCCTACGGATCGCCCATCGACGACGCCAACGGCCTTCTCACCCATGTATTCCCGAGCGTTGAGCAGCTTGCCGAGCTCGATCCGAAGCACCTCGCCCTTCCCAAGTCCCGGCAGCGAACGTTCATGGCGCTCGTCCGCGGCATTGCCGAGGGGGACGTCGTGCTCGATCCAGGGTGCGACTGGAACCGTGCCCGCGAGCAGCTGCTTGCGCTGCCTGGTGTCGGACCTTGGACGGCGGAAGTGATTGCGATGCGCGGACTCGGCGACCCCGATGCTTTCCCCGTGACCGATCTCGGCGTACACGTCGCAGCGAAGAACCTCGGCCTGCCCGCAGATCCTCGGGCGCTGACCGAACACAGTGCGCGCTGGCGACCATGGCGGGCCTATGCGACTCAACATCTTTGGACAGCGCTCGAACACGACGTCAACAACTGGCCGCCCAAGACGGCCGCTAAGGAGAAATGATGGACACCGTGCACTATCGCACCGTCGACAGCCCCGTAGGACCACTGACGCTGGCAGGCACGAACGATCGCCTACGACACCTGCGGATGGTCGACCAGACATACGAACCCAGCCGCGAGGGTTGGGAAGTCGACGACGCGATGTTTGAAGAGGCCGCTGAACAGCTGAACGCCTACTTCTCGGGCGATCTCGTCGACTTCGACCTTGAACTCGAGATGGTCGGTACGGAATTCCAGCGCCGCGTATGGGCTGCGTTGCTCACCATTCCGTACGGCGAAACCCGCTCCTATGGCGAGGTTGCTCTGCAGATTGGTGCGCCCGGTGCATCGCGAGCTGTCGGTTTGGCAAATGGCCACAATCCGATCGGCATCATCGTTCCGTGCCATCGCGTCATCGGAGCGAACGGTAGCCTCACGGGATACGGCGGCGGACTAGGTCGAAAGAAACAACTCCTGGAAATGGAGAAGGATCGCACGACTCCAGTCGCGACACTATTCGACTGATGATTCGAGAAGTACACCCAAAAATGCCTGAGGCCCCCAATCGAAATTGGGGGCCTCAGGACTTGAAGGGTGTTCGGCGGTGTCCTACTTTTCCGACCGATGGGTCAGTATCATTGGCGCTGGTAGGCTTAGCTTCCGGGTTCGGGATGGGTCCGGGCGTTTCCCTGCCGCTGTTGCCGCCGTAACTCTATTTTTTTGGG
>JBBRTH010000063.1:0-34914 GCA_038244615.1 Mycobacteriales bacterium | reverse complement strand
GGGCAATTCGGTGGTGGCCACCGATCGGCATCCTCGCCATGGTCGTCCTGGGTGTGGCGGTGGGTGACGGCTCGACGCCCCTCGACGACTGGTTCATCCAGTTCGGTGGTGCTCACCGGTCGTTGAGCATTCTGCTTCTCTTCACCGATGGGCGGGCGGTGGTCATTCTGTGCGCCGCCACGGTGCTTGCTGCCGCGTATCGACGGCGGTGGCTCCTTGCGCTCGTCGTCGTGGTGACGCCCGCAGTGGCGGTTGCTCTGGTGCGCATCCTGAAGCGAATCTTTGGCCGCGAGAGGGTTGGCGCGCTGGCCTATCCCAGCGGGCACGTGACGCTCACCATCGTCGTGACGAGCATGGCTGTGCTCTTGGTCGGCGCCGCGCTGTGGGCAGTAGTTGCTGCAGTCGTGGTCAACGTGCTGGGCGTCCTCGGCCAGGCGTTCACCTACCACTACTTCACCGACACGATCGGCGCGGTGTTCCTCGGCACCTCGCTGGTGGCCCTGGCGTTTCAGGCTGCCAGACTTGACAGGTGTCAACCCCACTGCGATCTGCATCACAGCGGCGGTTAACATGGGCCTATGACTGCAACGCCCGAACTTGACGCGACCGCGAAGATCCTGAACCCCGCCACGGGCGTGGTGGCGGGCACGGTGCGTTGGACCGATCCGGCTGACGTGCCCCGCATCGCCGCCGGATTGCGGCAATCGCAGAGGGAGTGGGAAGCCCGCGGCGCCGCAGGCCGCGCGAGGGTGCTGGCCCGGTACGCGGTGTGGCTTGGCGAGCACCGCGACGAGATCGAATCACTGCTGATCAAGGAAACGGGCAAGTCGGCAACCGACGCCGCGCAGGAGGTGCCGCTGCTGATCATGATCGCGTCCTACTACATCAAGACGATGGAGAAGGCGCTGGCGCCCGAGGCCCGCCCGGCGTCTCTCCCGTTCCTGTCGATCAAGAAGATCGCCGTGCACTACCGGCCGCGTCCGGTCGTCGCCGTCATCGCGCCGTGGAACTACCCGGTGGCCAACCTGCTGATGGACGGCCTCGCCGCGCTGGCGGCCGGCTGCGCCGTGTTGCTCAAGCCGTCCGAGCGCACCCCGTTGACCGCCGAGCTGCTGCTACGCGGCTGGATCGACTCGGGCGCCCCCGAGGTGATGGCGATCGTTCAGGGTGCCCGTGAGGCCGTCGAAGCTGTCGTCGACGTGAGCGACTACATCCAGTTCACCGGCTCCAGTGCGACCGGCGCCAAGGTGATGGAGCGCGCCGCCCGGCGGCTCACCCCGGTCAGCTTGGAACTCGGCGGCAAGGATCCGATGATCGTGCTCGAGGACGCCGACGTCGAGCTCGCTGCCCACGCCGCCGTGTGGGGCGCGATGTTCAACGCGGGCCAGACGTGCGTATCCGTCGAGCGGGTCTACGTCCTCGAGCAGGTCTACGACACCTTCGTCGACGCCGTCGTGCGTGACGTGAAGAATCTGAAGATGGGTGCGGGGGAGGGCTTCGACTTCGGCGCGCAGATCGACGACAGCCAGGTGGACGTGACGGCCCGCCACGTCGAGGACGCCATCGCCAGGGGTGCGCGGGCGTTGACCGGCGGTGTGCGCCCGACCGGGCCTGGCAGCTTCTACCCGCCAACGGTGCTCGTCGACGTCGATCATGCGATGGCGTGCATGACGGAGGAGACGTTCGGCCCGACGCTGCCGATCATGAAGGTGGCCACCGTCGCCGAAGCCGTGCGGCTGGCCAACGACAGCCCATACGGACTCAGCGCATCGGTGTTCTCGCGTGACGTCGAACGCGCCAACGACGTTGCGTTGGAACTGGATTGCGGTGCAGTCAACATCAACGACGTGATCTCCAACCTAATGTGCGCGACGGCGCCGATGGGCGGCTGGAAGACCTCCGGCATCGGCGCACGCTTCGGCGGCGCGGATGGTCTGCGGAAATTCTGCCGTCAAGTGGCGATCGTCGCCCCCCGGACCAGCGTCGGCGCCGGCGGGAATTACTACAACAACTCGCTCAAGGCGATGAAGCGGATGAACACCATGATGACGAAGTTCGCCCTGATCCGCCCCAAGCGCGCGGCCAAGTAGCTCGATCTTCGCGTCACCCTCCGTTCATCCGGATGTCACCCCCGCTTCCGCGGGAGTCGATATCTTCTGGCCGTGATCACGCTCCAAGGCACCGAGTACTTCTCCGTCCGCGACGACGATGACGACGATCCCGTGCTGGTGCACCACCCCAGCGGTGCCGACGTCGACACCTGGCGGGAGAACTATCCCTACGAAGAGCGGATGTCGCGCCCTGAGTACGAGGAGCAGAAGCGTCTGCTTCAGATCGAGCTGCTGAAGCTGCAGAAGTGGAGCCAGACCAACGGGCTGCGTCACGTCATCGTGTTCGAGGGGCGCGACGCGGCAGGCAAGGGTGGCACGATCAAACGCTTCATGGAGCATCTCAACCCGCGCGGCGCGCGTGTCGTCGCGTTGGAGAAGCCGACCGAGCGTGAACGCACTCAGTGGTACTTCCAGCGCTACGTGTCGCACCTGCCCGCCGCCGGCGAGCTGGTCCTGTTCGACCGGTCCTGGTACAACCGGGCCGGCGTGGAACGGGTGATGGGCTTCTGCACCCCGGATCAGCACACCGAATTCATCGAGCAGGTCCCGCTGTTCGAGCAGATGCTGGTCAACGACGGCATCAGCCTCACCAAGTTGTGGTTCTCGGTCACGCAGTCCGAGCAGCGCACCCGCTTCACCATCCGCCAGGTCGACCCGGTGCGTCAGTGGAAGCTCTCTCCGACGGATCTCGCGTCACTGGACAAGTGGGACTCCTACACGGCAGCCAAGGAAGCCATGTTCGAGCTCACCGACACCGACACGGCGCCGTGGACCGTGGTCAAGAGCAATGACAAGAAACGCGCCCGCATCAACGCCATGCGGCACGTCCTCACTAAGTTCGACTACGACAACAAGGATCGCGAGGTGGTCGGCAACGCCGACCCACTCATCGTGGGACGCGCGCTGGCCGACTAGGCGGGTCCGTCCGAGAGAGGAGGACGCACCCGTGCGGTTGCTGGCGTCCTTTCTGCTGTGGATCCTCACCACCGTCGCACTGGCGTTGGCAATCCCAGCCACCTGGGCGCAGCACAACGTCGTCGACCGCAACGGATACGCCGAGTTCGCGACGTCCGCCGCCAAGGATCCCGCGCTGCAACAGGCGATGGCGGCGGCGCTGACGTCGCAACTGCTGGCCCTGGCCGCCAACTCCGGCTACGACGTCAACGAAACCCTGTTTAACGGAGCGGCGCGGGCATACACCGCGAGTTCGGCGTTCCCCGGTCAGTTCGCGCTGGCCAACCAGGTCGCGCACCGCTGGATGTTCACCGACACCGTCGGACAATCCGACGCGTCCGGCCGCTGGGAGATCGACCTGTCTCCGATGCTGGTGGACAGCTCGTTTCAGCAGACGCTCGCCGACTTCGGCATCCAGGCGCCGAAGAGCCTGGAGATCCCGCTGACCGAGAACGTGTCGCAATCGCTTCGCCCCGGCCAACTGCGCGACGTGGCGACGTGGGGCCCGTGGGTGAGCGTCGGTGCCGCCGTGCTCGCCGGAGTGTTCGCCCTCCTGATGTTGGCGGTCGCCAAGCGGCGCGGCAAAGCTCTTGTTGCACTGGGGGTCTCGGGGTTGATCGTGGGTGCCGCGGGCTGGGCGGCGATCGAGGTGGGGCGGCGCTACGTCAACGCCGCGCTCGACGCCACGACGGCCGACGTCCGCAACGCCGCCGCCGCGCTGGTCGACCATGCCATCGGGAACCTGCATCTGTGGCTGAATCTGACGCTGGCCGCGGGCGGCGTGCTCGTCGTGCTGGGCGTGCTCGCCTCCATGCTGGGTGGAATGCGGCGCAGTTAGCCGTTCTGCTTCAGATCGTCGGGCCTGACGATCTTGCCCAACTCCTCGCGGTCGGTGACGTCGAGTTTGATGCAGGCGCGATAGATGTGGCCCTCGACCGTGCGCACCGAAACCACCAGGCGGTCGGCGATCTCGCGGTTGGTCAGCCCCGCGGCGACCATGGCGGCGATCTCGCGCTCCCGCGACGTCACCGGAAGGGGTGCCGCCGCGCTTCGGACGGCGGGTGTCAGCACGCCCCCACACAACGCCGCGAGGCGCAACGCTCGAGCTGCGGCTTCGGAGTTGCGGCGCCGATCACCCGCGCGATTGTGCACGCCGGCGGCCTGGGCGGCCGAGTCTGCCGCAGACAGCAGGAAGCCGGCGTCTTCGAATGCCACACTCACAGAATCCAGCGCTGCTCCATCGGAGGTGGCGACGGCTGCGGCATGGCGGGCGTACAGGTCGGCGAGCGGCCCGGCGATGCGGGCCTGAAGGGAACGCAGCCGGCCCGCCACCGTGCGGTCACCGAGGCGGGCCAAATGGTGAAGCGCCTCGCCCTCGACGGCGTACTGACCCGAACCATGCGCCAGATCTGCAGCGGCCCTGGCGAACTCGAGCGCCGACCGCTCAGATCCCTTGGCCGCGGCCAACCACGACTTCGCGATGAGTACCTGCGGCTCGTGGATTGCAACGGAAGGTCCGGTGTGTTCGCCTGCGTCGATCAGCACGCGCTCGGCCTGTTCGACGTTGCCGAGCGCCGAGTAACTCTTGGCGAGGAGCAGCCTCGCCGGCAGTCGCCACGGCAGCGACGCCTCGGCCGCGAGCGCCGCGAGCGCCTGCTCGATCGAGGAGATGGCATCAGGGAAACGGCCGCGATAGGTGGCCACGACCCCCGCGGTGATCCTGGCGATGGCCCAGCCCAGCCGCTGCCCCGACAACAAGAAGGTGGCGTAGCCGGCTGCACGCTCGTCGGCCAAGTCGAGCTGGCCGACGGTGGTGAGGGCCAGCACGTCGCCGTAGCGCACCATCACCTTGATCATGCCGTCGGTCGGCTTCTGCTGTGCTCGACTCATGGCCGCGATCGGCTCGAAGTCGCCGCCGCGTCCCGCCACGGGCATCGCGAGGCCCGCGCTGAACGCTGCGAACTCGAAGGCCTGCTTGGGCGCGTCGGGATCGGACAACACCGCCTCGGCGGCAGCCAGCCCCTCGGCGATCTTGTTCTCGTGCACCGCAAGTGCTGCCCACGTCGCCTGGACGACCAATCTCAGGGCCGGATGTCGAACGCGGTCGGCCAGTATCTGCATCACTGAATGCGCTTCGTCCTCGGCGCCCATGGACCAGAACAGAATCGACACCCTCGGGATGCCCCACCGGACGAGCTGAAGCTCATCGAGGTCATCGGGGTCGAAGCGGGCCAGAATGCCGTCGGCCTCCGACGGGCGACCCTGCCACATCAGTGCTCGCGACAGAACCTCGGCTGCCCGCAGCCCACCGTCGGTTTCCAGGGCGGCGCGAGCGAGATGCTCTCCGAGGGGAATGTTCGACAGCGAGATGGCGTCCTTGGCGGCCGTGATCACCAGGTTCACGTCCGGGGGCTGGTCGCTGTCGACGTAGAGCTGAGCCAGCCGGATCCGGGCGGTGGTGGTGTCGGTCGGCCGGTCCCGCAGGGCGGTGACGATGTTGCCGCGCAGTCGCCGAGCCGATGCGCTGCCGGTGCGCTGCCGGACCACCTCGCCGTAGAGCGGGTGACTGAACCGGGCGTTGAGCTGTGCGCCATCACGCGTCACGCGGATCAGTCCCTGCACTTCGGCGGCGTCGACGGCGTCCTCCCCAGCGAGCGAACACAGGATGTCGACGTCGCAGGGTTCGCACAGGGCCAGGAGCTTCAGCGTCTTCATCACCTCGTTGGACGCGCGGTCGAGGCGTTGCGAGAGCAGCGAGGCCAGACCGGACGAGATGACGGTCGAACCCCTCAGCTGCCATACGCCGGAGACCTCGGTCAGCGTGCCCGCGTCGACGGCGCCCTCGACCAGGTGGCGCAGAAACAGCGGGTTGCCACCTGACGACTCCCACATCACGTCCGCGCTGAGGCCTTCGAGGCGCCCGCCGAGAACGATCTCGACGAGGGCGATGCTCTGCTGTTTGGACAGCGGGAAGAGTTCAAAGCGCTTGAGGTAGCCGTCCTTCCACAACGACGTGACCGCGTCGGGGACGGGTTCGCCGCTGCGTACCGTAGCCACGAATTTAGCCGCCCCCTCGACCGCGAGTTGATGGACCAGCGTGGCCGACAGTTCGTCGAGCAAATACGCATCGTCAACGCCGATGGTGGTGTTCGGGTGCCCAAGAAGCGATTCCCGGGCCGCGGCGATGAGGGCCAGAGGGTCGCGTGAACCCGACGGCGGCACCTGATGGGCGAATACGCCGAGGGGGATGCTGCGGGCGGACTCGGTGCAGGCGATCCAGTGCACCTCCGACGGCAGGGTCGCGACCACACTTCTGGCCAGGGTCGTCTTGCCCACCCCGGCGGGTCCGATGAGCACCACGCCGCCGCTGCCCGGGTCGGTGAGAGCATGGCTGATCGCATCGAACTCGGCAGCGCGATCCAGCATCTGCCATTGGCGCGCCATGCTTTGCGAGTGTAGGTGCCAGATCTGCGGTGCGCTGCCTAATCAGCAGGTAATGGCCAGCAACGTTCGGCCGTCGAATTTGCCTGCGCCACCTATCATTTGCTGTGAGACCGCTACTCGGGGAGTTCGGAGACGTCGGACGGCTCGCGGCGCTCGACGTTGTTGTGCTTGTGCCGGAAATCGCTGGACGCGTCGTAGACGAGCTTCTTGAGACGGTTGATCGAGCCGAGGGGGCGGTGCGCGGCCAACCCTCGCCACGAGTTGAACGAGAGCACGTCGTCCCCGTAGGTTCTCCGCTCCCTGGTGTCCGGGTTCTGTCGGGGGAAGTTCAGCTTCGCGACCCCCCGGTGGGGGGACGCATCCTCGGGCCAGTCCACGGACGCGTCCTCGACCGGCATGGCGGCGAGGTCGGTGCAAAGTTGGACCTGGAACTCGTACTCGGCGCTGTCGGCGCGGAACAGGTCGACCACCATGTCGCGGTGCACGTCGTGGCCTGCGGTCGCCGGAACGACCTGTCCCTGAAGCGTTGTCACCGATTGCGACAAGGGTACGACGGCGAACCGCGCGATGTAGTCGCCGTAGCGCAACGCCGAGGACGAGTGGTAGGTCTCGCCCAGCACCGGCGAATTCGGCCGGGTGATCAACTCCAACGCCATCGGCAGATGCAGGCCGAGGGGCGGCAGGACGTGGTTTCCGAAGAACGCGAAGACGCGGCTGGCGAACTGAAGCACGGAGTCCGGTGTGCGGGCCAGCACCTTCGCCAGTGGCATGCCGCGCTTCAGATACGCGGCGGCGTCGGCGAACGGGAATTCGCGGTGGGTGACGAGGATGAAGTCCTGATTGGTGGTGTCGTCGTCGGGCAGGATCTTGGCGCCGCAGACCCCGAGGACCTTGATGCCCAGCCCCCGAATGCCCTTCGTCTGATCGCTGCGCAGAGCGCCTGCGGTGCTCGACAACCGCACCACGATGGGGTAGCTCGCCGGTTCGGCGAACAATCCCTGGCGTAGCTCGTCGGGCAGGTCGGGATAGACGGTGAGTTCGCCGCGCAGCAGCCCGTGGCTCTTGGCGTGGGCGTCGCGGATCCCATGCCGGTACTTCTTGAGTGCCCATACGTTGTTCGTGTTCAGCGAGGCCGCGATCTTGAAGACCAATCCCTCCTCGTCGATGCTGGGTTGCTCCACGTCATCGCGGAAGCGGACGTACGTGCGGTCGGTCATACCTGCTCCATCCGATGAGCCGGTGCCACCGGCGGCAGTCCACGGCGCGAACGGATTGGCGACGCCGGACAAGGCGGGCGCCAGGTCCGGGAAGTGCCGCAGGAGAACGCTCCGCATCGAGTTGTCCCTGATCCAGTCCATTCCGGCGGGCGTGTAGACCTCGGGCCGGAAGTCCTTGGTGAAGAATCGGTCGCTCTCGAGTCGGCGCGACGCCATCAGGATGAAGACGCGAAACGCGGTGTCGCTGAGGCCGAATCCCGGCGGCTTCGGCTCGGCGTACATGCCGACGATGAGGTCGACGCGCTCGACGTCGCCGTAGACCTCCTCGAGCTCGCGCGCCCACACCGGGTCGTCGGTCAGGTCCGCGAAGGTGGCAGCCGGCTTGAGCCGGAACAGGCGGCGAAACTCGTTGTAGCGCGGCACGCCCCGCTCACGGACCCGCAGCACGTCCACCGCCGCCAGGTCGATGGTGTGACCGTCGCGAACGATGTTGGTCAGCTGGACGGGGTAGTTGTGCAGGGTGATGGCTCCGGGGTGAGCACGGCCGAACGAGTAGAACAGATCCGCCATCGATGCCTCCGAGAGGCGTTGGCGGACCTTCGTGAACTCGAGGTCGGCGAGTTCGTGCTCGGACAGCAGGCTGTCGTCGGTCAACGACCGGAACTGATAGGCGTCGGGAAGCAACGGATGCATGCGGTACACCGCGACGAACTCCTCGGTGAGCGAGTAGGGGACGCCGTGGTGGTTGGTCGGCGATCCCGGTATGCCCGTGAACATCTCGTTGCCGGTGAAGCGGCGGATGAACGGGTTCAGCCGCTCGCCGAACAGCCCGAACCAGTTGGCGCGCATCCCGAACGTCGTGGTGGGATGCGCGATGATCGCAGGTGTCCAGTCGATCGTGTGGATCTTGGCCCTCAGGGCCGCATTGATCAGGCGCGCCTTGTCGTACAGTTCCTGATCGGTGAGGTGGGGGTAGTGCCCGGCCAGGACGTCGCAGATTGCATTGTGTTCGCGCATGAACAACGAGTGCAGCAGTGCGAGCCCGACCCAGAAGTTGGCGAACGTGCCCGTGGGATCGAGGGTTTCCTCGATCTCGGCGGGTGGGAGGCCGAGGTCGTCGATCTTCAGCTTGCCCTTCTCGAAGGACCGCAGCGCGACGGCGAATTCCGGCCTACCGCCGTAGATCTGGGATCCGTCCCACCAGTGCGTGTCGTCGGTGACGAAGGTCGGCGGGCCGTCAGGATCGGCGTGCGGGTCGAGTTCGGTTCGCCGGACCGACATCACGCCTTCCGTTCCGTCGTCGTTCTCCGTCGGGATCTGCCACGGCGCGTCCTTTGCCGTCGGGTGACTCAGCCAGTCGTGGACCTCGAACTGGATCCAGGCCGCGGCGAGCAGGTTGAGCGACGTGGCGGGTTGGAACTCCCGGCGGCGCAGTAGTTTGCGGCTGATCAGGCTCGGGCTTGGACTCAGCAGCGCCTCGTTGGGCTCCCGGTCGACATAGGCCAGAGGGACGTTGCGGCCGAACCGGCAACCCCGGGCACCCATCAACGGGTCGGTGAGGTCGTTGTAGGTGCCGTCGACGGTGCGAGCCCCGCGGTACCGCCCGTCGGCAACCGGGGGCGGCACCGCGGCGGCGTCGCGTCCCGTGTCGTAGAGGTTCTCGGCGCGCAGGCGATACCGAAGGCCGACGAGCACCGGTATGCCGAGCATGGTGGGCAGCCGGGACCACCCGACCGACCCGTCGATGCGTTCCGCGGCCCGACCGAGAATCTGGGCCGAACGGCTTCGTAGACTCGGCGTTTGGTTGTGCATGTACTGGGGCCCCCTGATGCGTCTGCTGGTGATCAGTCGGAGATACGGGCCGCTTGGCCGATGGCCCAGGTGACCTCGTCGTGCTGGATGTCGCTGTGCGC
This sequence comes from Mycobacteriales bacterium, assembly GCA_038244615.1. Classification (GTDB taxonomy): domain Bacteria; phylum Actinomycetota; class Actinomycetes; order Mycobacteriales; family Mycobacteriaceae; genus Mycobacterium. Next base: position 25,275 of record JBBRTH010000063.1, on the reverse strand, counting down.
ACCACTGAACACGGATTGATTCTTGACGATTACCGCGTTGGCGTCGAGTGCGTAGAACCGACCGGCGGTGAAACCGTACGACGGAGTGCCCGTCGTGAGGGTGACGGTCTGCGCGGCGGGGTCGTTCTGATATCCGTCGTGTCCCATGGCTCCCCACCGGAACGTCACCGCCTCGCTGCCCTCGGCATCCTGACGTGCGAGCAGGCTGGCCGCCGGGTACCACCGGCCGACCGCCCGGTCCGCGCCGGTGAAGGTCGCCACCAACGGTCCGTCCACCCTGTCGACGAAGCCTGCGAGTGCACCCCCGCGCCCGCGGTCGAACGGCAGACTCGAGGCAAAGGCGAAGTGCGAGAACGCTCCCTGAACCAAGCTGAGCGACTTGACCGGACTGGCGGACCCGATGGCGCCTGCGGGTAGTCCCGACAGGGAGTACGACACCAGTCGGGCTCCGAAGCTGTGCCCGATGAGGTGGATGCGTGGCGCGCCGTCAGGCCCGGTGAGCCCGCCGAGCAGCGGCCCCAGGCCCTGGCGCCCGATGACGCCGGCACGGTTCTTCATCTCGTAGTAGCTCATCGTCCGCAGCAGTTCTCGCCCGCCTGCCCACAGTCGGCCGAACAGGTTGCCGACCCCCTGGGCATCCGATCTTGCCCTGGGTGCCATCGTCGCGGCGTGGCCGAGCGCGGTCATCGGATCGGCGGTGAGCAGCGTCGACTCACCGGCATCCTCGCCTGCCTGGGGCTCAGTGGTGACGAGTCCTATTGTCAAGGAATGGAATTCGGTAAGCTTGTCCCGCTCCTGGGGCTTGTCGTCGAGTAGTTGGCCGATGGTGTCGAGCTGGCTGCGCTGCTGGGGCATGGCCGGCGCGATCGCCGCGACGAGCTGCCGGCCCGTGGAGTGCGCCGGTGGAGCGGTGGCAGGGTCGTCGTCGGGGAACAACAGCGACGGCCACAGAACGCCCACGAAGATGCTGCTCTTCGCCTTCGATCCGAGCTGCTGCTGGAGCAGTGAGAATATTCCCGCATAGAGAGTCCGGGCGGAGTCGACCCCGTTGTTCCAGCCGTGCGAGAAGACGAATACGTCGGTGATCCCGCCCGCCGCCACGGCCGCTCGAAGTCCGGGGTGTTCCTGGTGGTCGGTGGTGTTGAGTGTGCCGTCCGCATTGAAAACGACCTCGTAGTAGGGCAATTCAACCAATGAAGCCATGATCGATCTCCCCCTTAGGTGCTGGTCAGTGCGCGCATGAGGTTGACTAGCCCGGCGCCCTGATAGAACTGGTGTCGGCCGAGGTCGGTGGCGGTGTCGATGAACTGCTTCTTCACCATCTCCGGCTGGCCGATGAACTCGGGGCGGGCCGACAGAAACGCGGCGACAGCCCCCGAGACGTGGGCGGCCGCCATCGAGGTGCCGTCCATCTCGATGTACCGCGCCAGCCCGTCGGTTCCGGTTTCCAGAATCCCGATCTCGGTGGCCTGGTGGGTGGCCGCGGCGGACGTGATGCGCTCCCCAGGGGCGACGAGATCGGGTTTGAGTCGGCCGTCGAGCGTCGGCCCCTTCGACGAGTTGAAGGTGACGCCGAACGTGTGCGGACGGTAGCGGTGTGTCGATCCCACCGTGATCGCCGTCGCGGCGTTGCCGGGGTCGGTGATCGTCGACAGCTGGCCGAAGACGTCACTGGTCGACCCCAGAACGTCTGCACCGACGCCGCCCGCTGCGGTCCCCGCGCCGATGTTGCCCGCGCTGACGACGGCCACTACGCCGGTGCCGACGAGGAGATCGAGTTCGCGACACAGCGGACTCTGGCCTGCGGCGTAGTCCCCTGGCTGCCACGCGCACCCCAGCGACATGTTGACGCCGTGGATCTGTAGCTCACGGCCACCGTCGTTGACGTTGCGCACGTAGTCGATCGCGTCGAGAAGCGCACTCTCCAGTGTGTTCCCGGTGTCGTCGAGAACCTTCAGGCTGACCAGGTTCGCCTGGGGCGCAACCCCGTTCAGGGTGGTACCGGTCTCCAACGGCCGGTCGACCCACTTCGGGAGCCCGACCCCACGTTCCGTACCGGCGACCCGCATCAGCGCGGGGTCGGACGGTGCCCGGCCCGCGATGATGCCCGCGATGTGGGTGCCGTGTCCGAAGTTGTCGACCAGCGGGCCACCCTTCGTGAGCGCCGGGTTGAGCGTGAAGTCGTGATGCAGGTTCTTGACGGCACCGGCCGACAGCGTGCCGGTGGCCTGAAAGTGTGGATGGCTCGCTTCGATTCCCGAGTCGATCACCGCCCACACCACGCCCTTGCCGGCGCAGCCGTAGGTGCGTGCGGCGGCGTCGGCCTGAATCGTCGTCAGCGAGCGATCCAGGTGCGCTCGGACGACGAGGTCGGGCCAGATCCGGTAGACCAGTGCCAGCGCCTTGGCCTCGTCCGTGCTGCCACTCGTTCCGCCGCCGAGCATCAGCCGCGATACCTGGTCGGGGTCCAGCACGCAGCGCATGTAGTGCCGTCCGACGGGCACCGGTTCGAGGTCCTTGGCCAGGTGGCCGAATACCGAATGAAACAATTCGCGGAACTCATCGCGTGCCGTGTCCACCGTCGTGCCGGGGTTCACGCGAAGCTCGACGAGCATCACCCGCCCGCCGGCGTCGTTGGTCAGGACCGCAGCCTTCGCGGCCGGCGAGATGTCCTCGGATGGGGCCAGCAGCACGGGACTCACCAGCGACGTCCGCCTCGGAGCCGGGCTGGGACTCATCGCAGACGCCCGCTGTGTCGCGCCGGGCAGTCGTCCATGTCGCAAGCCTGCGCCCTTGCGCTCGCGAGGACACGCGTAGTCGGGTACTCGATTCGGCCCATCACGGGATCGCTGCAGGACGCGAAGCTTTCGACATTATCGAACGCTACTGCCGGCAGGCTGGTCGTCGGCGAGTTTTGGACAGCCTCATGGTTGAACGTCCGGAGGTGGGTCCGGCTCGCGGTTGGGCGGGTAGGCGGCCCAGATCCGCCCGCCGATCTTGATGTTTGGGGTGCGGAAGTAGGCCCATCCGCCCATCAGTACGCAGGCCATGGCGACGAACGCGACCGAACTCTGAAGGTCCGGCAACCCGGCCGCGAACAGCACGGGGATGGCGACGATGGTGGCCGTCCAGTAGATGCGACGCTTCATCGCCCGCTTGGACCTCGCGGCCGTGTCCCACCCGGGCAACAGAAGACCGCAGAGCAGGACGGCGACGCCGATGTAGAAGAAACTCAGTGACAGGGTGCTCATCCGATCACCCTATTGGTCCTGTCGGCGAACGTGATCCGATGAAGGCGCGGCAGGCTGTGGGCCGCGGGCACGCACGTGGGGGCTGACGCCTACACCTTTCGCGTTGAGCGCCGTCACGGCTAGCGAGACGGCGGTTGGCGCCTGGGTCGTCTGCGCGGGATCACTCGTGCTGGCCACCCAGCGCGCGGTGGAGGAACTCGTAGATCAGCGCCGAGCGGAATGCCGTCTGCGCGTTGTCCGCCGCTCCCGAGTGGCCACCCTCCACGTTCTCGTAGTAGCGCACCCCATGGCCTGCCTCCTCCAGTGCGGCGGTCATCTTCCTGGCGTGGCCGGGATGGACCCGGTCGTCACGGGTCGACGTCGTCATGAGCAGTGCCGGGTACTCGCGGTCGGCCGAGATGTTTTGGTACGGCGAATACTCGGAGATGAAGGCCCAGTCCTCGGGGTCGTCCGGGTTGCCGTACTCGGCCACCCACGAGGCTCCGGCCAGCAGCAGGTGGTAGCGCTTCATGTCGAGCAGAGGCACGCTGCACACCAATGCGCCGAACAGTTCCGGGTACTTGGTCAGCATGATGCCCATGAGCAGCCCGCCGTTGCTGCCACCCTGGGCGCCCAATTGATCGACGGTGGTGATGCCGCGTGCGACCAGATCGGCTGCGACGGCGGCGAAGTCCTCGTCCACCAGGTGCCTGCCCTCGCGCATGGCCTGCGTGTGCCACCGTGGGCCGTACTCGCCGCCACCGCGAATGTTGGCCAGGACGTAGGTGCCGCCCCTCGAGAGCCACAACCTGCCGAGCACGCCGCCGTAGCCCGGGGTGTTGGACGATTCGAAGCCGCCGTAGCCGCCCAGTAGCGTCTTGCCTGGGCCTATCGGATCGTTCGAACTACTCGGATCGTTCGAACTACGATGGCCCACAACGAAGTACGGAATCATTGTGCCATCAGCCGAGGCGACGAAGTGCTGATCCACTTCGATGTCGGATGCGTCGAAGAACGCCGGCGCACTCTTGATCTCGGTCACCTCGCCGCCGGCGTGCCCCCACAGCAGCCGCGACGGGCTGTCGAAGCCGCTGGAGTCCAGGAAGATCTCGTCGCCGTATTCGTCGGCGTCGACGACCACCGTCGTGGCATTGCGCGGAACGCCCGGGATGGGCTCCCGTCGCCACGGGCCGGGGCTGACGAGCTCGACGAGGGTTGCCACGTCGTGCAGCGTGACGAGGACGAGCCGGTCGCGGGTCCACGCGTAGGTGTCCAGGCTGGTGTGTTCGTCGGGTTCGAAGACCACACTGAGTTCTACAGTGCCACTGAGGAAGTCATCGTACTGCGCGGCTAGCAGCGAGCCGGCGGGGTACGTGACCGCAGCCACCGTCCAATCGGCACGCGGCCGGACGAGGAGCCACTCGCGGTGGATGGAGATCGCCGCGTCGGTAGGGACGTCGATCGCGATGAGTTCCTCGCCGCGAATCTCGAAGCGCTCGCGGTTGAAGAAGTCGACCGATCTCGTGGCCAGCAGTCGCTCGAAGCCGGGCGTCGGGTCGAATCCGACTCCGATGCTGACGTCCGACGCGGCGCCGAAGAACACCGTCTGCGCTTCGGTCAGAGGTTGTCCGCGTCGCCACCGCTTCGCGATGCGGGGATAGCCGGAGTCGGTCAGCGTGTCCGGGCCGAAGTCCGTCCCGATCAGCACGCTGTCGCGGCTCTCCCAGGAGATGCTGGTCTTCGCTTCGGGCACCGTGAACCCGTCGGCGACGAATTGTCTTGTCGTCATGTTGAATTCGCGGGTGACCGTCGCGTCGGATCCGCCGCGCGAGAGGCTGACGAGCGCCAGTGTGAGGTCGGGCTCGATCACGTCGGCACCGGCCCAGACCCATTTCTCGTCGTCCTCCGCGGCCAGCGCGTCGAGGTCGACCAGGACGTCCCAGTCGGGTGAATCACTGCGGTAGCCGTCGAGGGTGGTGCGCCGCCACAGTCCACGCGGGTGGTCGCCGTCGCGCCAGTAGTTGTAGAGGTACTCGCCGCGCCGTCGCACGTACGGGATCCGGGCGTCGGTGTCCAGGATCTCCAGCGCCTCTTCGCGCATCTGCTCGAAACGCTCGCCGCCGAGCTCGGCAAGCGTCGGCTCGTTGCGCTGTCGCACCCATTCGAGCGCGTCGTCGCCGGTGATGTCCTCGAGCCACAGATACGGGTCTTCGTCCACCCAACCATTGTGACGGCGGGCGTAGTGTGAGCTGGGCTACACCTCGTCGACCCGGCCGTGGACGATCGAATTTCGACCACCGACCCGCCGTTCACGAGAAAGGACTATCGATGACCGACGTTGTACCGCCGCGTGCGCTAGTCACCGAGTCGGCTGCCGACCTGCTCCGTACGTTGCAGAATCGCCATGGGGCGTTGATGTTTCACCAGTCCGGCGGCTGCTGCGACGGGTCGTCGCCGATGTGTTATCCCGACGGCGAGTTCATCGTCGGCGACCGCGACATCCTGCTGTCGATCCTCGACGTCGGCGACGGGGTACCGGTGTGGATCTCCGGGAGCCAGTTCGAGGCATGGAAGCACACCCAGCTTGTCATCGACGTCGTTCCCGGACGGGGCGGCGGCTTCAGCCTCGAAACTCCGGAGGGCATGAGGTTCCTCAGCCGCGGACGTGCCTACACCGAAGCGGAGAACCGTCTGCTCGCCGACCAGCCGCCGATGACCGGGGCGGCCTACGAACGCGGCGAGCGGCCGCGGGACGGCGGCACCCACATCGTCGCCGAGGCGAGTGACGCCTGCCCCATCCCGGCGGCGCGGACTGCGGTCGCGCGGACCTAGCGGATCGACCGCTGGCGCGACGGCCGCGACCATTAGGCTGGAGCCGTGACTCACTATGACGTAGTCGTACTCGGTGCTGGACCCGGCGGTTACGTGGCGGCCATCCGCGCGGCCCAGCTCGGGCTGAACACCGCCATCGTGGAGCCGAAGTACTGGGGCGGGGTCTGCCTCAACGTCGGCTGCATTCCGTCCAAGTCGCTGCTGCGCAACGCCGAGCTGGCGCACATCTTCACCAAGGAAGCCAAGACGTTCGGCATCAGCGGCGACGTTTCGTTCGACTACGGCTCTGCGTTCGACCGCAGCCGCGAGGTCGCCGACGGCCGCGTCGCGGGCGTGCACTTCCTGATGAAGAAGAACAAGATCACCGAGATCCACGGCCGCGGGTCGTTCACCGACGCCAACACGCTGTCGGTCGAATTGAACGAGGCAGGCGGCGCAGAGAATCCAGTGTCGGTGACCTTCGACAACGCGATCATCGCGACCGGCAGCAGCACCCGATTGGTGCCAGGTACATCGCTGTCGGAGAACGTCGTCACCTACGAAGAGCAGATCCTGGCGCGGGAACTGCCCAAGTCGATCGTCATCGCTGGTGCAGGGGCCATCGGCATGGAGTTCGGTTACGTGATGAGCAACTACGGCGTCGACGTCACGATCGTCGAATTCCTGCCCCGTGCGCTGCCCAACGAGGACGCCGAGGTCTCGAAGGAGATCGAGAAGCAGTTCAAGAAGCTGGGCGTCAAGATCCTCACCGGCACCAAGGTCGAGTCGATCTCAGATGAAGGCTCGACGGTGACGGTCGTCATCAGCAAGGACGGCAGGACAGAGGAGCTCAAGGCCGACAAGGTCATGCAGTCCATCGGCTTCGCGCCCAACGTCGAGGGCTTCGGCTTGGACAAGGCCGGCGTGGCGGTTACCGACCGCAAGGCCATCGGTATCGACGACTACATGCACACCTCCGTGCCGCACATCTACGCGATCGGTGACGTCACGGCGAAGCTGCAGCTCGCGCACGTCGCCGAGGCCATGGGCGTCGTGGCTGCCGAAACCATCGCGGGCGCCGAGACGCTGGCGCTCGGCGACTACCGGATGCTGCCGCGCGCCACTTTCTGCCAACCTCAGGTCGCCAGCTTCGGACTCACCGAGCAGCAGGCCCGCGACGAGGGCTATGACGTCAAGGTCGCGAAGTTCCCCTTCACGGCCAACGGCAAGGCGCATGGCCTCGGCGAGCCCGGCGGCTTCGTCAAGGTGATCGCCGATGCGAAGTACGGCGAACTCCTCGGTGGCCATTTGATCGGACACGACGTATCGGAGCTTCTGCCCGAACTGACCCTCGCGCAGAAGTGGGACCTCACCGTCAACGAGCTCAGCCGCAACGTGCACACCCACCCCACGCTGTCGGAGGCTCTTCAGGAGTGCTTCCACGGCTTGGCCGGCCACATGATCAACTTCTGAGAGCCAACGCGTGAGAGCGACGATTGTCGCCGTGCTCGGCGGGTTGATCATCGGCCACATGCTGTGGCTGACCGCGATCTCGTTCGCGACGAAGACCGCGACCGTGAATGCCTGGGTGCTCGTCGTGGCGGCCGGGTCCTTGGGTCTCGGCCTAACCGGCGGCCTGCTCGGGCGAATGTTATACGGCCGCAAGGCGTTTGCGAAGGCTGCGTTCCTCTGGTGCGTGCCGATCTCGCCGCTGTTGTTCTCGATCAGCGTGCTGGCGGTCACCTACCTCTAACGGCCGGGCGTAGCCTGCGCATACAGCCGAGGGCGAACCATGAAGGTCGACGGGTCCATTGCAATTGGTCACGGGAGGCCATCGAGGGCTCCGCCGCCATCCGCTGCGAAGACGTCACGCTGCTGGTCAACAACGCAGGCATTGGGAGCCTGACCGACGGTGTGCTGGATCCCGCGTTCGTCGAGGCCTGCCGGATCATCTTCGAGACGAACTTCTAGGGAATGGTCCACGGTAGTCAGGCCTTCGCGCCGGTGATCGAGCGCAACGGCGGTGGCGCCATCGTCAACGTTCTCTCCGACGCGGTCTGGTTCTCCCGGCCGGTGCTCGGCGAGCAAGTCAGCAGCGTGGGCCTTCACCAACGCCCTTCGCCTGGATCTTTCCCATCGAAACGTGGAGGTGGTGGCGATGCACGCCGGGATCATCGACACCGACATGGCAAGTGGTGTCGACATACCGTAAGGCAATCCCCGCCACGTCGCGGGGGTGACGCTTGACTGGCTTGAGCATGGGGTCGCCGAGGTGATGGTCGACGACCAGGCTCGACTGGTGAAGCAGACACTGTGCACCGAGGCTGGCTCCTACCTAGATCCGCCTGGCATCGGCTGACGTCGGCGCTTCAGTTTGGGAAGTCCAGCGGGATCTTAAGCGTCGCCATCGTGGCGGCCAACCCGTCGTATTGGCTGGCCAGCATGCAGAATTCGATGAGCTGCTTGCGGTCCAGGTGAGATGCCAGAGACGACCAGGTCTCCGGTGACATCGATCGGGTGATGACGAACTCGTCGGTCGCCGTCATCAGGATCCGCTGCTTGTCGGTCAGGCCCTCCGCGTCGGGTCCTTCGAAGATTCGGGCCTGAGTGTCGTCGTCGAGGCCGCGAGTCCGCGCCAGCCGACGGTGCTGCTGGAGTTCGTATTCGCAATCACGCAGGTGCCCGACGCGGAGGATGACGAGTTCGGCATCCCGACGGGACAGCTTCCCCCAATTGAGCAGCACACCCGAGTACGGCAGCCACGCGATGAGGAGCAGCTTGTGCTGGCCGATGACGTCCATCAGGTGGAAGCGCGGCGCCCGGATCACGCGGGCACCAACCTTCGCGATGATCCAGCCGATGGGGCCGAGTTCGCGAAGGCTGCCGGTGGAGGGGATGCGGGCGGGCTCGCCCCGCTTCCCGGTGGCTTCGCGTCGGCTCTCCGGTGTCTCGGTCATGGCTGTCGACTCCTCAGTGCGTAATGCGGGATTGCGTCATGCGTGCTTCACCAGGTACGGCGAGACCGTGCTGCGGTGCTCGTCGAGGTCGAGTGCGCGGCCCAGCGCGGGGAAGGCGCGTTGCGGGCAGTTGTCACGTTCGCAGACCCGGCAGCCGGCGCCGATCGGTGTGGCGATGTCACCCGACAAATCGAGCCCCTCCGAATACACGAGTCGTTGCGCGTGCCGCAACTCGCAGCCGAGACCGATCGCGAACGTCTTGCCCGGCTGACCATAACGCGACGCCCGACGCTCCACCGTACGTGCGACCCACATGTAGTGGCGTCCATCGGGCATCTGCGCGATCTGCACCAGAATCTTGCCGGGGTTGGCGAACGTTTCGTAGACGTTCCACAACGGGCAGGTACCTCCGCTCGAGGAGAAGTGAAAACCCGTGGCGGACTGACGCTTCGACATGTTGCCCGCCCGGTCGACGCGAACGAACGACAGCGGCACGCCGCGCATCGACGGCCTCTGCAACGTGGACAGCCGGTGCGCGACGGTCTCGTAGCTCACCGAGTAGAACGCCGACAATCGCTCGACGTCATAGCGGAAGTTCAAGGCGACGTCGTGGAACTGGCGGTAGGGCAGGACGGTGGCCGCCGCGACGTAGTTCGCCATTCCCAGACGCGCCAGCGTGCGCGACTCGTCGCTGGTGAAATTGCCCTCGCCGACCCGCTCGTCGATGAGATCGCCGAACTCGAGGTAGGCCAGTTCGGCAGCGAGCCTGAACACGTACCGACCAGACGACAGATGGCTGCCGATCTCCAGTGTCTTCGTTTCCGGGTCGAAGCGGTGCAGCACGGTGTCGCCCAGATCGATGCGCTTGACGATGTGAACGCCGTGCACCCTGACGAGTCGGTCGGACAACTCGCCTGCCAGGTCGGCGCGGTGCATGCGCATCCGTATGGTCAGATCCTCGGCGGCGGTGTCGAGTTCATGCAGGTAGTTCTGCTGCTGGTAGAAGTAGTCCCGCACCTCCTCGTGCGGCATCGTGATCGATCCCGACCCCGAGCTGAAGCCGCTGCCGTCCGAGAAGCGGTCCTCGGTGGCCGCTGCCAGTTGGGTGGTGGTGAGGCGGTAGCGCCGGTGCAGATTGACCATCGCCCGCGCGAGCGTCGGATGAACATTGACGATGTCGGCGATCTCGGACGGGTCGACGTCGATGCCGACGTCGCGGTCCATCGTCACCTCGCGCAGTTCGGCCACCAGTCGGGTGTCGTCTTGCGACGCGAAGAACGTCGCGTCGACGCCGAAGACCTCCGAGATGCGCAAGAGCACCGCGACGGTCAACGGGCGTACGTCGTGCTCGATCTGATTCAGGTAACTGGGGGAGATGTCGAGCATCTGCGCGAGGGCCGCCTGACTGAATCCGCGCTCGCTGCGAAGCTGGCGAACCCGCGACCCGACGAAGGTTTTGGCCACGTCAGCCAGCATAACGACACTGTGAAGGTTGCCTTTGCAGGGTTGGCAGATCGGCGGCTCGTGGCAGTATTTGCACCCGTGAGCATCAAGGATGGACCCGGCAGGAGCCAGGTCATGGGCCTGTCTTCAGGCCTCAAGAAGGCGATGATGCCCGTCCCCGATCCGCACCCCGACGTCTTCGACATCGAGTGGCCCCTGCGGGTCGCCGACGTCGACAGCGAGGGCAGGCTGAAATTCGACGCCGCCACCAGGCACATTCAGGACATCGGTTCTGATCAACTGCGCGAGATGGGGTTCGAGGAGACTCACCCGCTGTGGATCGTGCGTCGCACCATGATCGACTTGATCGAGCCCATCCAGTTCAAGGACATGCTGCGCTTGCGCCGCTGGTGCTCGGGCACCTCCAACCGGTGGTGTGACATGCGGGTGCGCATAGAGGGCCGCCGGGGTGGGCTGATCGAGTCCGAGGCATTCTGGATCAACATCAACCGCGAGACGCAGGGACCTGCGCGCATCTCCGATGACTTCATCGCCGGCCTGCAGAAGACCACCGCGGTCGACCGGTTGCGGTGGAAGGCGTATCTGAAGGCGGGCAGCCGCGAGGATGCCGAGCACGTCCGTGACTACCCGGTCCGCGTCAGCGACATCGACATCTTCGACCACGTGAACAACTCGGTGTACTGGAGCGTCATCGAGGACTACCTCCACACCCAGCCCGAACTCATGGCCGCGCCGCTGCGCGTGACCATCGAGCATGATCTTCCGGTGGCGTTGGGGGACAGGCTTGAGATCGTCCGCCACGTGCATCCGGCCGGGTCTACTGACAAGTTCGGCGACGACGTGACCGATCGCACTGTTACAACGCTCACATATCTGGTCGGCGACGAGGTCAAAGCCATCGCCTGTCTCTTCCCGCTCTGAATCGATCGGGTTTAACAGTACGGACGTATTGACCTGCGAATACTTGCTACTGGACGGTAACTTCTGAACCGGTAAAGCCGTCAACGCCTTCGCAATCGTAGCAAGATGGCACCAGGTGTTGGCGAAACTTGGCAAGCGAAACGGGTGGACCTGCGCATATGCACTGTGACATCGTCGTGCTAGCAGAAGAGCTAACTCGCGGTGGCGTTAGCAAGCATTGAGCTCAGGGCCACCGGCGATTCGTAACCCAAGGAGCCCCGATGTCCACCGTTGGCACGCCGAAGTCCCCCGAGCAGATCCAGCACGACTGGAACACCAACCCGCGTTGGAAGGGCGTCGAGCGCACGTACTCCCCCGAGGACGTCGTCGCCCTCCAGGGCCACGTGGTCGAGGAGAGCACCCTCGCCCGTCGCGGCGCCGAGGTGCTGTGGGAGCAGCTGCACGACATGGACTACGTCAACTCCCTTGGCGCCATGACCGGCAACCAGGCGGTGCAGCAGGTCCGCGCCGGCCTCAAGGCCATCTACCTGTCGGGGTGGCAGGTCGCCGGCGACGCGAACCTGTCCGGTCACACCTACCCAGATCAGAGCCTTTACCCGGCCAACTCGGTGCCGACGGTCGTGCGTCGCATCAACAACGCGCTGCTGCGCGCCGACGAGATCGCCAAGGTCGAGGGCGACAAGTCGGTGCAGAACTGGCTGGCCCCGATCGTCGCCGACGGTGAAGCCGGCTTCGGTGGCGCGCTCAACGTCTACGAGCTGCAGAAGGCCATGATCGTCGCAGGCGTCGCCGGTTCGCACTGGGAGGACCAGCTGGCGTCGGAGAAGAAGTGCGGCCACCTCGGTGGCAAGGTGCTGATCCCCACCCAGCAGCACATCCGCACCCTGACCTCCGCGCGCCTGGCCTCGGACGTCGCCGACGTCCCGACGGTCGTCATCGCCCGCACCGACGCCGAGGCAGCCACGCTGATCACCTCCGACGTCGACGAGCGCGATCAGCCGTTCATCACCGGCGAGCGGACCAAGGAAGGCTTCTACCGGATCAAGAACGGCCTCGAGCCCTGCATCGCGCGCGCCAAGTCCTACGCGCCGTACTCTGACCTGATCTGGATGGAGACCGGCACGCCGGATCTCGCGCTTGCCAAGGAGTTCGCCGAGGACGTCAAGAGCGAGTTCCCCGACCAAATGCTGGCCTACAACTGCAGCCCGTCGTTCAACTGGAAGCAGCACCTGGACGACGCGACCATCGCCAAGTTCCAGAACGAGCTCGGCGCGATGGGCTTCAAGTTCCAGTTCATCACGCTGGCTGGCTTCCACGCCCTGAACTACTCGATGTTCGATCTGGCCCACGGGTACGCCCGCAACCAGATGAGCGCCTACGTCGAGCTGCAGGAACGCGAGTTCGCGGCCGAGGAGCGTGGCTACACCGCGACGAAGCACCAGCGCGAGGTTGGAGCGGGCTACTTCGACCGGATCGCCACCACCGTGGACCCGACCAGCTCGACCATCGCGCTCGCGGGCTCGACCGAAGAGGGTCAGTTCCACTAAGACCCACCAGAACCACCATCTGCGCGAGCAGACGCACAAGTGCTCGACACCCCGGCGTTTCGGGCACTTTTGCGTCTGCTCGCCGATTGAGGAAGATTCGTGAACGTGAAGAACATCGAGCGGGTGGGCGTCGTCGGCGCCGGACAGATGGGCGCGGGCATCGCCGAGGTGTCGTTGCGTGCCGGGGTGGACGTGCGGATCTACGAGCCCACCGAGGCGCTGGTGGCCGCTGGCCGCGACCGCATCACCACGTCGTTGGAGCGCGGCGTCGGCAAGGGCAAGCTGACCGAAGCCGAACGCGACGAGGCCCTGGCGAGGCTGAGCGTCACGACCAGCCTGGCCGACCTGTCGGATCGCCAGCTGGTGATCGAGGCGATCGTCGAGGACGTCGCCGTGAAGGCCAAGGTCTTCGCGGAGCTCGACGCGGTGATCACCGACCCCGATGCCGTGCTGGCATCGAACACCTCCAGCATCCCCATCATGAAGATCGCGGCGGCGACCAAGAATCCGAGCCGGGTGCTGGGGCTGCACTTCTTCAACCCCGTACCGGTGTTGCCGCTCGTCGAACTAGTCGGCACGCTGGTCACCACCGAAGCGGCGATCGCACGCACTGAGCAGTTCGCCGGTGAAGTGCTCGGCAAGAAGGTGGTGAAGTGTGCCGACCGGTCGGGCTTCGTCGTCAACGCCCTGTTGGTGCCGTACCTGCTGTCGGCCGTGCGGATGGCGGAGTCAGGCGTCGCAACCGTCGAGGACATCGACACCGCCGTCGTTGCCGGGCTGTCGCACCCGATGGGGCCGCTGAAGCTGTCCGACCTCGTCGGCCTGGACACCTTGAAGCTGATCGCGGACAGCATGTTCGAGGAATTCAAGGAGCCGCTGTACGGCCCACCGCCGCTGCTGCAACGGATGGTCGAGGCGGGTCAGCTCGGCAAGAAGTCGGGCAAGGGCTTCTACACCTACTGACCGCGTCGTCGACGCGCTTGACGCACCCGCTCCACGGTGGCGGCCTGCTGGTAGCGCAATTGCCGGGCGCTAACACGGACGATCAGCCACCCCTTGGCGGCGAGGAACTCCAGGCGGTCGATGTCGTTGGCGTAGTCCTCGGGGTTGGTGAAGTGCTGCTCGCCGTCATATTCGACGCCGACCATGCAATCGATCCAGCCCATGTCTATGCGGCGGACCACCCGTCCGCGGTCGTTGCGAACCGGTATTTGGGTTACCGGTCGCGACAGTCCATTGCGCACGAGCAATAGTCGCAGCCTCGTCTCCTGCGGCGACTCAGCCCCGCCGTCGGCCAGGCTGAGCGTCTGTCGCAGTTGACGGAGACCACGTGCACCGGCATGACGCGACGCAATCGACTCGACCGCGGACACTGCGACACCGGTTGCGTTGAGCAGGGCGTCGACTCGGATGATCCCCTCTTCGCCTGGCTGACGCCTCCCGATGTCGTAGGCAGTCCTCGTGGCGCTCGTACATCGGATCCCACCCACAGTGCGGAGTTCATCGTCGGCAATGAGGTCGCGGCGGATCACTATCCCGGGAGGTGAGCGGCAAACCGAAAGGGAAAGCTCGGCCGGCGCGTCTCTTGGCAACCATCGGGTGCCAAGGATGGCCGCGGCCGAAGCCCCTACCAGGACGGCTTCGCGACCTGACCAAAGCCACGCTGCCTTGGCGCGATCTACTGCCGTAAGCTGCAGCCCCATGGGCGCATAGACGTTGCGATGTAGCTTGACGTACCGGGCGCGCAGGTCCTGCCGGGTCAGCGTTCTCGATGCCAGCGCCTCAGAGGCGACGATCAATTCCCCCACGGAGGTTTAGGCGCAGCGGGCCGCCAGTTGGTTCCACGAGATTGCTCAAGATGACGAGAATCTCGCTTGATTCGTCAACAACCGCAATCTCGGCGCGGGTCGGGGTGGCTAGACGGACTTGAGCCGCTTCTTCTCGGCCTCGATGTCGAAATCCGCCGGCGGCCAGGACAAGTGCATTCCCTCCAGTGCCTCGATCAGCAACTCGGTGATCGCCAGTCGCGAGTACCACTTCCGATCGCAGGGGATGACGTACCAGGGCGCGTACTCCGTGGACGTCCGATCCAGCACGGCCTCGTAGGCCTCTTGGTACTTGGGCCACAGTTTGCGCTCATCGATGTCGACTGGGTTGTACTTCCAGTACTTGTCCCGCCGCTCCAGACGTTTGGCGAGTCGCTTCTTCTGTTCGTCGAGCGAGACGAACATGGCCACCTTCACGATCGTCGTTCCGCCGTCGACGAGTTCCTTCTCGAACGCGTTGATCTCGTCATACCTCGCGCCCCATACCTCGGGCGGGACCAGGTCGTGTACCCGCACGACGAGCACATCCTCGTAGTGCGACCGGTCGAACACACCGAGCTGGCCAGCGGTCGGCAGCGCGTTGCGAATGCGCCAAAGGTAGTGGTGAGCCAGCTCCTCGTCGGTGGGCTTGCCGAAGCTGGCATAGCGGATTCCCTGCGGATTACCAGATCCCACAACGTGTTTGACGATGCCACCCTTGCCTGCGGTGTCCATGCCCTGCAGTACCAGCAAGACCTTGCGGGTGTCGCCCGACCGGCTGTTCGCATAGAACATCTCCTGCAGTTCGGCGAACTGCTGGTTGCGCTCGTTCTGGAGGTCGGGGGCATCAGACTTGGATCCCTTGAATCCCGGTGTGGCGTCAGTCTTGATGTCGGCGACCTTGGCGCCCGGCGTGAACTCGAGATGGGTGTGCGGTTCGTGGGTCCAGAGCGACGGAGTGTCGGCGTCGGATAATGCGGCCATCCGCTCAGTCAAGCAGTTGGGACGGCAGTATCGGGGACGGATGCGGCAACGCGTTGAAACTCTCCAGCGATCCGTTCGCTTCGACGATGCCGCGCAACGCGTTCCACGACAGCATCGTGAGGTAGTCGATCAACTCGTCGGCCGTCATCCGCGGGTGCGACATCCAGGAGTGGGTGGCCAACTGGACGCCGCCGACGATCATGAACGCCCACGGCTGGGCGCCTCTGGTATCCATGCCGACCGACGCCATTCGCCGACGGAGCATCACGCCGAGCATGCGGGCGATGATCTGCTCGGAGTCGGCCACCGCCTTGCTCTTGCTCGCCGAGCTGTTCGCCATCACGAACGGATAGATCTCCGGCTCGGCGGCGACGGTTGCGACGTACACGCGGATGATCTCGCGAGTCAGGTCGTAGCCGTCGAGATTCGAGGTCAGCGCGGCCGCCATGTTCGGGATCAGCGTGGTCTGCGCGAACCGCATCATCACTGCGGTGGTCAGGTCGTTCTTGTCGACGAAGTAGCGGTACAGAACCGTCTTGGACACACCGATCTCGGCGGCGATCTCGTCCATGCTCACATTGCTTCCGCGTCGCCGGATCGCGTCCAACGTGCCATCGACCAGTTCGTTGCGCCGATCGACTTTGTGTTGGTGCCAGCGCCGTTTGCGCCCGTCAGTCTTCACCGGGCCGGCCGGGGTCTGCTGTGCCACTTCCGCCGTTTTCCGTTCCCTCGTTGCGGTCGATGATACGGCGAATGCCGCCGGTTGCATCGGTTGCGTCGGTTGGACGGGACTGCCGGTGGAGCCATGCAGGATGATGGAGGGGTGGTACATAGAACCAGCTCCGGCGAGCGGGCGAGCTTTGCGGAATCGATTGCCGGCGTGGACGCCGCTGCAGATGCCGAGCGGCGTCGCGGGCTACGCACCATGAAGGTCGTCGCGCTGAGCTTCCTCCTCGGCGCGACGGTCATCTTCTTGGTGTCCACCTGGGCGCAGTCGCAGGGCGCCCCGGGGTGGGTCGGCTATGTCCGAGCGGCCGCCGAGGCGGGCATGGTCGGCGCGTTGGCCGACTGGTTCGCCGTCACGGCGCTGTTCAAGCATCCGCTGGGCATCCCCATCCCGCATACCGCGATCATCAAGCGCAAGAAGGACCAGCTCGGCGAGGGCCTTGGCACGTTCGTGCGGGAGAACTTCATGTCGCCCGAAGTCGTCGAGACGAAGTTGCGCGAGGCTCAGGTGGCCGGCCGCATGGGCAAGTGGCTCGCCGACACAGGGCACGCCGAGCGGGTGGCCGCCGAGGCGTCGACCGTGCTGCAGGTGCTGGTGGAGATGCTTCGCGACGAGGACGTCCAGCAGGTCCTCGACCGAATGATCGTCAAGCGCGTCGCGCAACCGCAGTGGGGGCCTCCCGTCGGCCGGGTGCTGTCCAGCATGCTGGAGGAGCACCGGCAGGAGGCCCTGCTGCAACTGCTGGCCGACCGGGCGTTCGAATGGTCGCTGGGCGCCGACGAGATCATCGAGCGCGTGATCGAGAGGGACTCCCCGACGTGGACGCCACGATGGGTCGACAGTCTCGTCGGGGATCGCATCCACCGGGAGTTGATGGACTTCACCGACAAGGTGCGGCGCAACCCCGACCACGAGCTGCGTCAGTCTGCGACGAAGTTCCTGTTCGAGTTCGCCGAGGACCTTCAGAACGACGAGGCGACGATCGCCCGTGCAGAGAAGGTCAAGGACCAGATCATGGCGCGGGACGAGGTGGCCAGGGCCGCGGAGACGGCGTGGACCACGGCCAAGCGCATCTTCATGGAATCGGTCGACGATCCGACGTCCACACTTCGCACCAGGATCGCCGACTCGGTGGTCCACATCGGGGAGTCGTTACGCGATGACGCCCACCTGCGCGACAAGGTCGACAACTGGATCGTGCGCGCCGCACAGCACCTGGTTGGGCAGTATGGGACGGAAATCACAGCGATCATCACCGAGACGATCGAGCGCTGGGACGCGGACGAGGCGAGCGAGCGAATCGAGCTCTACGTAGGCCGTGACCTGCAGTTCATTCGAATCAACGGCACAGTAGTCGGTTCGCTCGCGGGTTTGGTCATCTATTCGGTAGCCCAGTTTCTGTTCTGACCGGACCAATGCGCTGCTAACAAGTGCTTGCAATAGTTAGCACTCCGTCCTATGGTGGTGTTCGAAGCCATTCGGATACCCACGCAGAGGGGGCGGAACATGGCGCAAGAGGAAAACCTTGCCGCTGTCGTGTCCACCGCTGCGCAGGACATCGGAGGCTTCATCCGTAGCCAGCGCGAAGCCGCGCAGGTTTCGGTGCGGCAGTTGGCCGAGAAGGCCGGCGTCAGCAATCCCTATCTCAGTCAGATCGAGAGGGGACTGCGGAAGCCCTCCGCGGAGGTTCTCAACCAGATCGCCAAGGCGCTCAGGGTCTCCGCGGACGTGCTCTACGTGAGGGCAGGACTTCTCGAGCCCAGCGAGCCGAGCGAGGTCCGCGACGTGATCGTCACGGACACTGCGATCACCGAGCGGCAGAAGCAGGTGCTGCTCGACATCTACACCTCGTTCCGAGAGCAGAACGAGGCCATGGATGAGGAGCCAGCCACTGACTGACATCCGAACCACTGCTGATTAGCCAAACCGAAACGAAGTTCGAAGGGATAGAGAACATGGCCGAGAAGAACCAGCCCACCGTTGAAGACCTGAAGGCCCCGCTGCTCGCCGCCGTCGGCGCCGCGGACCTCGCGCTCGCCACCGTGAACGAGATCGTCGCCAGCCTGCGCGAGCGTGCCGAAGAGGCCCGCACCGACGCTACTGCCCGCGTCGAAGAGCGTCGCGCGAAGCTCAACAAGCTGCAGGAAGAGCTGCCGACGCAGGTCACCGAGCTGCGCGAGAAACTGAGCTCCGACGAGCTCCGCAAGGCCGCCGAAAGCTACGCCGAGGCTGCCACCGCCCAGTACAACAAGCTCGTCGAGCGTGGCGAGGCCGCGCTCGAGCGCATCCGTCAGCAGCCGGCGATCGAAGAGGCCGCCAACCGCGTCGAGAGCGTGACCGACCAGGCCGTCGAATTG
Source organism: Mycobacteriales bacterium (assembly GCA_038244615.1). GTDB lineage: Bacteria > Actinomycetota > Actinomycetes > Mycobacteriales > Mycobacteriaceae > Mycobacterium. The sequence goes on along the minus strand of JBBRTH010000063.1, from coordinate 6,472 downwards.
ACCCAGGACGCGCTGGGCACTGTGGCCAGCCAGACCCGGGCCGTCGGCGAGCGTGCCGCCAAGCTGGTTGGCGTCGAGCTGCCGAAGAGGGTCGACGAGGCCGGAGAAGCGGTGAAGGACGCCGCTGAGAAGGTCCCCGCCAAGAAGGCTCCCCTCAAGAAGGCCCCCGCCAAGAAGGCTCCTGCCAAGAAGGTGACGCAGAAGTAACGAAGCCGACGGCCTCGAAAGGCGAAGTCGACTGAGGGGACGTAACCCGCATAGGCTTGGAGCGTGATGCTTCAGGACCTGGCGAGTTACGTCCTCTTCGCCATTCAGGTGGGCGTTCTGCTGGTGGGGTTGTATGCGTTCGTCCATGCGGCGATTCAGCGCACCGACGCTTACACCGCCGCGGAAAAGCTCAGCAAGCCGATCTGGCTGGCCATCCTCGGAGGCACGGGCCTGGTGGGTGTCTTCCTTCCGCCGCCGGTCGGCTCGGCCATCGCGGCGTGTGCGATCGGCATCTACCTCGTCGACGTCCGACCCAAGATCCTCGAAGTCCAGGGAAAGTCGCGCTAGCGGCATGCGCCTTCTTCTCGCGGCCTTCGCCTGGGTTCTCTTCATGGCGTGCGCGCTGACATCTGCGGGCCTCGCCCCCACGGCCTCGGCCGACCCGTTGCCCGTCCCGCCGTTCGTCGATCACACCGAGTGGTCGCACTGGGGTGACCTGTCCAGCCTGCGCGTCTACCCGACCCCGGCGGGTCGGGCGGCCGCGGGCCAGTTGAACGACGCCGTTCAGGGTGACGAGGCGTGGACCGAGGTGCTGGCGCTGTCATCCGACGCCGACATCCCCGGCATGCGCGAGCAGTTCATGTGTCATTGGAGTTTCGCCGAGATCGCGCAGCCCGGCAAGACCAGCTGGAACCTCGAGCCGTGGCGGCCCGTGGTCGATGACGCCACGATGGTCGACAGGCGCTGCAACCCCGGCGGCACGGAGGAACCGTTCTGATGACGATTTGGAGGGCGGGAGCGGAGCGACCCGGGAATGGGCAGCGGAGGGCGGGAGCGGAGCGACCCGGGAATGGGCAGCGGAGGGCGGGAGCGGAGCGACCCGGGAATGGGCACTGGACGCGCGAGTTGGTCGCCCCCATGGTCGACCACACCCTCCTCAAGCCGGAGGCAACGGACGTCGACGTGGCCTTCCTGGTGGAGGAGGCGGCGAATCTCGGTGTGTACGCAGTGTGCGTCTCGCCGTCGATGGTGGCCGCGGCCAGGCGGGCTCAATCAGTCCGCACGCTGATCGCGACCGTCGTCGGATTCCCTTCCGGCAAGCACGTTTCGGAGATCAAGGCTCGCGAGGCTGAGCTCGCGGTGGCGGCAGGCGCCGACGAGGTCGACATGGTGATCGACGTCGGGTCTGCGATCCGCGGCGACATCGACGCGGTTCGTGCCGACATCGCCGCGGTCCGTGCCGCCGTCCCCGACTCGGTGCTGAAGGTGATCGTGGAGTCGGCGGCGCTGTTGGACCTTGCCGGCGAGCAGACGTTGGTGGACGTCTGCCGGGCGGCAGCCGAGGCGGACGCCGAGTTCGTCAAGACGTCGACGGGCTTTCACCCCGCGGGTGGAGCGTCGGTCCGCGCCGTCGAGATCATGGTCGCCACCGTCGGCCCCACCGTCGAGGTCAAGGCCAGCGGCGGTATTCGCACCGCCGCCGACGCCATCGCGATGCTGGACGCGGGCGCGACCCGGTTGGGTCTGTCCGGCACGCGGGCAGTGCTGGACGGCCTCGGGTCCTAGAGTCCCGCGAAGCAGGGGTCCTGGCCGCCGGCGGGCATAGACGCGTTCTGCGTCGAGAACTTGCTGATCACGCCGGTGTCGGTGACCTCGATGCTGTCCGCGTGGATGCCCAGTGGGTAGTTCTTCGTCAGCTGGCCGCTGAATGCGTCGAGCGCGGGCTGCACGGCTTCGCGCGGCAGGGTGAAGCCGAGACCGGTCAGCTGCTGCACCTGCAGTGAGACGCCGCTGTCGACGACCTCGGGCTTGACGATGATGCTGCCGAGCATCCCCTGCAGTTCGATCGTGCCGTCCGACGGGTTGGACTTCACCCCGGAAACGAAGCTGCCGATGAGCGGGATCGAGTCCTGGATGGTCTGCCTGATGCCCTCGGTGCTCCACGAGATCGTCGCGTTGAGTGCGCCGATCGTGCCGGTCGACGTGCCGCTGTTCTGCAGGCGGATGTCGTCGATGTCGATCACGGCCTTCATGCTCTTGATGTCGCGGATCTGGTTGCCTGCGGTGGTGACCGAGATGTTGCCGTAGTGCTTCGTCAGGTGCTGCCACAGAAACGGTGGCAGCGAACCGAACGACACCGTCGCGTCGTCCTGGACGACGCAACTGACGGCGGCGGCGACCACCTGGTCGCCGCGGTGGCGGGCGTAGATCTCGCCGCCGATCAAGCCCGCTGCCCCGAGTGCAAGCACGATGACGACGACGAGCACGATCGACAGAGGATCGCGGATGAAGCGCGTGAACCTGCCCGTCGACGGCTCGGTCGGCTCTCCAGACGGTCCGGAGGGTCCGCCCCGAGGCTGATACCCCTGCGGTGGCGGCCCGGCGTACTGCGGCCCGGCCGGGTTGCCCGGTTGGGGTTGATACGACTGCGGTGGCTGTTGAGCGGAGCGGGCCCAGGGATCGGAGGGGTCGGTCACCCCAGCGATTGTGCCTTACCCGACTGAGCGAACTCGGCGCGGTTGCGCAGCACCGCGATGGTGTCGCGGGCCTTCTCCACGGGATCGAGGTCCACGTCGACGAGCACGAGCTGCGGATCCGTCCCCGCCGCGGCCACCACGTCACCGGTGGGGGAGCAGACCAGGCTGCCGCCGACACCGGTCGGACCGACGGTGGCGATCTCGTCGCCCGGATAGGCCTGGCCGACGGCGGCGACGACGCTGGTGGCGTCGAGCGCCCGCGCCCGCGCCAGCAACGTCCACTGCTCGAGCTTGCCGGGGCCCGACCCCCACGACGCGTGCACCGTGATGATCTGGGCACCGCGTTGGGCGAGTTCGACGAAGAGTTCGGGGAAGCGGATGTCGTAGCACGTGGTCAATCCGATGCCGACACCGTCGACGGTGATCATGGTGGGATCGAGACCTGGTGCCACCGTGCGTGATTCGGTGAATCCGAACGCATCGTAGAGGTGGATCTTGTGATAGTGCGCGTCGACGCCCCGGCCCGCAGCCACCAGGGTGTTGGTGACCCGGCCGTCGTCACTGGGACAGAACATGCCCGCCACGACGACGATGCCGGCCCGCTCGGCGATCGCGCGGACTCCCGACGCCCACGGGCCGTCCAGTGGTTCGGCGATGGGTTTCAACGGCATCCCGAAGCGGCACATCGTCGCCTCGGGGAACAGCACCACGCGGGCGCCCGCAGCGGCGGCCCGTCGGGTGTAGTCCTCGACGAGGTCGAGGTTGGCCGACGGCTCGGTGCCGCTCTGGATCTGCGCCAGGGCAATCCGCATCCCGACAGCCTAGTGCGGCGGAACTCTAGATCGGGGCGACCGCCGACCAGGGGACGGACAGGACGCCGTCGCGGAGGCGACGGCGCGGCGGTTCGACGGGATGGCCGTCACCGGCCAGCGACTTCAGCATCGCCCGCCACCGCACCCGCGGTCCGAAGACGCCATGCCCCGCGGCGGCGGCCCACGCGCGATCGGCCTCGGTCAGCAGGCGGTGGATCGGTTGGCCGGGCACGTTGTGGTGGATCAGCACCTTGGGCAGCCGTTCGGCGAGATCTGACGGCTTGTCGATCGCGAACGGGTCACACGCCACCGTGAGGCTCACCGGCCCCGTTTCCTCGATGAGCACCCAGCAGCAGCGTCGGCCGAGCTCGTCGCAGGTGCCGTCGACGATGAGCCCGCCCGGCGCCAGCCGCGTCCGCATCTGCGTCCACGCGTCGGCCACGTCGTCAACGTGACACTGGCGCAGCACGTTGAACGCGCGCACCAGAACCGGTAGCAGCTCAGGCATTTCGAAACCGCCGAGCCCGAATTCGACGTCGCCCGGCTCGATGTCCTCGATGGCGGCGCGTGCCGCGCGCACGCGCTCCGGATGGTTTTCCAGTCCGACCACCCGCACGTCGGGCCGCACCGCCCGCAGGCGGGCCGCCAACTCCAGGGTCGTGACGGGCAGTGCGCCGTACCCCAGATCGACCACCAGCGGCTCGGCGGCCGAGAGCAGTGCCGCCCGCACCCGCGGTGCGCGCACCAGCCAGCGATCACTGCGGCGCAACCGGTTGGAGCCGGTCGTGCCCTGGGTCAACTGCCCGAGGGGAGCGCTCATGGCCAGGGATTTTAGTGACTGTTTAGACGTTTTCCCTGATCCACGCCGTGGTGAAGTCCTGTTCGGCGATCAGGAGTTCCACCAACTGGCTGCCGACGAAGTTCTCGACCTTGCCGCCGACGAGCGGTATGCGGACCTCGACGGTGGCCTTGAACTCCAGCCGTGACCCGCTGTCCGCGGGAGCGAGCACCGCGGTACCGGACAGGGTCGCAGGTGCTCGGAGGATCGAGCCCTTCACGATGGCGGTGGCACACCCGTCCATGAGCGGGGTCCACGTCTCCTCGCGCACGAAACTCAGGTCTCCGCGGTGGAACTGAGTGACGACGCCGGGCAGTTTGTCGGCTCGCAGCGTCTGGGTGGTGATGACGTCGATCCCTCCGGCGGCATTCGACGTGATCGAATCCAAGGTCGTCTTGTCGGCGCCGGACCGAGTCAGTCGTTCGAGCCAGTACCGCTCATCGCGGAAGGCGCGGTGGATCTGTTCGACGGTGCCGTCGTACTCGGCTGCCATGTCGAAGGAACGCGGCATAGCCGTTCACGCTACCGTTACCGCCCGTGGTCAGTTCGAATATCGGGGGCGTTGCGGTCGAGGTGTCCGTACCGGTCGCGCCGCTGACCACGCTGAGGGTCGGGCCCGTCGCCCGCCGGCTGATCACGTGCGACACCACCCAGAAGGTCGTCGACGTCCTGCGCGTACTGCCTGCCGACGATCCCGCCGAACGTACGCTGGTACTGGCAGGCGGGTCCAACGTCGTCATATCCGACGACCTCACCGACCTGAGCGTCGTGCGCGTGGCCAACACCCAGATCACCGTCTACGACGACGTCGTCCGCGCCGAGGCAGGCGCGTCGTGGGACGACGTCGTCGTGGCGTCGTTGGCGCACGGGCTCGGCGGGCTGGAGTGCCTGTCGGGGATTCCGGGTTCGGCGGGGGCCACGCCGGTCCAGAACGTCGGCGCGTACGGCGTCGAGGTGGCCGACGTCATCAGCCGGGTTCGCCTGCTGGACCGCCGCACCGGCGACGTGCAGTGGGTGGAGCCCCAGGCGCTGCGCTTCGGCTACCGCACCAGTGTGTTGAAGAACTCGTCGCGTGCGGTGGTTCTCGAGGTCGAGTTCGCGCTGGATGCGTCCGGCCTGAGTGCCCCACTTCGCTATGGCGAGTTGGCGAATGCCCTCGTCGCCGAGACTGGTTCGCGCGCCGAGTCGACACGCGTGCGTCAGGAGGTACTGGCGCTGCGGGCCCGCAAGGGCATGGTGCTCGCCGAGGGCGACCACGACACCTGGAGCGTGGGCTCGTTCTTCACCAACCCGGTCGTCTCCGCCGCCGACTTCGCCCGACTGAGCGCCGAGGTCGACGGTGCGGTGCCGAACTACCCTGCGCAGGACGGGGTCAAGCTCGCGGCTGGCTGGCTGGTGGAGCACGCCGGCTACGGCAAGGGTTACCCCGGCGAGGCGGCAGCCGCGCGCTTGTCGACGAAGCATGCGCTAGCCCTCACCAACCGTGGCTCAGCCACCACCGAAGACCTGTTGGCGCTGGCCAGGGCGGTCCGCGACGGTGTCCGGGGCGCATTCGGGATAGAGCTCACACCCGAACCGATTCTGGTTGGCTGCCAACTCTAGGTACCGTATCTCTACGTGACCATCAATCGGCGCCAAGCGCTGACCGCATTCGCCGTGGGCGCCTCCGGCGTCCTCGCCGCGTGCAGCGGTAGGTCATCGATCACGCAACCCGATGCCACGCCGGCGCCTGCCAAGGCCGAGATCGCCTACAAGCCTGCCAAGGACGCCTCGGACGTCGCTCCCACCGACCCCATCGGCGTCGAGGTCAGCAACGGCTGGCTGCAGCGCGTCACGTTGACCAATCCCGAGGGCGCCCCGGTCTCGGGCACGATGAACCCCGACCGCACCGCGTTCACTACCGCAGAGCCACTCGGCTACGGCGTGGAGTACACCTGGGGCGGTTCCGCGGTCGGCCGCGACGGCAAGGCGATCCCGCTGACCGGTAGCTTCTCGACCGTCGCGCCGCAGACCCAGGTGAACGGTCAGTTCCAGCTCGCCGACGGCCAGGTCGTCGGCGTCGCAGCGCCCATCATCATGCAGTTCGACGCCTCGATCGGCGACGATGCGAAGGCAGCCGTCGAGCGGGCCCTGGTCGT
>JBBRTH010000062.1:0-37175 GCA_038244615.1 Mycobacteriales bacterium | reverse complement strand
GTGACGACACCCATGGAGCTGATGCTCATCATCAGCATGTTCAGGACGCCCTTGGCGCGAACCATGCCGCCGTAGAAGAAGGCCAGTCCAGGGGTCATCAACAGCACGAGCGCGGCGCTAGCCAACATCCATGCCGTGTCGCCGGTGTCCGGCGCACCCATTATCGGAAATCCGTCCACTCCCAGTTTCCTCCTTCACCCATGCCACGGTTAGTCACCGATGACCTAGGCCAAGACAATGCGCACTGGTTGTTTCGCCAATGAGCCGCCCGTGTTTCGCCCATGTGAACGGATTGGCGGATTTCGTTTCGCCGGTGTTAACCGCCTCGTCAGCCGCTAATGTTCCTCGCGCAAGCGCTCGTCAGAGCCGACGTTCCTCGCGCAAGCGCTCGTCAGAGCCGACGTTCCTCGCGCAAGCGCTCGTCAGAGCCGAGCAGGGCGTCGACGAACGCGGCAGGCTCGAACGGGGCGAGATCGTCGGGTCCCTCTCCAAGGCCGACCAGCTTCACCGGCACGCCCAATTCCTGCTGCACGCGAAAAACGATGCCGCCCTTCGCCGTACCATCAAGCTTCGTCAGGACGACACCTGTGATGTCGACCACCTCGGCGAATACCCGCGCCTGGGGCAGGCTGTTCTGGCCGATAGTCGCGTCCAGCACCAGCAGCACCTCGTCGACGACGGCGCGCTTCATCACGACCCGTTTGACCTTGCCGAGCTCGTCCATGAGGCCCGTCTTGGTGTGCAGCCGACCTGCGGTGTCGATGACTACGACGTCGGCCCCCGTGACGATGCCCTGATCGACGGCGTCGAACGCCACCGACGCCGGATCGGCGCCCTCCGGGCCACGCACCACCTCGGCTCCTACCTGGGCGCCCCAGCTCTGCAACTGGTCTGCCGCCGCGGCGCGGAACGTGTCGGCCGCACCGAGGACGACGCGGCGGCCGTCGGCGACGAGGACCCGGGCGAGCTTGCCGACGGTCGTCGTCTTGCCCGTTCCGTTCACGCCGACGACGAGCAGCACCGAGGGCTTGTCGGCATGTGGCAGCGCCCTGATCGAGCGGTCCAGGTCGGGGCGGAGTTCGTTGATGAGGACCTCGCGAAGCACCGCTCGGGCATCGGCCTCGGACCGGATGCTCGTCGCGGCCATCCTGGCTCGCAGTGCGCTGACCACCGACTCGGTGACGACGGGACCGAGATCGGCGACGAGCAGGGTGTCCTCGATGGCTTCCCAGGAGTCCTCGTCGAGGTCTCCGCCGCCGAGCAGGCCGAGCACGCTGCGGCCGAGAGCGTTCTGTGACTTCGAGAGCCGTCCGCGAAGGCGCTCGAGCCTGCCGTCCAGCGGAGCGATCGGCTCGATTTGCGGCGCCGCGGGGGGCGCCTCTGGTTCGGGTTCCGCCTCGGGCGCCTGCGGTTCGGGCAGTTGCACGTCGGAGATGGACCGCTTGGGCGCGTCCCGCGGGATGCTCGCATCATCTCCGACGGCGGGAAGGCCCTGCACATCCAGCTGGGTGTCCAGTCTGGAGGCCGGCGGTGTGGCCGTATCCGTCGCCTGGGTGAAGGAGATCGTCGAGGACGCCGTGTACCCGCCGGACTTGTCCACGGGCTTGTCGAGGGATGGGACGTGCTCCGGTGATGACAAGTTGATCCGTCGCCGTCGGTAACGCACCAGCCCGACGGCCAGCGCTGCCACGACGAGAACGGCGATGACCGCTAGGGCGATCCAGAGACCCAACCCAATACCTTCAGACACCGGGTCATTGTCTCAGGGTGGGTCGAGATGACCCTCATCCTGGTCGACGCGGCCCGCGACGGGCTCAGGTCGTCGCGGTGACCAGATCCTGGCCCCGCATTCGCTGCGAGATCACGGTGGTGATGCCGTCGTCGCGCATCGTGACGCCGTACAGCGCGTCGGCGACCTCCATGGTCGGCTTCTGGTGTGTGATGACGATCAGCTGGGAACGTTCGCGGAGCTGCTCGAAGAGGCTGATCAGACGCCGCAGGTTGACGTCGTCGAGCGCGGCCTCGACCTCGTCCAAGACGTAGAACGGTGAGGGACGGGCCCGGAAGATCGCGACGAGCATCGCGACCGCGGTCAGCGACTTCTCGCCACCGGACAGCAGGGACAGCCGCTTGATCTTCTTGCCGGGCGGCCTGGCCTCGACTTCGATGCCGGTGGTCAGCATGTCGTCGGGATTGGTCAGCAGCAGTCGCCCCTCCCCGCCGGGGAACAGCGTGGCGAACACCTGAGTGAACTCGCGTTCCACGTCTGCGTACGCCTCGGCGAAGACCTGAAGGATGCGGTGATCCACGTCGGTGATCACGTCGAGCAGATCCTTGCGCGCCGCCTTGACGTCCTCGAGTTGGGTGGACAGGAAGTTGTAGCGCTCCTCGAGCGCCGCAAACTCCTCCAGCGCGAGGGGATTCACTCGGCCGACTTCGGAGAGCTCCCGGTCGGCCTTCTTGGCCCGACGCTCCTGGGTGGCGCGGTCGAACGGCATCGGCGCGGGCTCGGTGACCTGCTCGCCGCTCTCTCTGGCCTGCTCGTACTCGGCCATCTCCAGTTCGGATGGCGGGAGCGGCACGTACGGGCCGTACTCCCCGATGAGGTCGTCGGTCGCCATGCCGAACTGCTCGAGCGCGCGTTGCTCGAGTTGCTCGATGCGAAGGGCCGCCTGAGCCTTGGCCACCTCGTCGCGATGCAGCGAATCGGTGAGCGCGGTGATCCTGGCGTTGAGTTCGTTGACCTCGTGGCGCACTCTGCTCAGTGCCTCGGCCCGGTGGCTGCGCTCGGTGGCCAGACCGTCCCTGGTGCGGCCCGCCACCGCCACCGCGGTGGCCAACCGGCCAGCGACCAGACGGCCCGACTCCGCGACCGCTGCCGCCACCGTTGCGGCACGCTCACGCGCCTCACGTGCCCGCTGCGCGCGCAGCCGCGTTTCACGCTCGGCGACCGCCGCGCGGCGGAGCGAATCCGCCCGTCCGCGAACGGCGTTGGCACGTTCCTCTGCGGTGCGGACGGCCAGCCGCGCCTCGAACTCGGCAGCCCTGGAGGCTTCGGCAGCCGCTACGGACTCCTGGCGATCTACAGGTTCGGCGTCGAACGTCGGCATCTCCTGCGCATTGCGCAGTCTCTCCTCGAGGGCCGACAGCTCCTCGACGGTCTTCACCCGCCCCGCCTCCAGCTCGTTGCGCTGGCCGTTGAGACGCTGCCGTTCCTCCTCGGCGGCACGGTGTTCGTGACCCAGCCTGCCGAGCTGCTCGTAGATCGCCGAGATCGCGGCATCGGATTCGTTGAGCGCGGCGAGCGCGTCCTCGGCCGCGTCCTGCCGCGACGCCTGTTCGGCCAAGGCGCCCGACAACGCCGCCGTCAGTGCCGAGACCTGCCGCTCGGCGAACTCCAGTTCCGCACGGGCCTTGTCGATTTCGGAGGTGATCTCCAACGTGCTCGGCTTGCGGTCGGAGCCACCGGTCAGCCAGCCGGCACCGACCAGGTCTCCGTCGGTGGTCACCGCGCGAAGCCGGGGATGGGAGGTGACCACGTCCAGCGCCGCGGTCAGATCGGCGACCACCACGACACCGGCGAGCATCGCCTCGATGGCGCCACGAAGACGTGGGGTCGGCTCGACGAGATCGACGGCCCACAATGCGCCAGCGGGGAGATTCTCCCCCGAGTCTCGCTGCGGCACAGCAACTTCGGGCCAGTCACCAAGGACGATGGCGGCACGGCCACCGTCGGCCTGCTTGAGCGCCGCGACCGCTGAGCGCGCTGCTCCGAAGCTCTCGGCGGCCAGGGCATCGGCCGCCGAGCCGAGCACGGCCGCGACTGCCGCTTCATGCCCGGCGCGCACCCGCAGCATCTTGGCGACGGAGCCGAGAAGTCCCGAGCCGCCGTGGTTCTTCTGCAGCCAGGCCGCACCGTCCCTGCGGTCGAGCCCGACTGTCAACGCGTCGATACGCGCCTGCAGCGACGCCACCTGGCGTTCGGCGCCGCGTTCTGCGGCCTGCAGTTCGGCGACCCGCTCATCGGCAAGACGCAGCGTGGTCACCGTACGGTCGTGCTGATCGTCGAGACCGACCTCACCGGCGTCGAGTTCACCGACGCGGGTCTGGACGGTCTCGAAGTCGGCCCTGGACTGCTGAACCCGCATCGCGGACTCTTCGATGCTGATCGTCAGTCGTGCCACGCCTTCGTCGATCGACTCCACGCGGGTGCTGATGGTGTCGACCTGACCGGAGAGCCGGGCCAGCCCCTCGCGGCGGTCGGCCTCGGCCCGGGCTGCCGCGAGATGGGCACGTTCGGCCTCGGCGGCGATGCGCTCGCGCTCGCTCAGTTCCGCACGCGCAATCTCCTGGCGCTCCCGGCACCGAGCCAGCTCGGCGAGCAACTGTTGCTCGTGCGCGGCGACCTCGTCGGCCTGCGCCTCGAGGGCGTCCGGATCGGCACCCTGCGAGACCTCGGCGTCGGCGTCGAGCAGCTGGGCTCGGTCGCTGGCGATCCGCACGGTGGCGCTGACCCGTTCCGCCAGCGCGGACAGCCGAAACCACGTCTGCTGGGCCGCCTCGGCGCGCCCGCTCAGACCGGACACTGCGGTCTCGTGGGTCGTCAGCTCGATGGTCGCGGTCTCCAGGCAAGTGCTGATCTCGTCGTGTTCGCGTCGCAGCGTCGTCTCGGCCTGGTTGGTGTCGTTGAACTCGGTGCGCCGGATGACCAGGTCGTCGGCGGCCAACCGGAGCCGGGCGTCGCGCAGGTCGGCCTGGATGGTCTGCGCTCGCCGCGCCATCTCGGCCTGGCGCCCCAGCGGCTTGAGCTGACGCCGCAACTCGGTGGTCAGATCGGTGAGCCGGTTCAGGTTCGCCGACATTGAGTCCAGCTTGCGGACCGCCTTCTCCTTGCGCTTGCGGTGCTTGAGCACGCCGGCGGCTTCCTCGATGAACGCGCGACGGTCCTCCGGCCGCGACTCGAGAATCTCGGAGAGCTTGCCCTGTCCGACGATGACGTGCATCTCGCGGCCGATGCCCGAGTCCGACAGCAGTTCCTGAACGTCCATCAGTCGGCAGCTAGTGCCGTTGATCTCGTATTCGCCTGCACCGTCGCGGAACATCCGTCGGGTGATCGACACCTCGGAGTACTCGATCGGCAGCACATCGTCGGAGTTGTCGATCGTCAACGTCACCTCCGCGCGACCCAGCGGTGCCCGCGTCGACGTGCCGGCGAAGATGACGTCCTCCATCTTGCCGCCACGCAACGTCTTGGCGCCCTGTTCGCCCATGACCCACGTCAGGGCGTCGACGACGTTCGACTTGCCCGATCCGTTCGGTCCGACCACACAGGTGATGCCCGGTTCGAAGCGCAGAGTCGTCGGCGAAGCGAAGGACTTGAAGCCCTTCAGCGTCAGACTCTTGAGATGCATGGCCTGCGAGCTTACCTGCGGGTTGCTATCGCTCGGCGAAGCCCTCGATCGGATCGCCGGGGTCCGACCAGTCGTACACGACGGTGTCGACGCGCCCCGGCGTGGCACCACCCTGCAGCAGGTCGAGCAGCCCTTGACAGGCGGCGCGCGAGCCGCGCGCAACGACGTGCACGCGGCCGTCGTCCTTGTTCGACGCGAACCCGGTCAACCCCAGCTCCAACGCCCTCGCGCGCGTCCACCAGCGGAATCCGACACCCTGTACCCGGCCCTGCACCCACGCGGTCAGGCGGGCATCCTCGACTGTCGGCGGAATCACTTCTGGGTGACCTCGAACGTCACCTCGGCGCCGACCTTGAGGGTGCGGCCGACGGTGCACACCTTGTCGATCGAACGCTCGACGATGACACGGAGCTTCCTGATTTCGTCCTCGGAGAGCGCCGACAGGTCGACCTCGAGGTCCTCCTCGATCAGCGGGTAGCGCTCCTGCTCGCGGTCGGCGGGACCGGACACGTGGATGGTGGCCTCGTAGTCGTCACCGAGCCGGGTGCGCAGCGCATGGTCGCTACTCAAACCGCTGCAGGCCGCGAGCGCAATCTTGAGCAGCTCGCCGGGGGTGAACACGCCTTCGACGTCTTCGGAACCGACCAGTACCTCCGCACCGCGGGTGCTGCGACCGGTATAGCGGCGCACACCCGTGCGCTCGACCCAAAGATCCGTCACGTGTCCTCTTCTCCCTCCTCCGCGAGCGTGCGTGTTCGTACCCGACACGCCGCGGAAGTTCGGCATTCTGCGCACGCTCGCGCGCTGTCTGACTATCAACGACGGGGCTTCGGTTGGCACCGTGGGCAGTAGAACGACGACCGGTTCATGAACTTGTCGCGCCGCATCACCGCGCCGCAGCGTCGGCACGGCTCGCCCTCGCGACCGTAGGCGTCCAGCGACCTGTCGAAGTATCCCGACTCGCCGTTGACGTTGACGTACAACGAGTCGAACGACGTGCCGCCCTGACCCAGGGCGTCGCGCATGACGTCGGCGGCGTGGCCGAGGATCGCGGCCAGCGTCGGTTTGGTCAGCGATTCCGCGATGCGCGCCCCGTTGACCTTCGCTCGCCACAGCGACTCATCGGCGTAGATGTTGCCGATGCCCGACACCACCGTCTGATCCAGCAGTTGACGCTTGATCTCGGAGTGCTTGCGCCGCAACACCTTCACGACGGCCGCACCATCGAACGAGGGGTCCAGCGGATCGCGGGCCACGTGCGCGACGGGGACGGGAACCTCGGTGCCGTCGACTGTGACGAGGTCGGCGAGCATCCAGCCACCGAAGGTGCGCTGGTCGACGAAGCTCATCGCCGTACCGTCGTCGAGGAGGGTGGCAACGCGTAGGTGCTCGGTCTTGAACGACGCTGATCCCCCTGTCGCTCCGCTCCCGCCCTCCGAGGGGCCCAGCAGCATCTGGCCACTCATCCCGAGGTGGACCACCAGGGCATCCCCGCTGCCGAGGGTCAACCACAGATACTTCCCGCGCCTGCCGGTTCCGGTGACGACGTTGTCGAGCAGTCGCGCCGTCAGATCGGCGGGGCCCTCCTCGTGCCGTCGGACCGCGCGGGGATGGTTGACCCGGACCGCGGTGATCTTCTTGCCGACGATGTGGGCGGCGAGCCCGCGCCGCACGACCTCGACTTCGGGAAGTTCAGGCATCCTACGCGTGCTCGGTGTCGGGTGTCTCGGCCGAGTCGAGCACCTCGAGCGCCTTGTACGCCGCGGCGGCAGCCTGCTGCTCGGCCTCTTTCTTGGTCCGGCCCTCGCCAACGCCGTAGTCCTCGGTGTTGACCACCGCCCGCGCGGTGAAGTGCTTGTCGTGCTCGGCGCCGGTGGACGCGACGACATAGCTCGGCACACCCAACCGGCGGGCTGCCGCGAGCTCCTGCAGGCTGGTCTTCCAGTCGAGACCCGCGCCCAGGTTCGCGGCGGTTGCGAGCGCGTCGGAGAACATCCGGACGACGACGTCGCAGGCCACCTCGTGTCCGTGCTGGACATACGTCGCGCCCAGCAGGGACTCCACCGCGTCCGCGAGCAGGTTGGCCTTGTGGGCGCCACCGCTGGCCACCTCGCCGCGCCCGAGCAGAAGGTATGCACCGAGCCCGTCGCTGGTGAGATTTCTGGCGATCCGTGCCAGCGCCTGCGTGTTGACCACGGCGGACTTCAGCTTGGCGAGTTCCCCCTCGCTGCGATCCGGGTACTTGGCGAAGATCTCCGCAGTGATCACCAGACCGAGCACGGCGTCGCCGAGGAACTCGAGCCGCTCGTTGGTCGGCAGACCACCCGCTTCGTAGGCGTAGCTGCGGTGGGTCAAGGCGAGTGTCAGCAGATCGTCGGGAAGGTCGACGCCGAGCGCTTCGAGCAGCGGTGTCCGGTCGACCGTCACTCGCGTCCCCCCACCGCCTGGTCCGGCGTCCCCTCCTCGACGGGTTTCATGGCCGCCAGCTTGGCCCACCTCGGATCGATGACGTGGTGACGGTGCGGCTCGACAGCATTTTCGAACTCGGCCAGCGGGGCACCACACTCCGGACACAGTCCCGGGCAGTCCTCCCGGCACAGCGGCGAGAACGGTAGCTGCATCCCGACGGCGTCGATGATCGGCTGCGCGAGGTCGACGGTGTCACCGGCATAGTCGGTGACGACGCGCCCCACCTCGTCGTCGTCGTCAGTCGTGGCCTCGGTCTCGGTGTCCGCGTAGGCGAACAGCTCGGTGAGGTAGATCTCGACGTCGCCTTCGAAGGGCATCAGACAGCGGGCGCACGCACCTTCGGTGGGCGCCGACACGTTGCCGCTGACCAGCACCCCCTCGGATACCGACTCCAGGCGCAGAGCGAGTTCGACGGGCGCACCCTCGGGGATGGCAATGAGCTCGATCCCGATGCGGAACGGTGCGGACACGGTCTCCTCGACGGTCACCATCGAGCCGGGCCGACGACCTAGTCGGGAAATGTCCAGCGCGAAGGGAGATCGAGGGCCACGACGCGCAGCATGTTTCGACTTCCCGGCCATCCGTCGATCCTACGGCCGCGGTCCGGCCCGAGCCGCATCCGTCTTGAGCGTTGCGCTCCGTCTTGAGCGTTGCGCTCCGTCTTTAGCGTTGCGCTCCGTCTTTAGCGTTGCGCTCAGTCTTTAGCGTTGCGCTCAGTCTTTAGCGTTGCGCGTAGTCGTGCGTGCCTGCGGCGGTCCGCAGCTGATGGCGTCCACGCCCGACCGAGCGAAGCGTGCCGTTGAGGTAGTCCTCGAACTCGGCGAGCTTGCTGTCCACGTAGATGTCGCATTCGCCACGCAGGCGATCCGCCTCGGCATGCGCGCTGTCGATCAGGCGGGTGGCCTCCGATGTAGCCGTCTGCACGATCTCGGTCTTCGATACCAGCCGCTGCTGTTCCTTGATCCCCTCCTGCACCGCCTTCTCGTAGGAGAGGTTGCCGTTCTCGATCAGGCGGTCGGCCTCGGCCTTGGCGCGTCCGGTGCTGGCCTCGTACTCACGCTTGGCTGTGGTCATCACGCGGTTCGCCTCATCGCGGGCTTCACCGACCATCCGCTCGCTGTGCTGCCGCGCCTCGGCGACCATGCGGTCGGCCTGGCTCTTGGCGTCGGAGAGGATCCGGTCCGCTTCGCCGCGGGAGTGGTTGACCAGCGAATCGGCCTCGGCGGTTGCCGTCGAGACCATCGAAACGGCGTGATCCTTTGCCTCGCGCAGCATCCCGTCACGCGCGTCGAGAACGTCCTGGGCGTCGTCGAGCTCGCCGGGGATGGCGTCCTTGATGTCGTCCAGCAATTCGAGCACGTCACCTCGGGGCACCATGCAGCCGGCCGTCATAGGCACACCGCGGGCTTCCTCGACGATCGCTCCAAGCTCGTCGAGCGCCTCAAATACTCGGTACACGGCAACACCCTCCCGGCCTAGTTGGTCGTTACCAGTGTGCCTGGTGTTACCCATGTGACTTGGCACGCCACGCCGGTGAGTCGCGGTTTTCGCCGAGGCGGAACCCCGTCACCTTTCGGCCAGCTTTGCCCGCAGACGCACGTTGACGGGCTCCGGCAGCAACTGCGAGACGTCGCCGCCGAGGATCGCGACCTCCTTGGCGAGCGACGACGACACGAAGGAGTACCGGGGTGCCGTCGCGACGAAAAAGGTGTCCACACCCGCGGCGTGCCTGTTCATCTGCGCCATCTGCAGCTCGTAGTCGAAGTCGGTGCCGCTACGCAGCCCCTTGACGATGGCGGTCAGGCCTCGGGCCTTCACGAAGTCGACCACCAGCCCGCTACCGCTCTCCACTCGCAGATTCGACAGGTGTGTCGTCGACTCGCGGATCAACTCGATGCGCTCCTCGGCGGTAAACATGCCCGACTTGCCCAGGTTCACCAGCACGGCGACGACGACCTCGTCGAACTGTGCCGCCGCCCGCTCGAACACGTCGACGTGGCCGAGCGTCACGGGGTCGAACGAGCCTGGACATACGGCGCCACTCATGTCCGACGACGCTACGCGATCTCGCCGAACTCCAGGCGTGTGTCGCCGTAGCGGCGGTCCCGGCCCGCCGTCCAGCCGGTGGGCCAGGTCAGTGCAGGCGACGACGTGGGCCGCTCGACGACGATGATCGCGCCGGGACGCACCCAGCCACCATCGACGAGGGCCCGGAGCACCGCCTCCACGTCGGCCGACGGCACCTCGTACGGCGGGTCGGCGAACACCAGGTCGGCCGGACGGTCGGTGCCCACCGCGAGCACCGACGCGACGCTGCCGCAACGCACGACCGCGCCGACGGCGCCCAGGGCCGCCGCGTTGTCTGCGATGACGGCGGCCGCGCGCCGATCGGCCTCCACGAACAGGGCCGACGTGGCGCCACGCGAAAGCGCCTCCAGCCCAAGGGCTCCCGAACCTGCATACAGATCGAGAACCGCGACGCCGGCCAGATCCAGGCGCGCGGTCAACACGTTGAACAGCGACTCGCGGACCCGGTCCGTCGTGGGACGGGTACCCCGCCCGGAACGGCCCTGCGGCACCGAGATTCGGCGACCGCCGAACCGACCGCCGACGATCCGGGTCAGCGCGATCCCCCGGTCGCTTCGCTCTCCCCCGCAAGCGGGGGGACCCCCAGCGCCGGCGAGATCACCGCCAGAAGGTCGCCACCCTCTACCTGCGCGGTGGCCGAGACGGCGACACGGTCGACGGTGCCCTGCTTGGGAGCCGTGATCGCCGCCTCCATCTTCATGGCCTCGATGGTGGCGATGGTCTGGCCCGCGCTGACCTGATCACCGGTGGCGACCTTGACGGTGACGACCCCCGCGAACGGCGCGGCGATGTGATCGGCATTGGTCCGGTCCGCCTTCTCCGCGGCGGGCACGGTGTCGGCGATGCTCTCGTCGCGCACCACCACCGGTCGCAGTTGCCCGTTCAGAATGCACATCACGGTGCGCATGCCGCGCTCGTCGGCCTCGGAGATCGCCTCCAGCCCGATGATCAGGTCGACGCCACGGTCGATCTGGATGCGGTGTTCGTCACCGTGGCGCAGCCCGTACCAGAACTGGTTGGCGGACAGACGCGAGGTATCCCCGTAGATCTCCCGGTGCGCCTCGAATTCCTTTGTCGGCCCCGGAAACAGCAGACGGTTCAGCGCCCGCTGGCGCGCGGTGCCGGGCTGGTCGAGAAGCGCCTGATCCTGCGCGCTGAGTTCCGCGGCCGGCTTGGCGGGCGGGCGTCCCGCCAGCGCCTTGGTGCGCAGGGGTTCGGGCCATCCGCCCGGCGGGTCGCCGAGTTCGCCGCGCAGGAACCCGATGACCGAGTCGGGGATGTCGAAGCGCGCCGGATCGGCCGCGAACTCGTCGGCCGTGATGCCGGCGCCGACGAGGGCGAGGGCCAGGTCTCCGACGACCTTCGACGACGGCGTGACCTTGACCAGACGTCCGAGCACCCGGTTCGCACCGGCATAGGCGTTCTCGACGTCCTCGAACCGATTGCCAAGACCGAGCGCGATTGCCTGTTGCCGCAGATTGGACAGCTGACCGCCGGGAATCTCGTGCGAGTACACCCGTCCGGTGGGGGCGGGCATGCCAGACGCCCCAACATCAAAGGGCGCATACACCTTTCGCAGCGCTTCCCAGTAGGGCTCCAGATCGCACACGGCGCGCAGCGACAACCCGGTGTCGTAGCGGGTGTACATGGCCGCGGCGACGATCGAGGACAGCGACGGCTGACTGGTGGTGCCCGCCAACGGCGCTGCGGCCCCGTCGACGGCGCTGGCACCTGCCTGCCAGGCCGCGGTGTAGGTGGCCAACTGACCGCCGGGCGTGTCGTGGGTGTGCACGTGCACCGGCAGATCGAACCGGCTGCGCAATGCCGAGACCAAGGTGCTCGCCGCTGGCGCCCGCAGAAGACCCGCCATGTCCTTGATGGCCAGCACGTGCGCGCCTGCGTCGACGATCTGCTCGGCGAGCTCGAGGTAGTAGTCCAACGTGTAGAGCGTCTCGGTTGGATCCGACAGGTCGCCGGTGTAGCTCATGGCGACTTCGGCAACCGCCGAACCGGTTTCACGGACGGCATCGATGGCCGGGCGCATCGACTCGACATTGTTGAGCGCGTCGAAGATCCGATAGATGTCGATGCCGGTGGCCGTGGCCTCCTCGACGAAGGCCGAGGTGACGACCTCCGGGTACGGGGTGTATCCGACGGTGTTGCGGCCCCGCAGCAGCATCTGCAGACAGATGTTGGGCACCACCTCGCGCAGCGCCGCCAGCCGCTCCCACGGGTCTTCCTTCAGAAACCGAAGCGCCACATCGTAAGTCGCCCCGCCCCAGCACTCCAGCGACAACAGCTCGGGAGTCATCCTCGCGATGTACGGCGCGATCGCCACCAAGCCCGAGGTCCGCACCCGGGTGGCGAGCAGCGACTGATGCGCGTCGCGAAAGGTGGTGTCGGTGACGCCCACCGCAGGCGAATCCCGCAGCCACGCCGCGAAGCCCTCGGGCCCCAGCTCGATCAGCCGCTGCCTGCTGCCCGGTGGTGCGGTCGACTCGACGTCCCCCACGTCCACGTCGGGCAGCTTGTCCTGCGGGTACACCCGCGTCCGATCGCCGTACGGCGAGTTGACGGTGACCTCGGCGAGGTAGTTGAGCATCTTCGTACCGCGGTCGGCCGAGGCGTGCGCGGTGAGCAGCTGCGGGCGTTCGTCGATGAACGACGTCGTGACCCGACCCGCGCGGAAGTCGGGATCGTCGACCACCGCCTGCAAAAATGGGATGTTCGTCGACACCCCACGGATCCGAAACTCCGCCAACCCGCGCCGGGTCCGCGCCACCGCCGTCGAGAAGTCCCGGCCCCGGCACGTCATCTTGACCAGCATCGAGTCGAAGTGCGCGCTGATCTCCGCACCCAGGTTGGTGCCACCGTCCAAGCGGATGCCCGCCCCACCCGGAGACCGGTACCCGGTGATCCGACCGGTGTCGGGCCGAAACCCGTTGGCCGGGTCCTCGGTGGTGATGCGGCACTGCATCGCCGCGCCCCGCACCCGAATCGATTCCTGATTTAGCCCCAGATCGGCCAGCGTCTCCCCCGCGGCGATGCGCAGCTGGCTGGCCACCAGATCGACGTCGGTGATCTCCTCGGTGACGGTGTGCTCGACCTGGATGCGCGGATTCAGCTCGATGAAGACGTGGTTGCCGCGTTCGTCGAGCAGGAACTCGACGGTGCCCGCACACGAGTAGCCGATCCGGCGTGCGAAGGCGACCGCGTCCCCACAGATCTTGGCGCGCAACTCCTCTGACAGGTTGGGGGCGGGCGCGAGCTCGATCACCTTCTGATGGCGCCGCTGCACGCTGCAGTCGCGCTCGAAGAGGTGAATGACGTTGCCCCTGCCGTCGGCGAGGATCTGCACCTCGATGTGACGCGGGTTGAGCACCGCCTGCTCGAGGTACACCATGGGATCGCCGAACGCCGACTCGGCCTCGCGACTGGCCGCCTCGATCGCCTCGGCCAGTGCGCCGGGTTCGGCGACTCGCCGCATGCCACGGCCGCCGCCGCCCGAAACCGCCTTGACGAACAGCGGGAAGTCCATCTCCGCCGACGCGGCGACCAGTGCGTCAACCGACGCGGACGGCGCCGACGACGCCAGCACCGGCAGGCCCGCGTCCCGCGCCGCCGCGATCGCTCGCGCCTTGTTCCCCGTCAGCTCCAGCACGTGGACACCGGGACCCACGAAGGTGATGCCCGCCTCCGCGCACGCGGCCGCCAGTTCCGGATTCTCGGAGAGGAATCCGTATCCCGGATACACCGCGTCGGCACCGGCGTCGCGGGCGACGCGGATGATCTCGTCGATCGACAGATAGGAGCGCACGGGGTGGCCCGGCTCGCCGATCTGATACGACTCGTCGGCCTTCATCCGGTGCGGTGAGTTGCGGTCCTCGTAGGAGTACACCGCCACCGTCGCGACGTTCATCTCGTAGGCCGCACGGAACGCCCGGATCGCTATCTCACCGCGGTTGGCCACCAACAGTTTGGAGATCACGCGCTACCCTAACTCGCCCCCGCCCGGTCCGACCTAGATCAGCGTCGACCAGTAGTTCCAGAAACGAGCCAGGATCAGCAGGATCACGGCGGTGAACCACAGCACGACGAGCGACCACCGCCACTGATGGACGAAGCGAGCAATTCCGCCAGACCCCTTGCCCGCCAAGGGCCGAAGCGCAATCGAGGACACCACGACCAGCAGCGGTATCGTGACCGCCCATACCACCATGCAGTACGGGCACAGGGCCCCGATGACGTACAGGCTCTGATAGATCAGCCAGTGGACGAACACCGCCCCGAGCAGGGTTCCGACCGCGAGACCGGCCCAAACCCATTGCGGCAGAGACACTTTGGCAACGGCGAGAACACCGATGACCACGACGACCGTGAACGCCGCGACGCCGATGAGCGGATTGGGGAAACCGAACGCCGCCGCCTGTGGGGTGACCATCACCGAGCCACACGACAGCACCGGGTTGATGCTGCAGGACGGCACGTAGGCGGGGTTCTGCAGCAGCTTGATCTTCTCGATCGTCAGCGTGGCGGCCGCGATGAGGCCGACGGCACCGGCGATCAGCACCCACAGCGCGCTGGCGGTCGGCACCCGTGCCGAGGAACCATTTCCCGCCGACAGGGCCGACGCGGTCTCGTCCGCAGCGGTGACGCTCACGGCGCGGTCGGTGCCGGGGCTGCAGGCGCAGGCGTGGGTGCGGGCGCGGTGGGCGCAGTGGTCAGCCCGGGAGCGTCGCCGACGAGCTCCTTGATCTTGGCCACCAGGGCGTCGGGCGTGGAGAACTGGTAGTCCTCACCGTTGATCCGCACGGTCGGCGTGGCGGTAACGGTGGTCGCGGCGGCGAGACCCTTGACCATGTCCAGGTAGCGGCCGTTGTTGATGCACTCGGGGACCTTGCCGACGACGCCGGCTTGACGCGCGGTCTCGATGAGCTGCTTGTTGTCGGGGAACGTCGTGCCCGTCTCGCTGGGCTGCTGTGCGTACATCGCCGCATGGAAACGCCGGAACGCCTGCTTGTCGGGGGTGGTGTCCTCGTCGGCCACGCAGTACGCGGCCGCCGCGGCCCGGGACGAGTAGTTCTGGTTCGACGGCCGGTCCAAGATCGCGACCAGGTAGAAGTCCGTGGCCACCGCGCCGCTGTCGATCAGCTTGCTCACGGTCGGGCCGAACTGCTGCTCGAACCGGCCACAGACGGGGCAGAGGAAGTCCTCGTATAGCGACAGCACCGCCTTCGGCTCGGTGGTGCCCTCCTTGGTGATGACGTTGCTCGTGGCCACGCGGATCGACTTCGCCTCACCACCTGCGGGCTTGGTACTTCCGGAGGTAACGATGTAGGCGACCAGCGCCACGGCGAAGATGACCACGACCGCGGTGAGTCCGACCTGGATCATGACGTTGCGCCTGCGGTCCGCAGCCTTCAGGTCGTAGCTGGCGTTCTTCTTGGATTTCGTGGCCACGGCACTAGGGTACCGGCGAGGTGCAGCGGATCCCTCAGCCCCGGCTCAGGTGCGCCCGCAGCGCCGAGACGACCTCTTCGGTGGCGGTCGCGCTGGCGCCCCCGAGCGGGAAGAAATTGGCGAAGGCGTGCACAAGCGGTCCGAACTGCCGGTGGTCGACGGGGACGCCCGCGGCGGCGAGTGCATCGGCATACTGATTGCCCTCGTCGCGCAGCGGATCGAAGCCACCGGTCAGCACCATCGCCGGAGGCAACCCGGAGAGGTCGTCGGCCAACAGCGGCGAGACGCGCGGGTCGCTCACGTCCAGCGAGGAACCCGCCAGATAGCTGTCCCGGAACCAGTCCATGTCCATTTTGGTGAGGAAATAGCCGTCGGCGAACAGGGTCTTCGACCTGGTGTCGCCCGCGAAGTTGGTGGCCGGATACAGCAGCAGCTGCAGCGCGGGCAGCGCGACCCCTTCGTCGCGTGCCAGCCGGGAGACCACCGTAGAGAGGTTGCCGCCTGCACTGTCGCCTCCGACGGCCACCCGAGACGGGTCGGCGCCGAGTTCGGACGCGTGTTCCAGCGCCCAGCGGTACGCGGCATAGCAGTCATCGATGGCAGCGGGCGCCGGATGCTCCGGAGCGAGTCGATAGTCGACCGCCAGGACGTGCACCCCGGCGTCACGACACATCAAGCGGCACAGGTCGTCATGGGTGTCGAGATCCCCGACGACGAAGCCCCCACCGTGGAAGAACACGAGGAGGGGCTCGGATCCCGCCGACGAGCGCTTGCGCGAGGAGTCAACCAGCTCGGTGTTGACCGGGGTGTAGTGCCGCACCGGGATCGCGCCCGCGGGACCGGGTATGGACAGGTCCCTCACCCCGACGGCGATACCGGAGTCGATCATCGAGGAGAGTTTGCGCAGCTGGGACCGGGCGACGATGACGTCGCTGCTGGCGACCAGCCCGTTGACGCCCGCCGAACGCTGCGCGGCCAGCATGAACTGCAGCGTCGTGTCGAGGGTGTTGCCGTCGATCGTCACGGTCCGACGACCGAGCAGAAGTCGCTTGACGGCGTCGGGAAGGTGCGGAAGGAGACGCAGCATCACGCCGCTGGAGGCGTTGAGAACCGCCAACCGGGCTCGGCCGGGCCGGCCCACATCGCCGTGCGGCACCGCCGCGGTTGTTCCTGCTGGCGGAACCTGGACTGGCAGACTTCTCGTCATGGCTTCTCCTCCGAACCCCTCGGTTCCCTCGATCATGCTGAACGACGGTAATTCCATACCCGCCATCGGCTTGGGCGTTTGGCAGACCCCCGCGGGCGACACCGAGCGGGCCGTCCGTGCCGCGCTGGACGCAGGCTATCGGCACGTCGACACGGCCGAGGCACATGGCAACACCTGCGCGATCAGGGCCGTGTTCGCTCGATCGGCGTCAGCAACTTCGAATCCGAAGACCTGAAGATCTTGATCGACAGGACCGGGATCGTGCCTGCGGTGAACCAGATCGAGCTTCATCCCCTGCTTCCCCAGGCTGAACTGCGTGAGCTGCACGCGAGCCTGGGAATCGCCACCGAGGCATGGAGTCCACTGGGACAGGGCTCACTGCGCGAGGAAGCGACCATCGTCGGCATTGCTGAGGCCCACGGCAAAACGTCAGCACAGGCTCTGATTAGGTGGCACGTCCAGCTCGGTAATATCGTCATCCCGAAATCGGTGAACCCCGACAGAATTGCGAGCAACTTCGACCTGTTCGATTTCGAGCTCAGCGAGCAGGACATGGCGTCCATCGCCTCGCTGGAGGATGGAACACGGATGGGTCCCGATCCACGGACCTTCAACTTCACAGGGTAGGTGACATGACCTCGGCGGCAGCGATTCCAAACGTGGCCCTCAACGACGACAACAGCATCCCTGCTCTCGGCATCGGCGTGGGTGAGTTGTCGGACGTTGAGACCGAACGCGCCGTCTCGACCGCGCTCGAGATCGGCATCCGACTGATCGACACCGCGACGGCCTACGGCAACGAAGCGGCCGTCGGGCGCGCCGTCGCCGCGTCGGGCATCCCACGTGCCGAGGTGTTCATCACCACCAAGTTGGCCACCGAAGACCAGGGGTTGAGGGGGGCACAGGACGCGTGCAAGGCCAGCCTCGAACGGCTCGGCACGGACTACGTCGATGTGTACCTGATTCACTGGCCCGCCGGAGACGCAGGCATCTACCTGCACAGCTGGGGCGGCATGCTGAAACTGCGCGAAGACGGGCTGGCCAAGTCGATCGGCGTCTGCAACTTCTCGGCCGAGGATCTGTCGAACGTCGTCGAGCTGACCTACGCGGCGCCCGCGATCAACCAGATCGAACTGCACCCGCTACTCAACCAGTCCGAGATGCGGGCGGCCAACGCCGAACTCGACATCGTCACGGAGGCCTACGGCCCACTGGGCGTCGGCCGCCTCCTGGACAACCCGACCGTCACGTCGGTCGCGGGCGAGTACGGCAAGTCGCCTGCCCAGGTGCTCATCCGGTGGAGCCTGCAACTCGGCAACGTCGTCATCCCCCGCTCGGCCACACCTGCCCGCATCGCGGAGAACGCGGACGTGTTCGAGTTCGAACTTGCCGCCGAACACATGGACGCGCTCAACGGCCTCGACGAGGGCACCCGCTTCCAGCCCGATCCGGCCACCTACACCGGCACCTAGCCCGTCGGGCAGGTCGACGCGGCGTCGCGCAGCACTACCGCGGACCGGTCGTCGATCGGCAGGGCGTAACCTCGCAGCACGGCGGCGAACTGCACCGCGTACTGACACCAGAAGGCGCGATTCGGCGGCATCCAGTCGGCAGGCTCGGCGTCACCCTTGTCCTGGTTGGCCCGCCCTTGGACGGCCAACAGATTCGCCGGATCGTTCGCGAATCGTCGCCGCATCTCCTCGGTCCAGCCCCTGGCGCCCAGATCCCACGCCAGCGCCAGCGGAACGAGGTGGTATCCGTAACTGAGTTCTGGTGACGACGACGTCATCGACCAGTTGTGGATCGTTGGATTACTCCCGTCGAAGACACCGTTATCCGTAGCTGATTGGCAACGCCGCCGACGTCAGCACCGCACCCAAGCGTTCCGCCGAGATGTCATACCTTGGAGGTACTTTGACCCCAGGCGAGAGGGGTCAGGGTGGCGACAACGCAGCGGGTGGTGCTCGACGGCACGACGACGTGGACAGTCGTGTCGGAGTCCTTATCGGTTGTTGAGCCAGCAGAGAAGTACCTCGAGTTCGGCCGGCAGAGCGGATTCGCACCCAACACGATCAAGGCATACGCTCGCGGGCTCGCGCAATGGTGGACCTACCTCGAGACGAGTTCGAAGTCCTGGGATGCGGTCCGAATCCACGATTTCGGCAACTTCCTCGCCGCCGTCCGGCACAACGAGTTCGATGCAACCGTCCAGTCGCTGCGACCGGAACCAGCAGTCGGCGAGGCCACCGTCCAGCTTCGGCTCCGCGCGGTCCTCGGGTTCTACCGCTATCAAGCCGGCTGCGGCAACGACGTCGCGCCGTTTCTCTACGACCAAGTCCGCGGTCGATCCGGAAGGTACCTGTCGTTTCTTGAACACGTCGCCACCCGAAACCCCCAGCGCAGAGTCGCGGTGCGAGTGCGCGTGCCGCGCAAAGAGATTCCGATCCTTACTCCCGAAGTGATCACAGACTTGCTCGACGCCGAGGCTGTGCACTCCCCCGACGACGGCGAATGGCACGGTGACCTTCGGTACCGCCTCTTGTGGACTCTTCTGGCTGAGACCGGAATGCGCATCGGCGAAGCGCTGTCGTTGCAGCACCGCGACTGGAGCACCGGACGGTCGTCGACTGCGAAGGTGTCGGTGGTCGACCGGCCCCACCCTTACGGAATCGCGACGAAGTCGGGCAGTCGGCGGGTTCACATCGGCAGCCGCCTGGATCGGCTTTACGGGGACTACGTGTGGTGGCTGTGCGACCAAGGCGCCGACACATTGATCGATGACTGGGACACCAGCTACATATTCTGCAACATCCGCCGCGAGCCCCTCTACGGGCCGCTGCGGACAGAAGCTATCTACGCCCACCTCCGTTCGATGAAGCGCCGTCTACCGCAGCTGCCGGCCACGATGACGCCTCATTGGTTCCGGCACACGCATGCGACCGCGCTCCTGCTGGCCGGAACGCCTCTGCATGTTGTGAGCCGACGGCTCGGCCACCGAAGCGTCCAGACCACGATCAACACCTACGGGCACGTCACCGAGGATGCCGAGCTCGAAGCGCTCGCCAACTGGCGTGACCTTGTCGCAGGATGGGAGGCAGGCCAAGATGAGCGCTGAGCCGGCAGGCAGTAGTCCCCGAGCACCGCGCCGGACAGAGCGGCGGGATCCGCGACTACCACTGGCAGACATGTTCGACCCCACTATCGCTCAAAGCATTTGGGAATCACTCCCTGACGAATGCCGGGTTGATCACATCGATAAGAAGAACATCCCCGAGGTCTATCGCGGCGCAATCAAACTCGTGCCCACCGGCGCCCAACCTGTCAAGAAGGAAACCGCTCCCTGGACAAGCTGCTACATCAACTTTCGTGCTTTGCCGGAGACTATGATTTGGGAGATCGCGTGGCTGATTCACCGCGAGATCGAACTGGGCCGATTCATACACCCGCACATGTTCAACGCCGCGGTACGCGTTCTCCGCATCGCCACAGCGCATGGCACCAAACGGGGACGTAGCGCAGCCTCGTTGCTCCACCTCACACCCGAGGAATGGGTACGCGAAGTCCAGTTCGCTCGGATGCGCGGATTTGACTTCGGCTCAGGCAACGACAAACACGCCGAACACCGGCTCCGTCAGCTGCAGGACGTTCTCGTCTACCCCTATCACCAAGGCCAGTGGTGGGAACTCAATGTATGGAATCGTCAACTCGATTCGCGCATTCCGCAACGCGAACATGAGCCCCAGGGGCGCAGCGTCCTGAATTTCAGCCACTTGACTAGCACCTGGCTGCGCGAGGGCGCGAAGTTGTGGCTGTCGGCGAGCATGGCCAACGGCACCATGACGTGGAGTTCAGTGAGAGCCCGACTTGACAATCTCAAGTGGCTGCAACGCCACCTCGATAAGCGCGGCGACGAAGGACCCTGTCTGACAACCGATCCGCATCAACTGCGCCCGTTCATGCGGAGCTTTTGCGAGATGCTTCTGACGCACCGTATTTCGGAGGGACAGCGCAACGCTGGTCAGCTGCTGGGCAAGAACCCTCGCCGCCAGATCATGGTTGGCATCGAGCAGTTCTACCAGTGGATGTACGACCACCGCGACGAGGCCACCGCCAGACACTCCGAGTGGGCGACCCTTCGAGCAGAGCACTGCGTCCTGTTTCGCCCCGAAGACAAGCCTCGGCTGACCAACAAGAAAAACAGCGACGACATGGTCCTCGACGACGACGTCGTGCAACGCATCGCCGAGGGCTGTGACCTACTGGCCCGGCCAGCAAGCGAAGGAGGCTGCGGCGACATCCAGGCCTTCCACGCCCTGATGCTGCTGATCCGCACGGGCCGGCGGGTCAACGAGGTCCTGATGATGGACTTCGACCCGCTCGTAGCGCTGCACCGACAATCGAATGGTCCCACCACCGACGACTCCGAATCGCGCGACTTCGTGGCCCGAATGCGATATCAACAGACGAAGATCGAATCAAACCTGCCCAACACCATTCCCGTCGATGCCGAGGTCGTCGCGATCATCAAGGCGCAGCAACAGGTGGCCCGAGACTTCATGGCCGACATGGGCTCTCCCGAGATCGAGCCCCGGTACCTGTTCATGCGCACGCGGACCAACCGTCGAGGCAACGCGCCCTACTCCATGGCAACTCTGCACTTGCGCCTCAAGCAACTGGCCGAAAGGCTGGCGATCACCGACTCCGCCGGTCGACCCGTCGAGATCACCAAGACCCATCGCTTCCGTCACACCGCCGCCACCAATCTGATCAATGCGGGCGTTCCCCTCCACGTCGTCATGCGCTACTTCGGCCACGTCAGCCCCGATATGACCCTGCACTACGCCGTGACGCGATCACAGACGATGGAAGAGGAATTCCTCAAGTACAAGAAGGTCACCCGTGACGGGCGCACCGCCGAGATCGACGGCACCGACCTGTACGACCTGATCCAGCTCGACAAGCGCGCGGATCGGGTGCTGCCCAATGGCTGGTGCACGCTTCCGCCGAAGCAACTGTGCGACAAGGGGAACGCCTGCCTCACTTGTGCCAAGTTCGTCACCGACGTTACACACGGCCCCGAACTGCGCCGCCAGCTAGAGGATACCGAACGGTTGGTGGCAACCCGCCAGAAGGCTTTCGGCGCCAAGTATGGCGCCCCCATGGGCGACGACAACGTCTGGCTGCAGGGCCGCCGCACTGAGGTCGACTCGCTCAACCGCATCCTGTTGTCGATAACCGATGTCTCCGACCGCGCCGTGCGCGGCGCCGGCGTCACCGACCAACCCGCATAGGAGAGCGTTTGTGCCGCAACATCTTCGCGAAGCCGCTCACCGCCGCCATGAACAAGCCACCGAGCGTGCCACCGCCGCGCTTGCCCGCCTGTCGGCGGGTGGAGCCGCGATCAGCTTCGCTCGCGTTGCCCGCGAAGCCGGCGTCTCCACCGACTTTCTCTACCGCCACCCGCAGCTACGTCAACGCATCCAGCAGATGCGAACACCAAACACCGGGAATGCCCACACTCTCAACTCAGAGGGCGGGACGCCGCCGGGCGAATCCGCTCCTGTTCGTGCCCTTTCGGCGCAGTTAAAGGAACTTCGACGGCGTCATCATGACGAAGTCTCCGCGCTTCAGAATGCACTGGCAGTGGCCCAGGGTGAGAACCTTGCGTTACGCAGGAAGCTCGCGACCCATGAGTAGGCGCGTAAATTGGTGACGCCACTAAGGGCTCTGAGGCCCGAGCACTGTCGTTTTCGAGGGCGCCGCGTGTAAAAAACCCGGTCCCTCCCGGAAGGCCTGACGGTCGCCGACATCGTCACGGATCAAGGCCGAGCGACTGTAGTCCGCGCGCGTCGAGCCAGGTGTGGATTCGTTGAGCAACGGTTTCCCACCCGGGCTCGACCATCATGTTGTGACCCATGTTCGGGAAGATCTCTGCTTCGGTGCGGTAAGCACGCGCGGTCGCGCGGATCTCCTCCTGTGTGAAGCAGCCGTCGCATGCGGCACCCAAGACCAGGAGCGGAGTAGTGACTCGCTCGGGCTCGGGCAGATCGAGTAGAAGGGTGTCCACCGTGATTCTCCCAGTGAACTCTTCTTCGAGCCGTGCGGCGTAGCGCACAACGTCAGACTCGGCGGTCTGTGGGGAGTAGAAGTGCTCGCGGGCGAGTTCGGGCGTATTGAAACCGTGCAGCGATCGCGTGGTGACGGTGCTTCTGATGGCATGCCAGGGGTGGCGTTTCACACCACGTAGCAAGAATCCACCAACCCCGCGCGTGGGCACGGATGCGATCAGCACGCCGGCAGGGGCATCGTGCGCTTCGAGGTATTTCTGTACGACGAAGCCGCCCAGCGAGTGGCCGATCACCACCGGCTGGGTGGGCAGGCTATTCGCCACCGAGTCGACATCGTTGACGAAGTCGGCGACCGAACAGGTCTGCATGCGCTTAGGCGATGGGCTGTTTCCATGGCCACGAAGACTGACCGCTAGCGCGCGATAGCCCCTGTCCGCGAAGTAATCCAAGAAGTGTTCGTCCCAGCACCAGGCTGCATGCCAGGCTCCATGGATGAAAAGCAGAGGCGCCGGATGCGCTTCACTGCAAGACCCCTTATCGATGACCTCGAGCGTGTGCTGAGTGCTGTCACCTGACGCGTTTACAGATCGTCGACCCAGTGCCAATGGTTCACCCCCTGCGGCAGAAACAAATCGCAGGTGGAGCGTAGCTTGTCGTGCTCTCAGGAATGCAGCGATTCCCGAGGCTTAGCACCGTTCAGTTGCTGGCGGACACACATTGCTGTCAGCCTTTGGGGCAGGTCTCGGCAGCCTCACGCAGGACCGTCGCCGACGGCGCGTCGACGGGCAGCCCGTACCCGCGCAATACCGCGACGAACTGCACCGAGTACTGGCACCAGAACGCATGATTCGCCGGCATCCACACGGCGGGCTCGCCATCGCTCTTGTCCTCGTTTGCTTGCCCCTGGACCGATAGCAGATTGGCGGGATCGTTGGCGAACCGCAGACGCATCTCGTCGGTCCAGTTCCGAGCCCCTTGGTCCCATGCGTAAGCCAATGGCACGAGATGATCTATCTGCACAGCCGCACCCGTCTTATTGCCGCGCACCAGGCTGATAGTTTCGCTCGTGTACGGATCGTGCAAGGTACCTGTCACAACCGCGTTGGGGCAGCGGCTAATTGAGACATATGTCTTGTCCACAAGGTCGCGATCGAGGATGTCGTTGCGGGTGTCGCACCCGTTGTGCCCGCCAGGAGCATCGTTATCATCGGTCCAGCTCTCGCCAAACGCCGCCCGCCGGTAATCGTATCCGCGGATGCGTGCCGGCACCTCTGCGACACCAGACAAGACGTCGACACCTGGCGCAACGGTCGGGATGTCGGCATCCGCGACGAACGTTGCCGATCGCTCAGACGAAGCGGCCGCCGTCTGATAGGCCACCAGGATCGAAAGTGCCACCGCCAATGCCAACCACATCAGCCGCTTCCGGTTCACTGGAATCGAACTCGTCATGACCGTGCTTCCCAGCTTGTCAGCGGCATGTCTTCTACGTGCTGATCTGCACAGATAGCGGTCAAGGGCGTTACAGTTGCGGATACGAGGTGGTCGATCTGCACCGAGGCCCCGATCTGATTGCCCCTGGTGAATGCGACCACGTCGTTGGTGTACGGGTCGTATAGCGTGCCGGCGGCGACCGCCGTGGGACAGCGGCTGATCGCCGTGAAGGTCTTGTCGACGAGGTCGCGGTCGAGGATGTCGTTGCGGGTGTCGCAGCCGTTGTGTCCGCCGGGTGCGGTGGTGTCGTCGGTCCAGGCATCGCCGAAAGCCGCACGGCGGTAGTCGTGTCCGCGCACGCGCACCGGAATCAGCGCTATCCCGGCAAGGATGTCGACGCCCGGTGCGACGGTGGGCACGTCGGCGTCGGCGACGAATCGGCCGGCCCGGCCACTGGCCATCGTGACCTGTATGGCGACCACGATGGCCAGCACCACCGCCACGATCAGCCAGACGGCCCTCTTCACGCCTTGTCCAGATACTCGACGCGTTCGGTCTCGGCGAACGGCGCTGCCAGCACCGCGATTCCGCGGTGCTCGAGCAGTCTTGGGTCGGCATCGTAGACGGACTCGGCGAACGCCCGCGCGGCCTCGATGATCTCGCGATGCTCGGCCAGGGACAGCAGTCGCAGCGTGATGGGTCTGCCGGACTGGCTGAGGCCGAGCACGTCGCCCTCGCGGCGTTCCTCGAGGTCCAGGTCGGCGAGCACGAAGCCGTCCTGGGTGGACGCGACGGCCTTCAGTCGGGCCCCGGCCTTCGAGTCCTCCGGCAGGTTGGTGGCCAGCAGACACAGGCTGGGATGTTCGCCGCGGCCAATGCGCCCGCGCAACTGGTGCAACTGGCTGATGCCGAACCTGTCGGCGTCCATGACGAACATCACCGTCGCGTTGGCTACGTCGACACCGACCTCGATGACGGTCGTGCACACCAGCACGTCGATCTCACCCGCGCGGAACGCCGTCATCGCGGCGTCCTTCTCGTCGCCGGAGAGCCGGCCGTGCATCAGACCGAGGCGCAGGCCCCGCAGCGGGCCGTTTTCGAGGTGTTCGAACAGCTCGACGACGGTGGCGACGGGCAGGCCCGGCTCCTTGCGACTCGGCTTCTTGCCCGAATCCCTTCCGCCCGTGTCATTGTCGTCGATGCGGGAGGCGACCACGTAGGCCTGTCGACCCGCGCCGACCTCCTCGACGATCCGCTGCCAGGCCCGTTGCACCCACGCGGGCTTCTCTCCCATGAAGATGGCGTTGGTGGCAATCGGGCGCCTACCACTGGGCAGCTCGCGCAGAACCGACGTCTCGAGGTCGCCGTAGACGGTGAGGGCGACCGTGCGCGGTATCGGCGTCGCCGTCATCACCAGCAGATGCGGCGTGACACCACCGACGGCCTTGGCCCGCAACCGATCCCGCTGTTCCACGCCGAAGCGGTGCTGCTCGTCGACGACCACGATGCCGAGATTTCGGAACTCGACGGCATCCTGCAGGAGCGCGTGGGTGCCGATGACGACACCCGCCTCGCCGCCGGCCACCTCATCGCGGACCTGACGCTTCTGCTGCGCGGTCATCGAGCCGGTGAGCAGAGCCACCCTCGTCGCACCGTCCGGGCCGCCGAGCTGGCCAGCCATAGCGAGAGGGCCGAGAACCTCGCGAATGGACCGGGCATGTTGGGCAGCAAGGACTTCCGTCGGCGCCAGCAGAGCGCACTGGAAGCCGGCGTCCACCATCTGGGCCATCGCCAGCACCGAGACGATCGTCTTTCCCGAGCCCACCTCACCCTGGAGCATCCGGTGCATCGGCTTGGTGTCGGCAAGTTCGGTCGAGAGCACCTCGAGGACGTCGCGCTGACCCGCCGTGAGTTCGAACGGCAACTGCCGCCCCAGCGCGGCGGCCAACCCGTCGTCCCGTGGCGGCGCGGGCGGGCCGGTCTCGCTCAGTTCGCCGTGCCGGCGTTCCACCAGTGCCCACTGCAGGCCGACGGCCTCGTCGAACGCCAGTCGCTCACGGGCGCGCGCCCGGTCCTCTTCGCGCTCCCCCAGGTGGATCGCACGCAACGCCTCGTCCTTCGAGATCAGATTCCATTGGCGCAGAATCGATTCGGGGAGCGGATCGTCGACCGGATCCAGTACGTCGAGAACCTGACGGACACACGCGTAGATGTCCCAGCTCTGCACCTTGGCCGACGCCGGGTAGATGGGGAAGAAGTCCCGCTCGAACGCCGAGAGCAGCAATTCACCGTCGGTCCGTCGCGACGTCTCGGCGATCTTCGCCAGCGATCTACTGCCCTTGCCTTGGCCCGACCCTTCCAGGATCAGGAATGCCGGATGCGTCAATTGCATTGTGCCCTTAAAGAATCCGACCTCGCCGGACAGCATCAGACGGGTGCCCTCGGTGAGAATCTTCTTCGAGAACTTGGCGTTGAAGAAGGTGGCCGTGACCTTGGGTCGGCGATTGGCGAGGGTGACGACCAGGAACTCGCGCTTGGGCTGCCGGTTGGTCCAGCGGACGTCTGCCTTGGCGATCTCGTCGACGAAGGTGACGTGCTCCCCCTCCTCGGGAGGTTCCCAGCCTTCGTCGAGCACCGACATGCCCTGGCTGTAGCTGCGCGGGTAATGCCGCAACAGGTCGTCGACGGTGCGAATGCCGAAGTGTTCCTCGAGCGGCCCGGCGGACTTGGCGCCGATGACCCGGTCCAGGCCGTCGGTGAGCGCGACCACGCCTACTCCACCCCGACCAACAGCGCGTCGCCGCGGTGACCCGTGTGGTAGGTCACCAACTCGGCGCCGAGGTGGTGATGGTGCACGTGATCCTGGAGCGCGGCGCCCACTGCCGGGTCGACGCCCGCCCCCGTCAAGACCGTGACGAGCTCGCCGCCGGAACTGAGCAGCAGGTCGATGAGACCGGCGCCGGCCGCGGTCACGTCCTTCCCGACGATCAGCACCTCATCGCCGGAGATGCCGAGGCCATCGCCGGGACTGCACGTCCCCGCCCACGTCAGCGCCTCCTCGGTGGCCACTCGCACCGACCCGCGGCGGGCGCCCGCGGCAGCGCGCGCCATGGTGTACCCGTCGTCGACGGCCTGACGGGCGGCGTCGTGTACGGCCAGCGCGGCGAGGCCCTGCACCATCGAGCCCGCGGGCACCGGCACGACGTCGATGCCCCAGCCGATCGCCGCGGTGCATCCGGCCACCAGTTCCTCGGCGGCGACGTAGCCGTTGGGCAGGACCATGATCTGCGCGGCTGCCGCGTCGACGAGCGCGCGCAGCAGTTGCTTGGCACTGATCGCGACGTCGGCGTTCTGACACAGAACGTGCGCACCCTCACCCTCGAACAGTTCCTTGGCACCATCGCCGTCGACGACCGCCAGCACGGCACGGTCGCGGGTCCACCCACCCGACGGGTGCCCGGCCCCGCCGGTGAGCGCGGTGATCTGGATCCGGCTGGGGGTGCTGAGTTCCAAGCCCGCCTCGACGGCGCCGCCCGCATCGTCGGTGTGCACGTGCACGGAGTAGCGGCCGTCGGTTCCCGATGCAGCGATGGTGACGGACTCGCCCAGCTGCTCGAGCCTCGACCGAAGCAGTTCGAGACCCGCGTGGTCGCAGTCGTCGACGAGGTACATCACCTCGAACTGCGGTGGGGCGACCACCGAGACGTCCGCGGAACCCGCGGTGACGGCCGACGGCTCGTAGGTGACCCGGTGTGGAGCGTGCCCGGTGAGGGTGGCGGTCAGTGCGTCGAGCAGGACGAGCAGCCCGCGTCCGCCCGCGTCGACCACTCCCGCATCGGCCAGCACGTCGAGCTGCTGAGGTGTCTTCTCGAGCGCGATCACCGCGGCGTCCGAGGCCACCGCCACGACCTCTCCGACGTCCGCGCGGTCGATAGCGACGTCCTCGGCGGCGCCCGCGGCGGCCGCAAGCACCGAGACGATGGTTCCCGGCACGGATTCGCCGACCGAGGCGTCGGCGAGCACCACGGCATGTCTCAGTGCGGAGGCGAGCAGCGGCCCGTCGATGTCGGCGAGGACTCCGTTGCGTTCATCGGCGGCCCCGGCCGCCACGTCGGCCAGGCCGCGCAGGATCTGCGAGAGGATCACCCCGGAGTTGCCGCGGGCCCCCTGCAGGGCACCCTCGGCCAGCGCCGCGGCGACGTCGGTCACGTCAGCCCCGCGTAGCGCTTCGGTCCTGGCGCCCGCGGCACGCATGGTGAACAGCATGTTGGTGCCGGTGTCCGCATCGGCCACGGGGAACACGTTGAGCCTGTTGATCTCGTCGGTGCGGGCGATGAGGTGAGTGACGGCCGTATGGGCCCAGTCCTGCAGGGCGGTGGCGTCGAGTCGGCGTGCGCACATGCCCAACCGCCTCTCCTTCGACCCAACGCGGCCACGTGCCGGTCAGCCTAGCCACTGTGCCTGACACCGCCTCGACTCCGTCGAGGTCATTCACGAGGTTTGGCGCCCGATGGCCGTCGTTTGGCGATACCCCTCGGCGGCCGGTATCCTGGTCAGGTTGTCGGGTCACCCGCGTTGCGGTCGTTGGCCCCCCAGTACCGATCAAGGAGTTTCACATGGCTGCGGTTTGCGATGTCTGCGGAAAGGGCCCCGGCTTCGGCAAGTCGGTGTCGCACTCCCATCGTCGGACCAACCGCCGGTGGGATCCGAACATCCAGACCGTGCACGCCGTGACGCGTCCCGGTGGCAACAAGAAGCGCATCAATGCGTGCACGTCGTGCATCAAGGCGGGCAAGGTCGCGCGCGGCTAGTCCGCCGCTCCGTCTCATACCTGTTCTAGGGCAGCCGCCAGTCGATCGGCTCGGCACCCATCTGCGCGAGGAGCTCGTTGGCGCGGCTGAACGGCCGTGATCCGAAGAACCCCCGTGACGCCGACAGCGGCGACGGGTGCACCGACTCGATGGTCGCGCAGTGCGCCCCCGTCAGCATCGGTTTCAGCGTCTGCGCATCACGCCCCCACAGCACCGCCACCATCGGCTCTGGCCGTTCCACCAACGCGCGGATCGCGCACTCGGTCACCGCTTCCCACCCCTTTCCGCGGTGCGACGCCGGGGTGCCCGACCGGACGGTCAGCACCCTGTTGAGCATCATGACCCCGCGCTCGGCCCACGGCGTCAGGTCACCACAGCTCGGTGCGGGGTGGCCCAGATCGGTGCCGTACTCCTTGAAGATGTTGTCCAGGCTGCGCGGCAGCGGACGCACGTCGGGCGCTACGGAGAAGCTGAGCCCGACCGCGTGCCCCGGGGTCGGATACGGATCCTGTCCGACGATGAGCACACGCACTCGATCGAGGGGAAAGGTGAAGGCGCGCAGCACATTCTCACCGGCCGGTAGATAGTGCTGTCCCGCCGCGATCTCGGATCGGAGGAACTCGCCCAGCTGGGCGACCTGTTCGGTGACGGGTTCGAGCGCACGCGCCCAATCGGCTTCGACGAGTTCTGAAAGCGGGCGTGCAGTCACGAGAGGCCAACGTAGTGTCATCGGACGGGATCTGACGGGATCTGAGTGGTGAGTCGTCGAGTCATTGGGGGTGGCCGCGCAAATGTGTGATTCCGCGGTGTCTAGGAGGGCCGCCCTTGCCGCCGGTTCAGCCGCCGTCGGCGCAGCCATGCTGGGCGCGTCGGCATGCAGTTCGGCCGAATCCCCGCAGCCCAAGGACTCCCCGAAGTTCCCAGCCGAGCTGCCCGAGAATGCGCTGATCACCGTTGGCGTCGCGGCCGGTCCACCACCGACCCCGAATCGGTTCGGCATCTGTTCTGCGCTCAAGATCGGCAGCGACCTCTACGTGATCGATTGCGGCCTCGGCTCCCTCAACGGTTTCACCAACGCCGGCCTGCAATTCGTCGACATCAAGAAGATGTTCATCACCCACCTGCACGCCGACCACGTCGTCGACTACTTCAGCTTCTTCCTCTCCGGCGGCAACCAGGCCAAGGCCGGGCAACAACCGGTCATGGTCTATGGGCCCGGCCCGGCCGGCGGGTTGCCGCCCAGCCAAATGGGCAATCCGAACCCGGGCACGATCAGCTCCGCCAATCCCACACCGGGACTCGCCGCGATGACCGCATCCTTGAACCAGGCGTTCGCCTACACCGGCAACATCCTGATCCGCGACCAGGGCATTGACGACATCGAGAGTCTGATGAACGTCACCGAGATCGCCGTGCCGCCGGGATCCGACTACCTCAACAGATCACCGAGGATGGAGCCGTTCGCCGTCGTCGAGGATGACAACGTCGCCGTCACCGCGACGCTCGTCTCCCACTACGACGTCTACCCGGCCTTCGCCTTCCGCTTCGACATCAAGAATCCCGCTGTCTCAGTCACCTTCTCGGGCGATACCACCAAGTCCGACAACCTGATCGCCCTGGCCAAGGACACCGACATCCTGGTGCACGAGGCGGAGTTCAGTCTCGACGACGCGTTCTGGGACAACAGGTTCCCGACCAGCTATCTGCAGAGCTCGCACACCTCGGCCGAGCAGGTCGGCGAGGTCGCCGCGGCGGCCAAGGCCAAGCAGGTGATTCTGAGCCACTACCAACCAGCGACCCTGCCTGACTCCGAGTGGCTCGACGAGATCAAGAGGAACTACGCGGGCAAGGCCACCGTCGCGAAGGACGGTCAGATCTTCGCGCTGTAGAACACCACGTCCGAGAGGCTGAAATGACAACTCGTGCAACCAATATCGCGTTAGAAGAGCACTTCATCATCCCCTCCTTCCTCGACTACCTCGCGCGCGGAATGCCCCAGGTGCCACCCGAGGCGCGCACGACGTTGATCCGCAGGCTCTCCGACTTCGGCGAGGAGCGGCTGACCGAGATGGACGCAGGCGGGGTGCGAAAGTCGGTGCTCTCGATTTCCGGTCCCGGCGTGCAGATCGAACCCGATGCCGCCACGGCAACGCGACTGGCGGCCGAGGCCAACGATGCTCTTGCGGCGGTCGTCGCGAACCAGCTCGACCGCTACGCCGGATTCGCCCATCTCGCCATGCAGGATCCCCGCCCGGCCGCCGACGAACTCGAGCGGTGCGTGCGCGATCTCGGCTTCCGCGGCGCGATGATCAACGATCACACCCTTGGCGTCTACCTCGACGATGAGCGAAACGACGTGTTCTGGGAACGCTTGCAGGATCTGGACGTGCCGCTCTATCTCCACCCTGGCGACTCGTTCCAACTGCCGTACGTGTTCGACGGCGTTCCCGAACTGGTGAAGCCGACCTGGGAGTGGACGACCGAGACCGCGACCCATGCTCTGCGTCTGATCGTGACGGGCGTGTTCGACCGCTATCCACGCGCGCAGGTCATTCTCGGTCACATGGGCGAGACGCTGCCCTTCATGCTGTGGCGACTCGACAGTCGCTATGCGTTCACCGCGACCGACCGCCGGGTCAAGCGCAACCCGTCGGACTACCTACGGGACAACTTCTCGGTCACGACGTCAGGCCAGTGCTCCGATGTCCCGCTTCTTGCATCACTGGCGTCGATGGGTGAGAAGCGGGTGATGTTCTCGATCGATTATCCGTACGAATCCTCGGAGATCGCAGGCCATTTCATGGCATCGGCTGCGGTATCCGAGGACGTCCGCGCCCTCGTCGGCCACCACAACGCCGAAGCGCTGCTCAAACTCGAGCCCTGAGAGCCGCTGGCTCAGAACGACTGCCAGCCCGCCCTTCCAGTCCATTCGGCGCCGTCGACCAGCACCCGTGTCGGCCCGTCGAGCACCGCACCGATCCGTCGCCAGCCGTCGGGGACGACACCGGGGAACGTGGCGACGAGGGCATGGTCCTCGCCACCGCCGAACACCCAGGCCCACGGATCGTCCCCCGTCGCGGCGGCCGCCGCGGCGACGGCGGCGTGGTCGGCCGCCAACGCATCCCGAGACAGCTCCACGCCGACCGCCGAGGCGTCGGCGAGGTGACGGACGTCGGCGAGCAACCCGTCCGAGACGTCGGTCATTGCCGTGGCCCCGGCCTCCGCCGCATTACGACCCTGCCCGTACGGCACGGCAGGCACGAGGTGGCTGCGTCGCAGATCCACGAAATCATGAATGTCCCTGAGCCAGAGGGCGTATCCCGCTGCCGAACGCCCCAGGTCACCGATGACTGCAACCGTGTCGCCGGGTCGCGCGCCGCCGAGCAACACGGGCGCCCTCCCCCCGAGGTCGCCCAGTGCGGTCACTGAGATCACCCACTGGGGCGCGGCGACGAGGTCACCTCCGACGATGCTCGCACCGAACGTCCGGGCCTCGTCCCACATGCCGTCCGAGAGCTGCAGCGCGTCGTCACCCGGGGTGGTCCCTGGCGCACCGAACGCGACCACGAACGCCGTCGTCGTCGCACCCATCGCCTCGATGTCGGCGGCATTCTGGGCGATCGCCTTGCGGCCGACGTCGTGCGGCGTCGACCAGTCCAGGCGGAAGTGCCGCCCTTCGACCAGCATGTCGGTCGACACCACGACCCGGCCGTCCGCCGCCGCAACCACGGCGGCGTCGTCGCCGGGCCCGACGAGCACGATCGGCGTGTGCAGCCGTCCTTCGACGAGCCGGTCGATCACCGTGAACTCACCGAGATCGGCGAGCGTCTCGCCGCCCTCGTTGTCAGCCATGCCACCCCTGAAGTTGCGTGTCCTGAACACCGGCGCGACCTGCGGTACGTTTTGTCCCTGCGGCGTGGAGTCTATGCAGCCGAAACGGAGGACAGCGCGAGCGGTGGAGGCATTCATGCTGATTCAGACCGAGGTTGGCCGCGCCGAGGTCGTGGCCAAGCAGTTGTCTGGACTGCGGGGAGTGTCGTCCTCGGAATACGTGACGGGACCGTACGACGTGGTGGTTCGCGTCGAGGCCACCAGTGCATCCGAGCTGCAGTCCGTCGTTGTTCCGAGCGTCCAGCAGGTCACCGGAATCACCCGCACCCTGACCTGTCCGATCGCCGACGGAGTGCGCACCTAGAGTTGCGCGGGTGACCGACTCCACCCCCGACGACGAACGCGACGGGCCGCCGCGCGCACTGCTGATCGCAGCCATCATCGTCGCGGTGGGCGCCGTCATCGCCGTCCTGGTCGTCGCGGCGACCAGGCAGGCGACGCCCGCCCGGCAGCCAGTGGCCATCGCCGCTGCTCCCGCGCCCCAGTCCGACAGCGATGTCTGCCGAGCGCTCATGGCAGTCCTTCCCGACGACCTGGACGATTATCACCGTGAGCAGGTGATGGCACCCGCGCCGGCAAGCACGGCGGCGTGGCAGGCCGAACCCGGCAGCGATCTCGTCGTCCTGCGGTGCGGGATCGAACGGCCGGACGACTTCGTGGCGAGCTCACCCCTCCAAGGGGTCGACGACGTGCAGTGGTTCCGCATCCCCGGAGAGGGCCGCACCACCTGGGTGACCGTCGACCGACCGGTGTACGTGGCCGTGACGCTGCCCGACGGCTCGGGGCCGACGCCGATCCAGCTGCTCTCGCGGGCGGTCTCTCAGGCGATGCCCGCGATCGTGCCCAATCCGAGGGCGGTGCGTTAGCGCAGGCCGGTCCCCCGGGCGACCGCGGTGTCGACCATGGCCGCCAGCAGCGCCGGGTAGTCCATGCCGCTCGCCGCCCACATCCGCGGATACATCGAGATCGTGGTGAACCCCGGCATCGTGTTGATCTCGTTGATCACCGGGCCGTCGTCGGTGAGGAAGAAGTCGACGCGGGCCAGGCCCTGGCAGTCAATGGCACGAAAGGCCTTAATCGCCAATTGCCTTATCTCATCGGCGATCTCATCGTCGACCTTCGCGGGGACGTCGAGTTCGGCGGCGTCTTCGAGATACTTCGTGGCGAAGTCGTAGAACCCGTCTTCGCGGCCGCGGACTCCGGCCACCCGGATCTCGCCGACGGTGCTGGCCTCGACGTGGCCGTCGGGGAACTCGAGCACGCCGCACTCCAGTTCGCGGCCGGGTACGGCGGCCTCGACGATCACCTTGGGGTCGTGTTGGCGCGCATTCGCGATCGCGGGCGCGAGCTCGTCCCAGGACGCGACGCGGCTGACGCCGATCGACGATCCGCCGCGCGCGGGCTTGACGAAAACGGGCAGGCCGAGTCGCTCGCGGTCCTCCGGTTCGAGGGTCTCGTCGTGTGCGCGCAGCACCACCTGGTCGCCGATGGGCAGCCCCTCCGCGGCGAGGAGCTTCTTGGTGAACTCCTTGTCCATGCCCGCCGCACTGGCCAGCACGCCGGCACCTACGTAGGGCACTCCCGCGAGCTCGAGGAGCCCTTGGATGGTGCCGTCCTCGCCGTACGGTCCATGCAGCACCGGAAAGACCACGTCGACGGTGGCGAGGACCTCCCCGGGCCCCTTGCCCAGGGAGAGGAGTTGGCCACGACGCCCAGGGTCGGCCGCGATCGCAAGCGCCGTACCCGCCGCCCCGGTGACCTCGGGTAGTCGGCCGTCGGTGATCGCGAGGGACCCTGGGTCGCCATCGGTCAGCACCCAGGATCCCTCCGGCGTGATGCCGACGGCGACCACCTCGAAGCGATCCGGGTCGAGGTTGCGCAGGATGCTGCCAGCGGAAACGCAGGAGATGGCGTGCTCAGAGCTTCGACCGCCGTAGACGACGGCAACGCGGACGCGGGGTTTCGAGCGGTCGGTCACAACCTAGAGAGGCTACCGCCCCGGCCCCTCGGTGACCTGTCAGCCCAGCGCGGCGGTGATGTCGGTGATCAGGTCATCGGTGTCCTCGATGCCCAACGACATTCGCGCGAACCCGGCGGGCACGGGGTCACCCCACCGCGCTCGCCGATCCACCGACGTGTGGATGCCGCCGAAGCTGGTGGCGGCGACCGCGAGCGCACTGCGCTCGACGAGGCGGTGTACGGCGGCAGCGTCGGCCAGTTCGAACGCGACCAGACCACCGAAACGCTTCATCTGCGCACAGGCCACGGTGTGAGCGGGGTCGTCGGGCAGCCCGGGGTACCGCACCGACCGGACCGCCGGGTGGTCGCGCAACGTGAAGGCCATCGCGAGGGCGTTGTGACACTGGCGCTCGAATCGAAGCCCGGCGCTGCCAAGGCTGCGCAGCGCCAGCCAGGCCTCGAACGGCCCGAGGATCGCACCGGCCAGCAGCCGTTCGCGTTCGACGGTGGCCATCAGCTCGGCGTGGCAGCTTGCGACGTATCCGGCGATCAGATCACTGTGGCCCGAAAGCGCCTTGGTGGCACTCGCCACTACCAGGTCGGCGCCGAGGGAAAGAGGTTGCTGCCCAAGCGGTGTGGGCGTGGTGTTGTCGACGACGAGCGTCGCGCCCCGACCCCGGCACGTCATCGCCAGCCGGTGCAGATCGACGACGTCGAGCGTTGGGTTGACCGGCGTCTCCGCCACGACGACGTCAGCGGACTCGGCCGCGGCGCACATGTCGGCGGCAGCCACCTCGCGCACGTCGACGCCCAGCGGGGCAAGGTATTCCACCGCATACCGGCGCACCTGGTAGTAGCCGTCGGCGGGGACGACGAGCCTAACCCCGGGTTTGGCGAGCACCCGCAACACCGACGTGATGGCGGCCATGCCCGATCCGAAGGACAGTGCAGAGGTGGCGCCTTCCAGCTCGGCGAGCGCGGACTCGAGCTGGCGCCAGGTCGGATTGGAACTGCGCCCATACGAGTCCAGGGGTTGCGATTCGTCGGCGGACAGGTGGTAGGCCGACACCGGGACGGGAGGTGATGCCACGGGTTCACCCGGGACGCGTTGCGACGCCGAGGCTTTGACGCTGCGAGTCGAGTCGCCGTACTGGCCGCTCATCACTCCGGCTTCGTGGAGCGTCCGAGCAGCAGCGCGACCGCTTGATCGACCGAGAGGCCCTTGTGGCACACCCTGTTCACGGCGTCGGTGATTGGCATCTCGACGTCATAACTCTCCGCCAGCGCCAGCACCGACTGACACGACGTGACGCCTTCCGCGACGTGCCCGCCGGCCTCGCGCAGTGCAGACTCCATGGTGCCGCCGCGGCCGAGTCGCTCACCGAAGGCCCGGTTGCGTGACCGGGGCGACGTGCAGGTCGCGACCAGATCACCGACTCCGGCCAGACCGGCGAGCGTGGCACCCTTGGCGCCCAACGCGATTCCCAGCCGCATGATCTCGGCGAGTCCGCGAGTGATGATCGCCGCCGCAGTGTTCTCCCCTAGTCCCACGCCCGCCGCCATGCCACTTGCCAGCGCGATGACGTTCTTGCAGGCGCCGCCGATCTCGGCACCCACGACGTCGGAGTTGGTATACGGGCGGATGTACCCGGTGGAGAACGCGCGCTGCAACGCCACCGCGCGACCCGAGTCGGTGCAGGCGACGACGGTGGCCGCAGGCTGCTCGTCGAGGATCTCGCTGGCGAGGTTGGGTCCGGTGACGACGGCGACTCGGGAGGGATCGACCCCGGCGACCTGGACGATCACCTGGCTCATCCGCAGCAGGGTGTCCAGCTCGATGCCCTTCGCGACACTCACCAGCGTGGCGTCGCCGCCGATCGCGTCGCGCCACGACTCCAGATTGACGCGCAACGTCTGCGACGGCACCGCCAACAGCACGGTGCAGGCCCCGTCGAGGGCAGACGCGGCGTCACTCGTCGCGTGGATCGAGGAGGGGAGCTCGACGTCACCGATGTAGCGGGTGTTGCGGTGGGTGTCGTTGATCTCGTCGGCCAGCTCGGCGCGGCGCGTCCACAACGTGACGTCGTTGCCCGCATCGGCGAGTACCTTCGCCAACGCCGTGCCCCACGCACCAGCACCCATCACCGCAGCCTTGACCACGGCTTCAATCTAGCGCGGGTTCGGCGTGCACCCGATGGCTGGCAGGATGGCACGCATGAGCGGCACCAGCGCCGGCGATCCGGCTTCGGGGGCGAGCGAAGCGACGGGGGACGGCGACGGGGCGAGCGAAGCGACGGGGGATGGCGACGGGGCGAGCGAAGCGACGGGGGATGGCGACGGGGCGAGCGAAGCGACGGGGGATGGCGACGGGGCGAGC
>JBBRTH010000061.1:0-37725 GCA_038244615.1 Mycobacteriales bacterium | reverse complement strand
GGCACCACCGGCGCACCGAAGATCCTCGATCTACCCGACACCGTATGGATCAACCGACCAGCCCAAGACGCCACCCAGGAGCCCGACACAACAGCCGCCTAATTAACACCCACTGGACTCATCCACCTTGAAAAATTCCGCACCGGGCCAACGAAACCCGTCAGCCCACTATTTGCTGAGGCCCAAGGCTTGTCGCGGTCGCCTCGGCGGCGTCGCGCCTGCGACCACGAGCAGTACCACTCATATCAGCCATCCGGACGGATCGGAGTGAGCGATGACAGTCGCGAGCGTACCCGGCTGCAAAGACATATGTCCATAGCTCATACAAGAATGTGGAGGAGTTCTCACTACGAACTAGCTGTTAAACGTCATAACAATGGCTAATGATGTATTTTGTCAGTAACCTCAAATGCAATCGAGTACTCCGGACGGAAGATTGAACCGTCGGCCGCGCTGCGCCCTCGGAGGAGGTATCGACATGTCGCATGTTGAGCCGGTTCCATGCCGCGCCTGTCACCTGTCGCACCGCTGCGCCGCGGTTGCCGGTATCGGGGTGGCGGAGCCTGGGGCGACGACGACAGGACCCGCGAAGCGATCGATGACGGCGGTTGGATGCATACCGGCGACCTGGCGGCGATGCACGAGGACGGCTACTGCGTGATTGTCGGTCGCATCAAGGACATGGTGATCCGTGGGGGCGAGAACGTGTACGCGCGCGAGGTCGAGGAGTTTCTGCACACCCATCCCGACGTTCACGACGTCCAGGTGATCGGCGTTCCCGACGTCAAGTACGGCGAAGAGATCTGCGCCTGGATCAAGCTGCGGCCGGGCGCGGCGCTACTGGATGCCGACGCCGTGCGGCAGTTCGCCGATGGCAAGCTCGCGCACTACAAGATTCCGCGCTACGTCCGCCTCGTCGACGACTTCCCGATGACGGTGACCGGAAAGGTACGCAAGGTCGACATGCGGTCCGAGACTGTGAGGGGGACCCGTTTGGTGGTCCAGTCGCTATGCGACTTGGGGTTGGTGGGTCGTGGTCCACTGTAGAGCGAATTCGGTCGGGGTGAGTTCGCCGTGGGCGGAGTGTGGTCTGTTGGCGTTGTAGTCGCGGCGCCAGTCTTCGATGATCACACGGGCCTCCAGCAGCGAGTCGAAGCGCCACGAGTTGAGCA
Organism: Mycobacteriales bacterium; assembly: GCA_038244615.1. GTDB lineage: Bacteria > Actinomycetota > Actinomycetes > Mycobacteriales > Mycobacteriaceae > Mycobacterium. The sequence goes on along the minus strand of JBBRTH010000061.1, from coordinate 36,553 downwards.
GTTCGTCACGGAGCCGGCCGTTGAACGACTCGACCCAGGCGTTCTGCCACGGCGACCCGGGATCGATGAAAAGTGAACCAGCACTGTTGAATCGGCACCAATCATGTACGGCGTGCGCCACGAACTCGGGACCGTTGTCGAAACGCACGTAATGTGGCGCCCCATGCTCGAGCACAAGGCGATCCAGGACATCGACGACACCGTCGGCGTCGATGGAGCGGTCGACCTTGATCGCGAGGGCCTCGCGGGTGAACTCGTCGATCAGGTTGAGCATCTTGAACGTGCGGCCATCGGCGGTGGTGTCGAACTGAAAGTCCATCGCCCAGAGCACATTCGGACGAATCGGCGACATAGCCCCCACCGCGACACCGACACCGGTCAACCGCTTCTTCTTACGGCGCTGCGGGACCCGCAAGCCCTCCTCACGCCACAAGCGGCGGATCCGCTTGTCGTTGACCTGCCAGCCCGCTCGTCGGGCCATCTTCGCTGCGCGCCGCCACCCCCAGCGAGGCCGATCAGTCGAGAACTTGCGTAACCAGGCCCGCAACTCGGCCTCCTCGGTGGTCACCGACGGTGGCTCCAGGCGCATCGTGGAACGGTGGATGCCCACCACCGTGCAGGCGCGGCGTTCCGATACCCCGAACCGGTCGCGCAACGCAGTAACGGCGCAGCGCTTGCGATTCGGGGTTAGAAGTTTCCCGCCGAAAGTTCCTTGAGCATGTCGATGTCGAGGGCTTGGTTGGCGACCAACTTCTTCAACCGGGCGTTCTCGGACTCAAGTTCCTTGAGCCGCTTCGCCTCGTTGGCTTTCATACCGCCGTACTGGGCCAACCAGCGGTGCCACGTCGATTCAGCGATCTGAAGATGTCGGCACACCTCGTCGAGTGCCTGACCGGTTCCGAGGAGCTTGTTGCCCTCGGCCAGCTTGCGGATGATCTGATCCGGCGTGTGCCGCCGGCGCTTGTTCGATGCCATGTCGTCGTCGATTCTTCCTGCCCGAACACTCGGGCAACAGAGTCTCATAACAACTGGACCACTAAGACGGGCTCACCTCAACTGTGCGAATGCTCGGGTAGTGAGCTGGGTTCGTCACCACGCCATGGCCGCGAGGTAGTTTCGCAAGTGTCGGGTATTCCCGGTACTACTAGTGGTGCCGCGCTCGCAGATTCTTGGAGGTCCACAGTGAAGTTGGCGCTCAACGACGCCGAAGCCGCTTTCCGCGACGAGATGCGAGAGTTCTTCACCACGCAGATACCGGCCGACGTCCGCGCCCGGATGCGCGAGGGCGAACTCCGTCTCCCCGATGACGTCGTCACCGCGCAACGGGCCCTGAACGGACGCGGCATCGCCGTTCCGAACTGGCCGGTGGAATGGGGTGGCCAGGACTGGACGCCGCTTCAGCGGCAGATCTGGTCGGACGAGATGCGGCTGGCATGCGTGCCCGAACCACTGGCCTTCAACGCCAGCATGGTCGGTCCGGTGATCGCCCGTTTCGGTTCGCAAGAGCTCAAGGAACGGTTTCTGCCGGTGACCGCGAACCTCGACATCTGGTGGTGCCAGGGATTCTCCGAGCCCGAAGCCGGTTCGGATCTGGCATCCCTGCGCACCACCGCAGTTCGCGATGGTGATTGCTACGTGATCAACGGGCAGAAGGCGTGGACCACCCTGGGTCAGTATGCGGATTGGATCTTCCTTCTCGCCCGCACCAACCCGGACGCCCCCAAGCGCCAGGCGGGGATCTCGTTCTTACTGGCGGAAATGTCGACGCCGGGCATCACGCTGCGCCCGATCAAGCTCATCGACGGCGGTTACGAGGTCAACGAGGTCTTCTTCGAGGACGTCCGGGTTCCGGCCGATCACCTCGTCGGCGTGGAGAACGACGGTTGGACGTACGCAAAGTTCTTACTGAGCAACGAGCGCACCGGCATCGCCAGGATCGGCACGACCAAGGTATGGCTGTCGCAGGTCAAGGAGCGGGCCGCGAAGACGCAAACCGAACGTGGCACGCTGCTCGAGGATCCGCTGTTCGCCGCCCGCGTAGCCGAAGCCGAGAATGAACTGCTGGCCCTGGAGCTGACCCAGCTCCGGGTCAGTGGATCCGAGGGCTCCAGCGTCGATGGCAAGCCCAACCCGGCATCGTCGATCCTGAAGCTGAAGGGCAGTCAGCTTCAGCAGACGGTCACCGAGTTACTCGTCGACGTGGCAGGCCCCGACGCCCTACCGGTCGGCGCCGGTGACGACATCGACTCGCCACCCTGGGCTCAGCTCGCCGCGCCGAAATACCTCAACTATCGCAAGACCTCGATCTACGGCGGCACCAACGAAGTGCAACGCACCATCGTCGCCTCGACGATTCTCGGACTGTGAGGACGCGCCATGGACTTTGACCTGACCAACGAGCAGGGCCTGCTGCGTGACGTCACCCGCGAACTTCTCGTGCGCACCTACGACGTCGACACTCGCCTCAAGTTCGCCGACACCGATCTCGGGTGGAGCCGAGACGTCTGGTCGCAACTGGCCGAGACGGGAATCCTCGGCCTGGGCTTCGTTCCGGAGGAATCCGGCCAGATCGAGCTGATGGTGGTGCTCACCGAGATCGGGCGACGGCTTGCCCTCGAACCGGTCGCGCAGGGTGCATTGATTCCAGGCGGGGTGATCGCCGAACTCGGCAACGACGATCAACGAGAACTGCTGGACGCCGTCGCGGAGGGTCGGACGCTGCTCGCGTTGGCACACCAGGAGCCCGGCATGCGTGGTCTGTCGACGCGCGTGACCACCAGCGCTATGCGCCAAGGTGATTCGTGGACAGTCACCGGGCTGAAGAACCCGGTGCTCTCCGGTGATTGTGCTGACGTATTCGTCGTGAGTGCGGCACTGCCCGACGGCGGGGTCGGATTGTTCGTCGTCAACGCCGATGCCGTGACGAGGCACGCGTTCAGGACGTTCGACGGGCAGCGTGGCGCACAGGTGAAGTTGGACTCGGGGGCGGCGCAGCCACTCGGCGCCGGCGGCGATGCGACGACGCAGCTGCAGAATGCGCTGATCCGCCATCAGTCGGCGCTGTGCGCCGAGGCGGTCGGCGCGATGGAGGAGGCGCTGCGACTGACTACCGAATATCTGACGAGCCGAAAACAGTTCGGTGTGCCGCTCAGTAGCTTTCAGACGTTGACCCAACGCGCCGCCGACATGTACGTCTCACTCGAACTGGCGCGCAGCATGAACTTCTATGCCGCCATGTCGATCGCCGACGGAAGCTTCGACCCACTCATCGCGGCCCGGGCGAAGCTCCAGATCAGCCGGTCGGGTCGCCACATCGCGCAGGAGGCGATCCAACTCCACGGCGGTATCGGCGTCACGTCCGAATACCCCGTGGGGCACTACGCCGCCCGACTCACCGCCATCGGCCAGACGCTGGGTTCAGCCGAGGACCAACTGCACACCCTGATCGGTGCGCTCGGGACGTACGGGACCGTGTCGCTCTAGGGCCGCCCTACGAATACTTCGTGACCAGTTCCTGCTTGTAGAGCTTTCCGGTGTCGGTCCGCGGTAGCTGCTCCTCGAACGAGATCGACCATGGATACTTGTTGGTGCGGGCCTTTTCGTCACCGTGCGCGGCGACTCCTGGCAGCACGGTTGGATGCCGGCCACCGGCTCACCCGAGACGTTCGGCCGCGGTGGTGTGGCGTGCCAACAGTCGTTCTGCGACCCGGTCACAGGAGTCAGCTTTGCCTTCCTGACCAACGGGTATTCGGCGACGGGCTATGCCAACGACCCTCTGGGGCAAGAATGTTTCAATCGTTCTCCTCGACTTCGCAGGTGACCTAGCATGACCTCCCGACCGCGAACCGATCCGACGGAGCCTCAATGACCGACACCAAGACCGCCACGGCTCGCGTGCCGCTGGTGTCCTATCTCGAACTCGATCCCCCGCATCTGGTGGCCAACGAATGTCAGCAGTGCGGCGCCCGCTTCTTCGACCGCCGCAACGCCTGCGCGTCCTGCGGGAGCGATGGGTTCACCAGGGTCGACATTCCGACCACGGGAACGCTGCGAACGTTCAGCATCGTCGCGGTCAGCATTCCCGGCGTCGAGGTGCCGTTCGTCGCCGGCGTCGTCGACTGCGGCGGTACCAGCGTCCGTGGCGTCCTGGTCGACGTGCCGCCCGATCCCGAACACGTCCACTTCGGGATGCCAGTCACGCTGGTGTTGAAGTCCCAAGGCACCGACGACGACGGGGTGGAAGCCATCGGCTACCGATTCGCCCCTGCCGCTGCCCCTGCCATGACGACGAACGGGGACGCACGATGACCGACGCAGTCTGGATTCTTGGCATCCACATGACCAAGTTCGGCAAGCACGCCGATCGTGACGAGATCGATCTTGCCTCCGAAGCGGCACTCGGCGCGCTCAAGGACGCCGGCGTCGGCATCAAGGACATCGGCATTCTGGCCGCCGGCAACTTGATGAAGGCCGCCGAGGGCGTTGGGCAGCAGTTGCAGAAGCAGATCGGACAGACCGGCATTCCGGTGTTCAACGTCGCCAACGCGTGTGCCACCGGCGCTACTGCCGTGCGCACCTGCCACATGGCCCTGCGCGCCGGTGAAGCCGACTTCGCCTTGGCGGTGGGTGTGGAAAAGCTCTCGGGCGCCGGCCTTCTTGGTGCACCGAAGGCCAAGGCTGACAATCGGTGGACTGCCGACGGGCGTTTCGGTGCCGTCTCGCTGCTGGAGGGCCGCACTGGCACCGACATGATGCCGGGCGTGTTCGCCCAGATCGGCATGGAGTACGGCCACCGTTACGGCGGAACGGATCTGGAGTTGTTCGCAAAGATCGCGGAAAAGAACCACGCGCACTCGACGTTGAATCCGCTTGCCGCTTACCAGAAGCGCTTCACGCTCGAGCAGATCATGAACGACGTGATGATCGCCTACCCGAACACCCGCTCGATGTGCAGCGCCAACTGCGACGGAGCGGCGGCCGCCGTGCTGGTGACCGAAACCAAGCTCCGCACCCTGTCGCTCGAACAACAAAGGCGCGCAGTGAAGATCAGCGCATCGGTGCTGACCAGCGACCCCTGGCAGGAGGCCTGCCAGATCCTGCCCGACGTCAGCACCCTGACCCGCCAGGCCGCCGCGACCGCCTACGAGCAGGCCGGCATCGGACCCGAGGACCTCGACCTGGTCGAACTGCACGACTGCTTCGCGACCGCCGAACTGGTGCACTACGACAACCTCGGACTGTGCGAACCCGGCGGTGCCGTGGACTTCGTGCACTCCGGGCGCGGCTGGCGCGACGGTGACATGCCGGTCAACGTCAGCGGCGGTCTCGAATCCAAGGGACATCCGATCGCGGCGACCGGGATCGCGGGCATCTACGAGGTGTCCACCCACCTGCGCGGTGAAGCCGGGCCCCGCCAGATCGAAGGCGCGAAGGTCGGCCTCGCGCACGTCATTGGCCTCGGCAGCGCCTGCGGTGTACACGTTCTGGAGAAGGCGTCGGGCTGAGAACTCATCGACTACTTCGCGACCAACAGGTCGTTCAGTGACTTACTGAGTTCGTCGATCCCGCCGTGGTCGCCGGTGCGGGCGTAGGCCGGCTCTGGACCTTGGCCGCCGTTCGGCCACCACGAATTGTTCTCGTCGGCGTTGTGCGCCTTGAAGCCAGCCCCTCGATCCAGGCGTCGTTGATGTGAAACCTCCTCTATCACTTGGGTTTCAGATGCCGCATCTCGGCATCTTCTGTCGGTGGTCGCCATATGTTCGATTCACGGAGTCCGGTTCTACGCTCGAGGCGATCGCAGTTGTGCTCGCCTGTTACGAGGAGTTGTGTGCGCACGGCGTTGACACGCTGACCCAGGCCGAACTGGTCACCGCGCTCTCGAATCTGGAGTCTCTGACTCGACGACTACCGACGCAATCCCATCGCCTCATCGCCATGGTCAGCTGCGAAATCGAGCGACCAGGCGGGTCGTTCTGGCGTCTTCGTTGATCTCGCGGAGCACAAAGCAGTTGACGCCGTTCCAGGCGCGGCGGTTGTACACGCCCAGCGTCTGAGCGAAGCCGATACCTCGAGCCATCGCGTCAGCGCAGTCTAAGGCTGGTGTCGGGAGGCCAGCACAGCGAACCGACGTCCACCCCCAACCTTCCCGGGCCCGTCCGGAGGCGTTCAAGGCGCCGATATCCGCATCGTGACCACGGACGTTCAGATGGGCTGTGCCGAAATCGATTTCGATATGGCGGTGGACATGGGCGCCAGCCAACTGTGACCCCGTCTGATCGGCGCCGACCGCACGATGGACCCGCTGTTGTCGGGCCGACGGATCTCCGGTGTGGAGCCGGCCGTCTGGGAACTGGCCACCCGGGTCACCGACGACCCGCTCGGCGATGCGCTCGACCTTGCCCGTGGCATCGCCATACGCAACCGCCACGCCATCGTCGAGGCGAAACGGCTGGTGCGATCGTCCGACAACGCGACCGTGGCCGACGGCATGCGCGAGGAGCTCGCCGCGATGGCGAACAACATCGGAAGCAGCCGCCCGGGCTCAGCCGTTCACCGGCACACCGACTGCGCAGATCACAACAGAAAGTAAACAATCTGTTCGGACATTAGGACTGCAGGTCATCCTGATCTAGGCGTGCCGAAGTTAGCCAGCCAACTCGTTGAATCGTCGACCGCGGACGAACTAGCGGTCGACGAGCGTCGTCTCGAAGTAGTAGCGCGAGGCGCGGTAGCAGTGATCGCCGTACTCCACGGCTTTGCCCGAGTCGTCGAAGGCAGTGCGGCTCATCGACAACAGCGGGGCACCGGCCTTCTCGCCCAAGAGCTTCGCCTCGGTCCGCGTCGCGGGTCGGGCGCCAATCCTCTGCCTGGCGAGGCGAATGTGCACGCCACGCGCACGCAACGCCTGGTACAGGCCGATGCGTTCGAGTTCTTCGGCTTCCGGCGCCAGGTCGACGGGGAGGTAATTGACCATCACGGCCAGCGGTTCGCCGTTGGCACAGCGCAATCGCTGGATGGTGACGATCTCGTGGCCACCTGGCAGGCTCAGCTGGGTGGCGACCTCGTCGTCGGCCTTGCCGACCCGATAGTCGAGCAGTTTCGTGGTGGGTTCCTGGCCCGTACGCGCGAGATCGTCGAAGAGGCTGGTCAATTCGACGCGACGGTGAACGGGGTTCTGCACGACTTGGGTGCCGACTCCGCGCTTGCGGACCAGCAGGCCCTTGTCGACGATCTCCTGAATGGCGCGCCTCGTTGTCGGCCGCGACAACGTGAGCCGCTTGGCCAGGTCGAGTTCATTCTCGAAACGATCGCCAGGAACGAGATGGCCGTCCCTGATGGCCGCCTCGATCGCTTGGGCGAGTTGGTAATACAGCGGAACAGGGCTCGAGCGGTCGAGCTCTACCTCCAGCGACACGTCGCCTCCGATCCCGAGTGACCAGGCAAGATTGACGCCAAGGGTAGCACCGGCATGATCGCACGTCCGAATGTCAGGACAAAGTATTGACAGAGGCGAGCGACGGGGGGCACAGTCTTGGGTAAGCCCATCGACCACCGCACCCGGGAGCCGACTTGTCCGCCTCACTGCCGTTCGACGTCCTCGCCATCGGGCGTAGCGGCGTCGACATCTATCCACTGCAAGTCGGTGTCGGGCTGGAGGAAGTGGAGTCCTTCGGGAAGTTCCTCGGCGGCAGCGCAGCCAACGTCGCGGTGGCTGCGGCGCGACTCGGCAACGTCACCGCATTGATCTCCGGCGTCGGTGACGACCCGTTCGGCCGGTTCGTCCGCGCCGAACTGAGCCGGCTCGGTGTCGACAACCGCTACGTCGCCACGCATGATGCGTTCCCGACGCCCGTGACGTTCTGCGAGATCTTTCCGCCGGATGACTTCCCGCTGTACTTCTACCGCAAGCCGAGCGCTCCAGACCTGCAGATCGCGCCAGACGAGATCGACGCCGACGCCGTCCGGTCAGCCCGGCTGTTCTGGTCGACGGTGACGGGTTTGTCCGAAGATCCCAGCCGCAGTGCACACTTCGCTGCCTGGGAGGCGCGCTCCGGGGCGAGCGAAGCGAAAGGGGAAAGGGGAAGCCGCGCCCCGCTGACCGTCCTCGACCTCGACTACCGGCCCATGTTCTGGGAGTCACCCGCAGCCGCAACCGAACAGGTGCAACGCGCACTGCAGCACGTCACCGTGGCGGTCGGCAACCGCGAAGAGTGCGAGATCGCGGTCGGCGAGAGCAACCCTCGCAGGGCCGCGAACGCGCTGCTCGACCTTGGCGTCGAGCTGGCGATCGTCAAGCAGGGGCCGCGCGGCGTGCTGGGCAAGACCCGCCACTCGTCGGTCACCGTCCCCCCCAACGACGTGGACGTCGTCAACGGCCTCGGTGCCGGAGACAGCTTCGGCGGCAGCCTGATTCACGGTCTGCTGCGCAACTGGCCACTCGAGAAGACACTGCGCTACGCGAACGCCGCAGGCGCCATCGTGGCATCACGACTCGAATGTTCGACAGCCATGCCCACCGCCGCCGAAGTGGCGGCGTTGGCCGAACAGACCGCAGTGGAGGCCGTGAATGTCTAGTCAGCTCTGCTCCGACTACGCCGCGGTGACCGACCTGCGGGCCACCGACCCCGGTGCCGTCGCTCGCGCCTGGAATGACCGCACCACCCGCCCGACCATCCGGGGCGACGGCCGATTGATGATCGTGGCCGCCGACCACCCTGCCCGCGGCGCGCTGGCGGTCGGCAGCCGTCCGACCGCCATGAACAGCCGCACCGATCTGCTTGACCGGCTTCGTGCCGCGCTCGCCGATCCCGGCGTCGACGGCGTCCTCGCGACGTCGGACATCCTCGACGACCTTCTGCTCCTCGGAGCGCTCGACGACAGGGTGGTGTTCTCGTCGTTCAATCGTGGTGGTCTGGCGGGCGCAGCCTTCGAACTCGACGACCGGATGACCGGTGCCACCGCCGAGTCGACGGCCATCGCCAGGATGAACGGCGGAAAGATGTTGTGCCGCATCGCCCTCGACGATCCCGGTACCGTGGCCACCATGACGGCCTGCGCGCAAGCGGTCGACGAGCTCGCGGCGCGTGGACTGATCGCGATGCTCGAACCGTTCATGTCCAGCCGGGTCAACTCCCACGTCCGCAACGACCTGAGCCCGGACGCCGTGATCAAGTCCGTCCACATCGGGCAGGGCCTTGGCTCGACGTCGGCCTACACCTGGATGAAGCTTCCCGTGGTCCCCGAAATGGATAGAGTGATGGACGCGACATTGCTGCCGACGCTGCTGCTCGGCGGCGACCCGACTGACCCGGACGAGGCATTCGCCAGCTGGGAGAAGGCCCTGGGTCTGCCATCGGTGCGCGGACTCATCGTCGGCCGCACACTCCTTTACCCCGCCGACGACGACGTCCGTTCCGCGGTCGCGACCGCCGTCTCGATGGTGCACTGACATGCACAGCAAGCTCTACATCCCGGCGCGCAGCGCGACGTCGCCGTTCACCGTCGACGTCACCCCCGAGTCGGCCGGCTGGACCGAATCGTCCCTGCAGGTCCTCGAACTCGACGACACCCAAACCGCCGAACTCGGCACGGGTGACACCGAGATCATGATCCTGCCGCTGACCGGCGGCGGGACCGTCGAGTGTGACGGCGGGACATTCGCGTTGGCGCCGCGCGCTTCGGTGTTCGACGGCCCATCCGACATGGTCTACCTCGGCATCGGGCAGGAGTATCGGATCACCGGTGAGGGTCGTTTCGCGATTTGCGGCGCCAGGGCCAAGCGGTCCTTTCCCAACCGCTGGGTAGCTGCCGGTGACGTATCGGTCGAACTGCGCGGCGCGGGCAACTGCAGCCGCCAGGTCCACAACTTCGGCACAGCAGGCGTTTTCGAGGCCGACTCACTGATCGCCTGCGAGGTCATCACGCCCGGCGGCAACTGGTCGAGCTACCCCGCCCACAAGCACGACGAGAACACGCCGACCGAATCGGAACTGGAAGAGATCTACTACTTCGAGTTTGGACCAGGGTCCCCCCACACAGACCCGGCTTCCCGCGGGTTCGGCTATCACCGCGTGTACGGCACCCCCGACCGCCCCATCGAGGTGCTCGAAGAGGTCCGCACCGGGGACGTGGTGCTGGTGCCGCACGGCTATCACGGCCCGTCGGTCGCCGCACCCGGCTACCACATGTATTACCTCAACGTGATGGCCGGACCCGGCGCCGAGCGTGCCTGGAAGATCGTCGACGACCCCGAGCACGCCTGGCTTCGCGGTACCTGGGACGACCAGCCGATCGATTCTCGACTACCACTACATCGTCCGACGGGAGCATGACCGTGGTTTCCACTGCGCCGAAGAAGGCGGAGAAGATCCCCGATGGCGAGGCCACCGTGCGACTCACCGTCGCGCAGGCCACCATTCGGTTTCTCGGCAACCAGTTCGTCGAGCACCACGGCACGCGCACCAAGTTCTTCGCGGGCGCCTTCGGCATCTTCGGGCACGGCAACGTGGCAGGCCTCGGCCAGGCCCTGCTTCAGGACGAGATCACCGCCTACGAGGCGGGCACCGAGCCGTCCCTGCGGTACGTGCTCGGCCGCAATGAGCAGGCCATGGTGCACAGCGCTGTCGCCTTCGCCCGTCAGAGGGACCGCCTGCAGACGTGGGCCGTCACGGCCAGCGTCGGACCCGGGTCGACCAACATGTTGACGGGTGCCGCGCTCGCGACCATCAACCGGTTGCCCGTCCTCCTGCTGCCCGCCGACACCTTCGCAACCCGGGTCAGTTCGCCTGTGCTGCAGGAGCTCGAGCTGCCAACCTCCGGCGACGTCACCGTGAACGACGCGTTCAAGCCCTTGTCGCGCTACTTCGACCGTGTGTGGCGTCCGGAGCAGCTGCCCGCCGCACTGCTCGGCGCAATGCGGGTGCTCACCGACCCCGTTGAAACAGGTGCAGCGACGGTGTCCATCCCGCAGGACGTGCAGGCCGAAGCCCACGACTGGCCGGAATCCCTCTTCGCGGAGCGCACGTGGCACGTCGCTCGCCCTCTCCCGGAGCGTTCGGTGATCGCCCGTGCGGCCGACGTCATCCGCTCGGCGCGAAAGCCGTTGATCGTCGCCGGCGGCGGCGTCATCTACTCCGACGCCACCGACGCCCTCGCGGCGTTCTGCGAGCAGACGGGGATTCCCGTGGGCCAGAGCCAGGCGGGCAAGGGCTCACTCCCCTACGACCACCCGCAGTCCGTCGGCGCGATCGGCTCGACCGGAACCACGGCGGCGAACGCGCTGGCCACCGAAGCCGACGTCGTCATCGGAATCGGTACCCGCTACAGCGATTTCACCAGCGCGTCGCGGACCGCTTTCAACAACCCGGATGTCCGTTTCGTGAACGTCAACGTGGCGTCGATCGACTCGGTCAAGCAAGGCGGAGTCAGCGTCGTCTCGGATGCGCGCGAGGCGATCGAAGCACTGGTTGTCGCTTTGGGGGATTACTCGGTCAGTGCCGAATACCGCATCCGAACTGCGGAGCTCACCACCGAGTGGGAGGACACCGTCTCCGCCGCCTACCGGTTCGATGACGGCGCCGCACTGAACCAGAACCAGGTGATAGGGCTGGCCAACATGCTGTCCGATCCGCGCGACGTGGTGGTCTGCGCGGCCGGCTCGATGCCGGGTGACCTGCACAAGCTGTGGCGTGTCCGCGATCGCAAGGGCTACCACGTCGAATACGGCTTCTCCTGCATGGGATACGAGGTGGCCGGCGGCATCGGCGCCAAGATGGCCGAGCCCGATCGCGACGTGTTCATCATGGTCGGCGACGGCTCCTACCTGATGATGGCCACCGAACTGGTCACCGCGGTGCAGGAGAACGTCAAGGTAATCGTGGTGCTGGTGCAGAACCACGGGTTCGCGTCGATCGGTTCACTGTCGGAAGCGCTGGGGTCCCAACGGTTCGGCACGTCATACCGGTACCGCAGCGACGACGGACGACTCGACGGTGCCACGCTGCCCGTCGACCTGGCGGCCAACGCTGCCAGCCTCGGTGCCGACGTCATTCGCGTCGTCACCGCCGCCGAGTTCACCGATGCGGTCAAGGTCGCCAAGGCCAGTGACCGCACCACGGTGATCCACGTCGAGACCGACCCGCTGATCGCGGCACCGGACAGCGAGTCCTGGTGGGACGTACCGGTATCCGAGACCTCCACTCTCGATTCCACCCGATTCGCATACCAGACGTATGTGGACTGGAAGAAGATCCAGCGGCCATTCGTCCGTCCCAGCGAATGACCCGAGACAGCTGAAGGCGAGAGCCGTGAGCAACATCTCGTCGGATCAGCCCCCGACTCCTGGGGTGTCTGGTTCGGCCAAGCGATGGCCGTCGACAACCCCTTGGCGCGAGCGTGCGTGTCTGCACACGACACGCCGGGGAACGCTGGCAGTTCACGCACGCTCGCGCCGGGGTCTTGCCCGCCGGATTAGCCTCGCAGGAAAAGGCTCTCGGCCGAGAGATACAACGTCAGTACGTCGATCAGCGCCTCGCGCTGGCGGGCGGTCTCGTAGTTGGTCGGCGAAACCAGTTGCGGCAAGGTCAATCCCCGCAGGCAGGCCCAGATCAGCTCGGCGATTGCGGTACCGTCCCGGTCGGGAACCAACTTGGCGCCGAGTGCCGTGAGCCCGCCGTTCATGTCGACCAGGTGGCGGTTGAGCTTCTTGTTGCGGGTGATGCGGGTGGCCACCAGGATCTCCTGCGCGGCCATCGACGTCGGGTTGCCGAACGCCGACCAGGCTGCCTCGACGACGACGGCGACGCGTTCCCGCAGCGGTCCGTTCGGGAGCTCAACCTCGGCGAGGGTGTGTTGAAGTCCCGCGTAACCCTCATCCACCACGGCCATCAGGAGTTGATCCCGGTCGCCGAAGTGATACTGAATCACGCCCCAACTGACGTGCGCGCGCTCCGTGATGTGCTTGGCACTGGCCGCGGCGAAACCTTCGTCGAGGATGCACGCCACCGTCTCGGCGATGATCGCCGCGCGGGTCAAGTCGCCGCGCTGTTGACGTGTCCCGCCACGACGCGTGGGGGCCGGCCTCGCGCGCGTCGAACGAGCCGTCGTCATCGCATCAGACCGTGGACTTGCGCGATCGGAAGGTCGCGCAGCGACGGCATTCCCGGCGGCGCCGCGCACACCGCTGCGATCGCGTTGACCACCTTGGCCGCGGTCGACATGACGCCCCCCTCGTTCTGATCGATGTCGCCGGAGCCCACGTGGGCGTGGATCTCCACTCCAGGCCTGCCCGTGACGACAACGCGATGCACACCACCACGCCCGTCGGGTGGGTATGGCCAGTCTGGGGCAGCGGCGTGGGTGAGGTGGTTCACGTGCTCCATCACGATGACGGATTGCTCGGCCTTGATCCCCTCGACCGCGAACCGCACGGCGGCCACCCGGCCCGGCTCGACGTGCATCATCGTGCAGTCGATGGGCTCGGGCGTCAGCCACGTCTCGTGCCTTTCGCGGACCCCGTCGAGTTCGACTCCCAGACACGCCGCCAGGTGCTGCACGGGCCCGCCCCAGATCGAGCGAAGCACGCCAGGCAGGAACATCAAGGGTGGATCCTGGTCGGGCGTGAAGCCGAAACCGAAACTCACCCTCGCAGGAACGCGGTGATCTCGGCGAGCGCCTCGGTCGGCCGCGTCTCGCCCTGCGAGGTCTAGACGACGCAGTCGGCGTGCAAGCTCACCAGAGCCTCGAGGTCGTCGGTCGCCATGACTCCGGTCGGCTCGGCAAGTCCGCACAACTCGGCCGCGTCACGATCGATCTTGCCCGGGGTGCTGGCGTGCACTCCGACGAGTTCGAGGTCGGGATGCTGATGATCTGCCGGAGGGCGTGCTGCCCGACGTTGCCGGTCGAGAACTGGATCACTTTCAGCGTCAGGGGAACTCCTCGGTCCGGGTCACAAGAGATCCGTAATCGTCTTCAACCCGGCGTCATAGAGGACTCCCGGCAACATGCCGCCGTCGATCTCGATGGTCGTGCCGTTGATGTAGTCGGCCTGTCCGCTGCATAGGAACACACACGCCCGCCCCACCTCATCCGTTCCGCCTGCCCGCTTGAGCGGAACCTTCGCGAAGTACTTGGTTCCGTCCTTGTCATCCGAGGGCAGCACGAAGTCATGGAAGTTGGCGGTCATCGTCGGACCCAACGCCAGGCAGTTCACTCGGATGTCCGGACCCCACTCCTGAGCCAGCGAGCGGGTGAGGTGGTTCAGCCCGGACTTCGCCGCACCATAGGAGACGAGTGTCGGCGAGCCTGCGGGATGGCCGGCGCCACTGGAGATGTTGATGATCGATCCACCGCCGCCGCGCCTCATCTCGGGGCAGACCCGGATGGCGAACCACAGTGGACTGATGAGGTTCATCTGGATCGCGAAGGCGTGGAACAGCACGCTGCGCTCGTAGTCGTCCGCACCGCGTGGGCTCCCCTGAATCCGTTGGACCAATTCGGGCACCGCATCGACGCTGGGACTTGGCACGGTGCCGCCCGCGTTGTTGACCAGGATGTCGATCCGGCCGTACGTCTCGACGACCTTGCCCACGAACGCGTCGATGGCATGGTGATCGCCATGATCACAGACCCACTGCGCGGAGCTCTCCCGACCGCCGGGAACTCTTGCGGCGGCGGGAAGTTCGTCGAGCGCAAACCGTGAGCAACCGACGACGGTGGCTCCCGCCAGCAACAGCTCTTCAGCGATCCCGTCACCGACACCGCGGCTGGTACCGGTGACGATCGCCACCTTGCCGTCCAACAACCCCATGTCCAAATCCTCGCTGCGCTCAACTTGAAAAATAGTTTGCACAATGTTTTTGGGGTGGAGCTACGACAGATTGGTTGTCAGCAAGGTCAACGGCATCCCGAACGTGGTGGCGAGTTGGACCTCGACGAGCTTGAGGCCATCCCCGCCCCGGTCCTGTCGGAATTCGACCGGGGCGCCGTACCGGCTGGCGAGCTCCGCTGAGGCGTCGGCATCATCGACCCGCAACACCGAATACACGCCATCGCCCTGGGCACTGCAGAAATTTCACCACCGATTGGTGATTCGGGTCCGAGCCGGCCATCGGCGTGACGATTTCGACGCCTCCGCCCCAATCCAACGTGACGGTCAGTCCGACGTCGCCGAGCACGTGCGTCTGGAACCGGAACCCGCGGGCCTCGAGAACCGGGTCGCCGCATCGAGCCGCTCCTGGGCGATTGCGAACACCACCCGATGCATTATCGGCACCCTGCCAAACATCGATTCTCGATTCGTCAGCGGTGCAATCGGTCATGAGAAACATTAATAGATTTATGTTTCTGCAGGTACCAAACCGACGATGCAACATTGTCGAGAATCATCCAGTGCTGGCTCGTCGCGCAGCTACCGGACGAAGATGGTGTCGACGAGCACGTAGGCCGCCACGGCGAAGACCAGGTAGGCGAACCAGTGCTGCAGCCGTCGGGTGTCGAGCTTGGTGCCGAGGTGGCCGGCGATCAGGGAGCTGAGGATCGCGGTGACCACGAATGCCGCGGTGATCGCCCAGTCGATGCTGGCCCCGTTCAGGTGCGATACGACGCCTGCCGCTGAGTTGGCAACGATGATGAGTAGCGATGTTCCAATGGCAATCGACATCTCCACGCCAAGCATCAGCACCAACGCCGGGATGATGAGGAAGCCGCCTCCGACGCCGAAGAGTCCGGTGAGCAGACCGACGAGGAATCCGGCGGGAATGGAGCGCGGGGCGCAGCGACGCCAGTTGATTCCGGAATCGCCGACCTTGCAGGCGGTTCCGGTGTCGCCGTTGTCCTGCAGCATCCGGACGCCCGCCACCACCATCACCACGGCGAAGCCGGTCAGGAGGACCGATTGGGGTAGGTGCCTGCCGATTGCACTACCGACGAAGGTCGCCGGGATGCCGGACACCGCGAACACCGCGGCCAGTCGCCACTGCACCTGCCCCGCACGGATCTTGGGCAGCACGCCGACCGCCGAGGCAGTGCCGACCACGATCAGCGACATCGGAATGGCCTGCTCGATGCCCAGCCCCAGCACGTAGACCAGCGCCGGGACGGCGAGGATGGATCCGCCGCCGCCGAGCAGGCCCAGCAACGTGCCGATGACGGCGCCGAGCGCAAGGGCGATCGCGATATTCATGAATGCGTCTTTCGCCTATCGCCGCAACAGTCGACGCGCAAACCGGCTATTCGCCCGCGGCGCAGCATCCCGGTTGCAGGTGCACCGCTGGCTCGCGGGCACCGAACGCATCACGTCCTCGACATGCTGGCCGCAACCGGCCCAGCCGGTCTTGCCGCACGACGGACACTTCTCGGGATAACACATGGATTCTCCTGGGCTGGTTTCGGATTGGGTCAGGTGGGTGAGGCGGTGATCTTGGCGCGTACGTCGGCCATGTCGAGTGCCTTGACCCTGGTGATGAAATCCTCGAGCGCCGCGGCCGGCATCGCTCCGGGCTGGCGGTGAACGAGGATGCCGTCGCGGAAGGCCATGATCGTCGGGATCGCCTGGATCTGCAGAGTCGCGGCCAGCTGCTGCTGGGCTTCGGTGTCGACCTTGGCGTGTACCACGTCGGGGTGCGACTGCGCCGAGCGATCGAAGACCGGGGCGAACGCGCGGCACGGACCGCACCACGAGGCCCAGAAGTCGATCAGCACGATGGAGTTCTCCGCGATCGTGGTCTCGAAGTCGGCGGTGGACAGATTTCTGATTGCCATTGCGATGTCCTTTGGTTGTGTCGCAATCGAATTGCTAGGCGAGGCCCTTGAGCATGAGGTTCCAGTACATGAACGGGAGGCCGTACTTCTTCAGGTACCAGTAGGCGCGGTGCGGAACCGTCGGATTCAGTAGCGGGAACGAGGGTTCCAGGTTCAGGTCGTAGTCGAACTCGGCGAGCAGCATGGCGTGCGAGGAGGTGACGATCGGGCAGGAGGAGTAGCCGTCGTAGGACGCGTTCGGTGGTTGGCCGTTGAGGAATGCGTCGATGTTGTCGACGACGACGGGGGCTTGTTTGCGGATCGCGGCGCCGGTCTTCGAGTTCGGTGAGGAGCCGGCGTCGCCGAGGGCGAACACGTTCGGATACCGCACGTGTTGCAGGGTGTGCTTGTCGACGTCGACGTAGCCGGTTGGGTCGCCGGTGGACAGTGGGCTGGTCTTGATCCAGTCCGGTGCCGACTGGCGCGGGACGGCGTGCAGCATGTCGTAGGGCAGCATGGTGTCGGTGCCGCCGGCGGCAACGCTCTTCACCGTGACCTTGCGTGCCGCAGCGTCGACGGCGGTGACTTCGGAGCTGCTGTGTAGGTGGATCCCGTAGTCGGCGATCACCTTGTCCAGGCTGTCGGCGATCGCGGCAATACCGAAGGGCCGCGCGCCGGGCATGACGAGGTGGACGTCGATGTCGTGGAGCACGCCTTGGGATCGCCAATAGTCGGCGGCCAGGTAGGCGATCTTCTGCGGCGCTCCGGCGCACTTGATCGCGCCGGAGGGAACGGTGAACACCGCGGTGCCCGAACGGAGGGTTCGGATGTTCGCCCAGGTGTGTGGTGCGAGGTCGAACCGGTAGTTCGACGACACCCCGTTGCGGCCGAGGGTCTCCTCCAGCCCGTCCGTGCTGTGCCAGTCCAGTTGGATGCCGGGGCAGACGACGAGAACGTCGTAGGCGTAGGTCGCTCCGTCGGCACACGTCACCGTGTTGTCGTCGGGATCGAAGGCGTTGGCGGCCTTGCGGATCCAGGTCGCCCCCGTGGGCATCACCGAGGATTCAGCGCGCTCGGTGCTCGAAGCCTTCGCCTGCCCGCCGCCGACCAGTGTCCACAGCGGTTGGTAGTAGTGCTTGCTCGACGGCTCGATGACCGCGACGTCGGTGTAGCCCTTGCGCAGCATCCGGGCCGCGACGGTGATGCCGGCCGTTCCGCCGCCGACGATCAGGATCTGATGCTTGGCCGTGATGGTCATGTGTGTGATCTCCCCTCGTTTCTTCGTTCAGGCGTTCTGGTGGGCTGAGGCGTTCTGGTGGGCTGAGGCGTTCTGGTGGGCTCAGGCGTCCTGATGGGCGTCGGCCCAGGCGCCGTAGCCGCCCAGGATGTCGCTGACGTCGGTGAAGCCGTTCTGCCGCAGCAGGCTCGCCGCGACCGAGGAGCGGTAGCCCCCAGCGCAGTACACGACGGTCGGCTTGGTGGCGTCGAGTTCGCCGATCCGGGCGGGTAGCTGGCCCACCGGGATGGTGATCGCGTGCGGGATCGTCCCGGCCTGGACTTCGCCGGGGTTGCGGACGTCGACGATCTGCAGGTCGGTGATCTCGGCGGCCCGCTCGTCGAACGCGTTGGCGGTCAGCCTAGATGCGACCTGGACGTCGCCTTGGTGGGCGAACATCGTCTGGTAGGGCTCGGTCAGGTAGCCGATCACCCGGTCGAAGCCGATGCGGGCGAGCCGGTTCTTGCCCTCGAGTTCCTGGCCGGGTTCGGTGAACAGCACGACGTCGACGTCCGACGGCAGCACCGAGCCGGCGAACTCGGCGTAACGACCCTGCAGGCCGATGTTGATCGCGTGGCGCAGGTGGCCTTGGGCGAACTCCTCGGGCGTGCGCCCGTCGACCAGCATGGCGCCGCCGTCGATTGCGGCGCGGAGCTGCGCGTAGGTCATCATGGTCGGCATCTTGGTCTCGTCGAGCAGTGCGCGGTCCTTGCGGTTGAGGATGGCGTCGTAGACGAAGTAGCCGGGTGCCGGCGGTTGGCCCTCGGTGACGAGGTTCATGAACGTGGCCTTGTCCGGGGCGCGTAGCGCGTAGTTGGTGGCCTTCTGATCACCGATGGTCGAGGACAGGTCGGTGGAGAGGTTCTTGCCGCACGCCGAGCCGGCACCGTGCGCGGGGTACACCCGGGTCGCATCCGGCAGCGTCATCAGCTTGTCGTGCAAGGAGTCATACAGCTTGTCGGCGAGTTCCTCGCGGGTGAAGCCGATCGAGGCCAGCAGGTCGGGGCGGCCCACGTCGCCGATGAACAGGGTGTCACCGGTCAGCACACCGTAGGGAACGGTGTCACCGGTGTGCTCGTAGACCACGATGCTCATTGACTCCGGGGTGTGCCCGGGGGTGTGGCGGAATTCCAGGCTCACCTCGCCCAGCGAATAGTGCTCGCCGTCGGCGACTCCCCTCGACGCGAACTCAGTTTCGGCGACCGAGGAGTAGACGATCGTCGCGCCGGTCGCCTTCGCCAGTTCGAGGTGACCGGACAGGAAGTCGGCGTGGAAGTGGGTCTCGATGACCAGTTCGATGCTCAACCCCAGCTTCTTGGCGTCGGCCACGTACTCGGCGACGTCGCGCTGCGGATCGACCACGACTGCGCGGCCGGTGGTGTCGTCACCGATCAGGTACGACGCGTGGGACAGGCAATCCAGGTAGTACTGGTTGAAGATCATCATCTCTTCCTTCGTCTTTCAGCTTCGGTACCGCCATTCTGGCATATACCCCTATGGGTATGTCAAGTTACCCTGGGGGGTATTGTATTCCAGGTTGACAATACCCGGTGGGGTATATGTAGGCTATCCCTTGAACATACCCCTGGTGGTATCAAAGGCCTAGAGGCTTTCGTCACCACCGGCCCCGCCGGAAGGACCCTGACCACCATGACCGCTCCCGCCGCCACCATCGATTCCCACGACCTCAGCGAGCGCCTGCGCTCGGCGTCGCCGCCGCGGATCATCGACGTCCGCACCCCCGGCGAGTTCGACACCGCCCACATCGCGGGCGCCTACAACGTGCCCCTGGACCTGCTGCGCGAGCACCGCGACGAGATCACCGCCCACCTGGACGAAGACGTCGTACTGGTGTGCCGCTCCGGTCAGCGGGCCACCCAGGCCGAGGAAACCCTGCGCGCCGCCGGCCTGAACAACGTGCACATCCTCGCCGGCGGCATCACCGCCTGGCAGGCCAAGGGCCGTGCGGTCAACCACGGTGCCCAGCGCTGGGACCTCGAACGCCAAGTACGACTCGTCGCGGGATCAATCGTGCTGACCAGCATCCTGGGCAGCCTCGCCGCACCGAAGCTCAAATGGGTCGCCGCCGCCATCGGCGGCGGACTGACCTTCGCCTCACTGACGAACACCTGCGCAATGGGCATGGCCCTGTCGAAGCTGCCCTACAACCAAGGCGCCACCTGCGACGCCCAGACCGTCGTCTCCCAACTCGTCGATTCCCCCACCAGTCAGACGGCGAAACCGAAATGACCGCCGCGTCCAACCGCGGGCTCTGGATGTCCGTGCCGATCCTCGCCGAGGTTCTCTGGTCGGGCTGGTCACTTCACTTCGATTGGACGGTGGCGCCCGCCGTCACCTCAGCGGCATTACCGACGCAATGTGCTTCGCCTGCAACGTAAACGGATTCGGCTCACTATGCCGACTGATCCGCCATGACCACATCCCCGCAGCCGCGGGCTGACCCCGCGGGCCCCCGACACGTGCCACCGCGGGACACCCCCGATCCCATCGAACACACAGAAGGGCACCACATGACAGATGGCCAGGACGCCGCCACCGCGGTAATCAACCGGCTGCGGCGCGCCCAAGGACAACTCGCCGGGGTCATCTCCATGATCGAACACGGCCGCGACTGCAAGGACGTCGTCACCCAACTCGCCGCAGTCTCCAAGGCCCTCGACCGCGCCGGCTTCAAGATCGTCGCCACCGGAATGCGCGAATGCGCCGCCGGCGCCACCGCCCACGGCACACCACCAATGACCGAGGCCGAACTCGAAAAGCTCTTTCTCACACTGTCTTAGCCCGCGAGCCAACAACACCGCATGGTCAACCCCGACCCGTCGACGAAAGGCACGACACGTGGACTCGACATCATGGGACGAGCGCTATGCCAGCCTCGAACACCCCTGGGGCTCAGCGCCCCCATACGCATTGATGTCCCGATACGCAGCACTGCGTCCCGGACGGGCCATCGATCTCGGCTGCGGAGACGGCCGCAACACCCGGTACTTGGCCGAGTCCGGCTGGGAGGTCGAAGCCGTCGACTTCTCGCCCGTGGCGATCGAAGTGGCGAGTGGCGCGGACGACGCCGAAGACGTCTCCTACACGGTCGGCGACGCCAGAGCCTGGCAGCCCGCCAAGCCTGCAGACTTGGTGGTCATCAGCTTCCTACACCTACCGATCAACGAACTCGTCGCCGTCATCACCACCGCGGGAACCTGGCTCCGCCCCGACGGGCACCTGCTCTATCTCGGCCACGCCCCGGAGAACTTCGTCTACGGCGTCGGAGGGCCGGCCGATCCCCCAATTCTGCCCGGCATCACCGATCTGGCCCGGGCAAGCCAAGGCATGCACGTCGTCGAACTGGCGCACCTGCTCAGACCACAAGGCGACCGTCAGGCCGTCGACGTCCTCCTTCATTTCCAGCCGTGGGATTCCGACCCCGACTGGACCCTGACGAACGGAGCGTAGCGTTCGCCGCTAGGGCGCTGCGCTCGCTGCTCGTCGAGGGCACCACGCAAGCAACCACCAACAGAACCACTTGAGAAATAGAGAATGGATTGCAATGACCACCAACGAAATTCCCACTGCGACCACGAGCGTGCCCACCATGACGGGCATGCCACGCATCGGTGAACCGGCACCGGCCTTCACCGCGGTAACGACCCAGGGCGACATCAACTTTCCTGCCGACTACGCGGGCAAGTGGGTCATCTTCTTCTCCCATCCCGCCGACTTCACCCCGGTCTGTACCAGCGAATTCATGACCTTCGCCTCGATGCAGCAGGAGTTCGCGGCCTACAACACCGAACTGGTCGGCCTGTCCGTCGACGGGCTCTACAGCCACATCGCCTGGCTGCGCACCATCAAGGACAAGATCACCTTCCGAGACATGAAGAACGTCGAAGTCACCTTCCCACTCATCGAGGACGTATCGATGAAGATCGCCGAGAAATACGGAATGATCATGCCGGGCGAGGACTCGACCAAGGCAGTACGCGCGGTCTTCGTGATCGACCCCGAAGGCACGATCCGGACCGTCATCTACTACCCGCTTAGCCTCGGCCGCAACTTTGACGAACTGTTGCGCGTCATCAAGGCCCTGCAGACCGCCGACCACTTCGCGGTCGCCACTCCAGCCGACTGGCGCCCGGGCGAGCCGGTCATCGTCCCACCCCCGGGCTCCTGCGGCACCGCTGCGCAGCGGATGTCCGAACAACCCGATGGGCTGCATTGCGAAGACTGGTTCTTCTGCACCAAGGAGATCCCCGCCGACGACATCGAGTCTGCGATTCGCGTAAAAGGCAAGGCGTGATGAACGTATTGGAAGTCGACCCGATCGGGGCGATGGGGCTGGTCGACGAGTCCGGCGCCGTTCTGCTCGACGTTCGCGAGGACGAGGAGTGGGCAGCCGGACATGCTCCCGGCGCCGTCAACGTGCGACTTGGCGACCTCGACCCGCACACCTTCGACACGACCGCGCCCGTTGTCGCGGTGTGCCGTTCGGGTAACAGATCCCGTTTGGCGGCAACGAAACTCGCGGCGGTCGGGGTTACCGTCTCCAACCTCGTCGGTGGCATGGGGGCGTGGCAGGAGACCGGGCAACCCGTGATTCGCGACGACGGTACGGCCGGCACCGTCGTCTGATCGAGAAGGCGACAAGCCGATCCCACCACAGCTGGGCGGCCACCAACCGAGACGTGCAGACGCGCTCGCGCCGGACATGGCCACGGCGCTCCCACACCGTAAGCCGTTCGCGCTCAGCCGAAGACGCGGTCAACGAACGCCTCGGTGCCCTGTTTCCAGGCGATGAGGAAATTGCCGACGTCATCGCGGCTGATGGGCAGGCCGGGACAAAACCAGTCCCCGCCGTCGTCGGTGAAGAAATGCGGCGAGCCGATCACGCCGCGGGTGCGTCCCCGGTCCCAATCGGCGTGGACCGCGGCGGACGTGGCCTCGGAGTCGAGGGGTTCGAGGCCGAAGCGGTCGGCGATCGGCTCGATGACCTCAGGCCGCCCGATATCGAGCCCCTCTTCGAACACCGCGTTGCGCAGCGCCGGGCCGACCTCCTCGACCAGCACGAGATCGCCGGCGCGGTCCGCCGCGGCGGTCAGCGCGTACGCGGCCATCGAACTGTTCGGGAAGGCATCGACGGAGAAGCCCGCGAACAGGTCTGGGCGCACGGACGCGCGCAGCGCCGAAATCTCGGCGTCGACGTGGTGCGGATCGAGCGGCATGCCGTTGATCAGCTCGAGCAGCCACACCCGGATACGAAGGCGCAGTTCGGTGAGGCTGCAGTGGCTGCGACGGTCGACCAGTGTGCGTAGTCCGACGTGAGTAAATGGACACAAGACATCAGCAAAGACCTCGACGGTGCGCATGGCGGCGGGGGTACCCGGCCGAGCGCCGGGCCGTCGATGGATCGTGCGCGCTCGGCCGTGGACGCCCACCAGGCCGTACCCCGACGCATGCGGCAGGTTCACCTCGGAGAACGACCCAGGAAAAACCCTCGCTGCCAACGGATCCGCTTGCCACGCTCATGGCCGCGAGCGTCGCGATCGTCATCGCAGGGACTGGTGGCTCGCTTGGCCACTGCCCGTCACGTCGCCGGACCTTCGCTGGCATCGGCGAACTCGCAGAAGGCGGTGTAGGCGCGCGCGCCGTAGATGGTGGCCGGCCCGCCGTGCATCATGATGCCGACGCCGATGACCTCGGCCGCCTCCTGCTTGGTTGCACCCGCACGGACGGCACCTCGCGCGTGCGAAGCGATGCATCCGTCGCAGCCCTCCACGACTCCGATCACCATCGCTATCAGTTCCTTGATCTTGGCATCGAGTGCGCCGGTACTGAGCGCGGCCCGGCTCAGCTCGCCGAACCCGTCGTAGACCTCGGGAATCATCTGCCGCAGCGCCCGATGCTGCGGCTTCAGCTCGGTGAGGACGGCGGAGTGGTGGTCGTGATCTGTCATGCGCCCAACTTATGCCGCAAGAATACGAAGCAGCAGAGACTTATGGCCCCGCTCCGCCACCCTCGGCGAATCAGCCATCACCGATCACCTCCGAAAGGCCCACGCCCTTCTGCAGGCCCGCCCAGACGAGGTCCCCGACGACGTCACCGGCCTGCCGGCTCACTTCGAATCAATGCGTCGGTTCCCGCTACCCCGGCAATGTCTCCTTGTCGAAGGATGACTGAGTCCATCCTGGACGGAACCGCTGGTCTTAGCCTTACGGCCCGACGACAACGCCGGCACCTCGGGTGTCCGAGGCGCCGGCGCCGGCGTCGGCGAAACAGCAGCTAACTCAGAGGATGTAGAGCATCTCCTGGTAGGTGGGCAGCGGCCACAGGTCGTCAGCCACTACGCTCTCGAGCGTGTCAGCGGCAGCACGCACCGCATCCATCGCCGGCAGCAGACCCTGCATGTGCGCTGCCTCATCCATCGCGGAGGTCGTCGAGTGGTCCTCGACGCCCTTCTTCAGATCCGCAAGCGCACTGACCAGATCGGCAACGGTCGACGATACGTCCTCGAGCAGGGCGGTACTGGGCTCGACGCCCGCAGCCTTCATCGTGGCAACGTTCGACGCCAACTCGGTCTGGTAGCGCATCGCCGCAGGCAAGATCACCGTGGTGCCGAGTTCCAGTGTCAGCTTCGCCTCGACGCTGACTGTGAGCGCGTACTGCTCGAGGCCGATCTCGTAGCGGCTGTGCATCTCCCGGTCGTTGAACACGCTGTACTTCTCGAAGAGGGCGATCGCGTCCGGCTTGATGAGCTCTGGCAGCGCGTCCAGCGTGGTCTTCAGGTTCGGCAGGCCACGAGAAGCGGCCTCGGTCTGCCAGTTGTCCGAGTAGCCGTCGCCGTTGAACACCACGGCACCGTCTTCGGTGATGATGTTCGTGAGCAGCGTCTGCACGGCCTGGTCGAAGTCGATACCCGCCTCGACGGCGGTCTCCAACTCGGTGGCGCAGTAGTCCAGCGCCTCGGCCATGATCGTGTTGATCGTGACCATCGGGCCCGCGACCGACTGCATCGAGCCGGGCGCGCGGAACTCGAAGCGGTTGCCGGTGAAGGCGAACGGGCTGGTCCGGTTGCGGTCGCCGGGATCGGTGGGGAGCACCGGCAGCGTGTCGACGCCGATGATCATGCTGCCCTTGCCCTTTGACGACGTCGCCGCACCCTTGGCGATCTGCTCGAAGACGTCGGCAAGCTGGTCGCCGAGGAAGATCGAGATAATGGCGGGTGGTGCCTCGTTGGCGCCGAGCCGGTGATCGTTGGTGGCAGAGGCCACCGACGCACGCAGCAGGCCGCCGTACCTGTGCACCGCACGGATGACCGCGGCGCAGAACACCAGGAACTGCGCGTTCTGGTGCGGGGTATCTCCCGGAACCAGCAGGCTGCCGAGGTCGGCGTTGCCCAACGAGAAGTTGACGTGCTTACCGGATCCGTTGACACCGGCGAACGGCTTCTCGTGGAACAGGCATTCCATGCCGTGCTTCTTGGCGACGGACTTGAATGTCGTCATCAGCAGCTGCTGATGGTCGGCGGCGATGTTGGCCCGCTCGAACATCGGGGCGATCTCGAACTGCCCCGGTGCGACCTCGTTGTGACGGGTCTTGGCCGGGATGCCCAGCTTGAACAACTCGCGCTCGGTGTCCATCATGAAGCCGAGCACACGCTCTGGGATGGCGCCGAAGTAGTGGTCGTCGAATTCCTGGCCCTTGGGCGGCTTGTGACCGAAGAGGGTACGACCGGAGTTCAGCAGATCAGGACGAGCCACGAAGAAGTGCCGGTCGATCAGGAAGTACTCCTGCTCGGCACCACAGAACGACACGACATGGCCGGGCTTGGAGTGGCCGAACAGCTTGAGGACCCGCTCGGCGTGCGTACCCATCGCCTGCTGTGAACGCAGCAGCGGGGTCTTGTGATCGAGCGCCTCACCGGTCATCGACACGAACACGGTCGGAATGCAGAGCGTGTTGCCGTTTGGGTTCTCGAGTACGTAGGCCGGGCTGGTGACGTCCCACCCGGTGTAGCCGCGCGCTTCGAAGGTGTTGCGCAGACCGCCGCTGGGGAAGCTCGAGGCGTCGGGCTCACCCTGGATGAGGGTCTTGCCCGCAAACTCGGCCAGCGTCGAACCGTCGGAGACCGGTTCCAGGAAGCTGTCGTGCTTCTCCGCGGTCAGGTTGGTCAGCGGGTAGAAGACGTGCGCATAGTGAGTCGCGCCCTTCTCCAGCGCCCAGTCCTTCATGGCGGACGCAACGGCGTCGGCGACCGACTGGTCGAGCTTGACGCCGTGTTCGATGGTCGCCATGACCGACTTGAAGATGTTCTTCGGCAGCCGCTGCTGCATGATGGACTTACTGAAGACGTTGGATCCGAAGATCTCGCCTGGTGCTTCCCCCGGGTCGAAGCTGGCTGTCGGCGGCACATAACCCTCGACATTGTTGATTGCCTGCAGACGGGTGGCGTTTCCGCTCAATTGAGTTCCTATCACCACGTGAGTCCGCAACTTGTTCGCGGACTAGACCGGCCCACACTAGGAACGCCACGTTCCGGGACTGTTACGCGCGCGTCAACGACAGAATGCGGGTACCCAGGAGAGATGAAGTCCGTTGTTGTTCCCGTACTCGTCGTCGCGCTTCTGACCGTGTCCGCGTGTGGTGCGACGCCGCAGCCGTCGACTCCCGCCCCATCTGCCTCCTCAGGCACACCCACCCCAACCACCACGGGCTTGTTGCCGACCGGCGTGCCCACCGAGGGCACCCGGCCCCCCGCCGACGCGTTGCCACCGCCCGCCGAGCCGCAACGAGCGCCCGTTCCCAGCGGATCGCCACCAGGTCGCATCGTGCCGGTGGGCGACGCGCCAGAAGGAGTGGTAGTCGATGCGGTGACCCGGACGGTTGCCGTTGCCAAGCGCAATCCCAATGAGCTGGTACTGCTCAACGCCGACACCGGCGACGTCGTCAAGCGCGTCCCGCTGCCCGGCTTCGTCCGTCACCTTCAACTCGCCAAGCCCGGCGGACCCGTCCTGGTTCCCGTCGAGAGTGCCGACGCCCTGGTTCGCGTCGACCTCCCGGGCGGCTCGGCCGAACGGCAGATCATCACGGGCACCGTCCCGCACGACGCGTCCGAGGCGCCGAACGGAACCGTGTTCGTGGCCAACGAGCACGGCGGCACGGTGACCGCCATCCGCGGCGACGACATCGTCAAGGTGTTCACCGACAGCGTCCAGCCCGCAGGCCTGGCACCCGTCGGCACCTCGATGGGGCTGCTGGACGTCCGCAAGAACGATCTGACGGTCTACGACGCCGACACGCTCACCATTGTCGGCTCCACCCCTGCCGGGGCCGGCCCCACCCACCTGGTCGCGGACAAACACGGTCGGCTCATCGCCACCGACACCCGGGGCGACGCGGTGCGGGTCTTCACGACGGAACCGCGGGAACTGGCGAGTGTGCCCCAGCGCGGCGGGCCCTACGGCATCACCTACGACACGGTGCGCGACCGCTTGTGGGTGGCGTCGTCGGGCACCAACGAGGTGATCGGCTACGACATGGCGTCCGATACGCCGCGGGAGGTCGCGCGCGTCGCGACGGTGCAGAACCCGTACACACTCGGCGTCGACTCCACCACCGGTCGACTCTTCGTCGCGGGCGTCACCGGCGGCGTGGTGCAGATGATCGACCCGCCGTCGTGACCGCCCTGGGCTCGTTGGCCACTTCACACTCGGCGCGATGTCAGTGCTTGAGTCGCGGCCTAGGCTGAAGCCATGCCCACCCGACGACACCCCGATCACGACGTAGACGCGAGCTTCGACGAGCACGCAGCAGTGGTGTCCGGAGCCGAGCACGAGGCGGCGGGCATCAAGGCCGTCATGGTGTCGCTGAACCGCGGCCTCGAGCAAATGGGTCCATTGCGCACGGCCGCGACGTTGTCACGACTGAACCAGCGGCACGGGTTCGACTGCCCGGGGTGCGCGTGGCCCGAGGAGCCCGGCGGGCGCAAGATCGCCGAGTTTTGCGAGAACGGCGCCAAGGCCGTCGCCGAGGAAGCCACCAAGCGCCGAGTCACCCCCGAGTTCTTCGCGCGACATTCGTTGTGCGACTTGGCCGATCGGCCTGAGTACTGGTTGTCACAGCAGGGCCGGATCACCCATCCGATGGTGCTGGCCGACGGCGACACGCACTATCGACCCATCGAGTGGGACGACGCCTACCGGTTGATCGCCGACCATCTCAACGGGCTCGGCAGCCCCGACGAGGCGTGCTTCTACACCTCGGGACGCACCAGCAACGAGGCTGCATTCCTCTATCAACTCCTGGTGCGCAGCTACGGCACGAACAACCTGCCGGACTGTTCGAACATGTGCCACGAGTCCTCGGGCACCGCGCTGACCGACTCGATCGGCATTGGCAAGGGTTCGGTGTCCGTCGAGGACGTCGCGCACGCCGACTGCATTCTGATCGCAGGCCAGAATCCGGGCACCAACCATCCCCGAATGCTCTCCATCCTGGAGAAGGCAAAGGCCAACGGCGCGATGATCATTGCGGTCAATCCCTTACCCGAGGCCGGGCTGATGCGGTTCAAGGATCCGCAGAAGGTCAACGGCGTCGTCGGCCATGGCGTCGCCATCGCCGATGAGTTCGTCCAGATCCGCATCGGCGGCGACCTGGCCCTGTTCGCGGGTCTCGGCAGGCTGCTGCTCGAGGCCGAGGACCGGGCACCCGGGACCGTGCTCGACCGCGACTTCATCGCAGGCCACTGCGCGGGATTTGGCGACTACGGGAAGCGCACCCGCACCGTCGATCTGGACATCGTGACCGAAGCGACCGGCATCGACCGACAGCAGCTCGAGCGGGTCGCCGGCATGCTGATCGCCTCGAAGCGGACGGTGATCTGCTGGGCGATGGGCCTGACTCAGCATCGACACGCGGTCGCCACGATAGGCGAGGCGACCAACCTGCTGTTGATGCGCGGCATGATCGGCAAGCCCGGCGCTGGCGTCTGCCCGGTGCGCGGACACTCGAACGTGCAGGGCGACCGCACCATGGGAATTTGGGAACGGATGCCCGAGTCGTTCCTGGCCGCGCTGGACACGCGCTTCGGCATCACCAGCCCCCGCGAGCACGGACACGACACCGTCGACACGATCCGAGCAATGCGCGACGGCGACGCCAAGGTGTTCGTCGGGATGGGAGGCAACTTCGCCGCCGCCACCCCCGACACCGAGGTGACCGAGGCTGCGCTGCGCAGTTGCGATCTGACGGTGCAGATCTCGACCAAGCTCAACCGGAGTCACGTCGTCCACGGCCGTACCGCACTGATTCTGCCGACGCTCGGCCGCACCGACCGCGACATCCGCGCCAGCGGCAAGCAGCTCGTCTCCGTCGAGGACTCGATGTCGATGGTGCACCTCTCACGCGGCAGCCTCACCCCGCCCAGCGAGCATCTGCGCAGCGAAGTCGCCATCGTCTGCGAATTGGCGAGAACCCTTCTTGGGCAGAGCCATCCGGTGCACTGGGAGTCGTTCAAGGGTGACTACGACCGCGTCCGCGACGCCATTGCCGACGTGGTGCCGGGCTGCCTCGATTACAACACCCGGGTCCGTCAGCCCGACGGGTTCCAACTCCCCCACCCGCCCAGAGACTCCCGCGAGTTCCCCACCGCCAACGGCAAGGCCAACTTCGCGATCCATCCGGTGGAGTGGGTGCCGGTGCCCCCAGGGCGACTGGTGCTGCAGACGCTGCGCAGCCACGACCAGTACAACACCACCATCTACGGTCTCGACGACCGCTACCGCGGCGTGAAGGGTGGGCGCCGGGTCGTCTTCGTCAACCCCGCCGACATCGCGGCGCTCGGACTCGCCGACGGCGTGCGGGTCGACCTGATCTCCGAATTCATTGATGCCGCAGGCAATCTCGAGGAGCGACGCGCCAAGGACTTCCTCGTCGTACCGTACTCGACGCCGGTGGGCAACGCGGCGTCCTACTACCCGGAGACCAATCCGTTGGTCCCGCTGGACCACACCGCCGTTCGGTCGAACACCCCGGTGTCCAAGGCGATCATCATCAGGCTCGAGCACTCCCATGGGTAGGGTCACCGCGAGGCGCAAGGCCAATCATCTCACCGCCGACTCTGCGACCACCAGGGCCGAGACGCTGGCCGTCGAGGAGCCGATGGAGATCCGCCTCAACGGCACCGCGATCACCGTGACGATGCGCACGCCCGGGTCCGACGTCGAACTGGCCCAGGGCTTTCTGCTCACCGAGGGCGTCATTGGCCAGCGCGACGACATCGCCCGAGTCGAGTACTGTCGCGGCACCGGCGACGACGGCGCCAACACTTACAACGTCCTCGACGTGCGCTTGGCCGCGGGAGTCCCCATGCCCACGTTCGACGTCACCCGCAACTTCTACACCACGTCGTCCTGCGGAGTCTGCGGCAAGGGCTCGATCGACGCTGTTCGCACCGTCAGCCGCCACTCCCCGGGCGACGACCCCACCGTCATCGCCGCCGAAACCCTCTCAGCCATGCCCGACCAACTCCGCTCCGCACAGAAGGTGTTCGCCAGTACCGGTGGCCTGCACGGGGCGGCACTGTTCACCGCCGCCGGCGACATGCTCGTCGTCCGTGAGGACATCGGCCGACACAACGCCGTCGACAAGGTCATTGGCTGGGCCCTGGAGAACGAGCGCACTCCCTTGACGGGGACCGTCCTGCTCGTCAGCGGACGCGCCTCGTTCGAACTGACCCAGAAGGCAGTGATGGCGGGAATCCCCGTACTCGCCGCCGTCTCCGCGCCCTCCTCCCTAGCGGTTGACCTAGCCAGCCAGGCGGGCCTGACGCTCGTGGCTTTCCTGCGCGGCGCGTCGATGAACGTCTACACCCGTCCGGACCGGATCAAGCACCCCGGCTGACCGCAAGCGGCTCATCTGCATCCCTGGTCTTCGCGCAAGCGGCTCATCTGCATCCCTGGTCTTCGCGCAAGCGGCTCATCTGCCTGCTTTCTCCACCCAATCTCCATACAACCTCCAAGCTGGACCACCCCCTCGTCGCGAAACATCGACTCCTGTCGATGCACATACGAAAGAACGAGGGAGCGTCACCCGTGCCAGAGATTCTGATCGCAGCATGCCCGCCCATCGGACACGTCGCCCCGCTGCTGAACGTGGCGCGGGACCTCGTCGTCCGCGGGTACGACGTCACCTTCCTCACCTCGGCGCGCCACGCCGACAAG
Organism: Mycobacteriales bacterium; assembly: GCA_038244615.1. GTDB lineage: Bacteria > Actinomycetota > Actinomycetes > Mycobacteriales > Mycobacteriaceae > Mycobacterium. The sequence continues at coordinate 5,308 of JBBRTH010000061.1, read as the reverse complement.
GTCCGCGCCACGGGTGCGACGCCACACCCGCTGCCGTACGGCGCCGACTACGACGACTTGTCCTTAGACGACCTGCCCGGTCGGGCCGAGACGTCGGGAATCGCACGCGTCAACTTCGACGTCACGCACGTCTTCGTGCGACCGCTGCCGCATCAGGCAGCCGCCATCGACGAGCTGATGGCGGGCACGCGGTACGACGCGATCCTGACCGACGCCTTCTTCCTCGGCATCCTGCCGATGCTGCTGGGCGACCCCGCCGCAAGACCCCCGGTGCTGACCTACACGACCACACCGCTGTTCCTGTCCAGTCGGGACACCGCGCCCGGGGGGACGGGCATCGCACCGGGGCGAGGCCCGTTGGGGCGACTGCGCAACCAAGCGCTGAACCTGCTGGCACAGCGGATGCTGCTCCGTCCGGCGCACCGGTCCGCCGAGATCATGCTGGAGGCGCTCGGCATGCCGAGACTGCCGGTGTCCGTGTTCGATTCGGCCGTGCTCGGCGACCGGATGATCGTCCCCACGATCCCCGAGTTCGAGTACCACCGCAGTGACCTCCCGGACCACGTCCGGCTCGTCGGCGCCGTGACGCCCGAACCCACGGATCGGTTCGTGGCACCACCGTGGTGGGGGCGCCTGAGCGAGGACCGGCCCGTCGTGCACGTCACGCAGGGCACCATCGACAACGCTAACCTGGCCCGACTGATCGAGCCGACCATCATCGCACTCGCCGAGGAGGACGTCACGGTGGTGGTCAGCACCGGCGGCCGACCGCCGTCCCAGATCCGGATTCCGCTGCCGCCCAACACCATCGTGGCCGAGTACGTCCCCCACGATATGTTGCTGCCATACGTCGACGTGATGGTCACCAACGGCGGGTACGGTGCCGTGCAACGCGCCCTGATGGCGGGCGTGCCCCTGATCGTGGCGGGTAGCACCGAGGACAAGCCCGAGGTCGCCGCCCGGGTCGAGTGGTTCGGGGCCGGGGTGAACATGCGCACCGGCACCCCCGATGCGGACGCGGTACGGCGGGCCGTCCGGACGGTGCTCGGCGACGGCTCCTACCGCCACCGCGCCCGCACGCTGCAGGCGGCCTATGCCAAGCGCGACGGGCTCACCGAGATCGCAGGGCTCCTCGACGAGGTCATCGCCGAGCGGCACCCGGAGCCCCACCGTGTCTGAGCTGCTGGGGTTGTCGGTGATCGTCGCGGTGGCCTTGCTGTGGAGCCTGGGATACACCGTGTGGCAGGCGCGAACGCAGAAGGCGACCGGCCCCGTCGTCGTGTGGCGCGAGTCCACCGAGAACGGGTGGTCGGAGTGGACCAGGCTCGACGACGTGCCGGCCGCGGCCGGCTACGACCAGTTGCTCGGTGAGGTGCGCCACCGCGCGAGGGCTGACGCCGCAGCCGTGCAGTTCGCCGTCGTCGAAAATCCATGCGACGCGCCCGATTACACGCTGCGGGTGCTGTTCATGTCGGTAGTATGGGAACCCCTCACCGGGCGTGAGGTGGTCCGGCATGGCTGAGATCCTCATTGCCGCACTGTCCCCGATCGGCCATGTCGGCCCGCTGCTGCGCGTGGCGCAAGACCTGGTGGCGCGCGGGAACCGGGTGACGGTGATGACGGGGGCCGCCCACGTCGATGCCATTCAGGCGACCGGTGCACGACCGCACCCTCTGCCCGCGGTCGCGGACTTCGACGACTCGCCGTTCAACGCGTCGACCCGCGGGCAGACCTCGAAGGTCAAGGCGCTCAATCTGGCAATCATCCGGTTGTTCATCGCACCGATGCCCCATCAGGCAGCTGAAGTCTCAGCGGCGTTGGCGGCCAACAACTTCGACGCCATCATCGCCGACTACGGATTCTTTGGGGTCATTCCGTTCCTACTCGGCGATCCCGCGACGCGCCCACCGGTCCTGCTCTACACCCCCACGCCGATGGCGCTGTCGAGCCGCGACACCGCACCCACCGGGATGGGCCTGCAACCGGGCACCAGGTGGCTGAGCCGGTTACGGAACCGGGCGCTGACGCTGCTGTCACACCACGCGATCCTGCGTGAGTCTCAGCGCGCCGCCAACACGTTGCTCGACCGGCTCGGGGTGCGGCACCTTCCGGTCTTCCTACTAGACGTCGGCGCCCTCGCCGACCGGATCATCGTGGCGACGGTGCCCAGCTTCGAGTACCCACGCAGCGACCTCGCGCCGAACGTTCGGTTCGTGGGCGCCGTCCACCCACTACCGTCGGCCGATTGCGCGCTTCCCGGGTGGTGGCCGGTGCTGGACGAGGCGCGACCCGTCGTCCACGTCACGCAGGGCACCGTCGACAACGCGGACATGTCCCGGCTGATCGAACCGACCATCGCCGCGCTCGCCGAGGAGGACGTCACCGTGGTGGTCAGCACCGGCGGCCGTGAGACCAGCGAACTCGCTGGCCCGTTGCCAACGAATACCCATGTCGCCAAGTTCATCCCGCACGACATGCTGCTCCCCAGAGTCGACGTGATGGTCTCCAACGGCGGGTACGGCGCCGTGCAACGCGCACTGTGCGCGGGTGTGCCACTGATCGTCGCGGGCAGCACCGAGGACAAGCCCGAGGTGGCGGCGCGCGTCGCATGGTCGGGGGCCGGCATCGACCTGAGGACCGGAACGCCGACCCCGACGATGATCCTCGACGCGGTACGGACGGTGCTCGCTGACAGTCGGTACCTGGACCGGGCACGCAAACTCGAGGTGGCCTTCGCCCAACGAGACGGGGTGGCCGAGATCGCCGCGCTCGTGGACGAACTGATTCACGGCAGAAGGCGGGCCGATCGATGAGCTGCACCGATTCGTTCTGCCGCCCGCCGGAGTCCGTCGGGCGAGCCGTCCTGCGAAGCCCAGGCCACATGCCCGTCGGGCCGGATCAGCAGTGCGGCAGGCACCGGCGCCCAACCGATCACGGGTAGACGCCACCGGCGCACTGCGCTGTCGGCGCGTACCCGAACGACGCGGTCGCGCAGGCTCTCCTCTATCTGCTCTTCGATCTGCACTCCGAAGGTCAGCAGCACCGGGCGCGCCGGATGCAGCAGTTGGTGGAGGCGTCTCAACTGACCGCCGATCATTATGTCGCCGTCTGGGACACGTCGACCGACCAACGGGTGATCACCCTGGTGGTAGCAGACGTCGAGCCCTGAGATCTCCGCGCCGACTTGTTCATTGGCAGCATCGACGCGCAATAACCGTTCGAACGTCTGCCGCATCGCACTCACGTTCTCGCCTTGGTCCAGCAGAGCGGTCTGCGCTCGGGTGTTGGTCAGCACCCGGGCGGCGACTGGATGACGCTCAGCGTGGTAGCTGTCGAGCAGTTCGTCGGCGGCCTCGCCTCTTTGCACCGTGGCCAGCTTCCATCCCAGGTTGACCGCATCCTGCATGCCGAGGTTCATGCCTTGACCGCCCAGCGGCGGATGGATGTGCGCGGCATCGCCGGCCAACAGGATGCGGCGGTCGCGGTAGCGGGTGGCCTGCCGGGAGGCATCGGCGAAGCGGGACAGCCAGCGTGGCGTGTGGATGCCGAAGTCGGTACCGGCGACGTTCTGCAACGCGTCGCGCAACCCGTCGAGAGTCATCTCGCCCGAGTCCGCAAGTGGTGACTGGTATTCGGTGACCATGACGCGCGTCCACGTATCACCGGAGAGCGCGCCGAACGGCAGCACGGTGACGGTGCCGGTGTCGCGCCGCTGTAGAAACGTGCGTTCGGCAGGCGGATGCTGCATCTCAACATCGCCGAGAAGTGTGACGAACTGGGCGTCGGCGCCCTCGAACGCGATGCCGGCCAACCTCCGCACCGCGCTGCGCCCGCCGTCGCAGCCGACGACGTACCGGGACTGACGGACCACGTGCCCTTCCGCACCGTCCGTCGTCACCGTGACACCGGTGTCGTCCTGCTCGATCCCGACCAGCTCGGTGGACCACTGCACCGACACACCCGACCGGGTGGCGAACTCCTCCAAAACCCGTTCGGTATCGACCTGCATGATGGCCAGCGTGTAGGGACGCCGCGTGGGCAGCAGAGCCGTGTCCAACGGAATGCCCGAGAAGTGCCCCGCCGCAATCGGCCGCCCGACCGCCTCGAAGGCTTCCAGCATCCCGCGCTGGTCGAGGACCTCCATGGTGCGGGCGTTCATCCCCGCCGCCCGGGACGCGTCCGAACGCTCCGGCAACCGTTCGATCACTTCCACTGTCACGCCGGCCAGCGCAACCTCGCAGGCCAACATCAATCCGGTCGGACCTGCCCCGACGACGATGACATCACTCATCCCTGACTCCTCTCTAACACCATTAGGGAGACTCTAACAGTGTTAGAGTGATCGGTGTGCCGCCCAGGTTGACTCGCGATGCCATCGCCCGCGCAGGGTTGGAGGTCCTCGCAGAGCACGGCCTCGACGGCCTGTCGATGCGCACCCTGGCGAACTGGCTTGGCGTGCAGGCCCCCACGCTCTACTGGCACGTGAAGAACAAGCGTGACCTGCTCGACGGCATGGCCGACGTCATCGCGGCCGAGGCCTGCCTACGGCTGCGACCGCGCGGCGACGGCGACTCCGTACCGGACTGGCTCGCCGACACCGCGCGAGCGATTCGGTCGGCGATGCTGCAATACCGCGACGGAGCACGCGTGTTCGTCGGCTCGGTGACTCCGTCCGCCCGACCGGCCAACGAGTTGGTGCTGACGGGCCTGCAGTCGGCGGGATTCAGCCTTGACGCGGCCGCGCAGGCCATCCTCACCTTGCTGCACTACGTGACCGGCAGCGTAATCGAGGAACAGGCCAGATCCGGCGTGGACTACGAGGACAACCCGTACACCAACGCCGAACTGCTTGACGCCGAACAGTTTCCACTCACCGCACAGGTTCGCCTCGTGCTGTTCAACCCCGATGCCGACGTGTCGTTCGAAGACGGTCTGGCGGTGGTCCTTGCTGGGATCGCAGCAACGCTAGGTCCCTAGCGCACGACAGCGAGGGCTAGTGTCATGAGTCATTACTGGTGAACCACGTGCGTGCCCACCGACTGCACCTGCCGCTTCCCGGTTCGAGACGTCGAGTGTGGGTCTTATGGACGGATTTTCGGCAGTTTTGGTGCATAACCCCCACACTCGACCACACTGCCAACAACTGCACCCGAAGTGAGGACTCAGGGCTAGTGTCCTGCGCCACTAATTCGTTATCTAATTGATGCCTTTCGAAGCGGTGTGGTTTCGGTGCCAATAGCGTTGCCGTACGGGAGAATTCGTGGTGTGGCTGACCGCGGGCGTCCGAGGGTGGAATTGGTGCTGACCG
>JBBRTH010000060.1:0-37802 GCA_038244615.1 Mycobacteriales bacterium | reverse complement strand
CTGACCTGACACACCCGGCCCCGACCCGGTGGCGGACACACCCTCATGGGCAGATCCGTGTCCGCCACTGGGCAGTTCTTATTGGCCACCTACGGGCAGTTCCAATGTCCGCCTGTGGGCAGTTTCAGATGTCCATTGACAGTCATACGAAAGCAGCCCCGCCACTACGCCACTTCTCACCGGCAGCCCCGAACATGTAGATTTTGGGTTCTCATGGCCAAATCTCAGTGCAGATGGCCACTGTCTGGTCCAGTTTGGTCACGGCCGTGCGGGACACGCTTTCGATCGTCTCTCGTCATGCTCGCGCCGGGCGCTTCCTGGGTGTTGGTGTCTTGTGTGCGGAACGGCCCGCCGGTGCCCTTTCGCGCGCGGGCCGCTTCTCCTGCGTTAGCGTCGAGGCGTTGCCGACGTCGCCGTTGGGACGAACGTCAAACACCAGCCCTACCGCGGGCAGCATGTTCACCAGGGCGTCCAAGCTGAACTTGTGCAACTTGCCTGTCATCAGGTCGGAGACCCGTGGTTGTGTCACGTGGAGAATCTCGGCTGCCTGGGTTTGAGTCCACCCGTGCTCCTTGATTCGCTCTTCGAGTGCGATCATCAGAAGTGAACGCGCAGTGAGGTTCGCCGCTTCCTCTGGGGTGTCGGCGATGTCGTAAAAGGCGCTCCTAGCCATCTTTGGCCTCCTTGTACCGTTGCTTAGCCTTATCGACGTCTGCCCTGGATGTGCGCTGCGTTCTCTTCTCGAACACGTGCAGGACGTAGACGGTGCTTCGGAACTTGGCCACATACATCAGGCGCGCGATGCCCCCGCGTCCGATACCCGTATCTCGTAGGTTCCTGCTCCCACGGACGGCATCGGCCTGAAGTCGGTTGGCATGAGACCTATCTGGACGCGGAAAAGTTCGTGTCCTAAATCTTGCTGTGTGGTGGCGCGAAGCTCCCGGATGTCGCCGCGGCTGCTGCCCAGCCATTCAACCGGATCGACCTCCACTCGACGAGTATATCAAAAGCGATATGGTCTGCAGGATCGATTATCAACCGGTCCACTAGACCCGCTGTGTCGTCGTCGTAGGAGCCATCGTCGTAGGAAATGAAGCCCTTCGTGAGACAAACCGGTCCGCCATAGTGGTGAGACAACTTCGAATAGCTCAGGTCGCGGCGGCGGCGAGATGCCATCGGAACTGAAAACCTACAGAACACCGACAACATCGCCGCAACAACCGGGCTGATAATCGCGGTACCGTCCGACCCCGGCTTAAACAACCCACCATCACCGACCGGCAACGCCACCACCGCGGACACCGCAGCATCCAACGCCGTGTTCACCGACCCGTCCTCCCCGATGGGCTGCGCATGCGTCAGACGACAGAACCTGATCTCCGAAGAGAACAACTGCGCCGCCCGCGAAATGTCACGCACCCCCAACACCTTCACCCGGGTACGCAAACCCTCCTGCGGCTCGATCATCTCCGCGGCCAACGAATCGGAGTAGATGACGACGGGAATCTTCTTGCCGGCCCACTCCACGATCCGATCCAAGATCGTGCGGGGGTCCCAACCTGCGGGGGTCACCGCCGCTAAACTGACGTGCTTACGGTCATCGGGCAACAGCCGACACACCGCCACCGCGATGTGCCCCTCCGGTGACGTGTCGACACCGATAGCGGCGACCTTCTCCCCAAGGTCGGTGTCGGCCACCAACCGCTTCCACTCATCGACGTTGAACACGTGCTCGATCCCTCCCACCGACGGCCATTAGTTGAGCCTCTCCGTCCGAAATGCGCGGTCCGACAACTCGATGCGCTCCGCTCGGATCGCGTCCAGCTGCACCGGCCCCGGATTGGCCTTCGCCCACGTCTCCACACTGTCCGGGTCATCACCAGGGTCGGCGCCGAACTCATGCCAACACATTGACCCGTTGCCGCCCTGCAAGGCGATGTCGCGCAACCGGCCGAAGACCCGCCCATCGGTCGGCAATTCGGGTGCGGTACCCAGGAACCAGGCCGTCGCGCCCTTACGCGCCGACATATCCGGCCGCGCCGCACCCCACTGCTCCTCGGTGAGCAACTGGGCCTCGTCGACCACCCACAACGACACCGACCACCCACGCGTCGACTGACGTGTCCGCGACGGAAACCGAATCGACACACCATTCTTCAGATCGATCGACTCCCGGCCAATCGCCGCGCCCACCCGAGACACCCGCCTCGACAGATCATCGAAGTTCTCGAGATACGCCAGGATGTTCTTGAACGACTCCCGCGACGTGGCCTGCTGATGGCTCGACAAGCAGATCAGCTTCTCCTCCTCCACCAGCGCCCCGAACAGCACCCGGGCGATACCGCAAAACGTCTTGCCGCACTGACGAACAACGTTGACGCAGGACGCCCCCGCCACGTACTCACCGGCCTCGTTCACCATCAACGCGTCGGTCAAAAAGTCTCGCTGATACGGCAGGAACGACTCCCCGAGCGACTCCATCAACTCGAAGACCGCCGGCCCCTCGGAGCGCACCCCGCCCGTCGGCGCCCCCCATATCAGTACTGCAGCCGTAGATCGGGTTCATTGGTTTTGGTGGTGTCGGTAGTGGCATAGGCGTGCTCGGTATTGGTGTCGTCTTCGCCACCGCGACCATGCCAACAGGGACGTTACGGTGTGGTGGGTGGCGAGCAGCAGCGCGTCGAAGAGTCGTCGAAACTCGTTGACGGTCAACGTGATCAGCCCGGCGGGGGTCGGTTGGGTGTCGCGTTCGGTGGCGGTGGCGGTGGCCACGGCCAGGAAGGCATGGGCGAGCATGGCCAGGGTGGTCCAGCGGTGCCAGGAGGTCCAGCGCCGGACCTGGTGCTGATCCAGGCCGACCAGTCCTTTGGCGGTTTGGAAGGATTCCTCGATGCGCCACCGCTGCCCGGCGACGGCGACCAGGGTGCGTAGCGGCACCGGGCGTGGGCTGTAGCAGCGCAGATACGCAAGCTCGCCGGTGGTGTCGTTGCGGCGGATCAGCAAATGATGGTGACCGGTGTCGGTGTCGTCTTCGGCCAGCAGCCGAAACCACGCCCAGGCATACAGGCGAGGGCCGTGGGCGCCGTTGCCGGCGGAGTGGGTCTGCCAGGCATGCGCCGGTATCAGCGCCGGTAGCGCATCGACGCGGAGGGGACCCGCTGCGGTGGGTACGCGCCGGTTGGCCGCGATCGCCAGCACATAGCCCAGACCATGGCCGCGCACCGTCGCACGTAACTTCGGGTCGGCGCCATAGACTTCGTCGCCGGCCACCCAGCCGGCGGGCACCTTCGCCTGCACCGTTGCGGTGATCAGGTCGGTGGCCAGAGCGGGCTTGGTCGCGAAACCCCGCTCGCTTTGCGGTATTCCGGCGTCATCGCAGCGGTCGTGGTTCTCGGTCCAGGACTTGGGTAGGTAGAGGGCGCGGTCGATCAACGCGTGCCCGCGTGGGGCGGCGTAGGTCAGATACACCGCGACTTGGGAGTTCTCGATGCGTCCCGCGGTGCCGGAGTACTGGCGCTGCACACCGACGGTCGCGGTGCCCTTCTTGAGGTCGCCGGTCTCGTCGACCACCAGGATCGCCCAGGGGTCGCCGAACGCGTCGACGACGTAGTCACGCAGATCATCGCGGACCGCGTCGGCGTCCCACTTGGCCCGCGCCAGCAGGTGTTGTAGTCCGTCCGGAGTCACAGATCCGCGGTGCTCGGCGATGGTCCAGCAATTCTTGCGGTCCAAGCCAGAGGCCATCCCGGCCATGAGCTCGCCGGCATGACGCAACGGCTCGTAGCGAGAAAAGCGCGGCGCGATGCGATCCAACACGGCGGAGAACTCCGCCTGCCATCGATTCGGGTCTACGCTGTCAAACGCGGCGACCGCGGCTAATTCGGTTGTCTTCACTAACTCTGAATAATGCCGCGGTCACCGCCCTGACCAGCGCAGACACGCCGAAATCACTCACAGCCCGATCTACGGCTGCAGTACTAGGTCCTCTCAACTGCTCTGCCATAGATAGAGTTTCAGCGCCGGAAGCCGACGGTTACTGCCCGTCTTCACTGTTGGATTCCTCACGGTGATCGGGGTGCGAATGGCCACGAGAACCCTGAAGGTCAGAAGTTCTGTGCAGACCCTCTCCGAGTGGCACACCAGACCCAAACGAGTGACCCCGACTGTGCCAGGCAAGTGTCAGTTGGTCAGCTCCACGGACGGCCGCCAGGTGGCATCGGCATTCGATGAGCTGAGCGTTGCGAGTCCGAGCGGCTGAGGGTCGGCACGCTCCGACCACCGGTAGAGTCGCTCAGGCGTCGACGGAAGTTGAGGGTGCGACTGAGGCGTCCCGGGTTTCGTGCAAAGTTCCTTTTTCACCGGGGCGGAGGCGACGGCGTCGACAGGCCGAGGTCATCGTCGAGGCAGTCGGCGGCGGCCAGGCCGGAGAGGGCAACCATCGGCAAGCCCCCACCGGGGTGTGCGCTGCCCGAGGCGAGGTACAGGCCGGGCAGGCCGGGAACCCGGTTGGGTGGGCGCTTGAAGGCGGCGAAACGGTCGTTGCTGGCCGCGCCGTAGATGGCCCCGCGGCTGCCGGGGTAGGCGGCGGCCAGCTCCGTCGGGGTGCGGCGCCAGACCAGCGCGTCGCCCTCGGTCCAGAGGCCCGCCGCGCGCATCCGCTGCTCGACCGCAGCCTCCAGCGTGGCCCAGACCTGCGGCGCCCGCGGCCCGACCGCCGGTTCGGCTGGTGCGTTGGCCATCACGAAGATCGGCTCGGCCTCCGCCCAGCCCGCCGTCCCGTGGCAGCGCTCCTGGGAGCAGAGGTAGACCGTCGGCGCGGTCGGGGGGCGGTCACGGTCGAAGATGTCGGCGAACTCCGCGTCGTAGTCGTGCGGGAACAGCACCTCGTGCGGCATCCGGTCGGTCCGCCGGGCGGCCCGCAGCGCCGCGGTCCAGCCGGACATCGAGGGCGCCGCCGCGGCGGGCAGGTGGCGCCCGACGTCCGGCAGCACACCCTCCCGGAGCATCCCCACGTCGGCGTTCACCACGACTGCCCGGCCGCGCCGCTCCCCACCCCCGGCCAGGGCGAGACCGACTGCCGCACCGCGCTCCACCAGCACCCGCTCGACCGGGGCCCCGCATTCGATGACCCCGCCGCGGGCCTCGATGGCCGCGACAAGCGCCCGAACCAGCGCGTAAATGCCGCCCTCTACGCCGTAGCCACCGAGCGAAAGCTCGACGTGGGCAATGCAATTCAGCGTGGCCGGTGCCTGCCGCGGATCACTGCCGTTGTAGGTCGCGTAGCGACGCAGCAGCAGGCGCAGGTGTGGCTCGCGAACGTGGCGGTCGATGCCCGCGACCATGCTGCGCAGCGGATCGACCGCCAGCAGGGCGCGCGGATGGCGCAGAGCGAGGCCGACCATCGCCGCCCAGGTAGGGGCCGGCCCCAGGACGAAATGGGGGGCCGCCGAGTCCCAGATCTGCCGGGCGTAGCCCAGGAAGAACGCCAACTCGGCCGCTGCGTCCGGCCCGAGGGCCGACCGGACATTGGCGAGCGTCTCCTCCGGATCGTGGGCCACCTCGAGCACGCAGCCGTCGGCGTAGCGGTAGCGAAAGCCCGGGTCGAGGCGGCGCAGGCCGATTACCTCGTCGAGGCGCAGGCCGGCGCGGGCGAACAGTCCGGCGAAGACCTCGGGCAGGGTGAGCACGCTGGGGCCGGTTTCGATCTCCACCCCGTCCACCTCGACGAGCCCGGCTTTACCCCCCGGGCGTGGACCGGCCTCGACCACCCGAACCGGCAGCCCGCGGGCGGCCAGGGCCAGGGCGGCGGACAGCCCGCCGATGCCGGCCCCGACCACCAGGACCTCGGCGCCGCGCTCAGCCGGCATGAGGTCCCCCGCGGCCGAGGGCTCGCAAGATCCGCCCGCCGAGGCCATCCTGGGCGACCAGCCCCGCCGGCCGCACCAGCGGGGCGAAGCCGGGAAGGGGGTCGCGGGGGTGAGTGCGGGCCCGGCGCCCGTCGGTCGCCGCCATGACGGCAACGTCGATGGCCGCCAGCCCGGCCAGCAGTGCGCCTTCGACCGCGGGCAGCAGGGCCTCCCGTCCGCCGACAGCCGCGCCCGGCATGGGCGCTGAGAACCGGACGATCGCCGCCGGTCGATCCCTTTCCAGGAAGGCGTAGTTGACGCTCGCGGCGACGAGGTCCACCGGGCTGCGCTTGTGCATGGCCCCGATGCCGTGCTTGAGGTCCAGTGGCCGCAGGTGGGCGGGACGCTGACGACCCTGCGGGAAGACCCACAGGGCGCGGCCGGGACGGTCGAGCAATGCGGCCGAGTTCTGGAGGCACTCCCGGCTGCGGGCATGGCTGCTGCGGTCCAGGGGTAGGGCGCCCACCCAGCCGAGGAAGGGCAGCTTGCGCAGGTTCTCGGCGTCCATGACCGCCCAGCCCAGGCCACCCAGCGCCTCGTCGAGCACCAGCAGCAGCAGCGGATCCCACCAGGCGACATGGTTGGCCACGAAGATCAGGGGCCGGCCGACCAACGCAGCGCGGGCCTCGGCCAATCCGCTTACCCACAGACCGTCCAGTCCGTGGGACACCCGCCGCCGCGCGTAGCGGCGAGCCAACCGGAGGAACGCCGGGTTACGCGTGTCCCCCGCCCGGGCCAGGGCGACGCGGTAGGCACCGGGGTTCGGGTCGGGGATCGTCACGCCGCCTCCCGGTGGGCGCGAGCGGCATAGGAGCGGCCCCGCCATCGGATGTCGCCGCGGCGGCTCCACCGGAAACTGTCGAGCAGCACGCCCATCATCAGCAGCACCGCGAGCGGGTGCAGCAGCACGCTGAACAGACTGTGGCCGTAGCGCAGGGCCATGATCAGCCGCAGGCTCACGTTGGCGACCAGCCCGACGACGGCGGCGGCGGCCAGGCCTGAGGCCCCGAGCAGCAGCGCGACGGGAAGGGCGAGGTAGGGCGTGACGAAGATCAGCAGGTGCAGCCCCAACACGACGATCAGGGCCAGCGGGTGCCCGCCGATGCCCTCGTAGAAGTTCTTGGAGAAGCCGCGCCAGAGCGAGGCGCCGTCGGAGTACATCCGGCAGTCGGCCATCTGGTCGCCGTCGGCGAAGACGACGCGCCCGCCGCTCTCCTTGACCGCGCGGCACAGGGCCATGTCGTCCACCAGCGCCGCGCGCACCCGGGTCCAGCCGCCCACGGCATTGAGGGCCGATCGGCGGACGAGCAGGAGCTGGCCGTTGGCCGCCAGCACGCGCGGGTCGCGGGTCCGGTATATCAGCGGCATCGGCAGCCAGGCGACGTAGCACAGGTGCAGGAGCGGAATCATCAGCCGCTCGATGAAGCTGCCGGTGCGCTGGCGGGGCACGGCAGTGACCAGCGCGGCGCCGAGGCCACCGGGCACATGGTCGGCCGCGCCGAGCAGTGAGAGCATCCGCAGCACGCCGTCCTCGCGCAGCGTGACGTCCGCGTCGATGTTCAGCAGCAACTCGCCGCTGGCCACGACACTCAGACGGTGCAGGGCGTAGGGCTTGCCGACCCAGCCGGCGGGCAGGTCGTCACCGCGCACCACCCGCACGCGGGCCAGTTCGGCCTGCAGGCCGGCGAGCACCCCGCTGGTGCCGTCGGTGGAGCCGTCGTCGTAGACGACGATCTCGGTGATCGGGCCGCGGGCGGCATCAGCGGCCCGCACGCAGCGCTCGATGTTGGCCACCTCGTCGCGGGCCGGAATCAGCACGCTGACACCGCCTTTCGCCGCGCGGTCGGCGGCAGCAAGGGGGCGGCCACGGCTCCAGAACAGTGCGTTGAACGCCACCAAGCCCAGCGCCAGCAGGGCAGGCAGAGCCAGCAGGGCGGCCAGGGCGTCGGCCCAGAGCGGGACGGATCCGCCGAGCAGGGCGCCCAGCGACAGATCGCTGCTCATGCCCGCACTTGACCCGATCGCACGAGCAGCCTGCGCAGGCGGCCGTCGGCATCACCGGAGAACAGCGGAAGCCACATCGAGTTGGGGCCGGCGGCTCGGTGGACCCGCATCCGCACCAGGGGGCGCAAGAGGTCGGTGTCCACCCGGTCGGGCACCAGGTTCTCGCCGATTCCGTACCCCGCGTCCTCGCCACAGCGGCCCCGCAGCAGGTAACGCTGATAGAACGGACCGTTGTCGAGCAGGGCGCTGACCTCGACGTGCACGAGGCGGCTGTCAAGGTCGCGGAAGGTGACGCTGCTCGGCCAGCGCAGGCCCCAGGGGCTGCGGCGCAGGCGGCCCACCTGCAGACCGCCGTCCTCCCGTGCACGGCAGGAGCCGTCGACGGCGATCTCGACGACGAGGTCGCGCGGGGCTTCCCCGGGGTTGGACGGGATGAGCCGGTAGAAGATCAGGTCGCGGCCCGCCAGGGCGACGCGACCCCACAACCAGCTTTCGAAACCCAGGTCGTGCAGTGGCTGGGTGGCACTGTTGCGGTCGTGATAGGCCCGGCCCTCGATCCGCAGCGCGCCGGTGGGGGTGCTCAGCTCGAGACCGCCCCGTCCGGCCGCGATCATCGGTGTCCACAGGTGCGTGCACGCCGGATCGGCGGGCGCGCCGTTATTGCCACCGGGGCCCTCCCCGGCGGATGAGTCGCGGCGCAGCGGACCGGAGAGCCACAACTGTCCGGCGACCCGGCCGCCGGTGGGCAGGGCGAGGTCGAGGGTGGCCTGCAGCGTGCGGGTCGGAGCTGCCCCCGCGGCGCCCGGCCCGTCGGTCCAGGTGAAGGAGCAGCCGCCGAGGCGCCAGGATCGGCCGTCTTCGCCCCAGACGCATTGCTCAGGAGGCAACTCGGAGAGCAGGTAGAAGCGCTCGCGGCCCTCCTCGTAGACGACGAGGTTGACGCTGGGACGGCTGATCGCGAGCTCAGGGCGGCCGGCGCGGGCCGCCTTGGCGTAGCCCGGCAGGAATGGCAGTCCCCAGGACCAGATGAGAGTGGCGGCCCGGCCCTGATCGTCGACGAAATCGACGTAGAACCAGGTGAAGCCGCCCGCATTCTGCAGTACAGCAGGGTCGGGCGCGTTGTCGGCCGAACAAAGTGTGATCAGGAGGTCTCCTGGAATCCGGCCCGGGGGCGGGCCCCGAACCTGTTCAAACTATCCACTGCTTAGCGAACAGGGGCAGTCCGCCCATCGCGCACCGAGCCCGCCTGCGCCGTGGTGCCGGGATCTAGGCTTGCGACCTCGCCCTCGTAGGCCATCGACCGCTGATGCGCCCCAGGCCCGACGTCGACGGCCTCGTCGACGAGCCGGGCTAGAATACCGTCCTCGATTCGGTACGCCTTGTGCGCAGCGCCTCAGGTGTCGGCTGGGTGGGCATCAGGGGAGCTGCCTGGCAGGTGCCGGCTGGCTCGCGCGCGAGCCTGACCGCGTCGGCTTCACCTTGGTGGCCTCAAGCTCGTCGAGCGCGTCACTGGCGTAGAGGGCAAGCCGCTGCAGATGCGGAAGGCTGTCCCGGCTGCCGGTGAAGCCGATGTTGAACTGGCCGTCGTAGGTGACGCAGGTGATGTTCAGGGCCAGACCCTGGAAAGTGGCCGAGACCGGGTAAAAGGCTTCAAGCCGTGCGCCATTGAGGTACATCGCCTCATCGGGGCCGGGAACGTTGGAGATGGTGACGTTCATCGGAGGCCTGACCCGGTCTGCGACGCCGCTGACGATGACCGCGACGGCGGGAGCCATCATCGACAGCGTGAAGACCTTGCGAGCCGCCGGCTTCATGGCGCGCAACTGGTTCTTCGCCGCCTGCATGGACTCATGAATGGCCGCTAGCCGAGCTGCCGGTTCAGTTACGTCGGTGGCCAGGCTGGCCCAGACGAACCCGAATGCGTTCGCCCCCGTCTCACCCGGCTCACGCAGGTTCACCGGTACGCCAGCGAACAGTGGTTTGCGGGGAAACAGGCCGGAGTCGACCAGATGGCGTCGAAGCGCGCCGACGCAGATCGCCAGGAAGACATCGTTGACCGACGTGTCGGTGCGCTCACAGACCTCCTGAATACGCGTGAGATCCAGCTGTTGGGTGGCGACTCGGCGGGCGGCGGTCACGCGGCCGTTGAGCGCCGGCGCCGCCGGCCCCTCGAACGGCAGCCGCACGGGCTCCGAACCCTTGAGCCGGGAAAGGCCTGCGAAACCGCGGAAGAGGGAAACGCCGGTGCGGAGGATGGACTTCAATCCGAAGTGTCGCGAGCCGGCGGTGCGCTTGTCGCGCTGTGGGGTCTGGTAGTGCCAGGGTGCGCACGAGGTGCCAGCCGGGTCTTTGGCGAGAGCCTGCACCACCTTTTGCATCCCGCCCACGCCATCAGTCAGGGCGTGGTGAACCTTGCAGTAGACCGCGAAGCGGTTTCTTTCCAGACCGTCTACCACATGGCAGGTCCACAGCGGTCGGGACCGGTCAAGCTTCACGCTGTGCAGGTGTGAGACCAGTTCTCCGAGTTGACGTTCGCCACCGGGTGCGGGCAGCGCGGTATGACGTACGTGATATTCCATATCCACGTCGTCGGCGGCTAGCAGCGCGGGTCTCAACCAAGCGAGCGGCCCGCCCGCCAGCTTGAGCCCAAACGGGGGTGTGAGTGGCCCGGGACTGCGCAATGCGGTGACGACGTCGCGTACGAAGCTATCAGGCGCCCCATTGGGCATCTGGAAGATCTGCAGCGACGCCACGTGCATCGGCGTCGCCGTTGTCTCGACGGCGAGAAGCGTCGCGTCGATCAACGACAAGACTCGGCGGGCCGGCGAATTGTGCCGCAAAAGCCATCGTCGCCTCTTCACCACGCCGCTTGTCAGGTAGGCGCGAGCGGTGGCCCAGTTCACGCTGGGCCGCCCAATTCCGCAGCGGTAGGCCACCTACTCGGAACCATCTATGTCTCCCTTCCATCCAGCGGCCCCTGCCGCCGCCGGATGCGGTGTTCGGGTGAAGCGCGTCGCCGCTTCGCAGGAGGGGTGAAGGGCTGGTTGGGGTAGTGGACGAGCGAACTGCGAATTGGGCATCAAAGTCCATTCGGAGCCACAGCGACGCCGGATTGTCCGACGATTCATTACGCAATGCTGAACAGCTTGGGCGCCGTCACCGTGAGAATCCAACAGTGTAGACGGGCAGTAACCGACGGATCCGGTGTTGACGATCTATCTAGAGCAGAGCAGAGCAGTTGGGAGGAACCCAGGACATGACCATCGGACAACGGCGCAACCCCGAAGATGTGACGGGCGTTCAGGCGTCACCTGAACTCGCCGCAAGCCTCCAGCGTGTGCTGATAGACCTCATCGAGCTCCAACTGCAGGGCAAGCAGGCGCACTGGAATGTCGTGGGGACGAAACTTCGCGACCTCCACTTGCAGCTCGACGAACTGGTGGACTTCACCCGGACATCTTCTGACACGATCGCCGAGCGGATGCGGGCCCTCGGTGCGGTGCCGGACGGCGGTCCGACGCTGTCGCGGCTACCACGAGCCTGCCGCAGATCCCCGGCTTTGAACACAATGCGTCCGAAGTGGTCGACCTAATCACAACGGCGACCTACGCGGCGGTGGGTACGTTGCGCGACGTTCATGACGCGGTGGAAGACGCGGATCCGAGCACTGCCGACCTGCTGCACCAGACGATCGACGGCCTGGAGAAGCTGGCCTGGCTGATCAAGTCGGAGAACCGAAAGGTGTGGCCCGACCAGCCTGGCGGCCACCGCTACCGTGCCGGGATCCCCACACCGAGCGCGTAGACGACGATATACAGATTGACCAGCAAAATGGCGAAGGCGGGCAGAGCATCCGCCAAGGAATCTCCGCAGCGCAGGCGGACAACGACTCCCACGCCCATCATCATTGTCAGGCCACCCGCAGCGGCGACGGTGAACTGCGGCAGGAAGTAGCCGAGGACGAGACCCAGCGATCCGAGCAACTCGAGCACTCCGGTGAGCTGCCGAAACCGGGCCAGCCCGAAGCGGGCAAATTCCTCCACCATGGCGTTGGCGACGAGCACGGCCAAGCCGTAATACAGAAACAACAGAATCGACAGAACTTTGCACGCTTGGTAGAGCATGTTCATGGTGTAGTGATTCCGATCAACGATCGATCCTGTCAAAGCGATACACGGCAGCGAAGGCATCAAATGTCATCTTCGGCAGTTTCCATCACTCTCCAGATCATCGTTGCACTGGGGCTACTCAACGTCTGGCTGGTGCGGGCGCGGGCATCGACCGCTTACCGGGGCGGTTCGGCGCAGTCGCTCAAAGAAGAATTCGCGACCTACGGACTTCCCGAGTGGTCCTTCTACGTCGTCGGCGCCCTGAAGATCGGGTCGGCAGTGCTGTTGATCGCAGGCATCTGGGTTCCGGCGCTCATCTGGCCGCCGGCACTGATCGTTGCCGTGTTGATGGTTGGGGCACTGGCTATGCACGCGAAGGCCAAGGACCCACTGACGAAGTTTCTGCCTTCGCTTCTGATGTTCTTGATGTGCGTCGCCATTCTCCTGCTGCAGAAGTCACCGCTCTAACCCCCGGAGGCCGGGCTTGTAGTCCGCGGTCGAAGCGCCCGATGGGCACCGCGGCTCCAGTAAGGTCGAGATATGGCAATTTGGGATTGGCTCGTGCCCAAGCCGTCGCTGCCGAGCTCCCGCGACGACTACCGGGTGGTTGACGTGCCCGGAAGCCGGACACGCACCGTCGTCGGCACTACCTCCTTCGAGGACACGGTAAACGCTCTGCCGCTCGGTCCCGTCGAAGTGACCTTGCGGTTGCAGACCAATGGCGCGAACACCCGCGGACTGGCCGCCTACGTCCTCGACCAGCAGGTGGGCTGGCTCGCAACCAATCGGAGCGGCATGGAGTCTCGTCTTGCCACCGGTTTCCTCTGGCGCGATCCATGGGTGAACTGGATGACAACACTGGACTCGGCTGGGATCCAGCCGAGGTTCCAGGGGTTGTTACGCATCGCGGGGGACCAGGGCCGGCGGGTCATCAATATCGACGTACCGGGACGCAATGAGCCCCGCCTGTCGACGATCGCCAAGCAGGTCATCAAAGCTGAAGCGGACGGCGGATAAACCGGATCCAGCGTGGCTCGATGACATTGTGCGTTTCTGGAGCCGATGACGGGAATCGAACCCGCGTATTCAGCTTGGGAAGCTGATGTTCTGCCATTGAACTACATCGGCGGTGGTGGTCTGAGAGGTTATCATCACCAGCCGATACGCTCGTCGGGTGCTGCTCTCAGATCGCGACATCAGGGCGGAAATCGCCGCAGGCAGGCTGGGCGTCGACCCATTCGCCGACGACCTCGTCCAGCCGTCGAGCGTGGACGTCCGGCTTGACAACCTGTTCCGGGTCTTCAACAACACCCGATACACCCACATCGACCCGGCCGAGCAGCAGGACGAGCTGACCTCGCTGGTCGAGCCAGTCGAGGGCGAGCCCTTCGTCCTGCACCCGGGCGAGTTCGTGCTCGGCTCGACGCTGGAGCTGTGCACGCTGCCCGACGACCTCGCTGGACGGTTGGAGGGCAAGTCGTCGCTCGGCAGGCTGGGACTGCTGACCCACTCGACCGCCGGTTTCATCGACCCCGGCTTCAGCGGCCACATCACCCTCGAGCTGTCCAACGTCGCCAATCTGCCGATCACGCTGTGGCCCGGGATGAAGATCGGCCAGCTGTGCCTGTTGCGGCTGACCAGTCCTGCCGAGCACCCGTACGGGAGCGCGAAGGTCGGATCGAAGTATCAGGGGCAGCGCGGGCCGACCCCGTCGCGGTCGTACCAAAACTTCATCAAGCACTGACTTCGCCGGCGCGAGTAGGGTCGAATCGCGGGGACGAGACCCGACCCGCCGGGTGTAACGACCGCGCTGGTGAGTGCGATGAAACATCAGGGCTTGCTGTCGCGTTGAGTCCTCTGCGAGAAGTAAATACGAAGTGCGGCTAATACTTTGGAGGAGCTCGTGGACATCGTGCTTGGTGTGTCTCTGACGCCAAAGACGGTGCGACTGGTGCTGGTGGAGGGTGTCCAAGGCGACGGTGCCATCGTCGACCACGACACGTTCGACGTGACGCCGTCCGAGGGATCAGCAACCTCGAGTGCGTCCGCACAAGTGGTCGCCGCGGTCCTCGGAACGCTGGAAAGTGCCCGCGAGGGTGGCCACCAACTCAAGGCGATCGGCGTAACCTGGTGTGACCACGCCGAGGCGTCAGAACTTCGCGACGCCCTGGCCGCAGCCGGCGTCGACGACGCGATCCTGGTGTCCGAACTCCATGCCGCGGGCGCTCTCGCCCAGACCGCCGGTCGTGCGGTGGGCTACGAGAGCACCGGCCTGTTGTTCCTCGACCGTGACACCGCCACCTTGTCGGTCGTGCGCACGGATGACGGGTCCATCGTGAAGGTGCTCAGCAGGAGCCTGCACAGCACCGACGCGATGGCGGTGCTGACCGAGATGGCATCCGCCGTCGCCGCATAGGACTCCCCGCCGCAGGGCATGTTCGTCGTCGGCTCGGGCGTCGACGTCGCATCGGTCAAGTCCCATCTGCGGGACCTCGTCTCGATACCGGTCAACGCCCCGGAGGAGTCGGGTCTGGCGCTGGCCCGTGGCGCGGCGCTAGCGGCAGCCACTGCTCCAACATTCGACGCGTCCACCGTCGGGTTGGCCTACTCACAGGACCCCGACGGCGCGACTGCAGGCACTGACTCTCCCGGCCTGTCCGGCGCCGACACTCAGATGCGCGCTGCCGTGAGCAGCGCTCCAGTCGTTGACGAGATCGGTTTTGCCGAGGACGTCGGCGACGCACCTGCCGAGGAGGGCCGGAAGCCGTTCCTGCTGGTGGGAAGCGCCCTGACGTCGGTCTTCGTCATCGGTGTCATCGCCCTGGTCATCTCGCTTGCCGTCAGCATCCGGCCGACGGCCGATCAGCGACCCGACCCGGGTCAGAGCGCGATCATTCCCAGCGCCGAAGCACCCGTCGTGCCGCTCCCGGACGTCGCACAGCCGCCCGCCCCCGCGCCTGCTCCCGCGCCGCCCGCCCCGCCACCGGCGGAGACCATCAAGGCACCGATTCCGGTCGTTCAGCAGGAGCAGGCGCCGCGTCGTCAGGTCTACGTCGCCCCGCCCGAGGCACCGGCACCCGAGGCACCGCCCGCGCCCATCCCGGACCCGCCGGCCGAACCGCCGCTGCCCGATCCGGTGCCCGTGGTCGCACCGCCGGTCCCTGCGGTCATCCCGCCGCTGATTCCACGCATCTACACCCCGCCGGTGCAGCGGTACCCGCGGTACCCGCGGTACCCGCAGTACCCGCAGTATCCGCAGCAGTATCCCCAGTACCCGCAGCAGTATCCGCAATACCCGCAGCAGCAGCAGCAGTACCCGCAGTATCCGCCGCTGCAGCAGTACCCGCAGAACCCATGGCAGCCGCCGAGCAACCAGGGCCCCTCGGGTCATGACGACGAATGGCCAGGATCGGGCTCCGGTGGCGGTAGCGGCCGCGGCGGCTCCGGTGGCGGCAGTGGGGGCGGCGGCGGTTCCAACTGCTTTCTGATCTTCTGTGCCCCCGCCGGCGGCGGTCGTCAATAGGCCGAATTCCACTCGTTACCCAGCGTTGGTCTGCCGCTCAGTGTCACTTTGCAGTTAGCTCATCGCAGAGGCCTATCCAGGCGGTATGCGATGCACTGTGTTCGGGACGGGTTACCTCGGCGCCACCCACGCCGCCGGCATGGCCGCACTCGGCCACGAGGTCATCGGCGTCGACATCGATCCAAGCAAGGTGGCGAAACTCGCGTCCGGGGACATCCCGTTCTACGAACCCGGTTTGCGAGAGGTTCTGCGCGAGAACCTCGATGCTGGCCGCCTGCAGTTCACCACCGACTACGATGCGGCAGCTGAGTTCGCCGACGTGCACTTCCTCGGTGTCGGAACCCCGCAGAAGAAGGGCGAATACGGCGCGGACCTACGCCACGTGCACGCGGTGATCGACACCCTGGTGCCGCGGCTGAAGCGGTCAGCGGTGATCGTGGGCAAGTCGACGGTGCCGGTGGGTACGGCAGCCGAACTGTGCGATCGGGCCCGCCGACTGGCCCCGGCGGGGGTCAGCGTCGAAATCGCCTGGAACCCGGAGTTCCTTCGCGAGGGCTTCGCCGTCCACGACACCCTGCACCCCGACCGCATCGTGCTTGGCGTGCAACGCGACTCACTCTGTGCGGAGGCGGCCATCCGCCAGCTGTACGCGTCGCTGCTCGACGACGGCGTACCGTTTCTGGTCACCGACCTACAGACTGCCGAACTGGTCAAGGTGTCGGCGAATGCCTTCCTGGCGACCAAGATCTCGTTCATCAACGCCATCTCCGAGGTGTGCGAGGCGGTGGACGCCGACGTGACACTGCTCGCCGACGCACTCGGTTACGACCCACGCATCGGAAGGCGATTTCTCAACGCCGGCTTGGGATTCGGCGGCGGCTGCTTACCCAAGGATATCCGCGCGTTCATGGCCCGCGCCGGAGAGCTCGGCGCCAACCACGCCTTGACCTTCCTGCGGGAGGTGGACAGCATCAACATGCGCCGTCGCACCCGGATGGTCGAGTTGGCCACCACGGCCTGCGGCGGGTCACTCCTCGGGGCCAACGTCGCCGTCCTGGGCGCTGCCTTCAAGCCGGAGTCCGACGACGTGCGCGACTCGCCTGCGCTGAACGTTGCGGGCCTGCTGCAACTCAACGGTGCGACGGTCAACGTCTACGACCCGAAGGCGATGGAGAACTCGCAACGCGTCTTCCCCACGCTGAACTACTCGACGTCAGTCCTCGAGGCGTGCGAGCGCGCCGACGCGGTGCTGGTGCTCACCGAGTGGCAGGAGTTCGTGGACCTCGACCCGGCCGAACTCGCGGCCACCGTGCGCGCCAAAGTCGTTGTCGACGGCCGCAATTGCCTCGACGTGGACACCTGGCAGAACGCAGGTTGGCAGATGTTCGCACTGGGTAGGCGCCTTGCCGCAACGGCGGGGCCCGTCGCGTCGTAGCTTGGAGCCATGACGGTTTACGCGCTGAACCTGTTCGACGTTGCCAACCGCGACGAATACCTGGCCTACTCCAAGCGGTCGGTTGCCGAGGTGGCCAGATACGGCGGCCAGGTGGTGGCGCTCGGGAAGTTCCGCGAGAACGTGGTCGGTGAGGTCGCGGGGCGGCAGGTGCTGATCCTGGTGGAGTGGCCAGACAAGGACGCGTTCGACGGGTACTGCAATGACCCCACGCTCGCCGACCTGCACGCGCACCGCGAGAACGGGACGTCGTCCTACGTCTGGCAACTGTTCGATCGGTTGGACGATCTTCGACCGGTGCTTAAGCTTGCTCCATGACGCTGGCAGATAGGCCGAAGCTCAGGCAGCGCCTGCACTGGTTCGCCCTGCACGGCGTCATCCGTGCGCTGGCGTCCTACGGGGCCAAGCGCGGCGAGATGCAGGGCAGGCTCATCGCCGACCCCGCGGTGCGCGCCGATCCCGGTGGCTTCGCCGACGAACTCCGTCAGCGCGGCCGGATCGTGCGCGGGCGGGCGGCGTGGCTGACCGCAGATCATGCGCTCGCTCATCAGCTGTTGCGCTCCGACGACTTCGTCGTCACGGCGATCGGCAAGACACTTCCCGGCCCGCTGGGGTGGCTGGAACAGAAGACCTCCGCGAAGGGTCGGCTGCATCCGCTGCTGCCGCCGTCGATGCTGTCCGTAGAGCCCCCCGAGCACACCCGCTACCGCAAGACCGTCTCGTCGGTGTTCACCACCAGAGCCGTTGCAGCGCTGAGGGAAAGGGTGCAGCAGGCAGCAACTGGTCTCCTCGACGGGATCGAGGCCGGGCCGGCCGACACCATCGAGGTCGTGGACGGATACTGCTCTCAGCTGCCGGTCACCGTCATCGGCGACATCCTCGGCGTGCCCGAGCACGATCGCCCCCGCATTCTCGAATTCGGTGAACTCGCCGCCCCCAGCCTCGACATCGGCCTGTCGTGGGAGCAGTACCTACGAGTGGAAAGCGGCCTCGACGGATTCAACTCCTGGCTCGCCCGGCATCTCGGTCACCTCCAGCGCAATCCCGGCGACGACCTGATGAGCCAGATCATCCAGGCCGGCGACGACGGCACCCGCCTCGACGACGAGGAGTTGCGGGCCACCGCCGGCCTGGTGCTGGCCGCCGGGTTCGAAACGACGGTGAACCTGCTAGGCAACGGGATTCGGATACTCCTCGAACACCCCGATCAGTTGGCCATGCTTCTCGATGCCCCCGAACTGTGGCCGGGCGCGGTCGAAGAGATCCTGCGGTTGGAGTCGCCGGTGCAGTTGAGTGCGCGCATCGCCCGCGTCGACACCGAGGTGGCGGGACGCGTCGTTGCGGCCGGTGAGCCCGTCATCCTCTACCTCGCCGGGGCCAACCGCGACCCCGAGGTGTTCGACGACCCGCACCGATTCGACGTCACGCGAGACAACGCAGGCAAGCACCTGTCCTTCTCCGGAGGCAGACACTTCTGCCTCGGCGCGGCGCTGGCTCGTGCCGAGGGCGAAGTCGGTCTGCGGGCCTTCTTCGAGCGCTACCCCGACGCTCAACTCGCAGGGAACGGACGTCGTCGCGACACCAGGGTGCTGCGCGGGTGGTCGACGTTGCCGATAAGGCTCGGCGAGGCGCGCGCGGCGGTACCTTCCTAAGCGTGGACTTCCGCACAACGCTGCTCGGGGAGACCCGAGCCCTCGGCGACGTCATTCGCCACGCCGACCCCGAGACTCCGGTGCCGTCCTGCCCCGGCTGGACCATGAACCAGCTGCTCAAACACGTCGGACGAGGCCACCGCTGGTCGGCGCAGATCATCGCCGAACGCCGGCGCGAGCCGCTCGATCCGCGCGAGGTGCGCGGCGGCAAGCCGCCCGAGGACCTCGACGGTGCGATCGACTGGCTCAACGGGGGTGCCCAGCTGGTGATCAATGCCGTCGATCGGGTCGGGCCCGAGGCCAGGGTGTGGACGTTCAACGGGCCGCGGCCGGCGGGGTGGTGGATTCGTCGTCTCGTCCACGAGGCGACGGTGCATCGCGCCGACGCCGTCCTGGCCCTGCGCGGTGACTTCGAGCTGCCGTCGGAACTCGCCGCCGACGGCATCAGCGAGTGGATCGAGCTCGCCACCGTCGGCGCCAACCTTCGCGAGCCGCCGCTGCGACGCGGGCTGACGCTGCACCTGCATGCCACCGACGCCGGGCTCGGCCCGACGGGGGAGTGGACGATCACCCACGACGAGGACGGCCTGCAGTGGTCACACGTTCACGCGAAGGGGGACGCGGCGGTACGCGGCAGGGCGGTGGACCTGTTGTTGGCGCTGACCCGTCGCCGCACCGCCGCCGAGGCAGATATCGAGGTGCTCGGCGACGCGGCCTTGTGGGATTCCTGGCTGAGCGCAACCCCGTTCTAAGGCTGCCGGATTTGGGGCGTGGCGAGCACCGCCGCGATAGCCGTCGTCAACGGCACCGACAACGCCAGCGCAATGCCGCCCACGGCTGACCGCGCGATCTCGATGGCCACGCTTTCGCTCGTTAGCACGTCGCCGAGGGACCGGTTCGCGACGCTGAAGAGGAGCAGAAGCGGTAGCGCACTGCCCGCGTACGCCAGCACCAGGGTGTAGACGGTGCTGGCGATGTGATCGCGACCGACCCGCATCGCTCCGACGAAGATGGCCCTACGACTGGCACCGTGCTCGGCGATCTCGAACGCCGTCGACGCCTGAGTGACCGTCACGTCATTGAGGACGCCGAGGGACCCGATGATGAACCCGGCGAGCAGCAGGCCGGTGATCGATACGTTACCGAGGTAGGCGGCCACCTCATTGTTCTGGTCTTGGGACAGGCCGGTGAGATGCACCAGTTCGATTGCCAACCAGGACAATACGGCCGCGAGGAGTAGCGCGGTCAAGGTGCCGAGCAGGGCCGCGCTGGTCCGCAGGCTCACCCCGTGCGCCAGATAGATGACGGCGTAGAGAATTGCCCCCGAGGCTACCAGCGACACCGGGACGGCGGGCGCTCCGTCGCGCAGGGCAGGCAGCAGAAACACCATCAGGACCGCGAACGCCACGACGATGCCGACGAGGGCGCGCAGCCCGCGCCATCGCGCCACGGCGACCACCACGATCGCGAACGTGGCGGCCAGGATCGTCAGTGGCCACGTCCGCTCGAAGTCGAAGAACGCGTACGACGTCGTGCCATTCTGGTCGACCTGCCTGCTGACCCGGATGTCGTCCCCCACGGCGAGACTCGGCTGGCCGGGCCCACCGCTGAACTCCAGCAGTGTGCTGGCGCCCTTGTTGGCTCCCGAGTCGATCTGGATGAGCGACCGCACGCACTGACCGCCCCCTGGCGCAGCGGCGACGGGTGCTGCCGTCAGCACGGCGCCCGCCGACGGGCTACCGCACGCCCCCTGCGAACTGGACAGCACGTGCCCGACCTCCGTGGTGACCGCGCCGCCCTCGGCGTTCTGGAACGGCAGCGGGATGTCGACACCCTGGTGGCTGGGCCACAACAGGGCCATTCCGGCGATGACGGCAACGCCTATCGCGACGAGTAGCCCGACGACGACCTTGGCTACCACCGGACCCAGCGGCGCGGGACCGGGGGCATGGGAGTGCGAGTGCGAATGCGCCACCCGGCCAGGGTAGAGGTGCTTGCTGGTCCGTTCCGGTGGCTACTGCCGGTAGCTGGCCAGGAAGTTGCCCAGCCTGGCGATCGCGTTGGTGAGGTCACGCGCCCACGGCAGGGTGACGATGCGCAGGTGATCGGGTGCGGGCCAATTGAACCCGGTGCCCTGCACCACCAGGATCTTCTCCTGAAGCAGCAGGTCGAGAACCAGCTGTTCGTCGTCGTGAATGTCGTGTACCTCGGGATCGAGGCGGGGGAACGCGTAGAGCGCACCCTGCGGCTTCACACAGGACACCCCGGGAATCTCGTTCAGCTTGTTCCACGCGACGTCACGCTGCTCCAGGAGGCGGCCGCCGGGAAGCACCAGGTCCTCGATGCTCTGGTGCCCGCCTAGTGCCACCTGAATGGCATACTGCGCAGGCACATTCGGGCACAACCGCATGTTCGACAGAAGGTTTATGCCCTCTAGGAAGCTGGCCGCATGCTCCTTGGGGCCGGTGATCGCCAGCCAGCCAGAGCGGTAGCCCGCCACGCGGTAGGCCTTCGACAGCCCGTTGAACGTCAGGCACAGCTGATCGGGTGCCACCGACGCCATCGCGATGTGCTCGGCGTCGTCGTAGAGTATTTTGTCGTAGATCTCGTCGGCGAGGATCAACAGTTGGTACCTGCGGGCCAAATCGGCAATCTGGACCAGGTTCTCGCGGGTATACACCGCGCCGGTCGGGTTGTTCGGGTTGATCACGACGAGCGCCTTGGTGCGTTCGGTGATCTTCGACTCGATGTCGGCGATGTCCGGCATCCACCCCTGAGTCTCGTCGCACAGGTAGTGCACGGGCGTGCCGCCCGCCAATGCGGTCGACGCCGTCCAGAGCGGATAGTCCGGTGCGGGAATCAGCACCTGGTCGCCGTTGTCGAGCAACGCCTGCAACGTCATCGTGATGAGTTCGGAAACCCCGTTGCCGAGGTAGACGTCGTCGACGTCGAGGTTCGGGAATCCTTCTACCAGTTCGTATTTGGTGACCACGGCGCGACGTGCGGAGATGATCCCCTTGGAATCTGAGTATCCCTGGGCGTAGGGGAGCGCCTGAATCATGTCGCGCATGATCACGTCGGGCGCCTCGAAGCCGAACGGCGCCGGGTTGCCGATGTTGAGTTTCAGGATCCGGTGGCCGTCGGACTCCAGTCGGGCGGCGTGTTCGTGCACCGGGCCGCGGATCTCGTAGAGAACGTCCTGCAGCTTCGTCGACTGCGTGAACGTGCGTTGGCGCTGCTGATGGCTGGTGTGCCAGGGCAGCTGGTGGGTACTCACGCCGTCCATCGTCTCATCGTCGTCCAATGGTTTTGGGTCGTCAGCGCTTGCCGGGACGACGCACCCCCGGTGCGATACCCAGGCCCTTCACCGGCGGCTCGGGCTGCGCAGGTTCGGCTGCAGGCTCGGCTTCAGCGACGGGTTCGCTCACCGGCTCGTCCGCCAAAGCGCCATTGGAGGACGAGACTGTCGGCTCGGGTTGCGGCTCAGCAGGTTTCGGGGGCTCGGGTGCGAACGCCTTCTTGCTACCCGGCCGGCGGGCGATCGCCAGCCCCTTCACCGGTGGTTCGGGCGCGGCAGGTTCGGTGGGCGGCGCTGTTTCGGCAGCCTCTGGTGTGGGGCTCGCCTCCGGTGCTGCGGCCGGTGCCGACGCGTCGGATGCCGCGGGTGCCGACGTATCGGTCTTCTTGCTACCCGGACGGCGGGCGCCTGCGGCGATACCGAGGCCCTTGACGGGCGGTTCGGTCTCCGCCGGTTCGGCGGCGGCCTCAGCTGGCTCGGCCGACTCTGCGGGCGCCGCAGGAGCCGCGGTGTCCACCTTGGCTGCGGGCACGGCTTCCGGCTCGGTGTCGACCGGCTTGACTTCGGCCGGAGCCGCGGCGGCCTTCGCGGCGGCAACGTCGGCGGCCGCCCCCTTCGCCGGCAGCGTGACGGCGTTCTGATCCAGCGCCGCGAGCAGCAGCTGGGCGACGTCGAGAACCTCTGCCTCCTTGCCCATCTCCTCGGCGCGGTCCCCGACACCGTCAGTCATCATGACGCGGCAGAAGGGGCAGCCGGTCGCGATCTTCGACGCATCGGTGTTCAGAGCCTCTTCGGCGCGCTCATGGTTGACGCGCTTGCCGATGTGCTCTTCCATCCACATCCGTGCACCGCCGGCGCCGCAGCACAGGCCGCGGTCGGCGTGGCGCGGCATCTCGGTGAGCTTGGCGCCCGAGGCGCCGATGAGCTCACGCGGAGCCGCGTACTCCTTGTTGTGCCTGCCGAGGAAACACGGGTCGTGGTAGGTCACGTCCTGGCTGACGGGGCTGACCGGGACCAGCTTCTTGTCCCGCACGAGGCGGTTCAGCAGCTGCGTGTGATGCAGGACGGTGTAATTGCTGCCCAGCTGCGGATACTCGCGGCCGATCGTGTTGAAGCAGTGCGGGCAGGTGGCGACGATCTTGCGGTCGACGGCCTCAACGCCTTCGAACACCCCGTTGATGGTCTCGACGTTCTGAGCCGCCAACTGCTGGAACAGGAACTCGTTGCCGGCACGTCGGGCCGAGTCGCCGGTGCAGGTCTCGCCGGAGCCCAGCACCAGGAACTTCACACCCGCGGTGGCGAGCAGTTCAGCGACGGCCTTGGTGGTCTTCTTGGCGCGGTCCTCCAGGGCACCGGCGCAACCGACCCAGAACAGGTATTCGAAGCCGTCGAAGGAGTCGACGTCCTCCCCGTAGACGGGCACGTCGAAGTCGACCTCGTCGATCCACTTGGTGCGTTCCTTAGCGCTCTGGCCCCAGGGGTTGCCGTTGCGCTCGAGGTTCTTGAACAGCCCGTTGAGCTCGGCGGGGAACTCGGATTCCACCATCACCTGGTAGCGGCGCATGTCGACGATGTGGTCGATGTGCTCGATGTCCACCGGGCACTGCTCGACGCACGCGCCACAGTTGGTGCACGACCACAGCACGTCGGGGTCGATGACGCCGCCCTGCTCCAGCGTGCCGACGAGGGGGCGGGTGGCCTGCTCGGGGCCCGACCCGAGGATCCTCTCGAAGCCGGACTCGGGCACGTGGTGCACCTCGTCGTGCTTGCTCTCGATGAAGCCCCCGTCGGTGGATACCAGCTCTGCCGGTGAGTCCGTGTTGCCGGGCATCTCCTGGTCGCCCAGGATGTAGGGCGCCTTGGCGAACAGGTGGTCGCGCAGGTTCATGATGACGAGCTTGGGAGACAACGGCTTTCCGGTGTTCCACGCCGGGCACTGAGACTGGCAGCGGCCACACTCGGTACACGTCGTGAGGTCGAGATAGCCCTTCCACGTGAAGTCCTCGATCTTGCCGCGACCGAGAACCGCGTCCTCGGCAGGATCCTCGAAGTCGATGTAGGAGCGGTCGTACTCCATCGGCAGCAGCGGGCCCAGCGCGTCTGGCAGGCGCTTGAACGTCACGTTCACCGGCGCCAGGCCGATGTGAAGGTGCTTGGAGTGCAACACGATCAGCAGGAAGACGAGGGCGACGCCGATGTGGGCCAGCAACGCGAAGGTCTCGATCCACTCATTCGCGGGCTGGCCGAACAGCTGCAGCCAAGCGCCCATGCCGTGCGAGAAGAACGCCCCCCAGCCGTACGGTAGGTTCCCGTTCACCACCGCTGCACCGCGGAAGAACGCATAGGTGACGACGACGAAGAAGATCATCAGAAGGATGAGCCACGCGCCGCCCGTGTGGGAGCCGTAGAAGCGGGAGTCGCGGCCGTACTGCTTGGGCTCGGACCGCAACCGGATGATCGCGAACGTGATGATGCCGGCCAGCACCGCCAAGGCGATGAAGTCCTGCAGAAAGCCGAGCGCCTCCCAATGCCCGACCACGGGGAGGGCGAACTTCGGATCGAACAGGACCCCGTAGGCCTCGATGTAGACGGTGATGAGGATGAAGAAGCCCCACATGGTGACGAAGTGGGCGATGCCGGGGATGGACCACTTCAGCAACCGGGTTTGCCCGAAGACCTCGGTGAACTGCGTGGTGATGCGGGTCCTGAGGTCGTTCTTGCGGGCGCCCTCGTCGATCGTGGGTTGACCCGAGCTGATGAGTTTGACCAGAAAGAGCACGCGTTTTGCGGCAAAGGCCAATACGATCGCCGTCAACAGAAGGCCAACGGTCAGCCTGATCAGAGTCTGCGTGTCCACGCGCGCCTCCCGGGTTGAAGTTACTGCTCAGTAAGGTAACTGGTTACTGCCCGGTAACTCATGCTAGATGCCAGCTCATAGTGGCATCCAGGGGTTTGGCATCGCTACGAAGGTTGGCCTAACTCAGCGGTTGGTCAGAATTGTGACGAGTGCTCGTGCGCAAGTCGTGAACGTCGGAGTCGTCATTGCTGTGGCGGTTGTCACGTTCACCGGCGGCCAGCCGTGAGGGCAATTTCATCCCCGGCTTCAACCCCGGCGTCGAGATTCAGCCCGGTGAGCCCAGGATGGCCCGCAGCATGGAGATCAACTCCGAGCGCGACTCCGCCCCGAGTCGGCGCCGGATGCGCGCCACGTGGTGTTCCACGGTCTTCGCCGAAATGAAGAGCTGGCTTCCGATGTCGCGATAGGGCATGCCCAGCAACAGCAACTCGGCGACCTCGCGCTCCCGGTCGGACAGCCGGGACGACGGT
Source organism: Mycobacteriales bacterium (assembly GCA_038244615.1). GTDB lineage: Bacteria > Actinomycetota > Actinomycetes > Mycobacteriales > Mycobacteriaceae > Mycobacterium. Next base: position 12,530 of record JBBRTH010000060.1, on the reverse strand, counting down.
GCCATCGACGATCCAGGTGGGGGTGCGGCCACGGCAGGAGCCTCGGCGACGTCGGCGTTGCCCTCGCCCCCGGACGTGGTGAGTTTGAGGTCGCGCGCCAACTGCAGCATGGCCCCGGACACCCGCCCGTCGGGCGTCTGAAGTGCTGCCTGGCTGGCGAGTCGCGTTGCGTCCCAGGTGAGGCCGAACTGGGTCAGCGAGCGGGCGGCCGAAGTCACCTCGTCGGTATCGACGTGGTTGGCCAGCACCCGGAGCCACGTGCGGCCCGCGGAGGCCAAGGTCCGCGCGAACGAGCTGGAAACGGCGGCGGCCGTCAACGCCTGACCGTGCGGTGCCACCGATTCCGGGGAGTTCGCCAGTATGCCCGCGTGCACGCCCGACCAGTGCAACGGAACGGACCACAGGATCGGACTGCCAAGTGTGTCAAGGAGATCGAATGCTGCGTCCAACGCGGGCTGAATGAGGTCGACCTGTCGCAAGCGGGCGGCGGCCACCCACAACTCGCCGAGCGGAAGCAACGCGAAGAGGTCAACGGAGTACTCGCTGAGCACCTCCATGGCGGCGTACCAGTACTTCTGCACGGCGCCACTGTCGCCACCGCGACGGGCGACGGCCGTCTGGAGCGCGGCAGCCCACAGCGCGTCGCGCCGGTGCAGATTCGCCCCCGAGACCGAGGCGGCATCGGCTGCAGCGGCTGACAGTTGACCGTCCAGCATCCGAGCCCAGCCCAGCAGCAGGGTGTGTCTGTGGGCGACGAAGCCCTCGTCCTCACGGGTATCCCGGACGGCCCTCCCCATAGCGCTGCGGGCGCGCACGGAGTCGCCGCCGTGCAACGCCACCAGCGTGACCAGCGCCGAAGGCGTGTCGGGGGTGACGACGGCGGATGCCTGCTCCGTCATCGACTGGGCCAACCGGGCGATGGCCGTCGGGTAGGTGCCGTCGAGTGTCAGCAGCAGACCTTCGGCGAGACCGCGGGCCGCGCGGGCGGTCGACGTCGGGGGACCAGAGGCGTCGACGTTCAACGCGGCTCGTGCCGTCGTTACGTCGCCGACACCAAGTGTCGCCACGACCGCGGCCGCCCCCACGACGGCATCGGGGAAGGGCCCCAGCCATCGGAACAACTCGGCGGCCTGTGCGGCACTGCCGTCGTGCAGGGCGACGCTGGCGGCGATCCGGACTGCCGCGGCCCGTTCGGCCAGCACCTCGGAGCCGAGTAACTCGTCAGCGAGACGTCCCGCCGTGGCGCAGTCCCCCGTCAACGCGAGCGCGTCGGCGAGCTTGGCGTTGATCTTGTGTGCCCCGACCTCGGCGGCAGCGCGATACAGGCGCGCTGCGTTCGCGGCGTGGTCTTGGTTGCGGGCGGCCAGATCGGTGAGCGCCTCGGCCAACTGCGCGTCGCGCAGGCCGTGCTCGGCGAGTCGCAGCGCGAGATCCGTCGACAACGTCGAATTCTGAATCTGCATCTGTAGCAACGCCTTCTCCATGAGATGGTGTCGCGCCGCGCCGACGATCTGCGCCAGGCTCTGGTGCAACGACCTGGTGAATGTAGGGCCGTGCGACGGCGCGATCAGCCCGCTGGCGCGTGCCACGTCGACGAGTCGCTGCGCCTCGCTCTGGTCCACCTTCAGCACGGCGGCGACGTCGTCCGGTCCGAGTTCCTGACTGAGTGACGAGAGAAGAAGGGTGTCGAGCACCGGTTCGTCGACCCGCCGCAGCCGCTCGATCAGCGCGACCCGGGTCGCGGTCGCGATGGCTCCTTCTGAAGGCACACGCTCGGGTGAGGTCAAGGCAGCCAGAGCAGGGTGGACGAGGAACGGCAGGCCCTCGGTCGTCGACATGATGGCCCTGAGCAGCTCGACCGGTGGCGGAGCGCCGAGGACGTCGACGGCGATCCGGTGTACGTCCGCCGCTGTGAGCGGGCCCAGCGTGACGACGGGGGCCTCACGCATCATGGCCGTCCGCAGCGCGGCAAGCGCGGGCTGATGGGACAGCGGTTCGGCGGCGATCACCAGGGTCGCGGCACGGTCGCCGACCATCTCGACCAACCGCTCCAAGTCCGCGGTGCCGAGTAGATGAGCGTCGTCGATGACCACCGCCGCGCCCGCCGGGTCACCGTCCCGCGGGGCGCGGGCCATCACGGTAACCCCCGCTGCGCGCAATGTTGTCCGGATGTCGTTGAGCACCAACGTCTTCCCGGTGCCGACGCCGCCCGACACCAGCACCTTCGCCGGCTCGGTCGGAGACGACGCCCACGTCGCGACCGCGGCGTTCGCGGTCACTGACCCGCGGGTACCACCGGGGCGATCACCGGAGTGGTCGGCGTGACGGGCTGCGGGGCGACCGTGGTCGTAGGTGTGATCGGCGGCTGGGTAGTCGTGGTGATCGGCGGCTGCGTCGTCGTGGTGGTGGGCGGCGTGGTGGTCGTGGTGGGCGGCGTGGTGGTGGTGGGCGGCGTGGTGGTGGTGGTGGTGGTGGTGGTGGTCGTCGTCGTGGTGGTGGTGGTGGTGGTGGGCGACGTGGTGGTGGGCGTCGTGGTCGAGGATCCGGACGTCGGTGAGTTCGAGACCGTCGAGGTGCCGGTCGATCCACCGCTCTCCGAGGACGGGGCCGAGGTCCGCGTGGAGAGACTCGTGGTCACCAAGCCGTTCGCTCCCGTCGACGAGATCGTGACGACCTCGGTGACGATGCCGCTATCGGTGGAATTGCCGGTCAGCGTGACCGCGAGGCCGCCGACGGCAAGCAGCGCAGCGGCCGCCGCCGCGCCGAACAGAATGGGCGGGCGCTTGTACCAGGGCAGCGGCGCCGAATCCGGAAGCTCGTCCTCCTCTTCGTGCGTGAAGGCGATCTCGGGCCTGGCGCCAGTCGACGAGTACTCCGACTGATAGTCACCGCCGGCGTAGGGCACGGGCTCGCCGGTCGGTGCGTCGTCCTCCGACCAGGCCAGTGCGCCGGAAGTCGACGAACCGTCCGACGGTGGGCCTGCCAGAGGGGCGCCCGCCGCCCACCCCATCGTCGGCGCCAAACCCGTTGTCGCGTCTGCCGTCGGGGCCATGCCTGTCGGCGCCATGCCCGTCTGCGCGTCGTCGAGCCCCGCAGCGGTGAGAACCGCTGCGCCCACGGCGTTCGTGAGGACCGGCAGCGGAGTGGTCACGACGGGTGCGCGTAGCCGTTCCGACAGCCGCTGCGTGACGAGGGGTATCGCGGCGCCGCCACCAACCGTGGCGACCGCGGAGATGCTCGCGAGCGGAATTCGATAGCGCTGCAACGTCTCTGCGATCGTCGACAGCAGGCCGTTCAACGGCGCTTCGATGAGCCGCTCGAGCTCGGGCCGGGTGATGCGAAAGTCGGAGGAATAATCGGGCAGCTCCGCCTGGATCACGGTGGCGGTTTCGGCGGACAGCCGTTCCTTCGCTGCTCGACACTCGTCGCGTAGGTGCGTGAGAGACCCGACCGCGGCCGTGCTGGCGGGGTCGGCGGACTTGGCTTCCGCGATGCCCGCGACGACGTGGTTCAGCAACGCCTGGTCGACGAGATCGCCGGAGAAGTCCTGGTATCTGACGGTGTCGCCAATGACGGCAAGGCCGGCGCGCGCGTCCGCGGGGGTGATGCTGGTTCCGCCACCGCCGAAGTCGCACAGCACCACGACGCCGTCGGAGGGCAATCCCGGCGCCGCCCGCAGGCCAGCGAGTGCGGCCCCCGCGTCGGGGATCAGCGTTGGGGGAATCCCGCCGGGGGACAGGCCGGGCTTGGTCCGTAGCGCGTTGCGCAGGGCACCGACGACCCCCGGCCCCCAGTGCGCGGGGACTGCGATCGTGACCGGTGCTCCGCCACCGGCCGCGCGGGCCATCGCGTCGAGTGCCTCCGCGAGCACGACCTCGCCGCGATGGGAGGACCCGTCGGATGCGACCAACGGCACGGGGTCACCGACGCGCTCGACGAACCCCGTGAACACCAGCCCGGGCTGATTCGGGCCGGGAAGTACACCGACCTCCGGTGCGCGGTCGTTGAACACCGTCAGCACCGATCGCCGCGTGACCGGCGGGGCACCGACGCGGGCCGCCACCAAATTGGTGGTCCCGACTGACAATCCGAGTGCGTCGCTCATCAACAAGCACATCCCTGCTGGATCGGAGGAAATCAGGACCCACCATAGCTGCCGGACGGTCGTTCACGTGCTCGATCCCCCTAACGATCGCGAACCCCTAATGCACTGTCCCCTAATGCGTACTGGGGAGGGGTGGGTTCAGCACCGATCCCGGGAACGATTTCCGCCGATAGCATGTGAGCTGATTCAAAGTCCCCGAGCAGCAGATAGGAGGTGCCGCGTGGCGAACTCACTGCTCGACTTCGTCATGTCGCTGGTACGCGACCCGGATGCTGCCGCCCAGTATGCGGCCAACCCCGCGCAGGCCATCGCCGACGCCAACCTGACCGACGTGACGAGTGTGGACGTCAACCACCTGATCCCCGTCGTCGCAGAGTCGATGTCGACGGTCATGCCGTCGGGGGGATTCGCGGGGGGGACCGACACCCTCCTCGACTCGGCCCACAACGTCTGGGCGAGTGGCGCGGCGACGGCCGCGTTCGACGCGTTCGACGACCGCCCGGTTACTCAAGGTAGTGACGTCGTCGCAGATCAAGTCCCCACTGTGGCGAGCGTCATCGAACTGCCGGAGGATTCGGCGCCGACCATCGTCGACCCTGGTTTTGGCGATGCGAGCGTACCGACCATCACGAGCCCGGCGGACCTCGACATGGCGATGGATGCGCCCGCGATCGACGACGTGCACATTCCCGACGCCGTTCCGATGGACGACTTGGCCGCCGTAGGGCACGACGCGATCGACGATCACCCGGTCCATCCACAGGACCCGGGTTTCGACATCTTCACGTGACCCAGCGACGTCACGTGACCCAGCGACGAACTACTGACGATTCGCGACAGCGCGGCCAGCAATGGCCGCGCTGTCGTCGTTCCGGGCTCGGTATTCACCCAGTTCAGCGGCGTTCGCCGGTGATCACCCGAAAACCCCCTAATCCCCTAACGAATGCCACTAGGGCACCCCGCAACAGGCCTGACGAGCGAGGGGTCAAGGCCCCGTTTCCGGAGGGTGGACGGACTCATAACGTAGTGACCAGATCGCCGGGAGGCCGGCGGCACGAACCACACACCCACAACCGGAAGGCACTCCCATGACGAATCTCATCGACTACATCCTCGACCTGTTCCGCAGCCCCGACGTGGCAGCCACGTTCGTTCGGGATCCCGATGGCGCACTGCGCGACGCCGGCCTGCCGAACGTCAGCGCCGCACAATTCCAGGCCGTTGCGGCGAGCGCCGCGCCCGCTGGTGTCTTCCTTGGCGGCGGCGACCCAGTCCAGGGCCTGCAGCACGCGGTCGCGAACTACCACAGCATCCCGGCGGCGTTCTCGCCGCAGACGGCCTTCGCGCCGCAGACCGACTTCGCCAGCCACAACGCCACCGAGGTCGCCAGCAACAACGACTTCCTGAGCCCGGATCAGCACGCCGGCGCCAACGCCCAGAACGGTGCCTTCAACCTCGGCTTCGGCGACATCACGCTGGGCGACAAGACCACGAACACGGCCACCGATGGCGCGGTCGTTAACACCGGCACCGCCGGCGACATCGACACCACCAGCGTCAACGGCGACGGCAACGTGGTCGGCGACGGCAACGACGCCAACACCGGCACCATCCTCGCCGGCGACCACTCGTCGACGAACATCGGCGACGGCAACGACACCACGATCAAGGACACCTCGCAGCACGCCGGCGGCGACGTCATCAGTGGCAACGACGGCCCGGTCATCAAGGACGTCGACATGAGCGGCGGCCACGGCGGCAGCGCCAGCTCCAGCGGTGGCGGCGGGCTGCTCGGCATCGGCAACGGCGGCAACGAGGCCAACGCCGGTGGTGGGGGCGGCGGTGGCAGCATCATCCTCACCGACAGCCACGCCACGAACACCGGTGGCGGCGACGTCACCACCACCGACACCCACGGTGGCGACATCTCCGGCACCGTCGACGCCAGTCACGATGACAACTCGGTCGACAACTCCGACCACAGCACACACGACAGTCACGATGACCTCTCGACGCACGACAGTCATGACGCCACGGTCGAAACCCACGTGGATGTGAGCAACGACGTCGGCCTCTTCTGACGGCCACCGAATAACGCAGCTGGCGGGGACCGCACCGGTCCCCGCCAGTTCGTGCACTTACCGTTGATGTGAATTCGCCGGAGGAGTTTCCGTGACGCAGGCTAGTGACCCCCGCAAGGTGATGGTCGTCGTCGAGTTGATCGAGCACAGCACCAAGATTGCCGCCTTCTACGACCGAGGTGACCTGGTGGATCGATTGGACAGGGCCAAGGAGCGCATCACCGACCCGCAGATCCGGGTGGTGATCGCCGGGCAGCTCAAGCAGGGCAAGAGTCAACTCCTGAACTCGCTGCTGAATGTGCCGGTCGCCCGCGTCGGCGACGACGAGACCACGGCCCTGGTCACCGTGGTGACCCACGGGGACCAGGCGTCGGCGCGCCTGATCGTCGCCCGTGGTGATGGCGATGAACCCGAGGTCATCGACATTCCGCCCGGCGACGTAGCGAAGGACCTGAGACACGCCCCCCAGGCCGGAGGCCGGGAGGTACTGCGCGTCGAAATCACCGCGCCCAGCCCACTGCTGAAGGGTGGCCTGGCGTTCATCGACACCCCTGGCGTCGGGGGATTCGGCCAGCCCCACCTCTCGGCGACGTTGGGCTTGCTTCCCGACGCCATCGCGATGCTGATGGTCAGTGATACCAGCCAGGAGTTCACCGAGCCGGAAATGACCTTCATCCGTCAGGCGCTCGAGATCTGTCCATTGGCAAGAATTCTCGCCACCAAGACCGACCTCTACCCGCACTGGCGCGAGGTCGTCGCCGCCGACGTGGCCCACCTGCAGCGCGATGGCATAAGCGTGCCCGTCACACCAGTTTCGTCGATGCTGCGCAGCCACGCCATTCAGATGAACGACAAGGAACTCAACGAGGAGTCGAACTTCCCTGCGATCGTGAAGTTCCTGAGCGACCAGGTGCTCTCCGGCGAGAACGACCGCGTGCGCGACCAGGTGCTCGCCGAAGTGCGTTCGGCGAGCGAGCACCTGACCCTCGCGGTGTCCACTGAACTGTCGGCGATCAACGATCCCGAAGCGCGCGACCGCCTGACCACCGACCTCGAACGACGCAGGCAGGAGGCGATGGATGCGCTGGCCCAGACGGCGTTGTGGCAGCAGGTGCTCAACGACGGCATCGCGGATCTGACCGCCGACGTGGACCATGACCTCCGCGGCCGCTTTCGGGCAATCACCCAACACATCGAGAAGACGATCGATTCGATCGATCCCACGCAGCACTGGGCCGAAATCGGTGCAGAGCTCGAGAACGCGGTGGCGTCGGCCGTGGGCGACAACTTCGTGTGGGCGTACCAGCGCGCCGAGGCCCTCGCCGAAGAGGTGGCGCACAACTTCATGGAGGCCGGAATCGACGCCGTCGAGAAGGCGACGATCGACGCCAGGCACATGGGTGCGGGGCTCGGTGAGATGAAGTCGCTGGCCAGGCTCGAGGCCAAGCCCATTGGCAAGGGGCACAAGGTGGTTACCGGCATGCGCGGTTCGTACGGCGGCGTGCTGATGTTCGGCATGATCACGTCGTTCGCGGGCCTTGGAATGTTCAACCCGCTGTCGCTGGGCGCCGGTCTGGTGCTGGGCCGCAAGGCCTACAAGGAGGACATGGAGAACCGCATGATGCGCGTGCGGAGCGAAGCCAAGACCAACATGCGTCGATTCGTCGACGACGTCTCGTTCGTCGTCAGCAAGGAATCGCGAGACAGGATGAAGGGCATTCAGCGCCAGCTGCGTGATCATTACCGCGCCGTCGCGAACCAGACCACCCGCTCGCTGAACGAATCGCTGCAGGCGTCGGTCGCGGCGGCAAAGCTCGAGGAGAACGAGCGCGCCACGCGGGTCAACGAACTCGAGCGTCAGCTCAACATCCTGCGCCAGGTCACCGAACACGCCGTGAAGCTGTCGCCTGCGCCGGATGCCGGTCCGATGCCCGCTGCAAAGTGACTTCGCAGCCGCAGTAACTAGGCTTGGCACCCGACATGAGTACGAGCGATCGAGTGCGCGCGATCCTTGGCGGAACCGTCGAGGCCTATCGCAGCGACCCGGCCTACCGCGAGCGTCCCGATGTCCACAACGAACTGAACTGGATCGGCTGGCGGCTCAATCAGCCGATCCGCATCGCATTGGCCGGGACGCTGAAGGCGGGCAAGTCGACCTTGGTCAATGCGCTCGTGGGCGAGGACATCGCGCCGACCGACGCCACGGAGGCCACCCTCATCGTGACGTGGTTCCGCAACGGCGCCACGCCCAAGGTGACGGCGAACCATCGCGGTGGCAGACGGTCGAACGTGCCCATCGCGCGCGACCCCAGCGATCGGGGCCTGACGTTCGACTTCGCCAGCCTCGATCCCGAAGACGTCATCGACCTCGACGTCGAATGGCCCGCAGCGGAACTCATCGACACCACCATCATCGACACCCCCGGCACGTCGTCGCTGTCCCGCGACGTCTCCGAGCGCACCCTGCGCCTGCTGGTTCCCGATGACGGCGTGCCGCGCGTCGATGCCGTCGTCTTCCTTCTTCGCACGCTCAATGCGGCGGACATCGCGCTGCTCAAGCAGATCGGCACGCTCGTCGGCGGATCGGCGGGTGCCGTCGGCGTCATCGGTGTCGCTTCCCGGGCGGACGAGATCGGCGCCGGCCGGATCGACGCGATGCTCTCCGCGAAGGACGTCGCCAAGCGATTCACCGCCGAGATGGACAAGACGGGCATCTGCCAGGCCGTTGTCCCGGTGTCCGGACTCCTTGCGCTCACCGCGCGGACATTGCGGCAGAGCGAGTTCGTCGCGCTCGAGAAGCTGGCCGGCGTGGAAGCCGCCGAACTGACCAAGTCAATGCTGTCGGTGGACCGTTTCGTCCGCGAGGATGCCGTGGGAGGCCCGGCACTGCCTGTTGATGCCGCCACCCGGGCGGCGTTGCTCGAACGGTTCGGCATGTTCGGTATCCGAATCTCGATCGCGGTGCTGCGGGCGGGCATCAACGACTCGGTCGCCCTGGCTGACGAACTCCTCGAGCGCAGCGGGCTGGTCGCGTTGCGTGACGTCATCGACCAGCAGTTCGCGCAGCGGTCCGATCTGCTCAAGGCGCACACCGCGCTCCTCTCCCTGCGCAGGTTCGTCGAGGCCAACCCCATCTACGCGACCCCGCACATCCTCGCCGACATCGATCCATTGCTCGCCGATACCCACGCGTTCGAGGAGCTGCGTCTACTGAGTCAATTGCGGTCGCGGACAACGACGTTGAACGGAGACGAGATGGCTTCGCTGCGCCGCATCATCGGCGGTTCCGGCACCGATGCAGCCAGTCGGCTCGGCCTGCAACCGGATGCCCCCCAGGACGGTCCGCGAGCGGCGTTCGCCGCCGCGCAACGATGGCGGCGCCGGGCCGATCACCCGCTCAACGATCCGTTCACGATGCGCGCCTGCCGGGCGGCGGTGCGTAGCGCCGAGGCGATGGTCGCCGACTTCGCCGCCCAGGGAAGGTGAGCTAAGGGCACGTCGAAAGAACGGTTGTTGACGGCCGTACTCGCGGTTCGCGTACAACGACCGTGCGTTCGACGGCGAGAAAACTGCCGCTCAGCGACCATGCGCAGCTGTCCGACGATGGGAGGGTGAAAGACCGACTCGTCGTTGCCACAGAGGCGCTCGCCGATCGCAGTGTCACCCGTCGCGACCTCACCCGCCGGTACGTCAAGCTTCATCGCAACGTGTACGCCCGCGCAGGCGTCGAGTTGAGCGCGCGTGACCGGGCTCGTGCGGCGTGGCTCTGGTCGGGGCGCACGGCGACGCTGGTCGGTCACTCGGCGGCGGCACAACTGGGCTGCACATGGATTCCAGCCGATGCTCCCGTCGAGCTTGCCCATTCCCGCAGGCCCGCATCGAAGGGCATCACCGTGCGCAGTGGTGAGTTGGCCGACGACGAAGTTTGCCGGACTGACGGGATCGCCTGCACGACGGCTGCCCGCACGGCCTACGACCTCGGCCGGTGGCTGCCCTTGGATACCGCGGACCGATACCCGGGCGCCCGCGCCATCCGACGGCTCCGCGTAGCACTGGACCTCGCCGACGCGGGTGCCGAATCGCCTCAGGAGACCCGGCTGCGACTCTTGCTCGTGCGGGCGCGCTTACCGCGACCGGCGACGCAGATCCCGGTCGCCAACCAATGGGGACGAGTCGTCAGCACGGTGACGACATCGACCGTCTCGAGTTCCTCGCCGCCAAGGGTTGGTTGATCGTGCGGGTCAGTGCCACGCAGTTGCGATGCCAGCAGGCTTCTGTCATCGAGCGCGTGCGGATTGCTCTGCGGCAGAGGGGCTTTCCCGAGGTTTGAGGACTCCGAGTGCACGGTTGTTTGCGGGATCACTTAGGCCGAAGTTAAGTGGTCTGGGGTGGGCCTTTAGGTGGTTGAACTGGTGTTGTGCGGCTTTTTGGGTGTGTTTTCTGTCGACGGCGGGTTCAGGTGAGGGTGAGTGGGATCGGGGCGCCTAGGAGGTCGAAGGCGCGGCGTTGAGTGTCGGTGGGGGTGCTCAGGGTCGCCACGATCGGTCCGTTCGTGCCGTAGCGCACGTCGCAGCGGGTCAGGGTGGACAGGTGCGTGAGCAGGCTCTGGTAGGAGCGGGGTGTGTGGCCGTCTGGGGTGGTTTTGTGGGTGGCTTTGCGTTGGGCGGCTGGTGATCTGACCGCGGGTGCCACGGGATCTGTTCGGCTGGTGGGGTTTTCGTCAGTGAACGTCAGCGGGGCGAGGGCTTGACGCAGGTGCCAGGTGAGGTACGCGGCGAGGAAGCAGATCAGGACGTGGGCGCGGACCCGGTCTTCGAGGTGGTGGTGGATCGGGCGCAGGTCCAGATCGATGGCTTTCAGCGAGCGGAAGTCGCGTTCGACGCGGGCCAGGTTCTTGTAGGCGCCGATGGTCGCGGCGGTGTCGAGTTCGGCGGCGGGCACGGTGGTACGCAGGAGGTAGATCCCGTCGAGTGCGGCTTCGGCCTCGATACCGGCCTGGTTGCGGGTGATGGTGAGGGTGTTCTCGGTGATGGATACCTGAAAGTGTTTGGCCATCTTGTACTTTCCCCACACCGCCCCAACCCGTAACCCGATCTTGTCGGCGCCGGCCAGTCGTCGGTTGCGCACTGATTCGATGATCGGGGCCAGGGTGTTCTCGGTGGCGGTCAGCAGGTCGCTTCTCTTGCGGGCACGTTCGGTGGCCAGGGCCGGGTTGCGGCAGGCGATGAGGCGTTCCCCGGGGTAGTCGGGGTGGGTGATCTCGGCGAAGTTGACCGCGTCGAACAGGCTCATTTGCAGCGGGCCGTCCTGCGCGGCCAGCGCGGCGATCTGCGGGGCGCGCAGAGCGGTCAGCCAGCCGATCCCGCCCAGTTCGACCAGGGCGGTGATGCGGGCGTTGGTGATCATGCCGCGGTCACCGACCATCACCATGTTCTCCAACGCGAAGGTGTCCTTGACCGCGGTGACCGCGGCGATGAACGCGGTCGGGTCACCGGTGTTGCCGGGGAAGACCCGGATCGCAACCGGGCGGCCCTCGGGATCGGTGAGCAGCCCGTACTCGATCTGTTCGCAGCCCTTCTTCCCGTCGCGGGAGTAACCGCGGGCGGCCAGCGGACAGGCCCGCCCGGTCACCCAGGACGAGGACAGGTCGAACATCGCGATCCGCGACGGGTTCACCTCGGCTGCCAGATGTCTTTTGGCCAGCCGTTTCTCGATGTCGTCTTGACGGGCCAGCAGCCAGTCCATGCCCGCGTACACCTCGTCGGTGTGCACACCGCTGACCGCCAGATCCGGACCCAACGTGGTGTCTGACCACCAGCCGATGGTGGCCAGCTTCGACGCCGGGGCCACCGCTCGGGCCAAGATCAACGCCATCGCCACCTCACGGGACCGGCACGCCGGACCCAGCAGTCCCGCCAAGCCCAGCTGGCGGGCCATTACCGCCGCCGCTGCCAGATGACCGTGCGGGCGGGAACGCTCCACGGTCGCGATCGAGTCCACCGCGGCCAGCGATTCACCAGCGAGTACCGCCTGGACCGCGGCGATCGCCTCCGGCGGCAGCGCCGACAAATTGGCCAACGTCTCGTTGCGGACCTTGCCGGCCTCCCGGAAGGATCGACGCAACAGAAACGATTCGTAGACCCGCTCGACACCATCTTTCCCGGTGTACTTACGCCGCTGCGTCGCGACGTGAACCGCGCCAGACCCCTTGGACACGAACCGATTCTAACCTATGCCGTGACGAACACCTACTATATTAGTGACTACATTCGGTGGCGTGTCCACACGATAAGCCAAGCTCAACCACCACAATCACCCAAAAAGCCGCCGTAACTTCGGCTTAG
>JBBRTH010000059.1:0-39124 GCA_038244615.1 Mycobacteriales bacterium | reverse complement strand
GGTCGGGCCGCCACCGGGGCCCCACATCGCGGTGGCATCGAAGCCGCCGGCGTCACGCATCGAGAAGCCGACCAGGGTCGGCCAGATGCCGTCGGACAGGTGCTCGAATCCCGACAGCGAGCCGGCGTAGGAGAAGTTGCCCGGGTGGTATGCCGCGAGGATCAGCGCGGCGCTGCCCGACATCGATAGTCCGACGACGGCGTTGCCGGAGGGGGAGATGCCCTTGTTCGCCGCCAGGTAGGCCGGCAGCTCGGAGGTCAGGAAGGTCTCCCAGTTGTAGGTCTGGGTCGTGCCGTTGCCCACGGCCGGGCCGTTCCAGTCCGAGTAGAAGCTGGACATGCCACCGACGGGCATCACGACCGACACGCCGGACTGATCGAACTTTTCGAACGCGTTGGTCTCGATGTCCCAGCCGCTGTTGTCGTCGCGGGCGCGCAATCCGTCCAGCAGGTACACCGCGTGCGAACCGCCGGGCTGGAACCTCACCAGCACGTCGCGGCCCATCGCCGCGGACGGAACCATCAGGTTCTCGACCGGCAACCCTGAGCGTGAGTACGCCCCGGCGGTCGCCGAGTTACCGGTGACACCGATCAGGGCGGGAAGAACGGCGGCTGCGACCGCGGCGATGGCGATCCGGCGTCGCCAGCCGCGTCGAACTGCTTCAGCGAATGTCATCTGTTGTACCCATCTCTTGGGGGAAGTTCTGCCGTCGGTCGCTTCTTGGCAACCGGTCATGGTCGCGCAACGCCTGCAGTTTTGCCGTCATCTGTTCCTCGGCGATGTGCGCGCGTTCGTTACCGAAGCGACGCCCACGGCAGGCTGTGATCGGCTGTGGCCCACGTCTCTTCGTCGGTCACTCGCAGTTCAAGGGCCCCGAACGGCGACTCTGACGCGAAAGTGACGTTCGTCTCCAACGCTTCTGAAACAAGCGGATCACGAACGAAGTACGCCCCGCCTCGCCTATTGCGAAGGATCGCCGTGGACCACCTACCATGGGGCTCATCTTCTCGTCGGTGCCGAAAATCAGTGGAGTTTCGTTGACGTCTACTCGTCGTGCCCGTGGCGCCTGGATGGCCGCAGCCTTCGCGGTGCTGGCCGTGCTCGGTGGAGTCGTCGTGAGCGGATCTGAACGTTGTGTGCACGGCTGCCAGGTGCTCGCCGCACCCCGCAACCTGTCCGAGGCGCAACCGGCCGTGCCTGCGTCGACGCCCGCGGTGCTGTCCGTCCTCCCGGCGCCTGCGGCCAACAAGGTCAACCCGGCGAGCCCGGTCATGATCATCGCGACCGCGGGCACCATCACCCACGTCACCATGACCAACGACAGCGGAAAGGTCGTGCCCGGTGTCCTCACACCGGATCACTCGACCTGGAAACCGACGGGTCAACTCGGCTACGGCCGCACCTACACGATGACGGTCCTCGCCCGCGGCCCCGCCGGCATGCCCTCGCGTCAGGAGTCGAGCTTCACCACGGTATCTCCGAGCAATCAGACCCAGGTCTACTTCGAGACCACCGACGGGGGCCTGCTGCAGGACGGCGCCACCTATGGGGTTGGCGCCGTCGTTGTCGCCCACTTCGACGAGAACATCGACAACAAGGCCAACGCCGAGCGGCACCTTTCGGTTACCACCAATCCGCCGGTGGCGGGATCGTGGTACTGGGTCGACGACCAGACGGCGCACTGGCGGCCCCAGAAGTACTACGCGCCGGGCACCACCGTGACGGTCGCGGCCAACGTCTACGGCACGCCACTTGGCGACGGCCTCTACGGCGAAGAGGACGAGCACGTCTCGTTCAAGATCGGTGACGCCCACGTCTCGATCGCCGACGACAACACCCACATGGTCAGCGTCTTCGACAACGGCAAGCTGGTTCGCACCATGCCGACCTCGATGGGCATGGGCGGAATCCAGACCATCGCGGGCACCACCTTCTCCTTCTTCACCCCGCCCGGCGTCTACACGGTCTTGAACAAGGCCAACCCGGTGATCATGGACTCCTCGACGTTCGGCCTGCCGACCAACTCGCGGCTCGGATACAAGGAGTCGATCTCGTACGCCACCAAGATCAGCACCGACGGCATCTACCTGCATCAGTTGAATTCGACGGTGTGGGCGCAGGGCAACACCGACACCAGCCACGGTTGTCTGAACCTCAACGGCGAGAACGCCGCGTGGTTCTTCGACTTCTCGGTGCCGGGCGACGTGGTCGAGGTGCGCAACACCGGTGGCAAGCCTCTGGAGATCTGGCAGAACGGTGACTGGACGGTGCCGTGGGATCAGTGGTTGCAGGGCAGCAGGATCACCTATCCTCCGCCGAGACCCGATCTGCGTATGCGGTCAGCTCGTCGATGAACCTCGGGGGAAAGTGCAGCGTTCCCTTCCGGGTTCGTCGCAGGAAGCCGGACGCTGCGCGCGCGGACAGCGGCTTGCCCTGAAACTGAAGGAAGTCCACCAGGGGTAGCCGGGCGTCCCACGCCGGCCACGGTCCGACGTCGGCAGTGTGGACGACGCCGTCGAGGTCGGCCCACGCCGCTCGGCGCGACCACGTCGTCCCCGTCCGTGGCGCGTCGCGGTCGGGGTCGTAGCGGTCGGGGTCCGCGAGCCGTCTGCCGATCCAGGCTGCGACGGGCACGCTGACGGAGTTGCCGACCATGCGCCAGCGTTCCCCGCGTCGGGCGACCTCGTCGGCGGGTGCGGTCCAATCGACGGGAAAGCCCTGCAGCCGTTCGGTATCGCGTAGATCGGGCGTGACGTAGCTTCCCGACGGGAGTCTGATCGCCGGGGGAGAGGGCACCCCCACCGAGGAGCCGCACTTGATCGGTGGCACGCCGTCAACGGCCCATCCGAAGGAGCGCATGCCCTCGGTCCAGTAGAACCCGCACGCCACATCCGGATAATCGGCTGTAATGGCTGGCTTTTCGACGTCGTCGGCCAGCAGCACGTCGCGCGGGTCGCCGACACGGGAGCCGACGAGGTACCACCTGTTGCGCCGTTGCGGGAGCCCGAAGGCGTTGGTGTCGACCACGCGGTACGCCCACCGGTAGCCCAGTTCGGTCAACGCGCTCGTGATCAGCCGCAGCGCCGCCCCCTGACCCAGAGAGACGAGGAACGGCACGTTCTCCAGCACCACCCACGGCACGTCGCCATCCTCGAGCAGTCGCAACACCTCGCCGACCAGGCTGCTTCGGGCACCGACGATTCCGGCCTTGCGCCCGACGCTGCTGAGGTCCTGGCAGGGGAAGCCGGCCACGACGAGGTCGGTTCCCTTCGGCAGGGAGGTGACGTCGCGGACGTCGGCTTCGAGCTTCGTATCGGGGAACCGTCGGCGCAGCACGTGCATGGCGGCCGACGAGTTCTCGACGAGCAGCTGCGCGTGGTGACCGCTGGCCGCCATGCCGAGTTCCAGCCCGCCGATGCCGGCGAACAGTCCGGCGACCTTCAACGTCACCGCAGCCATTCCAACGCGACGGCGTAGCTCAGCCGCGACGGCACCGCGTTGCCGATCATGCGGGCCAGGGCGGTGCGGTGGTTGACGGTGTCGAAGGAGAACCAGTCCGGAATGTATTGCAGCCGTGCGGCTTCGTGCGCGGTGAGGGTGCGACGACGGCTCGGATGCACGTAGCGGCCCATGCACATGCTGTAGAAACCGGTGGTGATGGTCTGTGACGGGCGGTCCCAGGCCAGTCGCCCATAGATGGCCTTGTAGCTGTGGCCGCCGTCCGCGTGGCAGGCGGGACGCTGACTGTCGGGCAGGTCGTAGGCGCCGTGCTCGAAGAGGTAGTCGATGCGGCGCCGCGTCGCCGGCGCCGACCTGGCGACCATGTCCACCAGCCTGGCGGGTTCGGGTTGCGACTCCAGGTCCTCGAGCGCCCACGCGACGGTGCGTCCGTTTCGACGGTGCCGGTGAGCGACCTGGTCGACGGTGGTGGCGTGGGTGAGGCTGGCGGCGAGGACGAGTCGACGGCGGCGCTGGGGGACGCCGATCTCGCTGAGGTCGATCACGCCGATCGACACGTGATACCCGAGTTCGTCGAGGGCGTCGGCGGTGCGTTGCACGACGGCCCCCCGGTCGTTGATTGCCCCGGGGACGTTCTCGATCAGAACATGTTGGGGGAAAAGCACTTCCGCTGCCCGGACCATGGTTCGGTACAGCTCGTTCTTGTCGTCGGCGTGGCGGGTGCGGTTGTTGAAGTCGCTGTGGCCCTGGCATGGCGGCCCGCCCACCAGCACGTCGACGTCGGCGTGGCGTTTGGCCAGCATCCGCTCGGCGGAGGTGAGGCGGGAGCCGACCTGGCCGGGCAGCACGTCGTCCACGTCGCGGCAGACGGTGGTAGCCGACGGGAAGTTGGCGGCGTAGGTCTGCGCCGCGACCGCGTCGATGTCGACGGCGAGCACCGGCTCGAAGGATCGATTGAGCGCACGGGCCGCCTCGGCCAACCCGATCGACAGCCCACCGCAGCCGGAGAACAGGTCGACGGCGCGGACCGAGGAACGGGCGGCGCCGCACGGTGGTGCGACGCTGCTTTGCAGCCAGGCGCGTTCGGCTTCCTCGGCGCAGGTGGGTCTGGCGTCGGTGCCGTGGTAGCCGGCCATGACGCTGGCGGTCTGCCTGCCGTCACGGCGCGAGAGGATGCGTTCGTAGGTGCCGTTGCGCGTGAGGAAGCGCTCGAAACCGACGTCGTGGCCGACCGCGGACCCGCGGGTCATGGCGTGAGGCGAGTCGGAGGGGCTGCTCACCCGCCGATCGTATGCAGGGTCTTCGGTGAGCTCGCGCAGGCGGGGCGGCGCGCCGTCAATAGGCTGGCGCCAATGGCAGACTCCTGGGCCTCGTCGCCGGGCGCTCGGGCGCGGATGCAGTCCAACAAGAGCCGTGACACCAAGCCCGAGCTGGCGCTGCGGTCCGCCGTGCACGCGCTCGGATTGCGCTATCGGGTGTCGGCGAAACCGCTGGGCGATTTACGGCGCACCGCCGATCTGGTGTTCCCGCGGGCGAAGGTCGCGGTCTTCCTCGACGGCTGCTTCTGGCACGGCTGCCCCGAGCACCACACCGTCGCATCGGCGAACGCCAGGTTCTGGGCCGAGAAGGTCGAGGGCAACCGGGCAAGGGACCGAGACACCGACGGGCGACTGGCCGCCGCCGGCTGGGTGAGCGTCAGGATCTGGGAGCACGAAGACCCCCGGACGGCGGCCCGCCGCGTCGACGAGGTCGTGCGCGCCAGGGGCGTCGCGGGCCGTGCATGATTAATGTGACATGTGTCACAACAGGCGTACAATGTAGGCATCTCTTCAGAAGGGAGATGCTCATGAAGGGCGCGCATCACGATCCCGTGGATCACTCCCGCACCACCCAGCCGCATGCCGGCGAATCGTTCATCGACACGCTGTGGCTTCCCGGTCTGATGCTGATCATGCTCGGCACCGTCACGATCGCCGGGTTCCTGGCGGCGACGGCGTACCAACGCACCGAGTGGCAAATGCCCCTTGGCTTCATCGCGGGTGCACTCGTCACCGCTGGAGCCATCCTCATCGCGCTGGAGCATCATCGCGTCAAGCGCGTCGAGGAACGCTGGCTGGCCGATCATCGGGACACCCACCCGCTGTCCCGGTAGATAGACCGAAGTGCCCGCCTCCGAGCGAATTCGGGCGGGCACCAACGGTTACCGAAGCGCCCGCACGACGTCCCCTCAGTCATCACGCTCGGTACGATCGACGCGACTGTACCCGGACGTCGGAGGCGCGCGTTGGACACCGAGCACGTACACATCGACAAGCAGACCCCCGAGTCGTACCACGCTCTGGTGGCCGTGGCGACCGCCGTCACCACGTCGGCCAGGGAGGCCGGACTGTCGCGCAGCCTGACCGAACTGGTCAACGTTCGCGTGTCGCAGATCAATGGCTGCCCGTCGTGTCTGGACGTCCATCACCGCCGCGCCGTCGCGGCAGGTGTCACCGACAAGCAGCTCGCCACGCTGTCGGTCTGGCGCGACACCGCGTTGTTCGACGAACGCGAGCAGGCCGCCTTGCGGCTGGCCGAGATCACGACCACCCTGCCGGATCACTACACCGCCGAGCGGGAATACGCCCGTGCGCGAGAGGTTCTCACCAATGACGAGCTGTCCGCCGTGATCTGGGTGGCGACGGCCATCAATGCGTTCAACCGGGTGTCGATCCTCAGCAGGCATCCCGTCACGCCGTAGCTCTAGCCCCGCAGTCGCAGCGCCAACCCGGATGCTCGCACCGCGCGCTTCTCGATCGCCGACCGAACCTCCTCTGCCGATCCCACCACACGCACCTTCGACTTCGCCCGGGTGACCGCGGTGTAGAACAGCTCTCGGGTCAGCAGCCGCGAGTCGACCGGTGGCATCAGCACTGTCACCTCGGCGGCCTGCGATCCCTGACTCTTGTGGATCGTCATGGCGTACATGGTCTCGAGGTGCGGCAGGCGACTGGTCGCGAACGCCCGCGGTTCACCAGCGCGGGCAATCGCGGCCCGCAGACCGTCTGGGCTGGTCACCGTCACGCCGGTGTCGCCGTTGTACAGGCCCAGTCCGTAGTCGTTCGCCGTCACAAGCACCGGACGTCCGGCATACCAGTCCGACCAGATCGGCTCGCCCGTCGACTCGGTGAGCCATCGCTCGACCTGACGATTCCAGTGCTGAACGCCATGTGGCCCGCGGCGGTGCGCACACAGCAGGCGGTGCTCGTCCAGGGTGGCGAGCGCAGCCGTCGCGTTCCCGAGCACCGCGGCCTCGCGCAACCGGAGTGCCTGGGGCAGAAGGACCTTACGAAGTGCGGCCAGGGGGTCGTCGACGTCGACCCATTCGATGTGCTCACCACCTCCTTCCAGGACGGCAAGCGCTGCGTCGGGGTCGCCGTCGCGGATCGCCGACGCCAGCGCGCCGATCGACTCGCCGAAACGATGGGACGTCTGCAGGGCCACCACCGGTGATCCAATGCCTGCGCCGAGACCGTCGACGAGGTCGGCCAGTACCGCTCCGGCGTCGACCGAGGCCAACTGATCCGGGTCGCCGACCAGCAGCAGCCGGGATTGCGGTCGCACCGCTTCCAAGAGCCGGGCCATCATGGTCAACGACACCATCGACGTCTCGTCGACGACGATGACGTCGTGCGGCAACCGGTTGCCACGGTGGTGCCGGAAGCGCGACGAACTGTCGGGGCATCTGCCCAGCAGGCGATGCAGGGTGGTCGCCTGCAGCCCCGAGAGTCGCCGCTGGTCGACGAGATCGAGCTTGTCGATCTCCCACTGCACTGCCTCCTGCAGCCGGGCCGCCGCCTTCCCGGTGGGCGCGGCCAGGGCGATGCGCAGCCGCGATCCCGATGCCGTCTGTCCGGCGAAGAGCGCCAGCAGGCGCGCGACGGTGGTCGTCTTGCCGGTGCCGGGGCCGCCCGTGAGAACCGTAACCCTTTGCGACAGGGCGATTTCCGCAGCACCGCGCTGCTCCTCGTAACCGGTCGGGAAGAGCCGTTCGACGTCGCCCGCGGATGCGACGCTGCGGCGGGACACAAGCGCCCGCAGGTCGACGGCGACCTGCTCCTCCTCCCGCCAGTACCGGTCGAGGTAGAGCAGATGCTCCTGGCGGCGCAGCACGTGCGGCGCTTCGAGAAGCGGACTGGCCCACACGGCCGCCAACCAGTCGTCGATCGCGGGCCAGGGCAGGTCGGCGTCGTCGATCTGGGCCTCGACCGTCCGCAGATCCAGGCACACCGAGCCGGCGCGCAATCCGCGCACCACCAGGGCGAGGGCGAGCATCACCCGTTCGTCGCCCTCCTCGGCCAACGCGCTGAGCCGCTGTGCGACGAGCACATCCGCCGCGTCGATGACCGTCGCGTCGTTGAACGCCGCCAACAGTCCCAAGGCGCCGACGGCCCGACGCCAGTTCGCGGCATCGACGGGCTCGACGGTCGTCATGCGTCCACCTTTCCTGCGTCGAGCAGTTCGGACACGGCCACGATGAGCGACGCCGGTGGCCGCCAGTCGAACACGCCGGCAGGGTGGCCGTCGATGACCGGGGTGTCCGCGCCGCACATGCCACGCACGAACAGGTACAGCACGCCGCCCAGGTGCCGCTCGGGTGTATATCCGGCCTGCCGCCACCGCAGAAAGCGATGCAGCACAACGCTGTACAAGAGCGCCTGCAGCGGGTAGTCGGAGTGCAACATCGCCTCGACCAATCGGGCGCGCTCGTAGTCTGCCGACGTCAACGAACCGTCGCCGTCGCCCAGCCAGTTCGACTTGTAGTCGACCACCACGTAGCGATGGCTCTCGGCTGAACTCTTCGGGCTGGGGATGCGCAGCACGGCGTCGATGGACCCGTTCAGATACCCGCGCAGTGGCTGGTTGCCCAACGCGTCGCCCGTCAGCCGCTCGGCGTAGGTGGCCAGGGGGTCGTCTGCAGGTAGGTGCCACGCCACCAACAGTCCCACGTCGCGGAGGCAGATCTCCGGCGCGGTGGCGCCCAGATCACCACCCGCAAGGGGGAACTCGAAGTCCAACTCCCGCAGCCGGTCTCGCAGACCGATCTGGCGCAGCGTCAGGTCTGCCGCAAGCGGGCCAAGCGGCGTGTCGTGCATCGGCACCAGCGCGGCCGCCAGGTCGGATGCGGGCACGTCCACCGGCCACCAGACCGCGTGCTCGCGGACCCGAGTCTCTAGTTCCACGGCGAGATCGGTCGCGAATGGGTCGGCGGTCTCCAGTACCGCGTGCACGAGCGTGCCGAACTTCGCGCCCTTTGGAAGATCGGCCATCGGCGACGGCAGCGCAGGCCCCGCCGGCGGCTGCAGCAGCGGCAGGTCACCTACCTCGTCGTCCAGTGCGACGACCTCCGGCTCGCTGCTCACTCCCGAGGTCTCGGCCACGCGGATCAGTCCCGAATAGGAGGTACGACGCCAGGTGGTGTCGATCGAGCGGTGAAAGTGCCTGGCGTCAAGCCCTTTCGGCGCCGGCTCAGCGGGCGGGCGCGGAGCGGGCGTCAGGACCGACTGCTCCAGCACGGGACCGCCCGCGGCCTCCCACCCCCGCAGCCGGACGAGAGCATCGTCGTCGCTGATCTTGCTGGGCACACACTGGTTGGGCACGACGGACTCGCCGGGTCGCCGGCCGCGCAGCAGCCGGGACAGTCCACCGTTGGGCTCGTTCTGAGCGGATGACCACCAGGCCACCACCTGGGCCTGCGCCCGGGTCAGGGCGACGTAGGTCAGTCGACTGTCGTCGCCGGCGGACTCCTCGCGGCCCAGCTTCTCGACCTCGCGGTAGTCGGGGCTCTCCTTGCCGCCGATGTGCAGGCAGCGAGTAGGCCCGTCGTGGAACAGGATCAGGTCGGGCTCGGGCACCCAGCGGTTGAACGCGAAGGGCAGGTACACGATCGGGTACTGCAGCCCCTTGCTCGCCCACACCGTCATGATCTGCACGGCCGCGGCATCGCTGTCCAGTCGACGATTCCGTTCGGCCGTCCCACCGCGGTCGTCACGCTCGGCACGCAACCAGTCGCGCAGCGCGGGCAGCGTGTAGTGCTCGCGGTGCGCCACCTCCTGCAGCAGTTGCGTCATGTGGGCAAGGTCGGTCATGTGCCGCTCACCGTCGCGCCACGACAGCACGCGCTTCAGCATGCCCCGCAGCTGAGCGGCCTCGAAGATCGCCGCGACACCGCGCTCGCGAGCGTGACCGGCCCACTCCCGCAACGTCTCCGCGATCTCGTCGGTCAGCGCGTCGCCGCCGCGCACCAGGTCCTCCGCGGACTTGCCGAAGAACATCGTCGCCGCGGCAGCGCGTACCACCCCGGCGCGGTGCGGCTGATCGAATGCCTCCAGCAGCGAGAGCCAATCATCGGCTGCCTGCGACGTGAAGATGTCCGAGTCGCCGGTGTAGACCGACACGATCCCGACTGCACCCAGTGCGAGCTGGCACACCCGCGCGTCGCGGTGAGTCTCGACGATCACCGCGACGTCACCGGCGCGCACCGACTGACCGTCGAAGGTGGCGCCGCTGGCTAGCAGTGCGCCGATGTCGTTGGCGAGATCCTTGCCGATATGCTGTCGCAGGTCGCCGATGGGGATGTTCTGAGTTCCGCTGCGGCCGAACGTCGCTCGCTGCACGACGCGCAGCCGAAACGGCTCTCCGCTCGGTGCGCCGACCAGCCGGCAAGCTTTGTTCGCCGCCTCGACGTCGTGCACGACGATCGCGGGGTTACCGAGTTCGGCGCCACGCAGCACGGCCTGCAACCGGTCGACCAGGGCGCTGTCACTGCGCCAGTTGGTGCCCAGCGTCTTGTTGGCGCCCGCGGTCTTGGCGGCTTTCAGATACGTCACGATGTCACCGCCGCGGAAGGCATAGATCGCCTGCTTGGGATCACCGATCAGGATGACCGTCGACCAACCGCTGAAGGCCCGGTCGATCACCTGCCACTGCACGGGGTCGGTGTCCTGAAACTCGTCGACCATCACGATCGGCCAGCGCCGGTGCATCCGGAGCCGGGCGGGGGAATCCTCGGCGTCGAGGGCCTCCGCCAGCCGCGTCAGCAGATCGTCGTAACCCATGATTCCCAGTCTGCGCTTGCGCGTTTCCAGCTCGGCCAGAACGTGATTCGCGAAGGCTACGCAGACCGCGGCCCGCGAGTCGGGGGGTGGCTCGAGCGGACGCAACTCGGTCGCGGGGTTGCCGACGACCTCCCGGGCCAGCTTGAGCGCGTCGGGGTACGTCAGCGCCGGGTCGTCGCGCTGCTGACCGAAGTGCGCGAGGTAGAGGTCGTCAACGACCTCGGTGACCAGGTCGGTCAGGCTCTCCACCAGCCTGACCCGGGAATCGGAGTCGCCAGCCACGCCGAGCGACTTCAGCACCAGTTGGCAGAACTGGTGAGTCGTGGCGATCGTCGCGGCGTCGAAGCCTGCCAACGCGTCCCGCAACCGCTGCTTGCGAACCGCGCGTTCCTCGTCGGTGCCCGTCAGCAGGAGCTCGACCAACTGGTTGTCACCGACGAGCGACGGATCGTCGAAAGCGGCGGCCGCGTGGGTGATCTGGCGGCGGACGCGATCGCGCAACTCCTGGCTGGCCGCGCGACTGAAGGTGATGAGCAGCATCTGGTCGAGGGTTGCCGCACCCTCGGCGACGTAGCGGGTCACCAGTCCGGCGAGCGCGAATGTCTTGCCGGTGCCCGCACTCGCCTCGAGCACGGTGGTGGAGGCTACGTCGGGAAGCGGTCCCCGGAGATTGAAACGTTCCATCAGACAGCCACTTCCGCCCGCAGCATCGGCAGCCAGAGTCGGGCCGAGTACGCACCAAGTCGGTGAGTCTCGCCGTCGACCTCCTCGCCCGGTCGCAGCCCTTGCATGAGGTCTTTCAGCCAAGCGTTCTGCCCCCAGGCCCGTACCTGGGCGGGATCGTGATCCTCGCCTGGATAGTTGCCCGACTTCCACTTGAAGGACGCCTCCCGCTCCGGGTCGCCACCTTCGTGGCGGGCGCTCGCCCAGGCGTACGACGTCTTGATGGGCAGGGGGAGCGGCTCGCGACGGCCGGCGTCGTAGATCGCCACCAGGTCGCGCAGTACGTTGACCGCCGGCTGTTGCGGCTGAGCGAGAGCCCGTATGCTCGGCGTGCTCGAGCGCCGCGCCCTCCCGATGCAGATGGCCGACCACTCCCGGTCGGGATGATGGGCGAACAACGCCAGCAACGGAATCCACGAGGCGAGCAGATGCTTGCCGTCGAGCTTGGAGTAGGTGACCGAGACCAACCGGTCGTCGAACACCGGTGACACCGTGCCCGTCAGGCGGCGTCCGGCACCGAGGTCGATGTCGACGTCGTAGGCGTCCGCATCACCCTTGTGGCCCTTTTGACCGGCTTTCCGATATCCGAGGGCGGTCGCCGCGAGCAGGGTCGACTGTTCGCGCAGTTCGCCCGCCTTGCGCCAGCCGAGCTGACCGGGCGGGAGCGTGCCCCGTCGCCACTCGGCCTGCCGAGCGTCGTCGGGTGTCATGCCGCGCAGCATGTCGTTGAGCATCCGGTCGCCGACGGCCCACTGCTCCAGGGCGTCGATGTCGACGGAGATCTCGTCGGAGACACCATCGACGTCCCACGGCAGGGTGTAATCCAGCGCGCGGAAGAACCCCTTCACCGGATCCTTGAAGAACCCGATCAGATCGGTGAGCGCGACGTCCTCATGCGGCTGCGCGGGCAGTGGGCCGGAGATGAACTTCGGCTGCTCGGACCGTTCGCGGGTACTGGCCTGCGCGGCCTTCAGAACCGTCGAGTCGAACGTAAACGGCACGTCGGGCACCAACTTGCCGGGGATGACGTTGCGAATGTCGAACGGCTGCAAAGGATGATGGACGACGACCTGCTTGCGGACGTTCTGCGGCGTCGTCGCGTCCAGGGCGTCGAGCAACTCGGCCAGCGGCACCGCGGGCGGCCGTGGCTGTCCGGAGTTGGCGTTGGCGCCGGTGTAGGTAATCACCAACTTCTCGGTGGCCGCGCCGACGGCGTCGAGCAGCAGTTGCCGGTCCTCGGAGCGGCTGTCACGTTCACCCGTCAACGGATTACGGGCCAGCACGTCGTCCCCGTCGGTGATCCCCTGACGCGGAAATGCGCCGTCGTCGAGGCCGACCAGACACACCACCCGATGCGGCACCGACCGCATCGGCACCATCGTGCACACCGTCAGCGTGCCGGTGCGGAAGTTCGCGCGTGTCGGCCGTCCCGCGAGGTGGCGTTCGAGCAGCGCCTTGACGTCGGACAGGCGCAACACGGTGTCGGAGCGCGCGCCTGCATCGTTGAGCACCTGGCCGAACTCGCGCTGCATCTGACTGGTCTGCCACGCGTCGGCGTCGTTGACGCGCGTCATCATCGTGATCCCCTCGGTCAGCGCGTTCAGCCACTCGTCGAGCGGATGGTCACCGGTGAGCGCTTCGACGGTCCGCCGCAAGCGGTCCACGAACTCGGCGAGCTGGCCGGCCAGTTCCACGCGGTTGCTGCCGACGTCGTCCAGCGGCAGCGTGGCACCGATCCAGGCGTGCGCGTCGTCGGACATGGCGACACCGGCGAGCACCCTGTCGATGCCGAAACGCCATGTGTTGTGGACGAAGTCGACACCGTAGGGTTGACGGTGCTCCTGGTCGAAACCCCAGCGGACGTTCGCCTGGCGGACCCAGCGGGTGATGTCCTCGAGATTGTCGTCTGTGAATTCGAAGCGGGCGCGCACCGGCGCGGACTGTGCGAGGTTGAGCACCTCGCTGGCAGTCACCCTGCTGCCGGCCAGCGCGAGCAGTTGCGACGCGACGCCCAACAGCGGATTAGTCTGGACGAGTGAGCGATCCGCGAGTCTCATCCGCAGCCGGTGTGCGGGGTGGGCGCCTCGCAACACGTCGCCCAGCCCGAAGTCGGCGTTGATCAGGGGCGCGTAGGTCTCGACGTCGGGGCACATCACCAGGATGTCGCGCGGCTCCAAGGTGACGTCGTCGGCGAGCAGGCCCAGCAGCACCTCGCGCAGAACGTCCACCTGTCGGGCCTGACCGTGGCACGCGTGCACCTGGACGGACCGATCGCCCGTGCTCGGCGTCCGGCCCTGTGGCCGAACGGCATTCGCGGCGATGTCGGACTGCAGCCAGCCGAGAAGGGTGTCCGGGTGTTCGCGGTTGCCGGACGGAGGACGCAGGTGCTCGTCGGTGCGCAGATCCGTTGGCAGAATGATCTGCAGCTCGCGGAGGTCCCTCCCGAGCGTAGCGAGGAGCGGATGGTGAACCGCTCGATGGCTGGTGTCGTCGCGGCGTGCGACGGGACCGCGTGCGCCGGTCAGCGCGCGCCACAGCTCGTCGCTGGGATGCGGGAGCCACAGGTGCACGTCGTGGTGGGTCGACAGAGCCTCGATGAGCTCGATCTCGGTGATCGGTAGCCGGGTATGGCCGAACAGCGATAGTCGCGGCGGCAGGTCGGAAGGTGACCGTCGAAGGCGCGCAAACGTTTCCTGATGGCGGACGTGCGGCGGATCGGCGTCCACGCGGTCGACGAGCGCCTGCCACAGCGGAGGTTGCCAGTCGAGATCGGCGTCGAGGTCGGCGTTGCCGTCGCGCCAGTCGGCGAGCAGTTGCGGACGCTGCCTGGCGTAGGACGCGAAGTGCCCGGCGATCCGCCGCGCCACCGAGTAGCGCCTACCCTGGCGGAGTTCCTTCTCCTCGCCGACGTCGAACTGACCGAGGTGGGTGGCCAGCGTCCGGCACCACGGCCGCTCGAGGCTCTCGTCGATCACCTCGAGCAGTGGCCACACCATGGTGTCCGGCGACCACGGATCGTCGTCGGCGGTCCCAATGATCTCGGCGATGAGCGAATACGGGTTCCTGAACTCGACGCCCGCGCACACACCGTCGGCGCCTGCGCCGCGCCCCAGCACATGCGACAGGCGCTGGCTCAGCCACCGCTCGACGCCACGGGCGGGCACCAGGACGAGTTCCATCGCGAAGGGATCGTCGAGGGGTTTGGCGAGCAGATCGCCGAGGCCGGCGGCGAGGACGTCCGTGCGATCGGCACGGTGGAGGTGAAGGGCCATTGAAGCCAGCCTAGGGGGCGCCCCCGACAGCGCTCCGGGGAATGCCACGACGTGTGCTCAGCGGACCATCGTCGCCGAGTGCAGCGATAGCGACGTGGTGCCCAAGCCGCCGTGGCAGCCGCGAAAGAAGCACTACATCGACCATTTGGCCAAGGCGTCCGAGGCGACCATCTTGGTGTCGTTTGCCGACAAGCTCGACAACGCCCGCGCGATCCTGCGGGACTACCGCGACCACGGAGACGAGCTGTGGCAACGGTTCAATGTGAAGGATCCGCAGCGGCATCTTTGGTACTACGGCTCCCTGTTGGCGGTCTTCAAGGACAGAAACACCACCTGGCTCGTCGCCGAACTCGAGCGTGTGTTTGGTGAGCTGGAGAATCTGGTCAACAAGACACCCAACGCCTAGGGTCGTTCGCGATGGCCGACGAACAGCTCAAGGACTACGTCCTGCAACGTGCCGACGATGCCGACGACCTGAGCGAGCAAGCTCGACTCGTCGTGCTCGCCGCCTTCGGAGACCCCGACGACCTCGCCGAGGTGCTCAGTGACGGCGCCACCTCGCAGGAGGTCATCGACGCGCTCAATGCCCCCGAGGCCGCCGAGGAGATTCCCGTCGGGGCCTACCTCACCTCGATCGCGGTCCAGGGCTTTCGGGGCATCGGCGCCAACGTGACGGTGCAGCTGCAACCCGGCCCCGGGTTGGTGGTCGTCGCCGGACGCAACGGGTCGGGCAAGTCGACGCTGGCCGAAGCTCTCGAGCTCGCCCTCACCGGCATCAACTCGCGTTGGGCGAACAAGGGCAGGGTATGGTCGCAGGTCTGGCGCAACCTGCACGCCGGTGACCCTGCGAAGATCCGCATCACGATGGCCGAACAGGGCAGTGGTTCAACGGTTGTCGGTGTCGACTGGCCCGCGGGAGACGTCCCGGTGACCGCGATGAAGCGCTGGGTCCAACGGGCGGGGCAGAAGCAGGAGGACCCGGACGTCCTCGGCTGGTCGAATGCACTCGCCATGTACAGGCCGATGCTCAGTTACGACGAGCTGGGCGGCATCCTCGAAGGTACGCAGAGCGAGTTCTACGACCAGCTGTACAAGCTGCTCGGCCTCGACCAGCTGACCGTCGCGATAGCCCGCCTCGATGCCGAGGTCAAGACGCTGAAGGAGCCGGGCGCGGTCCAGAAGCAGGCCCGTGACGCGCTGCGCCCGACGTTGGAGGCTCACGACGATCCTCGCGCCGCGACGGCCTTGGCATTGATCGCGAAGACGAAGCCGGACCTCGCGGCGGTCGCCCCACTGATCACCGATAGCGCCGCGTCGACCGCACCTGCCGCGTGGCGACACGCCGCGGCGTTGACCGCCCCTCCAGTCGACGAGGTGGGGGAGGCCTGCGCTGCACTGCGGAGCGCCGCTGGCGAGCAGGCTTACGCGGAGCGGACGGCGGACGCGCTCGCCGCCGACCGGGTTCAATTCCTGGAGACGAGCCTCGAATTCCACGATCGGCACGGCACGCAGCCGTGCCCGGTGTGCGCTCAGGGCACGCTGGACGACGCCTGGGTCGAGCGGGCCCGCGCCGCACTGGCTGCCGAGCAGGAAGCCGCGAGTTCGTTGCGGGTCTCGCGGTCGGCGACGCACCGGGCCCGGCAGACCCTGACCTCGCACGTCCGCGAGGTGCCGGCGCCGCCTGCCGAGGACGCCGGCCTGACCTCCATCGCGGCCGCGCGCGTTGCCTACGAGACGTTTTCGGCATTGCCGGTCAACGATGACGGCGCGCTCGCCGACCACGTCGAGTTGGCCCTGCCCGATCTGCGGACGGCCTACGAGGCGCTGCGGCAGGAGTCGGCGGGGCTCATCAACGTCCGTGACGACAGCTGGCACCCCGTCGCGCTTGAGCTGGCCGCGTGGCTGAGCAGCGCCGAGGCCGGTGCGGCGGCTACGCCGAAGCTGAAGATCGCCGTCGAGGCGCAGAAGTGGTTGCAGGAGAACGGCGCCGCGCTTCGCAACGAGCGGATGGCACCGTTGGCGGACAAGGCGAGGGAGATCTGGGCCGCACTGCGGCAGGAGAGCAACGTCGACCTCGCCGCGATCAGGCTCGAGGGCCAGAAGACCAGCCGCAGAGTCGAATTGCGCGCTAGTGTCGACGGCACCGATACGGAGGCGCTCGGCGTGATGAGCCAGGGCGAGTTGCAGGCACTGGCGTTGGCGATCTTCATTCCACGGGCCACCTCCGACGACAGCCCGTTCCGGTTCGTGGTGCTCGACGATCCCATTCAAGCGATGGACCCGTCCAAGATCGAGGGCTTCCTGCAGGTGCTGGCCCGACTGGCCGCAGATCGCCAGGTCGTGGTGTTCACTCATGACGACCGACTGCCCGCGGCGATCCGACGTTCCAGCACCAAGGCTCGCGTCATCGAGGTGATCCGTAGTGCGAATTCGTCTGTTTTGGTTAATGATTCGTTCAATCCGGCCACGCGGGCACTCGACGACGCCTACAAGATCGCTCGCGACGAAGCGGTCCCCGACGAGGTCAAGCAGAGGGCCGTCGGGGTGCTCTGCCGGGAGGCGCTGGAGGCGACGCTGTGGGACGTCCACTCGTCGCGCGGGTTCGCCAGGGGCGCCTCGAGCGTCGATCTCGAAGCACAGTGGGAGGCGGCCACCACCATTCGCATGCGCATCGCCCTGGCGCTCGGCTCGGACGCCAGTGACACTGCGGCGGTGGACAGGTGGATCGACGGCCGCGTCGCACACAAGGTCACCCTCGGTGTGGTCAGCAGGGGCGTGCACGAAGGGGTGCACGACTTCGTCGAGGCCATCAAGAATGTCAGGACCACCGTCGCAGACCTCGCCAAGACCACCGGATGAGCGATCGCGCGGCACTGCTGGGCTACGCCGAACAGATTCTGGACGGCAGCGTCGCACTCGGCGCGCCGTCGGCCCGTGTCGCGGCCCTGCTGGCGCGCAGCGCATTCGAAGACTGGCTGGACGAACAGAGTCCGTGGGCGGCGACCGCCCCGCAACGGCCGACGACCGCCTCGAAACTCGTCGCGCTGTCCACCCGCGACGATCCCGAGGAAGGGCACTGCGCCAAGCGGGCATGGGACGGCCTCAGCCGCGCGTGCCACCATCACTCCTACGAACTCCAGCCATCACCGGCCGAGGTACGTCAGTTGGTCGCTGCGGTGAGGCAACTCGACGAGCCGCCGCCGTAGAACTGCCGGAGCGACCAACGCCCCTCCGTCGCGGTATACGCTCCGGACCTAGCCGATGAACCGGAGTTGATGGAGAGGGGACCGTGCGTGGTGTCTAACAAATCAGCTGGTGACGTGTTCGGAAAGCGTTATGGCGAAGTACTTCTCGTGCAACTCGGGCAGTCGGGGCCGGCGGCGACCGTGTACAACACCTTCCCGCTGAACGACTGCCCGGAGGAGTTGTGGTCCAAGATCGACGCCGAGGCCATCGCGCGGGAGAACGACGCTCAATTCGCCCTGCTGAACGGTCCGCGATATTGGCTGATGAGCAGCATCGAAAAGGTTGCTCAGGACACACCGGTCACCACGACGTTCGGTGGCATCGACATGATCCGTCAGGCCACCCTCCAGCTGTCGTCGTTGAAGCCCGGTCCCTACACGGTCAACACGGTGGCGCGCCATGCTGTCTTCACCTTCGACGCGGGCCGCGAGGTCTACGAACTCATCGGACCGGACGGGCGAAGCTGGGTGATGCAGTCGTACAGCCAAACTGTTGATCCCGCGCTGTCCCTGGCCGATCTGCCCGGGCTCACCCGCCGGCTGAAGCTGCCCGACGGCTGGCGGTATCAGCCGCGGACCACGGACAGCCCGATTCGAGTGGACACCAGCACCCGCGACGCCCACGTCATCCAGGACGACCTACAGAACAGCTACTCACTGCGAGCGTGACGGCCGACTCAAGAAGGTCTAGCTGCGGGCGAACTCGGCAGGCAACCCGTCGATACCGGCCTGGATGGCGGCGATCGCGTCCTTGCGGGCCTTGAGCTTGCTGGCCCGGTGCGCCTTGACGTGCAAACCGGCAGCGGCGGCGGATGCGACGTCGTGGGCCCGCGCCAACACGTTTCCGTCCTCGACGATCTCGTCGAGCCAGCCAGCGGCGACGGCCTCCGCACCGGTGAACACTTCCGCCATGGCGACGGCGCGCTGAAATGCCGACCGCGTCAGACGGTTTCGCATGATCTCGATCGCCGAGATCGGGAGCACCATGCCGATCGCGACCTCGTTCGCCTGGCATCGCGAACTCGGCGAGCCGATGCGGTGGTCACCGCTGAGCATCAGGAACGAGCCCATCGCGATCGCGGGACCCGTCGCCGCCATGATCACCGGCACCGGGAAGCTCAACAGCCGGATGGAGAGTTCGAAGCCGCCGGACAGCATGCCGAGTGCGGCGGCCGCATCGCCGGAGTTGAAGACGCTGAGGTCGAAACCGGCACTGAACACCCGCGAGTTGCCTGCGAGCACGATGGCCTTGACCTCACCCTCGCTCGCGGCCTTCTCGGCCAAGTCCAGTGCCTGGTTGACGTTCTGCTGCATCGCCGGTGACAGCACGTTCACCTTCCCGTCGTCGAGCGTGATCGTGGCGACGGACTCGGTCTGCTCATAAGCAACGGTGCTTGTCATCGACTCTCCCTTTGATGCGGATCGAGCCGATCGTACTTATCCCATGCGGGCGGAATGACGGCAAGCCGGTCGAAGTCTGCCTACGAGGCGCTCGTCGAGAGTTCCGCGAGGGGGAGCGAGTCGAGTGCGGACGGGCTCGATGTGACGCGGCGCTCTGCCCGGGCAATCCAGTCCGCGTCGGCCCACACGATGCGCGCCGGCAGTCGGCGCCAGTACTCCGGATGCGCCTGCAGGTCCACCTCGACGCTGGCGTGGACGGCGGCATCGACGGGCGGTCGACGCCACGACATGCCGGGCACGCTTCCGGCGAGGGCATCGGCAGCCGCTCAGATCGCCGATCAACTGCTTGACCCGCCACCAGTCCCGCGTCGTCGGGCTCGTCCTGGGGATGGCGTACGCGTCGACGACGAAGCCGACGAGGTCGCTCCACATCGCCGGCAACACACCGACGGTGCCGAGTAGCCGGGTGAACGCGTGAGCTCAGTATCCGCCGCGGCCGGCGCCGAGCACGAAGACGCTGTCACCCGGCTCCCAGGTACACGAAAGGAAGTCGTAGGCCGTGCCGATGGCGGTGCGTGCACGGAGAAGTGCGTCGCGCTGCCTTCGACCGGCCGTGTCTCGGTGGTGCCAGGCGCAAACTGACGACGTCGTAGACGAGTCTGGCGACCGCGTGCAGCGGTGTCTGGCAAATTGCGCATCTCGCGCAGAATCGCTACTGCAGCGGTAGTTGGACTCCCGGGCTGACGGGGTCGGCCCGCAACATGATGGCGTTCGGCGCGGTCCCGACCGGCACGTCGTACACGAGGGGTGTCTCGACCTTGTCGCCCGGGGCGATCTCGGCGATGGTGCCGCCCAGGAAGGCGGTGGCCTCGTCGTCGAGGGGGAAGGTCTGCCCCGCGGCGCTGAGCTGTTGGAACGTCGCCACGAACGTCAGTGGCGACGTGCCGGTGTTGGACACGTTGACGTAGACGACATAGAAGATTCCGTCGGCGGTGGTCTGGACGGCATCGCTGACGTTGGAGGTGATGGTGTCGCCGGTCTCGGTGCCTGCGACCGAGAAGGTGTAGTCACCGTCGCTGCCCTCGGCACCGGTAGGTGGCGGAGTGGGCGACTCGGTCGCCGAGGATTCGGAGGAGCTCTCCAAAGTGGTCTCGCTCGACGTGGTCTCGGACGGCGTGGTCTCGGACGGCGTGGACTTCGACGTAGTCACCGTCGGGTCCTCCTTGCGCATCACCACGAGGACGATGACGACGACCAGGGCCAGCAGAATGGCCGCTGCGCCGCCCAGGATTCCGATGACCAGCTTCTTGTTGGGCCCGTCACCGGAAGGGCCGGTCGGCGGTCCTGGCGGGCCGGGAGGCGGGGAAAACGGCGCCGCCTCGAATGACTGGGTGGGCGGGGGCTCGTAGGAGGGCTCGTAAGGCTGAGCGGTCGATGGCGCGTCCCACGACGGCATCGGCGCATCCCATGACGTTGGTGGGTGTGTGTCGTACGGCTGGCTGGGCGTGGGTGTCCACGACGTGGTGGCGGACGGTTCCTGGCCCGCGTCGGGGACGCGGTGTGCTCCGCCGTGCGGTGGGTCGGCAGCTGGTTGTTCGGGAATGGACACGATCGACGTGCCCTGCTCACTGGCGGGAAACTCGTCGGCCTGCGCGGCGGGCGGTTCGGCCAATGCCTCCGCCGCGGCTGCTTCGGCCGGGGCCGCGGGTGCAGCGGCCGGCGCACGGTGCTCGGTCCAGCTGGTGCCGTCCCAGTACCTGAGGCCGGCGGGGTTCTCGGGGTCGGGATACCAGTCGGCCGGTGTGGGCGGTGTCGTCATCGCAGGGTCCTCCCCGATCCTGCGCCCTACGGGCGCTGCGAACCGAACTTAGCGCAGGCTGTCGACCATCGCGCTACTTCGGATCATGCGCACGCCTGCCTCAGCCGCCCATCGCCATGCGCCACTGGTCCAAGCTGCTTGCCCGGTAGACGTAGTTGGTGCGCCGCACCTCCGAGAGCGAGGCGCTCGGCTCCGCCGAATACCAGTGCCCGGGGTAGACGGTCGGATCGCCGGGTAGTTGCGCCAGCGCTTGCAGGCTGCGGAACATGTCGTCGACGTTCCCGCCGGGGAAGTCGGTGCGACCACACCCCTCCAAGAACAGGGTGTCACCTGCGACCAGCCGACCGTCGAGCAGGAAGCACTGACTACCCGGGGTGTGGCCGGGGGTGTGCAGCAACTCGATCTCGACGTCGCCGACCGCGACCTTGTCGCCGTGGTCGTGCGAGGTCAGCTCACTCAGCGGAATGCCCGTGATCCCAGAGACCCAGTCCGCCTCATGGGTATTCACGTGCACTGGCACGCTGACCCGCTCCAGCAGTTCCGCCAGGCCCTTGAGTTCGAAACCCATCATCGACCCGCCGACGTGATCGGGGTGGTGGTGGCTGACCAGTACGCCGGACAGATGCATGCCGTCGGACTCGATGGCATCGAGCAGGTCAATGGCGGCGTAGGCCGGGTCGACGACGACGCAGTCGCCGGTCTCGCGGTCGCCGATGAGGTAGGCAAAGTTGCGCATCTGCTGGGCGATCGCGTCGTTCGCCGCGAAGTCGGTGCCGGATAGCAGCTGCTTGAAGTACAGACGGTCCTGGTCGGTTGGGCTGGCCATCGAAACAGACTAAGCCCAATACAAGGACCCGCCCCCGTGCGCACCTGGCGCGGTGCCCCCGTTCCGGGAGGTTGCGGCAAGCAGCCGCTGCGAAGCGGTTTGGCGAGGCCAACGTGAAGAATGTACCCTCTTTAAGGCCCCGCGGCGTGACTAGCGCGTTCAAAGGCGCCCGCCCCCTTAGCTCAGACGGTAGAGCGTTTCCATGGTAAGGAAAAGGTCAACGGTTCGATTCCGTTAGGGGGCTCGGTGGTGCCCGACATGGCGGTGTAGCTCAGCTGGTTAGAGCGCACGACTCATAATCGTGAGGTCGGGGGATCGAGCCCCCCCACCGCTACAAGACGACAACGCAAGTGAATGAAGAAGGACGACAGACGTGGCCTCGAGTACAGATGTACGGCCCAAGATCACCTTGGCCTGCGAGGTGTGCAAGCACCGCAACTACATCACGAAGAAGAACCGGCGCAACGACCCCGATCGGCTGGAGCTCAAGAAGTTCTGCCCGAACTGCGGGAAGCACCAGCCGCACAAGGAATCGCGCTAGCGGACGCCCCGCGGGCTTCGGCTCGTGGTTGACGATGGGGAATTGAATTCGTGCCGCTGTCTTCCGACATCATCGGGATGCACTATCGCTACCCCGACTTCTACGAGGTCGGACGCGAAAAGGTCCGTGAGTACGCCGTAGCCGTCAAGAACGAGGACCCGGCCTACTTCGACGAGGATGCCGCGGCGGAACTCGGCCACGACTCGCTTCCCGCACCGTTGACGTTCATCTCGGTCTTCGGCTACCAGGCGCAGACGTCGTTTTTTGCCAACGCCAACATCGGCATCACCGACGCTCAAATCGTCCAGGTCGACCAGGAGCTGAAGATCCTGCTGCCGATCAAGGTGGGCGATCGCCTGTACTGCGACGTCTACGTGCATTCCTATCGACAGGCGCACGGCACCGACATCATCGTCACCAAGAACATCATCACCAACGACAAGGGTGAGGCCGTGCAAGAGACGTATACGACCTTGGCGGGTCGTTCAGACGACACCGGAGAGGCCTTTTCCAATGGCGCTACGTGAGTTCAGTTCGGTCAAGGTCGGCGACGAGCTTCCCGAGCGCGTCATCCCGCTGACCCGGATGGACCTGGTCAACTACGCCGGTGTGTCCGGAGACCTCAACCCGATCCACTGGGACGACGAGATCGCCAAGCAGGTCGGTCTGGACACCGCGATCGCCCACGGCATGCTCACCATGGGTCTGGGCGGCGGCTATGTGACGTCGTGGATCGGCGACCCGGCCGCGGTCACCGAGTACAACGTGCGATTCACCGCCGTCGTGCCCGTGCCCAATGACGGTGTCGGCGCCGAGATCATCTTCAACGGTCGCGTGAAATCCGTTGACGCCGAAGCGAAGTCGATCGTCATTGCGCTGTCGGCGACCACCGGTGGCAAGAAGATCTTCGGTCGCGCCACGGCGACCGCAAAGCTGGCGTAGAGGTGCCACTCAACGCCGAAGTACTGGGGATGATCCACCACTACCCGGAGAGCTTCAAGATCGGCCGCGAACAGGTGCGCCAGTACGCCCGCGCGATCAAGGCCGACGACCCGGCGTCCTTCGACGAGGTCGCGGCGGCCGAACTCGGCCACGACAACATCATCGCGTCGCTGACCTTTCCGTCGATCCTGGCTCTGCTCGTGCAGCAGGACTTCTTCCGCAAGGTCGACGTCGGATTGACGACCATGCAGATCGTCCAGGTGGATCAGAAGTTCGTCTTCCACCGTCCCCTCGTCGTCGGGGAGACGTTGACCGCGTCGCTGGAGATCCAGTCGATCGTCGAGCGGTTCGGAGCGGACATCGTGGTGACGCGCAGCGTGTGCACCAACGAGGCGGACCAGATCGTTCTGGAGGCGTTCACCACGCTGATGGGCCATGAGGGCGACAACTCGATCCAGGTCCAGTGGGATGCGGAGACCGGCCAGGTCATGCGCACCGCAGCCAAGGATTAGTAACTCGGATCAGGGCCGATGTACACTCAGTCCTCGGGGTTTTACCCAATTCAAGCGCGCTTTCCGTCGGTTGATGATCGGCCGATCGGAGAGCGCGTAAATTGTGTGGGCCCCGGATGACGGGAATGCCCTGCCAGCAGTGCCGTTCTCGAAGGGGCGTAGCTCAACTGGCAGAGCAGCGGTCTCCAAAACCGCAGGTTGCAGGTTCAAGTCCTGTCGCCCCTGCTGAAGGCGAATACTCGAAGAGCGTGGACACTGGAAGGTGACCACCAAGGAACGACGAAAGGCATGCGGTGAGCGACGAACGCGACGGTGCCGATTCCCCGGTCGACGACGTCGACTCCGACGTCGACTCCGACGTCGACTCGGTGGACGACGACATCGACTCGGCGGGCGACGACATCGGCGTCGCCGGCACCCGCGGCCAGACCGCGGTCGCGACCCGGCCACAGCGACCCACCGGCAAGCGCTCGCGTCGTGAGGCCACCGGTGACGACACGCCTGCCGCGGAGACCGGCTTGACCAAGAACGGCGACGGCAAGAAGCTGAAGACCGCCAAGAGGCCTGGCGAGTCGCGCAACCCGTTCGTCTTCGTCTGGACGTTCCTGAAGCAGGTTGTCGCCGAGCTGCGCAAGGTGATCTGGCCGAATCGCAAGCAGATGATCAGCTACACGACCGTGGTCCTGGTGTTCCTGGTGTTCATGGTGGCGCTGATCGGCGGGGTCGACCTCGGCCTGGCCAAGCTCGTGACATTGGTCTTCGGCTGACCGAGCTCAGCCCGCCACCCGTGACGAGTGAAGAATTTAGAGAGGATAGACAACCGTGACGACCTTCGATGGCGATGCGCCCTCGGGTGAGTCCGACGTGTTCGCCGAAGCCGCCGAGTCGGCGACCTTGACAGATGTCGAGACCGGCGAGACCGTCGAGATCAACGAGGACCCGACGCCCGACGACACCGCAGACGCAGACGCCGCGGACTCCGATGCAGTCGCCGAGGCGCCTGCCGAGGAGGAAGACGAAGACGTCGACCCCGCCGTGGCGTTGAAGAAGGACCTGCGTTCCAAGCCCGGCAACTGGTACGTCATCCACTCCTACGCCGGCTACGAGAACAAGGTGAAGGCGAACCTCGAGACCCGCGTCCAGAACCTCGACGTCGGCGACTTCATCTTCCAGGTGGAAGTGCCCACCGAAGAGGTCACCGAGATCAAGAACGGCCAACGCAAGCAGGTCAACCGCAAGGTGCTGCCCGGCTACATCCTGGTGCGCATGGACCTGACCGACGAGTCGTGGAGCGCAGTGCGCAACACCCCCGGTGTCACCGGCTTCGTCGGCGCAACGTCCAAGCCGTCGGCGCTGACGCTGGACGACGTGGTCAAGTTCCTGCTCCCGCAGGGCGCGGCGAAGAAGGCCGCCAAGTCGACGTCTTCGGGCGCTGGTGCGGCCGCCGAGACCGGAGGACTCGAACGGCCCGTCATCCTGGTCGACTTCGAGGTCGGCGAATCGGTCACCGTCATGGATGGTCCGTTCGCAACGCTGCCCGCCTCGATCAGCGAGGTCAATGCAGAACAGCAGAAGCTCAAGGTGCTGGTGTCCATCTTCGGTCGCGAAACACCTGTCGAACTGACCTTCACCCAGGTCTCCAAGATCTAAAAGCACAACGAGAACAGGAAGAACACCTCATGGCCCCGAAGAAGAAGAAGATCACCGGGCTGATCAAGCTGCAGGTCCAGGCTGGTGCTGCCAACCCTGCCCCGCCCATCGGTCCCGCGCTCGGTCAGCACGGCGTCAACATCATGGAGTTCTGCAAGGCGTACAACGCCGCGACCGAGTCGCAGCGCGGCAACGTCATCCCCGTGGAGATCACGGTCTACGAGGACCGCAGCTTCACGTTCGCCCTGAAGACCCCGCCTGCCGCCAAGCTGCTGCTGAAGGCTGCCGGTGTGCAGAAGGGCTCCGGAGAGCCGCACAAGACCAAGGTCGCCAAGGTGACCTGGGATCAGGTGCGCGAGATCGCGGAGACCAAGAAGGAAGACCTCAACGCTAACGACATCGACGCTGCGGCGAAGATCATCGCCGGCACCGCCCGCTCGATGGGCATCACGGTCTCCTGATAGCAGCTCCATACAGCTCCAAAAATGTGGGAGGGCCCGCTTCGGCCCGACGATGAGCGCTTGCGCGAAGAGCAAGCGTCCTGAGCACCACAACCCAACGACAATGATTGGAATCCAATGAGCAAGAACAGCAAGGCATACCGCGAGGCCGCCGAGAAGATCGACCGCGACAACCTCTATACGCCGCTCGAGGCCGCGAAGCTGGCCAAGGAGACGTCCTCGAAGAAGCAGGACGCCACCGTCGAGGTCGCGATCCGCCTCGGTATAGATCCCCGCAAGGCCGACCAGATGGTGCGTGGCACCGTCAACCTGCCCCACGGCACCGGCAAGACGGCCCGCGTCATCGTGTTCGCCGTCGGTGAGAAGGCCGAGGCTGCCGTGGCCGCAGGCGCCGACGAGGTCGGCAGTGACGACCTGATCGAGAAGATTCAGGGCGGCTTCCTGGACTTCGACGCCGCGATCGCCACTCCCGACCAGATGGCCAAGGTCGGCAAGATCGCCCGCGTCCTCGGCCCACGTGGCCTGATGCCGAACCCGAAGACCGGCACCGTCACCCCGGACGTCGCCAAGGCCGTGTCCGAGATCAAGGGCGGCAAGATCAACTTCCGCGTCGACAAGCAGGCCAACCTGCACTTCGTCATCGGCAAGGCATCGTTCGACGAGACCAAGCTCGCCGAGAACTACGCCGCCGCCATCGACGAGATCATGCGGGCCAAGCCGTCGTCGTCGAAGGGGCGCTACCTGAAGAAGGTCGTCGTCTCGACCACGACCGGCCCGGGCATCCTGGTGGACCCGGCCGTCACCCGTAACTTCACGGAGGCGTAGGCCGAAGGCCGGAGCCGACCATCGGTTCCCGAGGCGTAAACCGAAGGCCGGAGCCGACCATCGGTTCCCGAGGCGTCGGCCCCGCTAGTCTTGTGGCAGTGCGGCATTCAGCCCGTCGGCACCAGCATGGTGGCCAGCACAGCGCGATGGTCGGATCCCTTCACCGTGACGGTCTGCGTGGACACCGCGGTGCAGTCGCGGGTCAGGATGTGGTCGATGCCCATGAACGGCGGGATGCGTCGGTTGGCGGGGTAGGTGCGTTGGCGGCCCGCACCCGCCTGCTGAGCTGAATCTTCATACCCGTCGGTGAGAAGCTTCCGGAATGGCTGCATGTCGATCGTGGAGTTGAAGTCACCTCCGATCAAGATGGCTGCCCCGCCGTGGGACTTTTCAGCGAGGCTCGCAAGGGTGCTCCGGAGCGCTGCGAGGTCGGCATGCCAGTCGTCGATCGGCTGGGGCCAGGGGGCGATCAAGTGTATGGAGGCAACCATCGGATCGCGCGTGAGCCCGTCGATGCGGATGCGGGCGGTCACCAACCCCAGCGCGTAGCCGCCGATCTCATTGACGGCCGTGATGGGGTGACGACTGTAGATGCCGATCCCCGCCGCGCCGGGGCGCGGGTCAAGTGCGTTGTACTGGAAGGTCTTCGCGATTCCCGCGGCCGACAATCCCTTGGCTGCGCCGGGCGTGAACTCCTGAACCATCACGACGTCGGCCCGATCGTTGGCGATCCCGATGATCGACTGTGGATCGGCACGCCCGTACAACATGTTGATCGTCATCACGCGCACGGGGACTGCGTTCGCGCTCGGCGTCGTCGCGACGTACCACGGGAGCTGGGTCACGATCAGTGCCAACGAGAGACATACCGCCGCTGCTGCCATGGCCCAGCGGTGTCCGCAGAGGAAGACCAGCAGCGCGAGCGGAGCGGTGGCCATGAGGTACGGCGATGCGATCACCACGTACAGCGTGCGATGACCCGGGATCGGCACGTATCGGGCGACGAGTGCGCCCACCGCCAGGACGAGACACCCCACGCCAAACACGATGCTGGTGACGATGCGCGCGGTACTCAGAGCTCCCCCTTCGGCGACGGTGTCGCAACACGTGCACCGACGGCGCGCTACGACCAGTATTCCTGCGTCGGAGCGGGGCTGCGTTGCAGACTCGTTCCGTGACCGTGCCGAGCAGATGGATCGTCGCCGCTTTCGGCGTAATGTGCGCCGCGATGATTTACGTGCCCTTGGCCTCTGCCGATCCGCCCCCGGTGTCGCCGCAGGCACGTGCGGCGGGCCTGGTCGACGTGCGCACCGTCGTGCCCGACGCCATCATCGACCTGCGCTATGCGACGACCGATAACTTCGTTGGAGTGCAGCTGTATCCGTCCGACGCGCGGTGTCTGGTTCACGAGTCGATGGCCGACGGACTGGCCGTTGCCGCGAATCAGATGCGCGCACAGGGCAATACGCTGGCTTTCTGGGACTGCTACCGCCCGCATGATGTGCAAGTCAGGATGTTCCAGGAGGTGCCGAATCCGAACTGGGTGGCGCGCCCCAGCGATTACGCACGCAGTCACGAATCCGGCCGCTCGGTCGACGTGACGATCGCGGGTCTCGACATGGGCACCGGTTTCGACGACTTCTCGCCACGCAGTCTGGCCTACGCCACCGACGGTGTCACCGCGCAGCAGCAGGCTAGCCGCGCGCTGCTTCGTGCGGCGATGGAAGCCGGCGGGTTGACCGTGTACTCGGGGGAGTGGTGGCACTTCGACGGGCCGGGTGCGAAGGATCCGCGGGCGATTCTGGACGTTCCGGTGAACTGACGCCGGCGGAGGTGGCCCGTGAGCACGCCCAGGTGGACTGGGGACCCCTGAAGAGGTCACGTTTCGTGGCCCGATACCGTCGCTACCGTCCTTGGCGTCAGCCCCGGCCGCCTGGGAGTATTGCGACGGATCAACCCAGCTCCGCCATCCGCCGCCGCAGGAACGCTCGCGTCGGTTCGGACCCACTGTGGTCTAACGCAACCCAATACCACTCAGTAGCCTCCGCCCGACGACCGAATCGTGAAGCAGCATCAGAGCGGCCGACGCATGGGCGTCCCGCTCCTCGGGCAGATCTCGCCGGCCAGGCGGATGCCCTCGTCGCAGAGTTCGTCACGGATCGCGGGCGGGCCGTTCCACTCTATTACCCGTCCGACGAACGGCGCGTCCTCGATCCGACACGTTGAGCGACGGCAATCTTCGGACATGGAAGTCAGTTGCCCTGTGTGGCGCACGCCACTGTGCGAGAATTCCGACGGAGTCAGCGCTCGGGTGACTCGAAGGCGCGGTAACTGGAGGTCGGTAGATGCTTCGCACGATCCGTTCGATTGGCGTTCTGTTCGTCGCGATGCTAGGTGCGATCGGCTTGGCCGTAGGCTCGGCGTTCTCGGCCGCACTCGCGTTCGGTGCCATAGGCCTGTTCGTACCAGGTACCGGAACCCCGAACGCGAACATCGTCGCCGACTATCTGCCGAACGCCCGCGACCGGTACACGCAGAACACCCCCTGCAACGACGCCTCGAACTGCACGCCGCTCGGCATCAACTATCCCGCTTCTTTCTTCCCGGTGGTGATCATTCCCGGCTGGTGCCGGTCGGGGCCGGACGGCTGCGACAAGTGGAATGACTCCGTCGGGAAGGGCACCGACACCTTGGACGCCGCGTTGGCTCCCTACCTCGATGAGAACTCGACTGAACAGGTCACCTTGTTCGGCTACTCTCAGGGTGGGGCTGTGATCTCCAACGAGTTGCAGCGCATCGCCGCACTCAACCTTGACCAGTCGGTGCTGGACCGACTCCACGTCGTCACGATCGGCGGTATCCAGAATCCCGACGGCGGACTGTGGCAGCGTCTGGGCTTCCTCCCGACGATCCCATTCTTCGACATCTCATTCGGTCCCGCGATGAAGACCGACAACGGCTTCGACACTACCGCGATCGGTTTCGAGTACGACCCGGTCACCTACGCGCCGCGGTACTGGGGCAATCCGCTGGCGCTGCTGAACGCGTTTGCCGCGCTGGAAACCGTCCATGGCTACTACCTGGTGCCCAATGGCAACGGGCCGAACGACACGCTGCCGTACGGATACACACCGGGCGCGGGTGGCACCCTCGCTCCACAACTGGACTGCAGCGCCAATCCCAGCAACTGCCGCTTCGGCAGCAGTGGTGAAACCACCTACATCATCATCCCGGCGACCTCGCTGCCCATCTTCGATCTGCTGATGGGAGCGGTGCCCGCACCGCTGAAGCCGGTCGTGCAGCCGCTCG
The DNA here is from genome assembly GCA_038244615.1 of Mycobacteriales bacterium. GTDB lineage: Bacteria > Actinomycetota > Actinomycetes > Mycobacteriales > Mycobacteriaceae > Mycobacterium. The sequence goes on along the minus strand of JBBRTH010000059.1, from coordinate 9,042 downwards.
TCAATCTGCTGACGCCGGTGACGAAGCTGCTTATCGACCTCGGGTACGACTTTAGCGGGGATCCGGACAAGCCGACGCCGCTGTCGATCCTCCCGTTCAACCCGTTCACGTTCAATCCGATCGACTTCTCGGTGAAGTTCGTCCAGGCGATCGTGCAGGGCATCCACGATGCGATCAATGGCGGGCCGTCGACGATGCTGGCGCCTGCCGTCCCGGCGGTGGCCCCGTCGACGTTTGCCGTGCGCAGCGTCATGGCTCAGAGCACCGGTCCGACCGTGGACGAGAAGACGACCCCCGTCGCCTTGGACAAGGGAACTGCCGGGACCGACAACCTGCTGAAGGGTGCCGGTGTCCAGGAAGCGACTCACCAGGCCGCGGCCGACAAGAATGCCGCGGACAAGGTTGCGGCAGACCAAGCAGCTGTGGACAAGGCGGCAGCGGATACAGCTACGGCAGACCGAGCGGCAGCAGACAAGGCCGCCGCAGACAAGGCCAGGGACGGCAAGGACGCAGCCGACAAGGCGAAGGATGCTGCACACAAGGACGCCGTTGCGCAGGCCGCCGCGGACAAGGCCAAGGAAGCAGCCCAGAACGCCAAGGATGCCGGTGCCGCCGGCGACGGCGCCACCAAGACAGAGGGCACCGACACCGGCACGACCGACCCCGCCGGAAGCGGTAGCGGCGCCGGAGAGTCGGAGAAGCAGGCAGCCTGACACAGCAGAACGCCCCGGCACTCGATGAGTGTCGGGGCGTTCTTCTTGTCTCTAGCCGTCAGGCCACCGCACCGGGCTTCAGGTACGTGACCAGGCTGACGTCGATGGTCTCGTCGATGAAGTAGTACTGGCAGCCCTTGAGGTACTTCATGTAACGGACGTAGTTCTCCTCGTCGGTGGCGGCGATCGCCTCCTCCTTGTGCGCCTCGAGACGATCGGCCCAGATGCCCAGGGTCTTGATGTAGTGGTTGCGCAGCGACAACGTCTCCGGGACCACGAAGCCGGCCTTCTCGCCGTGCTCGACCATCATCGACGTGCTCGGGATCCGGCCGCCGGGGAAGATCTCGGTGATCATGAACTTCACGAACCGCGCCAGGTCGAACGTCAGCTTCTTGCCGCGCTCTGCCAGGTCGTACGGGTGGTAGCCGACGCTGCTCTGCAGGGTCATCCGGCCGTCGTCGGGCATCACGTCGAAGCACATCTTGAAGAAGTCGTCGTAGCGCTCGAAGCCGAAGTGTTCGAAGGCCTCGATCGAGACGATGCGATCGACGGAGCCACTGAACTGCTCCCAGCCCTTCAACCGCACGTCGAACGTGCGTCCCGTGTCGAGCTTGCCGAGCAGCTGCTCACAGTAGGCCTGCTGGTTCTTGCTCAGCGTCAGACCGATCACGTTGACGTCGTACTTCTCCATCGCGCGCTGCAGCGTCAAACCCCAGCCGCAGCCGACCTCGAGCAGCGTCATGCCCGGCTTGAGGTCCAGGCGTTCGAGGTGCTGGTCGACGTTCGCGATTTGCGCCTCGGACAGCGTGGCGTCCGGTCCGGTGAAGAACGCGCAGCTGTACTTGCGCGTCGGGTCCTGGAAGACCCCGAAGAAGTCGTCCGACAGGTCGTAGTGGGCTTGGATGTCCTCGAAGTGAGGAGTCATATCCTTCGTGCCAGTGGAGTTGTCAGACATGTTTTCCCTGCTAGGCCTTTCCTCATCACGACGGCGCTATAGTCGATCACGTATCGATGGTTATTGTGTCCGCACCCTACGTGGCCAGAGCCCGCGAAATGGGCAACTAGCCGTTCACCCTAGCGTTTTGCCGGTGTTTCACCCCAATCTAGTCGGCGCCTTCGTGAACGTGAACTGATTCACGAAGGCCTGCCTCTGGGCGAAAAGCTTGGAGCACCCCGTCAGATAGTGCATGTAGCGGTCGTAGACCTCCTGGGACTGCAGCGTGACCGCCTCGTCCCTGTGGGCGCTCAGCGCGTCCGCCCACAGACTCAGGGTTCGAGCGTAGTGCGGGCGCAGCTCCTGGATCCGGGTGGTCATGAAGCCAGCCGCCTCGCCGAGCACGGGAACCATCTCGGCCTTGCACAGCTGACCGCCGGGGAAGATCTCGGTCATGATGAATTTGATGAACCGCGCAAGTTCCATCGTGAGCGGTACGCCGTTGGCCCTGGCGTACTCCATCGACATCCCGCAGATGGTGTGGAGCAGCATGACGCCGTCGTCGGGCAGCACCCGGTAGGCCATTGCGAAGAAGTCGTCGTAGCGGTCGTAGCCGAAGTGCTCGAACGCACCGATCGACACGATCCGGTCGACCGGCTCGTCGAACTGCTCCCAACCATTGAGCATTACGCGCATGGAACGTGAGCTCTTCGAGTCGGCGAACATCTTCTCGACGTGAGCGTGCTGGTTCTCGCTCAGGGTGAGGCCGACGACGTTGACGTCGTACTTCTCGACGGCCCGCAACATCGTCGCTCCCCAGCCGCACCCGATGTCCAGCAGCGTCATTCCGGGCTCGAGACCCAACTTGCCCAATGCCAGGTCCATCTTCGCGAACTGAGCCTCTTCGAGCGTCATGTCGTCACGCTCGAAGTAGGCGCAGCTGTAGGTCTGCGTGCGATCCAGGAACAACCGGTAGAACTCGTCGGACAGGTCGTAGTGCGACTGCACGTCGTCGAAGTGTGGAACGAGGTCGGCCATGGGGCAAATGCTACGGGTGGCGCCTCCGCGCGCCGAATCGTCTACTTCGCCAGAGTGAACTGGCACACGTCGATGTAGCCCTCGTGAAAGCCCTTGGCGCATCCGGTGAGGTAGTGCATGTAGCGGTCGTAGACCTCTTCGGACTGGACCGCGATGGCCTCGTCCTTATGAGCCTCCAGCGCGGCCGACCAGGTATCCAACGTCCTGGCGTAGTGCTTCTGCAACGACTGCGTCCTGGTCAACTCGAAGCCGCCCCTCGTCGCATACTCACCCGCCATCTCGGTGGTCGGCAGGTATCCGCCTGGGAAGATTTCGGTGAGGATGAACTTCACGAACCGCGCAATCGAGAACGTCAGCGGCAGCCCGGCCGCGGTCATCTGCGGGAGCGTGAGCGCAGTGATGGTGTGCAGCAGCATGACTCCGTCATCTGGCAGCGCCTTGTGCGCCATGGCGAAGAAGTCGTCCCAGCGGTCCCTGCCGAAGTGCTCGAAGGCGCCGATCGAGACGATCCGGTCGACGGGCTCGTCGAACTGCTCCCAACCATTGAGCAGCACGCGCTTGGAACGGGGGCTGTCGTGCTTGGCGAACACATTCTCGACATGTGCCTTCTGGTTCTCGCTCAGGGTGAGGCCGATGACGTTGACGTCGTACTTCTCGATGGCCCGCGACATGGTTGAACCCCAGCCGCAACCCACGTCGAGCAGCGTCATGCCGGGCTCGAGGCCCAACTTGCCCAGCGCCAGGTCGACCTTGGCGAGCTGGGCTTCCTCCAGCGACATGTCGTGGCGCTCGAAGTAGGCGCAACTGTAGGTCTGGGTGGGGTCGAGGAAGAGACTGAAGAACTCGTCCGACAGGTCGTAATGGGCCTGTACATCCTCGAAGTGCGGCTTGAGGCCACCCTTCTTGCGTGTGGTCGACATGGTTGAAAATGCCTCTCTTGGCTGATCAGTGGCTCGTCATCGTCGCCGATGACTCGCCAAGCCCCTGATGCGCTCAACCGAGCACTCTACGCCGATCAAGGCCGGCAGCCGAATTGGACGACGGCCGACCACGTCACTCTGGGCGCCGCGTCACGCAACTTCAGCAAACGTGGTCTTCAGTTCTCCGACGATGTCGTCCCAGAGAGGTTCCGGCAGATCGTGTGCCATTCCATCGAACAGCACCAACCTGGACCTGCGGATGGCCTCGGCGATGGCACGCCCACCCGAGGGGCGCATCAGCTTGTCCGACTTGCCGTGGATCACGACCGTGGGGGCGGTGATCTGCTTGTCGTACGCGAGCAGGCTGCCGCTGCCGAGGATCGCGCCGAGCTGCCGTCCCACCCCGGCCGGGTAGTACGACCGCTCGTAACTCTCGGCGGCGTCGGCCACCCTCTGCTCCTCGGGAACGGGATAGGCCGGGCTGCCGATGATCTTCCCGACGCACACGGAGTTGGCGATCACGCCCTCGCGGGAGGTGTCCTTGGGTCGCGTCGTCACGGCCTGCAATTGCTTGAGCCCCGGTGGGGGGAGCAGCGCCTGATTGTTGCTCGAGAAGAGGACGGCCAGCGTCTTGGTCCGGTGCTGATACCGCGCGGCGAAGATCTGCCCGATCATCCCGCCCATCGATGCGCCGACGACGTGAGTCGTCTCGATCTGCAGATGGTCGAGCAGTGCCGCGGCGTCGTCGGCCATGTGCTCGAGCGTGTAGACCGCGTCGTTGCGCAAGCCGAACTGGGACCGCACCATCCGGGGCAACAACTTCGCCCCGGTGTGACGGCCCTCGACCTTGCTCGAGAGTCCGACGTCGCGGTTGTCGTAGCGTATGACGCGCAACCCCTGGTCCACCAGCCGCTCACAGAAACCCTTGCGCCAGAACACCAATTGCGCGCCCAGCCCCATGATCAACAGGACTGCCGGGTGGTCCTCGTCGCCCATGTCCTCATAGACGATGTCCAGCTCACCCGACTTGGCGGCCCCGGTGCGAACGTCCATCAGGCGTCCAGATCGTCGGTGGCTGGATGCTCCTCGCGCAAGCGCTCGTCGGTGTGCTCGCGGGAAACCTCGACCATGAAGTTGGCGAAGTACCCAGTGAGCTGCGGGTCGGTCATCATCTGCCACTTCGGCGCCAGTAGCTTCATGTAGCGCTCGACATAGAGGAACTGCTTGCCGATCAGGACGAGCTCCCGCGGCAGCTTGACGTCGTAGGCCTCGGCCAGCGTGGACAGTTGCTTTCCGATTGCGGCGTAGGACATGTCACCCAGCGACGTCGCCGTCAGCGGAGTGGCAAACGCCTCAAGGTCTTTCGCGGCTTCGCCCTCCGGCTTCACGTTGCCGACGGCGCCCATGAGGACGACGATCTTGCCCGCCGCGGCGTGGTCCTTCTTGACCAGTAGCGCGTAGACGAGTTCACGCAACAGCCAGCGGGTGCGCGGATCGATGCGGCCCATGATGCCGAAGTCGAAGAAGACGATCTTGCCGTCGTCGTCGACGTAGAGGTTGCCCGCATGAAGGTCGCCATGGAACAGCCCGTGGCGCAGTCCTCCCTCGAAGACGCTGAACAGCAGCGCCTTCACCAGCTCGGTGCCGTCGAACCCGGCCTTGCGGATCGCGGCCACGTCGTCGATGCGGACGCCCTGGATGCGTTCCATGGTCAGCACGCGCTCGCTGGTCAGATCCCAATACACCTGCGGCACACGGATGTTCTTTCCCAGCGGCGAGGCGTGCATGTGCGCCACCCAGGCATCCATCGACTGCGCCTCGAGCCGGAAGTCGAGCTCCTCGGCGAGGTTGTCGGCGAAGTCGGCGACGACGTCCTGCGCCGACAGTCGCCGACCCAGCTTCGCCAGCTCGACGAGTTGCGCCCCGCGCTTGAGGATCTGCAGATCTGCCGCCACGCGCCTGCGGATGCCGGGCCGTTGAATCTTGACCACGACCTCCTCACCGGAGTGCAGGGTCGCGTAGTGCACCTGGGCGATCGACGCCGAGGCGAACGGCTCGTCGTCGAAGCTCTGGAACAGGTTGGCGGGGTCGTCGCCGAGCTCCTGCTTGAAGAGCTTGTGGACCTGCTCGGTGTTGGCGGGGGGCACCCGATCGAGCAGGCTGCGGAACTCCTTCGACATCGGCTCGCCGAAGGCGCCGGGGCTGGACGCGATGATCTGGCCGAACTTGACGTAGGTCGGGCCCAGATCGGCGAAGGCCTGCGGGATCTGTTTGATGATCTTCTGCTGCAGGGATCCACGGCCGACGAGGTTGCTGACGACCCGCGCGCCGGTACGGGTGAGCTGCCATCCCGTCACGCCGATGCGGGCGGCCTCGACCGGCAACGGGACCCGGTCCAGCCGGGCTACCTCGCGGTGCTTGGTGGTTGTCATGATTGCAGTGTCTCAAAGTCGCCCGCCGGGCGGAAATTTCGTGTGCCCCCCGTCACACCCCCCTCTGGTCGCCTTCCTGGCGCCGAACGTGGGTTACCCCCACGCCTCCGTCAAAAAAGCGTGGGGGTAACCCACGTTCGGCGAGGGGGTGTTGTGCGCCTAGTCGCGGGGAAAGTTGTCCACCAGCGCGTCCACCACGGGGCGCCACACCGGCTCGGGCAGATCGTGGCCCATACCGTCGACCACGATGAACCGCGCTCCGTCGATGAGGCGAGCTAGGTTGCGGCCGTTGCGAATTCGCATCATCGGGTCGTGCGACCCATGCACGACGATGGTCGGCGCGTTGATGCGACGGGTGAAGCGCAGCAGGCTGCCCGTGCCCAGAATCGCGTCGAACTGTCGCAACCCGCCTTGCGGATAGTCACTTCGCGCGGTGAGCGTCTCGACGCGATGGCGCAGCTGCTGCTGTGTGGGCAGGAAGTTGGGGCCGTTGATCACGGCGATGTTGCGCACCTCGAAGGCGACCTTGGCGGCCCGCGGCGCATCCTTGCCCGGCGGGTTGAGCGCCAGCTTCATCACCCGCCACCGCGGCAGGGCCGACAGCGGCTTACCCGAACTCGTCATCAGCAGTGCCAGCGACCCGACCCGGTCGGGGTGAGTGCCCGCCAGAATCTGGGCGATCATGCCGCCCATCGACGCCCCGACGACGTGTGCGCGCTCGATGCCGAGATGGTCGAGGACACCCCTCGCATCCTCGGCCATCTCGATCAGCGTGTACGGCACCGGGCTGGACCTGCCGAGCAGATAGCGCCCAATGCGGGGGACGACGGACCCGGCGGCGCGCTGGCCAGTCATCTTCGTCGAAAGCCCGATATCGCGATGGTCGAAGCGGATGACCCGAAAACCCCGTTTGACGAGCAGCTTGCAGAAGCCGTCCGGCCACATCGGCAGCTGCGCACCGACACCCATAATCAACAGAATGGGCGGTGCCGCGCGATCGCCGATGTCCTCGTAGAACAGCTCGACGGGGTTGGAGGCATCGCCGCAGAGCGCCCGTCCGCTGCGCTTTCGCATCACCCAGTTCTACCGGCAGCGCCAAGCGGGGCCTCACACCGCGTGCGACGTCAAGCCCCGGCGCCGAGGGGTTAGCCGCCGGTTCCGACGCACACGCCGCCTGCGCAGGCTCCTGTGCCATTGGGCCCCGCGCCCGCGCTGGCTCCCGGCACGCCTGCCGTCGCGCCACCCGGTCCGACGCCCGCGCCGCCGCCCGGCACGCCTGCCGTCGCGCCACCGGGGCCTGTACCAGCGCCCGGGGCACCCGGAGCGCCCGTGTCGGTCGCGGGCGGCGCGGGAGCTGCCGTGGTCTCGGTGGAGGGCATCGTGGTCGTGGTCGACGTGGTAGTTGTCGTCGAGGTCGTGCTGGTGGAATCGGTACCGCTGTCGCTGTTGGCGCATGCCACGGCCAGCGTGCTGACGGCGAAGGCGGCGGCTATGCCGGTCGCGACACGGAAGCGAAGGGAACTGCGATCGGCGATCATGTTGTCTCGATTCTGTGTTGTGGGCTTCTCCGCAATGCGGCCTCGGGGTGCGTCTTACCCACCCACACCCGCTGTCAATCAACGCGTAAGCGAGGATCAGGCCGAAGCAGCCGGCGTGAACGGCGTGAGCCAGTCGGTCGTTGGCCAGCCCTCGAGCCCAGCCAGGAGCTCGTACATCGTGGCGCCGTCGATGCTTTCCCGGATGACGTCGCCCTGTCCGGCGTGACGGGCCAGCTCCTCGATCATGTGGACCACCACCCACCGCACCGACCACGCCGCGACGTCCTTCGGGAACCACGGCGCATCGCGTGGCACGGGCACCGCCGCGTCGAGGTCGGCCGTCTCGACCACACGCAGGGTTTCGGCGTTCTGCGCCGCGAACCGCTCGAGTAGCGACGCCAGCGTCTCGTCGGGTCGCATCGTGAACTCGTCGGTGTAAACCGCCTGCCGCTCCTCCACGGGCCGGTCGTCGGCGGGCGGCGCCTCGGGGGCCGAGGCGACCCGCAGCATCCAACTGCGTTGGCATCCGGTCGCGTGCTTGATCAGCGCGCCGACCGACAGTGCGCTGACCGTCGGCGTCGCGCGCGCCTGGTCGTCTGCGAGCCCGAAGGCCATGGCGTGGAACGCGTACTGCTGCTGAAACAGGTAGTCGCGCAGCGCTTGACGCTCGTCGGCAACGGGAGGCGGCATTGCGGGCATGGTCAGTTCTCCTGGGTGTTGGTGGTGTGGGCGTACAGGTCTCGGAGCAGGGCGATTTCGGCGCCGTGGTGAATGACTTCGCGGTTGATGTGCAGGATCACATCGAGCATCGGTTTGTCCGACCACGGGCCCTCCGCAGGCCCGATCGGACGGTCGAGTTTCGCGGCCGTCAGGTTGCGCACGCCGGACATCCAACCGTCGTAGGCATCGTCGAGTTGGCGCAGGGCAGTCGCGGCCTCGGTCGCGTAGTGCCACGTCTCGTAGGCCGCGGGCGGTCCGCCGAAGTGCGAATGGGTGCGCACCGCCAGGACGCCGACGATCACGTGGGCCAACCGCCACGCGATCGTGGTCACCGGCTCGGGCTGCGGGGGCGGGAACGCGAAGTCGATGCCGCCGTCGCGGGATCCATTCCCGGGTAGCTGCGCTCCTGCCCTGCGGTGCACCGTCCAACAGTCTGGCACCGGCTCCCAGAAGTACTCGTCGTCGGTCAGGCCGTCGAACCGGGGCCGCAGCTGATGCTGCCAGTGCCAGTCGAGTTGCTCGGCAAGATGCGGGGTCAGGTCGGTGGTCTTCGGACTCATGGGACAACCCTCGCAGCCATATAGGACGGAAACGGTCCTAAAGGTAAGGCAGACTGTCGACATGTCCGAAACGACCAGCCGGGTGCTGCAGCTTCTTGGCCTGCTGCAGTCGCGCCGGGTGTGGACGGGCGGAGAACTCGCCGACCGGCTCGGGGTTACGGGCCGAAGTGTCCGCCGCGACGTCGAG
>JBBRTH010000058.1:0-39241 GCA_038244615.1 Mycobacteriales bacterium | reverse complement strand
GGTGAGGTGGCAGCAGAGTTCGAAGCGGTACACAACGTGGAGCGGGCGCGCCGGGTGGGATCAGTTCATGCGATCATTCCGGCGGCAGAATTGCGCCCTGGGATCGTCGCGGCCGTCGAGCGTGGGATGGCTCGGACGATGAGTGCGGGGCACTGAGCCCATCCGGCGTTCGGGGTCTGCCGGCACGCCGGCCGACTCGGGTGCTAAGTCGTCGCTATGGGTGTCGGGGTGTAAAACGAACTCGCCCAGTGCCTTTCGGGTCCAAACGACGGCACCTGACTCTTTCTGCCGACGAGGTCGGCATGGCTTCCGACAGGCTTGAACAGCCATGTTAGCCAATTAGCTTTATTGCTGCTAACCTTGCAAATGGCAGCATCGCCGTTCACCACGACAAGGAGTGCCCCATGACCACAGCGACCAAGCAGATCAAGGCCGATCAGTCGAACACCACATTCGAATTTCCCTCGGTCGATGAAGCCACCCAGCGCATGCGCGACCTCAACCAGCGGCTCATCGATTCGTCCAAGAGCGCCGGACTCGTCGCACTCGACGCCTTCGAGAAGGCAATGCACAGCGTCGCGGAGTTCGAGCAGCAGATTGCTTCCGCCACTCAACTCGACTGGATGTCGGAAGCAGCCAAGACGCGATCGAAGTTCGTCTCGGAGATGACTTCTTCCTACACCGCGGCGGTCCGCGATCTCCTGAAGTAGCACGAACCCAAAGCCATTGCGCTCACCTTCCATTCGAGAGGGTGGGCGCTCTGTTGCCCCAACGAGCGAACGTGACTCAGGAATAGGACGATTCGATGAGAGCCAGCACCTGCCCGCCCGGCATTGCTGAATGCAGCAATCGAAGGCACCTTCGGGATGTACGAAGCGGTCACGCGGGGCACCGTGGACTATTTCACCGGAGCGCTTGCCCGTCGGGGAACTCCGGCGGACATCGGCTTGGACCTCCTGAACTGGGTCCAGGAATCAACGCGCCCCAAATCGCCCCGCTGGGCCACCGAGCACACAGTCCTGGCGGAATGGCCGATCGCCCGGCTGAGGGACTTCTCCAGCGCGAGTTCGGATGATGTCACCCCGACATTGCTCCTTCCCCCACAAGCGGGCCATGATTCCTGCATCGTCGATTACCACCGCGGGCAAAGCCAAGTCACGACGGCGAAGGCTGCGGGCCTCACGCGCGTGCTATCCCTGGATTGGAAGGGGGCCAACCCGACCACGAAGGGCGCCTCGATCGAGGACTATCTGGCGGTGGTCGCTGAGTGCATCGCATTGCTCGGCGGCCGCGTCAACCTCGTCGGAGACTGCCAAGGCGGATGGCTGGCGGTCATCTACGCAGCGTTGTACCCCGACACCGTAGCGACCCTCACGATCGCCGGGGCTCCCATCGACTTCCACGCGGGTGAACCCGTGATCCACGAGTGGACGCAGGTGCTCTCGCCAGGTCGTGATCTGGAGTTCTACCGGGCGATGGTGCGGGCAAACCGCGGCATCCTTCCTGGCGAGTTTCTCCTCGGTGGGTTCATCGCGATGCAGCCTGCCAACGAACTCGACCGGCAGCTGCAGCTGCTCGCCCACATCAACGAGCCCGACCACGTGAACCGGTTCCGGATGTTCGACGCCTGGTTCCTGCATAGCCAGCCAATCCCCGGTGCGTTCTATCTGTGGATCGTCGAGCACCTCTTCGGCAACAACGAGCTCATCGACGGGACTCTGCGAATCGGCGATCACTTCGTCGACCTTGCTCAAATCAGGTGCCCGCTATACCTCTTGGCCGGCGAAACCGACCACATCACACCGCCGGACCAAGTGTTCGCCCTTGCCGACCACGCGAGCACCGATGGGGCCGACGTCTCCCGGCGCATGGCCGAGAGTGGCCACCTTGGGCTGTTCATGGGTCGAGAGGCGTTGCACAACCAGTGGCTGCCGCTGTTTCGAGAAATCGCGGCACGATAGTCGCCGAGGTCCGCCGACCAGAACAGCTACGAGGGCCTCGCGCGACGGACCGTGTTCGCGTCGACGAAGCCACGATAGATCTCGACGAGCGCCCTTCGCTGGGCGGTCGTCAGCTCCACCGCCGCCTCGATCTCGGCTTCCAAACTGCCCTGGCGCGCTCCGCATCGTCACGAGGATGGCGCTCGACGAAACCAGCCTCTTCATACAAGCGGTCCACGGACGTTTCCAGGGAAGAGGCGATGGCGTTCAGCACCGCCTCTGAAGGCACCCGTAGCCCACGTTCGATCTGCGAGAGATATGGATTTGAAATACCCACCGCCGCAGCAAGATTACGCATGGGAAGCTCGGCAAGCTCCCGTTGCGCACGGATAATTCGTCCGAGCATCAGTTGAGGGGGACTCCGCGCGCGGCATGAAATCAGGATAACCCTGGCGGCCCCAGCCTCCTCGTCTCCGCGCAAATCGGGCGGAAGCACGTTGCGACCCAGCGTGGAGTAACCGCCGCCGAGGCAGTGAGTGCGGTCAGTCGGATTCCCGTGAACGGCGCAACATCGTGGCTATTTGGAGGTGGCGACGGGAACTGCGCCGACGACAGGGTCTGGCGTCACCACCCGCGGACTTGTTGCGCTGGCCCAGTCGGCCAGCTCCAGGATGTGTTGGTATTGCTTGCCGGTGGCCCGGCTCATGCCGAGCTCGCAAGTCCGGTTGCACGAGGCGTATGCATCGAAGTGACCCTTGGCAAGTTCGGCGGCCTGCGCCGCTGTGGCCGATGCGGTCAGCTCGGGATGCAGCAGCCCGCGGTCGCCTGCGAAACCGCAGCAGCCCCAGGTATCGGGAACGGTCACGGTGTCGGCGACCGCCTCGGCGACCCTGAGCAGGGAAGCGTTCGTCTCCATGCGGGTGGACGAACAGGTGGGGTGCAGCGCCAATGCCCCAATCTTCCGCGTCACGGCCAGCTGCGGCAGGACATGCTGTCCGACGAACGCAACCGCGTCGACGACCCGCAGCACCGCGTATTTGGTGTCGGCAGCGGCGATCTCGCTTGCCAGCATCTGCCGCAGCCCTTCGGTGCAGGACGACGCGTCGCAGACGATCTGCACCTCACCCTGCCGGCTCGCTTGCCACAACGCCGGTAGCACCTGGCGCGCCATGGCGGCGTAGCCGGCTTTCATCCCCTTGGACCGCCACGGCGTTCCGCAACATAGATCCGGCAGCTCGACCGGGTGGGTCAGCGTGATGCCGGCACGATGGCAGATCCGCTCGAAGGATTCCCGCACGCCGGGCCCGGCCTCGGTCGGGCCGAACATGGCGCCCACGCATGCGGTGAAGTACACCGCCTCCACGGCGGGTGACTTATCGACCGCACGACGTGCCGCTTGCCCATCGCCGTTGCCCTTGGCGCGCGGATGGCCGCCACCGGGCAGCTCGGGTGACCACAGCGGCAACGTGTCGGGATCGATGACCTTGCGGCCCAGGCGGTTCGGACCGGTGACCAAGCCGCTGGGTAACTTGCGGGTGGCGGTCAATGCGAGGGAAGCGGCGCGGGTGGTGCCCGCCCAGTGGTTCGCGGCTATGCCCCAGCCCTTCGCCGATAGCTTGCCCGCGTTGTCCGCGCGGAGGCGTTTCATCAGGTCACCGGTGTTGATCTGCACCGGGCACGCAGTCTGGCACATGCCATCGACCGCGCAGGTGTCGATCGCGTCGTACTCGTACTCTTGTTGAAGCTGATGTAGCAGCGCGGTGTCACCGCTGGACTCGGCCCGTCGCATCTCGCGGCGCAGCACGATCCGCTGCCGTGGGGTGGTAGTGAGGTCCTTGCTGGGGCATACCGGTTCGCAGTATCCACATTCCACGCACCGGTCGACGTCGTCCTCGACGGTCGGGGTGACCTTGAGGTGGCGGATGTGGGCGTCGGGGTCGTCGCTGATCAGCACGCCCGGGTTGAGGATGCCGCGGGGATCGCACAGCCGTTTGATGTCCTGCATGACTTCGTAGAGTTCGTCGCCGTATTGCCGGCGGACGTAGGGGGCCATCATCCGGCCGGTGCCGTGCTCGGCCTTGAGTGAACCACCCTGTCCGAGCACGAGTACGACCAGGTCTTCGGTGAATCCCACGAAGCGGTCGAGGGGTCCTCCGCTCCCGAGTTGTTCGGTGAGCATGAAGTGGATGTTGCCGTCCTTGGCGTGCCCGAAGATCACACTTTCGTCGTAGCCGTGGCGGGCGACCAAGCGGATCAGTTGTTCGCAGGTGTCCAGCAGGGCCGGCACCGGGACGACGATGTCCTCCAGCAGCGCGGTGCTGCCCGATGGCCTTGCCTCGGCGACGGTGGCGTACAAGCCCTTGCGGGTGTGCCATAACCGGGCCCGCGCTCGGGGGTCCGCGGTGAGCTCTGCCGGGCCGGTGACCGGAAGCGAACTCAGCACCGGGTGCGCGGCGGTGCTGAGGTCGGCGACCGCCTCGGCCGAGTCGGCCTGGTACTCGACCAGCAACGCGGCGTGCCGGTCCACGGCAATTCGCCGCAGACGTTCGTCCGCTTGCGGGTCCGCCTGCCCGACCCGCAGCGATACGGCGTCGAGCAGTTCGATGGTGGCAGGTCCGGTCTCTACCAAGGCGGGAAGTGAACCAGTTGCCTCGCTGAGGGTCTCGAAGACCAGCAGACCGGTCATCGCGTGCTTGAGCAGCGGGACGGTGCGCATGACAACGGACGCGATGAAGGCGAGGGTGCCCTCGCTGCCAACCACCAGGTGCGCCAGGATGTCCACCGGCCGGGTGTGATCCAGCAGGGAGTTCAGCCCGTAGCCCATGGTGTTCTTCATCGAGAACTGCTGCTCGACGATCCGCACAGAGGTGGGATTTGACCTGATCCGGTCCCGGAGCCGGGCCAGGCCCTGGTAGAGAACCGGTTCCAGGGCTAGCAGTCGTTCGTCGGCGTCGTTGGCGCCAGTGTCGATCACGGTGCCGCTGGGCAGCACCAACACCAGCGAATCCAGCGTGTTGTAGGTGTTCGCGATCGTGCCGCACGCCATCCCGCTGGAGTTGTTGGCCACCACACCGCCGAAGGTGCAGGCGATCTCACTCGCCGGATCCGGGCCGAGCTTGCGGCCGAGCGGGCCGAGCTGGGCGTTGACCTGACGCACCGTGGCGCCGGGGCCGATCCGTACCCGGGCGCCGGCGTCGAGGATCTCGATGTCCCGGAAATGCCGCCGGGTGTCCACCAGGATCCCATCGGTCACCGCCTGGCCGCTCAGGCTGGTGCCACCGGACCGAAACGTCATCGGCACGCCTTGGGCCGCAGAAACGGCGAACAGCCGGCCGACCTCCGCGGCGTCCACCGGGGTGGCTACCACGCTCGGGGTGAGAGCGAAGTGCGAGGCGTCATGGCCCAGAGCCAACCGGTCCGTCGCCCTGCTGCGGATCTGCCCGTCACCACCCAAGGCCGCACCCAACGCGGCTAGCAAACCCGCCGGGCACTCGGGGAGCGTCGTGTTGACCTGAGGTGTTTGTTTCACAGCACTCCTACGCATTGAAATTGGCTTGTCCAGGACGACGACTGCATGCGGATCGCCACGGATTCACCCGCCGACGACCATCCATCCCAGGACGGGTGTGGACTGCAGGTAGACCAGCACACACATGCCCAGCAGCAGGCCCAAACTCCACCCGACCACCTTGCGGAACAGTTCACTCTCCCGGCCTTCGATGCCGACCACGGCGGCGGCGATCGCCAGGTTTTGCGGCGAGATCATCTTGCCCAGCACCCCACCGGAGGTGTTGGCGGCGGCCAACAGGTAGGGGCTGATCCCGGTCTTGGTCGCAGCGGTGGTCTGCAGCAGTCCGAACAGGGAGTTCGCGGAGGTATCCGACCCGGTTACCGCGACCCCGATCCAGCCGCCCGAGGGGGAGAGGAACGCGAAGAACGCGCCGGTCGCCGCGAGTGCCAGGCCGAGGGTGACGGTCTGCCCAGAGAAATTCATCACGTAGGCCAGGGCCAACACGACGACGACGGTAAGGATTGTCCACTTGAACTGCACCACGACGCCGACCAGCGACATGAACGCCTTGCGCAGCGACAGCCGGTACAGGGCGGCGGCCAGGATCCCCGACACCAGCAGCACCGTGCCGCCAGCGGTGAAGATGTTGAGATTGAAGGTGGCCGCCGACAACGGCTTGCCCGCGCTGTTCAACACGTCCAGGCCCGGCCAGGCGAACTTCGGGCCGGAGTGGGCCTCCAGGAAATGCAGCGCCGGGCCGAACGAGGTCAGCGCGAACAACGCCACCACGATCAGGTAGGGCGCGAAGGCCATCAGGGCCTCGCCCTTCCCAACCGGACCGGTCTTGGCCGACTCGTCTCCGCCAGTGGCAGGACCGGCAGGACCGGCAGGACCGGCGCCAGAGATACCGACCGGATGCAACTCGAGAACATCCTCGGAGGAAACGATCTGTGACGGCTGCCAGACCCGCAGCAACAGCACCAGCGCCAACGCCCCGGCCAACGCCGCGATGATGTCGGCGACTTGGTAGGAGAAGAAGTTCGAGCACAGGAACTGTGCGACACCGAAGCTGACCCCGCCGACGAGGGCGGCAAGCCAGGTCTGCCGGACGCCCCGACGTCCATCGACCATCAGAACCAGGATCAGCGGGACGAAGACCGCGAGAATCGGGGTTTGCCGGCCCACCATGGCGCCGATGACGTTGGGGTCCAGCCCGGTGATCTTGCCGAGGGTGGTGATCGGTACCGCGATTGCGCCGAACGCGACCGGCGCGGTGTTGGCGACCAAAGCAACCGACGCGGCCTTGATGGGGCTGATTCCCACGGCGATGAGCATGACCGCGGTGACCGCGACCGGGGTGCCGAACCCGGCGAGGGCCTCGAGCAGCGCCCCGAAGCAGAACGCGATGATGATGGCCTGGATGCGCTGGTCGGGCGACACGGAGCCGAAGGCGCGCCGCAGCACCAGGTCGTACCCGGTCAGCTCGGTCATGCGGAAGATCCAGATCGCGGTCAACACGATCCAGATGATCGGGAACAACCCGAACGCGGCCCCCTCGCTGGCCGCTAACAAGGCTTGTCCGGCCGGCATCCTGAACGCGAAGATGGCCACCGCCAGCGCCACCACCAGGGAGGCCACGCCCGCCTGCCACGCCTTCCAACGCAGTGCCCCGAGCAGCACGAACAGGGTCAGCAGTGGCAACGCCGCGACGAGCGCGGACAACACCAGAGACCCCCCAACCGGGTTGTCAACCTGCTGAAACATTGGCACCTCCCTTATGATCACCCGACAAGTGAGGGTGACTGATTGTCAGACAATATACCGGTCCGTCAATCATTGCCTCGGATTGCGAGACAATCAGTCAAGTAGCGGGATACGTTTGTACGGGCTGGCGCGGCGCGCTCAGGAAGAGGGCTGATGAAGGGTCTCAAGACGGTTTCCGTGGTGGAGGCGCTGGCGATGACGTTGCGCGCACGGGTCCTCGACGGGCAGATCGACGCCGGGGTGGGGCTCACCGAGGCCGATGTGGCCGCCGAGTACGACGTGTCCCGGCCGACCGCGAAGACCGCCATCAACGTGCTGGTGCACGAGGGGCTGCTGCGCCGCGAAGCCCACAAGTCCGCCTACGTCCCCGAGTTGTCCCGCAAAGACGTCGAGGACCTCTTCCTCGTCCGTATCCCCCTGGAACTGGAGGTCATCCGGCTCGTGGGAGGCCAACAGGTCGTGCCGGCCGCGGCCACGCGAGCCGTCGACGACCTCGCAGCCCTCCCGGCCGACGCGGCACACAGCACGTTCGTCGAGGCCGACCTGCGGTTCCACCATGCCCTCGTTCAAGCCGTGGACAGCCCACGGCTGACCCGGCTATTCGCCGGGCTCAGCGGCGAGATCCACCTTTCAATGGTGCAGGCCCGCAACGCCTTGGGCCGTGACCGCATCCTCGCCGAACACCGCGGCGTCCTGGACGCCCTCGACCGCGCGGAACCGGACGCGGCCGAAACGTTGATGCGCAGCCACCTCGAAGGAGCCCGCGATGCCCTCGCAGAACAATTCGACGTCCTCACCGACCGCGCCGCGAGGCCCTGACACCCGCCCCACCCCCGACCCGAACAATCCCCGTGGCCGACGTCCAGGCGGGAACACTCGATTGCGACGGCGGCGGCCACCAGCCAGCCATTACTCGGCGCCGCTAAGAGTCCACGCCCGGCCCAGTCCTTGAAGGTGTCATGCGGATTGCGCTGATCGCCACCTGCCTCGGTGACGCGTTCTTCCCCGACGTCCCGAAGGCCACCGTGGCCCTGCTGGAGCGGCTGGGACACGAGGTGATCTTCCCGCCCGCTCAGGTTTGTTGCGGGCAGATGCACGTCAACACCGGTTACCTGGCCGAGGCGCTGCCCGTGGTCCGACATCACGTCGAGGTGTTCTCCGCCGCCGACTTCGACGTCGCGGTGGCACCGTCCGGATCGTGTGTGGGCTCGATCCGGCACCAACACGCGATGGTCGCCCGACGCGGCGGGGACACCGTCCTGGCCGAACGGGCGAGCGCGCTGGCCGCCCGGACGTATGAACTGTCTGAACTTCTGGTCGATGTCCTCGGGCTGACCGACGTCGGTGCCTACTACCCGCATCGGGTCACCTACCACCCAACTTGCCACTCGCTGCGGATGCTGCACGTCGGTGACAAGCCGCTGTCGCTGTTGCGGGCGGTGCAGGGCATCGACCTCGTCGACCTGCCGCAGGACGATACCTGCTGCGGCTTCGGCGGCACCTTCGCGCTGAAGAATTCCGACACCTCGTCGGCGATGCTCGCCGACAAGATCACGAATGTGCTTTCCACCGGAGCGGAGCTTTGCTCGGCCGGCGACTCGTCCTGCCTGATGCACATCGACGGCGGCCTGTCCCGCAGCCACGCCCACACCCGCACAGTGCATCTGGCCACCATCCTCGCGTCCACCAAGGAGAACCCGGCATGAGCCCCGCAAAATTTCTGGGCGTCCCGCGGCGAATCACCGCCGATCCCGACGGTTCGCCGATACGCGGCGATCAGCCCTTCCCGAAGGCCGCCCGCACGGAACTCGCGAACGCCCAACTCCGCCGGAACCTCGCCCACGCCACCTCCACCATCCGTGCCAAGCGGGCATTGGTCGTGGACGAAATGCCCGACTGGGAGGCCCTGCGGGACGCCGGGTCCGCGATCAAGACCGACGTGATGGCCCGCCTACCAGAGCTCCTCGAGCAGCTCGAAGCCAACATCACCGCCCGGGGCGGGGTGGTGCACTGGGCCACCGACGCACAGGAGGCCAACCAGATCGTCACCGACCTGGTCCGGGCGACTGGCGCCACCGAGGTGGTCAAGGTCAAGTCCATGGCTACCCAGGAGATCGGCCTGAACGAGTACCTCGAGGAACACGAGATTGCCGCAGTGGAAACCGATCTCGCCGAACTCATCGTGCAACTCGCGCACGACAAGCCCTCCCACATCTTGGTACCGGCGATCCACCGCAACCGCACCGAGGTCCGGGACATCTTCCTCGCCGAGATGGCCGACGCGCCGACGGATCTCACCGACGAGCCACGCATGCTCGCGATGGCCGCCCGGGAACACCTGCGACGCAAGTTCCTCACCGCCACCGTCGCGATCTCCGGCGCGAACTTCGGCATCGCCGACACCGGCACTCTCTGCGTGGTCGAATCCGAGGGCAACGGGCGGATGTGCCTGACGCTGCCAAAAACTCTGATCACGGTCATGGGCATCGAGAAGCTGCTACCCACCTTCACCGACCTCGAGGTGTTCCTGCAGCTACTGCCCCGCTCATCCACCGGCGAACGGATGAACCCCTACACCTCGCTGTGGACCGGGGTCACCCCCGGCGATGGGCCGCAGGAATTCCACTTGATCCTGCTGGACAACGGGCGCACCAACGCGCTGGCCGACAAGGTCGGACGAGCCGCCTTGCACTGCATCAGGTGTTCCGCATGCCTGAACGTCTGCCCCGTCTACACCCGTACCGGCGGGCATGCCTACGGCTCGGTATACCCCGGACCTATCGGCGCCATCCTCACGCCCATGCTCACCGGCATCGCCGGGCACGGCGACCCGAACTCGTCCCTGCCCTACGCGTCCTCCCTCTGCGGGGCCTGTTACGACGTCTGCCCGGTGAAGATCGACATCCCCACCATCCTCGTCGAACTCCGCGCCCAGGTGGTCGACGCCGACCGGCACCGGATGATCCCCGGCGGTTGGGACGCCGCGCTCAAAGCCGCCTCCTGGGTGATGAGGGACGACAAACGGTTCGCCGTCGCCGAAAAGGGACTCGCCGTCGGGCGACTCGCCGGGGGGCGCAAGGGCCGGATCCGGCACCTGCCCCCGCCTCTGTCCGGGTGGACCGCCAGCCGGGACCTACCCATCCCACCCGTCCAAACCTTCCGCAACTGGTGGAAGGACAACCGCCCCGACCCCGCTAACGACACCGGGCCCGGAACTGGAGCGGGGAAACCATGACCACCAGCCGCGAGACCGTCATGGAGAAGATGCGGGCCGCGCTGGCCAATGACGGTCCGCCCATCCCCATCCCGCGTGACTACATTCGACGCGGCCAACACGATCCAGGCAGCGGCCCCGTGATCGAATTATTAGTGGATCGCCTGGTCGACTACCGGGCCCTGGTCGACCAAATCACTACAGACGGCCTGACCGCCGCTCTGGACGAAGCACTGTCTGGGATGACCAGTGTCGTCATCGGCACCGGCCTAGACCCCGCAATCGCCCAGGCCTGCAGTGGAAGCGGCCGCACCGTCGTCACAGACTCCGCCCCGCAAGTCCTCTCACCCCAGGAACTCGACGCCATCGACGCGGTGGTGACCACCGCCCGGGTGGCCATCGCGATGTCTGGGACCATAATTTTGGACGGCGGAGCAGGCCAGGGCCGCCGCGCCATCACCCTCGTCCCCGACCGGCACATCGTCATCCTGACCGCCGACCAGATCGTCGAAACCGTGGCCGAGGCCATCTCGCTGCTGAACCCGACCGCCCCGCTCACCATGATCGCCGGCCCTTCCGCCACTAGCGACATCGAACTCGAACGTGTCGAAGGGGTTCACGGACCGCGCACCCTGCACGTGATCCTCATCGGATGACAACTCACCCGATGTCGTAGGTGCAGGGCTGTATAGATAACGGTGTTTCCGGCACTGACACGCTGAGCGTTGCTCGGCGAGAGAGTTGCCGTGATGACAGTACTGAACGATGTGACGACGAAGAAGAAGGCGGCTGGAGCAGTCCGCTGAGCAGAAGGCTGCGGTCGAGCTGGTCCGGCTGGCTCAGGAACAGGGCCTCTCGCTGACCGGACCAGATTGGTTACTCAACCAGCTCACCAAGACGGTCTGGAGGCGCGTCGAACGAGGAGATGAACCGCCACGTTCTGGGTGGGTGTGAGAAGCCAAGCGCAGGAGCAAGTAGACGGGTTGAGTGGCCCTTCGCAGAGCATGAACTGACAGTCTTGCCGAGGTCCGATCGCCGAAACACACCCGGTGTAGCAGGATGATTCCCCAACGACCCCATGCACCACCGCCGCACGGACGGGACCCACTTGTCGAATCAGGACACCGGGGTCACTCGCCGGGGCGTGCTTGCCGCGACGGTCACGCCGCTCGCGTCCATCCTGGGCTCGGGGCTCCTCATCATCGTCCCGGTGCTCGAGCGCACGCTCGGTGCGCTGGCGCTGCTGGGGGCCATCGGCGTATCGGCCGTCGCCTGGTGGGCAGGCACTGCGATCCGGCACAACATGCGGGTGGTCGAACCGCTCGATGCCTCCGGCGAACTAGACCGAGTCACCACTCGTCTCGGGTGGTTGGGCGACGCGGTGATCGTCATTGCCTACGTGATCTCGGTGGCGCTCTACCTGCGCATCATGGCCGTGTATCTGGTCGACTATCTGGTCGACGGGGGCTCGCCGGCCGCCGAGCGCGTCATCGCCTGCCTCGCAGTGCTCTTGATCGTCGTGATCGGGATCGTGCGCGGTTTCTCCGGGCTCGACAGACTCGACCGAGTCACCCTGGCGGCCGTGCTCGTCCTGACCACGGTGCTCGGCGCGACGCTGCTGCTCCACGACGGCCGCGCTCTGCTCGGTGAGTCCGGGCTGACGTTCCCCCCGGTTACCGACCCGGGCATTCTGGGGGCCCTGCTCGTCCTCGGTGGAATCGTCATTACGGTGCAGGGCTTCGAAACCGTGGCCTACCTCGGGGACGAATACACCGCCGAAACGCGCGTCTGGGCATCGCGATTGGCACAGGGGATCGCTGCGTCGATCTACATCGGATTCGTTGCGGTGGCGACCCCGGTGATGGGGTTGGGCACCGACGGGGGCACCGACCAGACCTTGCTGGACATCACCTCTCGCGTCGCGCCGTTCCTGGCATTGCCGCTCGTCGTGTCGGCGGTACTGAGCCAGTTCAGCGCCGCGGTCGCCGACACCGCCGCAGCCGACGGCGATCTCCGCCGGCTGTCCAGCCGGATGCGCGGACCTCGACCGTTTCTCGTCAGCGGCGTCGCCGCCATCGCGCTGGCGGCCAGCGTGAACACCTACGTGATCGTGGCCGTCGCCTCGCGGGCGTTCGCCGCCTACTACGCGGTCCAGGCGGCCGTCGCGTTGCGGACCACGAACTCGGTGCCGAAGAAAGTCGGTTACGGGGCACTCGCCGCGGTAATGTGCGCGATCGCATTGTTTGCCGAACCGGCGGGCTGACGAGCAACGTGCACCTCAGCTCGGGTGGCGGTCACGACTTTCGCCGTCGGTCACCTACCTCGATTATTCACGGTGATGAGTGAGTCCTCCGGATACTCGAAACCTGGCCCGGGGCAGTGGAACCCGGCGCCACCGCTGACACCCGCGGCGATACCCGCCACCCACGACCCCGCAATCAACCGAGCACACCTGCCCCGCCAGAACCCTCAGCCCAGCACTACACACCGTGAGAATCGAGGCAGATTCACGGTACGGGCACGCCGCTACGTGCGTGGGTGGGGGACAGTGATGACCAAACTGGACAGCGACGAGACAACCACTCCGTCGATTCGCGAGCTCACCGTACGAGGCGTGGTGCTCGGCGCGGTCATTTCGCTCGTGTTCACGGCAGCCAACGTGTATCTGGGCCTCAAGGTCGGCTTGACGTTTGCCACCGCGATCCCGGCGGCGGTCATTTCGATGGCGATCCTGCGGTACTTCCGCGGGCATACGATCCTCGAAAACAACATTGTGCAGACGATCGCCTCGGCCGCAGGCACTTTGGCGGCAATCATTTTCGTGCTACCCGGACTCATCATGATCGACTGGTGGACGGGCTTCCCGTACTGGATCACGGTGGCGGTCTGCATCGTGGGTGGCATTCTCGGCGTGATGTATTCGGTGCCCCTTCGTCGCGCCCTAGTCACCGGTTCGGACCTGCCCTATCCGGAGGGTGTCGCAGCCGGGAGGTACTGCAAGTCGGTGAGGCCGCGGTCGACGGCGGCGACGGTAACAAGCGAAGCCTGCGCGCGATCGTCGTGGGTTCTCTGGCGGCAGCGGGGTTTTAACTCTTGGCCGCGACGAAGTTGATTCTCAGCGACATATCCGTCTACTTCCGCCTTGGCGCCGGTGGTTCGACGGTCGGCGCGAGCCTGTCACTGGCACTGATCGGCGTCGGGCATCTCGTGGGCGTCACGGTCGGCTTCGCGATGATCGTCGGCTTGGTGATCTCCTATTTCGTGCTGTTGCCCACGCTGACGTGGGGTGATATCAGCGGCGGCGCTGCAGTCGAGGACGTCGTGTCGAGCACGTTCTCTCACGACGTCCGGTTCGTCGGCCGGCGCCATCGCCATCGCGGCAATCTGGACGTTGCTCAAGATCGTCGGCCCGATCGTTCGGGGAATCCGCGCGGCCGCCGTCTCGTCACGCGCACGCCGCGGCGGAAACCAGGTGGAGCTCACTGAACGGGACCTGCCCATTGGGATCGTTGGCGGCACGATCGCGGTCTCGCTGATCCCCATCGGGCTGCTGCTGTGGTGGGTCCTCGACAGCACGCAGGTCGGGGGAAACACGCCGCTCATCATCGCTGTGACGCTGGTGTTCGTCGTCCTGATTGGGGCGCTTCTCGCGTCCGTCGCGGGTTACATGGCCGGTCTGATCGGCTCGTCCAACAGCCCGATATCGGGGCTCGGGATTCTGGTAGTCACATCGCGTCGGTGATGTTGGTGCTGGTGCACGGCCGCAGCGACGGCGCGGCGCAGACGTTGGGGCTGGTGGCCTATGCGCTGTTCGCCACGGCGATCGTGTTCGGCATCGCCACCATTTCCAACGACAGTCTGCAGGACCTCAAGACTGGCCAGATTGTCGGCGCTACACCGTGGCGGCAGCAAGTCGCATTGGTGATCGGTGTCATCTTTGGAGGACTGGTGATTCCCCCAATCCTCGGCCTACTCAATGCCGCTTTCGGTTTCGCGGGTGCGCCGGGCGCCGGCGAGAACGCGCTTGCCGCACCGCAGGCAGCGCTGATCTCGTCGCTCGCCAAAGGCGTCTTCGGTGGCGACTTGAATTGGAAGTTGTTGGCTCTTGGTGTCGCCATTGGCGCAGTGGTGATCCTGATCGACGAGATGCTGAAACTGAAGACAAAGCTCAGCCTGCCACCGCTGGCGGTCGGCATGGGCATGTACCTTCCCATGTCGCTGACCATCGTGATTCCGATCGGCGCGCTCCTTGGGCGCTACTACGACAAGTACGCGGAGCGGACCGGCGGCGATGTCGAGCAGAAGAAGCGCCTCGGCGTGCTGATGGCCACTGGCCTCATCGTCGGTGAAAGCTTGGGGTGGTGTTCGCCGGAATCGTCGCGGCTTCGGGAACCGATTCCCCGCTGGCAATCGTGGGCAAGAGCTTCGCGAATTGGGCCGAAATACTCGGCGTGGTGTTGTTCGTCGCGCTCGTCGGCGGTTTGTACAAGTGGACTCAGCGGCTTGCAGGCGCTGATCGCTGACCTCGAGCCGGAATTCACCGGTGCGGCCGCGTCTGCGGCCCTGACGGACTGGCTCTTGGACTCCGGACTTCGAGGGCCCCGAGGCCGCAGACGGCGCCGGGCCACCGTGGACCGCCACCACCTTGACGCTGAATACGTTGCGGGAGTGGGGTGTCGATCCCTTCGTCCTTGACGGCACGGCAGAACTGCTGGGCGCGACAGCCACTGGGACTACGACTGCTTGCCGTACGGGGACGGTGAGGTCGACTGCTGCATCAGGGCCTCGACGGCACCACACCAGACCCGCGGATGGCCGACGCCATCGACATCATCCGGTCCGCCCGGCAACCCGACGGCACCTGGCTGCAGGCGGGGCGAGTGTGGTTCGAGGTGGACATCCCCGCGGGAGAACCATCGAAGTGGCTGACGCTCAACGGGATTCGGGTGCTCGACTGGTGGGATGCCGGTTAGCGCACGGCGGCGTTGTTGCGCATCCCGGCGATGACCCGACCCAGGACGACGCTCCGAACGGGGCGCGGCAGCATCTTCAGCGACGCCGTCAGGAACTTGCTGCGGACTCCGGGGACGACGGTGGCCTTGCGCCCGAGGGCACGTAGTGCGCCCCGGGCGACCTCGTCCGGCGCGACCGCGCCGCCCATGTCGAGGCCGGCGCGGTCGCCGAAGCCAGTGTCCACGGGTCCCGGTGCCACGCACAGCACGTCGACGCCGTGGGCTGCGTACTCGGAATGAATGCCCTCGGCAAAGCTCTGCACGTAGGCCTTCGTGGCGGCGTAAGTGGCCTGACCGGGAACGCCCTGCCATCCGACGATCGACCCGAACAGCACGATTCCGCCGCGGGCCCGGGTGATGAGCCGACTGCCGATCACGTGGGTGAGGTGGGTGACCGCACCGATGTTGACCGCGATCATGTCGAGTTCCCCGGCGAGGGCGGCTCCTGCGAACGGGCCGGAACTGCCGAAGCCCGCGGCAAGAACGACCAGCCCCACGTCCATGTCGCGAGTCGCGGCGATCACGTCGTCGGAGGCCCCCGGCCGGGCCAGATCGGCTGCCAACGCCAGAGTCTGGATGTGATGTGTGGCAATGAGTTCCGCCGCGAGTCGACGCAGCACCTCGTCGCGGCGAGCCACCAGGACGAGATTGACCCCCAGCGCGGCGAGTCGATGCGCGAAGGCCAGACCAATCCCGTCGCTGGCACCGGTGACGAGCGCCCACGGACCGTAGCGCTCCGCGAATGTCATGACCGCATCCCGCCGACCGGATGCGCGGGCAGGAACGCCAACACGAAGAGCGCGCCGCACAGACAAACGGCGGCTGCCGTCATGCACCCGGCGTGCAGGCCGGACATGAAGGCGTCACTGACGTTTTCCCGGAGGACATCTGCCACCTGCGCGGGTGCGCGGGCGGCGACCTGCAGACCTTGGGCTAGGCCTTCGCGCGCTGTCGCTTGCGCCGGTTCCGGCATCGCCCCCAGGGCGGGACTGTCGGTCAGATGGCGGATGTAGAGGGTGGAGAAGATGCTGCCTAGCACGGCCACGCCGAGGGTTCCGCCGATTTGACGGGTGGCGTCGTTCACCGCCGACCCCGCGCCCGCCTGTTCGGGCCGGACGACTCCCATGATCGAGTCGGTGGCCGGCGCGGTGGTGAGGCCGAGCCCTCCACCCAACAGCATCATCTGCGCCGCGACCACGAGATAGCGGACATCGGTGTCGATCCTCGTCACCCAGAAGAAGGCGGCGGCGAGCATCAGCAGCCCGATGAATACGACGGCCTTGGTGCCCAACCGGGTGACCGCGACGCGCGTACCCAGTATCGAGCCGACCGCGATCGACAGCGCCACGGGAAGTATGCGGATACCGGTCTCGAGCGGCCCGTACCCCTGCAGCAGTTGGAAGAACTGCGTGATGAGGAAGATGAACCCGAACAGCGCGAAGAACGCCACGGTGACCGCGCCACTGGCGGCACTGAACCGCAAATTCGTAAAGAGTCGCACGTCGATCAGCGGGTCGGGCCGTCGTCGCTCCCACCACGCGAAGGCCACGGCCGCGGCGATGGCGACCGCGAATCCACCGACCGTCTGAACGGACGCCCATCCGCGATCGGGCGCCTCGATGATCGTGTACACCAGCGCGCCCAGCATCACGACGGAAAGCAGCAGCCCACCGCGGTCGAGGCGGGACGTCTGATCGCCGGTGGAACGAGGTACCAGCACGGCGGCGCCGACCGCCGCCACCATGGCGATCGGCGCGAGGGCCAGAAAGAGGCTGCCCCACCAGAAGCTCTCGAGCAGCGCGCCGCCGAGGACGGGCCCGATCGCCACGCCAAGGCCCGTGACAGCGCCCCACACGCCGATGGCCGCCGCGCGCTGACGAGGCTCGCGGAAGGTGTCGGTGATGATGGCCAGGGTGGTGGGGTAGATGAGCGCAGACGCTATCCCCATCACCAGTCGCGCACCGATGAGAAGTCCGGTAGACGTGCACAGCGCCGCCGCGACGCTACTCGCCGCGAAGAGGGCCAGGCCCGCGATCAGGGTGCCGCGCCTGCCGAACTTGTCGCCGACGGTGCCGCCGGCCAGGACCAGCGCGGCGAAGGCGAGGTTGTAGGCGTCGACGATCCACTGCAGTCCGCGGGTGGACGCGCCCAGTTCGGTGTTCAGGGTCGGCAGAGCGACGTTGACGATCGTGGTTTCGACGTTGATCGCCAGCGCGGCGATCAAGACGACGATCAGGACCACCACCGGGCGCACGCGCGGGGTGGCCTCATGCGGGTGGGTCGTCGTGCCCACGGACCACGGAGGGTTTTCGATGGTCATGGCCATTCCTCTATGTTGACGTCGATAACATAAACAGCATCGCAGTCGATGTTAGGGCTGTCAACATTTAGGTACGGGCGCCTCGGCTCAGACGAGACCGAGCTCGATGACGTCGAGCAACCGGTCGGTGATCAGCTGCTGCCGGGCCCGGTCGAGCCCACCCATCGGTCCGTCGAGGAACAGGGTGGCCAGGCCATGCACCGCTGCCCAGGCCGCTTCGTCGAGGCCGTCCCGTTGATCTGGCGAAAGCACTCCGGCAGCGACGAGATCGTCGATGCATCGGATGAGTATCTGGAAAGGATGGCGCTCGCCCGTCTCCGGCCGATCGGGCGTCCTGGAGTGCGTACCGGGCCGCGGGTCGAAGGCGAACGCCGTCCGGAACAGCCCGGGCTCGGCGAGTGCGAAGTCGACGTAGGCCTGACCCGTAGCGCGCAGCCGAGCGAGCGCCCGGCGTGCGCGGGGCCCGTCGTCGGGCACCGTGGCGATGGTCGCGGTCATCGTGTCGGCCAGCTGAGTTTGCGCTACCTCGGTCACCGCCTCCAGAAGCGCATGCCGGTCGGCATAGTGGCGATACGCCGCCGAGTTGCTCACCCCCGCCAACCGCTGCACGTCCCGCAACACCACCGCGTCCGGGCCGCCGACTCTGGCCAGCTCAACGGCGTGCTCGAGCAACGCCAGCCGGAGATTGCCGTGGTGGTAGGTGACGGCGGACCGCCGTCCCGGGGTGCTCAGCGCGGCCTCCTGTCGATGTTGACGAGACTTACATTGAACGCCATTGTGGCGCACGGGGCTAGGCAGGGGTGTCTCAGAATCCCGGGTACTTCCGCAAATGCGCTGTACGGCAACCAGTCCGAAAGGCGTTCGTAACGGGTCCGTTCGGTGTTGGTGCTTCGCCGGTCAAGGGATCCGGCTGAGGAGGTTGCGCGCGGCCTCTGCCACCAAGGCTCCGTTGTAGGTGATCGCGACGTCGAAGGATCGTTCGGCCGTTGCGCTGGGGTCGGTGTCGGTACTTTCACGGGCGAGGACGGCCGCGGCGGTGTGCGGCCCAAGGGTGACGACGGACCATTCCTTGATCAGCGAATCAGAGGGGTCCAGCGCGATGCCCCGCAAGCCGTGCCCGAGGTCGGCGCGAATGCCTTGGCCGAAGACGGCCACCAACGGGGAGGAGGCCGCCCGGATGTCGTAGCGGTTCCGCGTCAATGCGGTGAAGCGCTCCACGTCTTGAAGAGCGGTCAGCACGATAGGCGTATCTCCGGACGTGCAGCGCCTGGCTTTCGACATGGCCGGAGAACGCGACCAAGGTGTGCTCGCCAGCGGTACGGGTCGCCGTGGTGCCGGCCACGAGATCGAACGGGGAACCCGACACCGACCACGCCGGCTGCGGATCGCCCAGCGGAAACAGCGAGGCTGGCGGCGGATGCTGATCGAGTAGCGCCGGGCGGCCGAAGCGGAACCCTTGCCCCAGCGTGGCGCCCAGCGCCAACGCCGGCTCGAGGTGTTCGTCGGTTTCGATGCCCTGAGCGAGAATCAGCGCCCCGGATCGCTCGCGATGAGCAAGGACCGCCGCTACCGTGCGCACCTGTTCGGCGCTGGGGCGGGACTGCACCAGTGCGAGATCGAATTTGATCACGTCCTGCGTAACGACACCGTCTACGGACATCGGCCGTTAGCAAGGCCCTTCGGTAGGTGCGTCCGCTCACCCTCCCCGCTCATTTGGGCGTAACCGGGTCGGCTTCATCCGGTGGGACGACGACCAGCCACCTCAGGACGAATGTCGGCAGCCGCGGTGCCATGCCCGTGAGGTCGCGGCAACCGTGTCGTTCCTGCGGCCTCGACGACGAAGAAACCCCGGCCGAAGCCGGGGTTTCTTCGGTTTCACTCTCAGGTTTCACATTGTTGTCATTGATTGTGTGTAGATCTCAAAGAAAGGTCAGAAGGCGGTTTCGGGAGTTCATTCCACCGCCTTTTCTCCATAATTCCACCGACTTTAGCCCCGCCCAGCGGCTGAATCCGGTGGAGCCGCTCTGGCCGCCCGATGATCGCGTCTTGCGGCATCGCCGGTCCTCCACGAAATACGCGAAGGGGTTGTTTTCGCTGGCAGCGGGCATTCTGTGGCCCTTCGTTGGATGCGGGTCGTTTCATTCCACCGACTTCTTTCTGCTGCGGACACGACCATGGACCGCGCCTGGTTGGCGCGGTCCATCGTGCGGGAGTGGTTCTAGGTTCGTGGCGGTGTGCGGGCGGGTTCGTGGCCGAGGTCGGTGGCGAGCTGACGCATCCGGATGTCGATGGACTCTTCTCTGACCTTGGCAGGATCGAAGTTCGACTGGCTCTCCCGGTTGGAGGCGACGACGGCCATGGCAAGGATCAGCTTGATCATGGGGTCGCGTCGCGGGCCATAGGTGAGCTGACTTATGCCCGTCACGTGGGCCGACTTGAGATGGCTGAATCGTTGTTCGGTGAGCGCGCGAGCGGCCTCGAAGTACACCGCGTGTTCCCAGCTCCCCGGGACCAGATCCCATTGCGCTCGTTTGAACTGGTCGAGGGTGAGGGTGACCGTGACGCTGGATTTGGCGCAGCATCCTCGTTCGTGCGCTTGCCACGTCGGCTCCGCGACGGGGACACCGCTAAGAGCCCTCGACATGGATTCCGGTTTGAGCGGGCAGGCGACGTTGCCCATCGCCGCCGGGCAGACCAGCTTGATCTTCACCACCCACTTGCGCGGGCGACCCAGTTTGGGTCTGCCGTGCCCACTTTGAGCGTGAAACGGCCGTGAGTTGTACCCCATGAGGTAGGGGAGGATGCGACGCAACCGCTTGTCGTGAAGGCGGAACTGGTCATTGTTCAGAAGGTGCTCCATCTTCGGTGTGCGGTGGCCCTTGATCATGGCCAGGACGGCAGGGCAGAAGAATGCCCCGGCCCATTGAAGAGCGCCGGGCTCGGGCTCGGATGCTGGCGCCCCAGCAGGTTTCGTCGAGGGGCATGCGATCCCCCAGTTCTCGGGGAACCGGCCGACGAAGCTGTACCGATGCTTGAGCAGGATGTCGGCGGTTCCGTCCTTCGCGTTGTAGGCCATGTCGGAGGTCATGAACGGCCAGCACGCTCGGGAACCCGTGGGACGCCCGGTGAGGCCGTTGGCCTCGGCTTGTTCGAGCGCATCGGCCATCCCTTCCGGGCTTCCCGAGGTTCCGTAGTGAACGGCGATGCCAACGAAGACCGGGGCCACGGAGTGCATCCCCGTCGGGTTGCCGATACGGGTCAGTGCCGTCATCTCCAGGGTCATTCCCGCGTAGGTTATTTGGCGGGCGGAACCCGTCCCGTCGCCGGACGCCTTCGTGTCTCGGACGTGGAAGTTCGCACCTTGGACCGCACCGTGCATCTTGTCGTCGGCGACGCCGAGCGTGCCGTCTTGTTTGGCGACGAGGTAGAGGGTGCCGTCGACGACGAGGTCGCCGCGACAGTTTTCGGGGCTCTTGTCCTCCACTGACGCCGCGACGAGGCGATTGATGGCGAGGTGAAGCAGTCGTGCGGCGCGTTCGGCGTGCTCCCGTCGCTCGTTGGTGCGTTTTGCCAGGCGGACGTGGTATTCGCCGTTGGTCATGCGTCGAGCGGGCAGGTCAGCCCAGGAGTCGAACGCCACAAGCCTGCGTTTCCACCAACTGGTGAAACGTGTGTACTCCGAGCGGTGCTGTTGCCAGATCCTCGAGCAGTCCTGGCCATCCATCCCGACCGCGACGAGTTGGGCCGGGGTGAGTTCAGTGATCGTCTGCAGGATGCCCGTCAGTGTGGGTGGGCGTTTCATCACGACTCTGATCAGCAACGAGACCAGAACCGCGGTACTCGTGTAGGCGATGCCTCTGGGCCTTCGACCAAGGGTGCCGGAAGGGTACTGATCTTCGATCAGTTCAGCGACTCCTGATTCCCACACCACCTGGCGGGCGTAGCTGAACAGATCGTCGGCGATGATGCACTCTGGTTTGCGCGCAGCGATCATCGCAGGCTCTCCTGTTGGATGGTGATGGCATGCCGAATCTTGTAGTGCGGCAACTCATCTCGTAAATCGCTCAACACCCTCAGGTCGTGCACATCGACCAACTGGAGCAACATTGCCGTGGGGATGCGTCGTTCAGCCATGTCGAGAATCCACCGGTTGCGTAGCGCCACCGTCCGAACGGAGGGATAGCCCTTGTTCGTCAACTTTTCGCTGATGCGGTTCACGATGTTGCGCTCGGCAAACTCGGCATTCGGGGCCAACACCAGTCCGTCGCCGGCACGGGCCGCCAGCTCGATCAGCCGGGAGTTGATGCCCGTATCGAGGACCGGAACCTGCCGGACGCCGCCGGCGGTGTTGGGCAGAGCCACCACACAGATCGCGCGGCCGTGTGATCGCACCGTCGTGATCGCCGTTCCTCGCAGAACCTTGAAGTCAGCGGGACGGGCTCCAACTCCGTAGCTCAGATCCGCCAACGCCAACGCGCGCATGCCCAGCGGGGTTGGTAGCTCCCAGACGATCCTGTACAGGGAGCGGATCTCGTCGAAGCTGGCCGCCTTCCGCTTCGTGCGCGCCACCGGGGTGACTCGCTCTGGCGGGTACTCCCGGGGATGGAACAAGCGCCCGGCGTTGTAGAGGACGCATCGAACTTGCCGATGGCCTCGGGGGCTCTGCGCTCCCGTCACCTCCAGTCTTTCTTCTACAGGACCCCGTTTGAGGGCTTTCTTGGCGTCCACGACTCCACCGATGGCGGCCCAAGCTATGTGCCGGGCCACCTCAGCGCATGACTTCTTGTCCGTCGTTTCGCAGGTGAACTCGGTCATGCACTGGACCTTGGCGGCCTGCAGGACGGCTTCTCTGGCGACCTCGGGGTCTGGGTGCCGGATCGTGATCGCGGTAAGCATCGCCATGCGAGTCGCGAGATCGGGTCCTGGTTCCGGCAGCGGTGTCAGGGCGGCGCGCTGCATGAACGCCGATGCCGCTTCCAGGGTTGGCTCGGGTGGTGTCTCGTCGGGGAGAGCCACGGTCGGATCAGCCGTTTCGTAATGCGTGTAGCGGGCCATTAGCGACCACCGCCGATTGGACGGCGTGGACGGTTGACAATCGTGCGTGGGCACGCTGAAATGAACATGGTCCTCCTTGGAGGGTTTGAAGAGCCTCGAAACTCTTTGTTTGGTCTGGAAGCCGGGTTCCCGCCCGGCTTTCGGCATTTCTAGGCGACATGGGCCGCGGGGAATGCCGTTACTGCGCTGGTGCTAGGTCGTGGTTGCGCCTCCTGTATTCGTCACGGGCACAACGGGATTCGATGGAGAGCTGACGGCCTCGTCACGGTCCCCTGTGCGCTCACTCAGCGCCAGCTTCAGGAGTTCGCCCCCGGCTTGCGACAACGAGACGTCGGCGGAGTCGGCGTAGGCGTAGACGGCTTCGGCGAGTGCCGGGGGCAGGCTGAACTCGACCCGCACCCGTGAAAGACGACCGTTCCGCGGCCTACCCATCGCAACTCCAATCGACGGTCCCGGAGATCCGTCGAAGGATCCCCGGCCGTAGATTAACCGACTCGGAACGCCAAACATGTTGCTGATGAATGCCTTCCGCGAGTTCGGCGCCTATTTTTACCGTCAGTGGTAACTTTCAATTGTGGGAGTGCCGCTGAGCCAACAACAGGCCCCATGCGCCTTCCACGACTCCACATGCTTATTCCAGCCACGCATAGCCCTTGTGCCCCAGTGCATTCCAAGAAAGCCGTGTCGGAATCAATGGATCGCGCGGCCGCGTTGGTGTCCCCCTGCGGCACTCGAGTGTTGCAAATCGAACCATCAAACCGGGACGCTATGAAGATCTTCGCAAGCAGCTCCGAGTGCGCGTGTCGCATGACGGTGCCGTATTGACGGACCGGCTCCGTAAAATCTGTTGCGGTGGTGCTTTGCGGCAGAGTTGACTCCTCCGCAATGTCTCCCGAGAAGTGGTCTTCGCTAGCCGACGAGTCAGCCGTCGCCGCCGAATTGTTCGGCACCCGCGGCGACTCAATGGTGGCGGCATGGCTCGATGCCGAGACTGCGCGCACCAGCGATCGGGACTTCGCGCTGCAGTTCTGCGAACACGTTGGATTACCCGGCATCTCGGCCGACGAGTATCTGCACCGCATCGTCCACACGGCGGACGGGGATCTGCTGGGCGGTATCCGCTTCTATCGTCGTGATGTCGACCGACCCTTCGTCGAGGTCATCGCCCACGGGTTCGACAGCTTCGACCGGCTCCGCGACTGCGTACGCCGCGAATGGTCGGCGTTCAGGCCAACGTCGCTTCGGCTCTGCGCCCGGCCGGAGCGCATCAGCGGCTCAGGGGTTCTCCTCGACCAAAGCATCTACGTAGCTCGACGCGGCGAGATGCGCCGGCCTGCTGGATCGGTATCGCTGATACCGTTCGACGACGCCAGCACTGCGATCGACATGATCCGTCGCCGCTTCGCGCACATGGCCACCCATGACCCAGACCTGGCCCGCAACGTCTCACCCGAGTCCTCCGAGGATCTTCTCGAGTGGCACCGCAGCGGCCAGTTGCAGGCAATCACCGTCGAGGGCGAACCCGTCGGGGTCCTCGCGGTAGCCCCAGGCACCATCCGGTGGATCGACGGCGACGAGATCAAGGAAGAAGTCATCGACGTGGACCGCAACGGACACGGCTACGCCGCCCTCGCTCAATCTGCCTGGGCCACCGACCCCGGGCACGATCCGAACCGTCTACTGATCGGCACGATCGATGGGCTCAACGTCGCCTCGCGCAGCACCGCTGAACGTGCCGGGCGCCGTCGAGTGCTCGATCTCGTCTTCGTGGCACTGTGACCCACTATTCGGTGCCGTTGCACGACGGCCTTCGGACTCGGCCGATGTCGGCGCACGATGCCCACCTTGTGGCGACGTGGCGCTACAGCGGACCGTGGGCGGTCTACGACATGGCGTCAGCCCAGCCGATCTTCGACCACCTGCCCGACTACGTTGCGGTCACCTCCGGTGGGCAGCTAGTTGGGTTCTGCTGCGTCGGTCACGCTGCCCGCGTTCCCGGTCTGCTGAAGGAAGTCGACGTGCTCGACGTGGGCCTCGGGATGCACCCCGAGCTGGTCGGCCATGGACGCGGTGAAGAGCTCGGCCGCACCGTGCTGGAATTCCTCGCGACGACCCACCCCGATCAGCAGTTGCGCGCCGTCGTCCAAAACTGGAACGAGCGCAGCCTTCGTCTGACTCGCCGACTCGGTTTCGAGGACGCCGGTGACATCACCGCGGTCCAGAACGGCCATCGGGTCACCTACCGAATCGTGAAACATCGCCTAGGGATGAGTAATTGACTACCGGCGTCACACCCTTCGAAGCGATCGCCCGTCGCATCCCGTCACTAGGCCACGGACGATGCTGGCGCATCGGCATCGACGGCACCCACGGAGCCGGAAAGACCCATTTCGCCCACGACCTCGCACGCTGTCTTCGCAGCGATCATCACCACCCCGTCGTGACCGTCTCGATCGACGGGTTCCACCAGCCCACGTCCGTGCGCTACCAGCGAGGCCGGGACTCCCCGGGAGGATTCTGGGCCGACTCCTACGATTACCCGCGCTTCCACGCTGACGTCCTGGACCCGTTCGCGCCCAATGGATCGCGCCGCTACCGCACCGCGGCCTACGACCACGCCACTAACACCGTGCTGCACCCGCCGTACCAGACCGCGCAACCAAACACCGTGCTCATCGTTGACGGCATCTTCTTGCACCGCGACGAACTCGTCGACGCCTGGGACTTCACCGTCTTCCTCGACGTCTCCTTCACCGAGACGGTGCGTCGAATGGCGGCCCGCGACGGCACCCCCGCTGACCCCGAACACCCCCGCATGCGGCGCTATGTCGAGGCTCAGCGCCGATACATCGCGGGGCACCGACCGCAGCAACGGGCGACGCTGCTGATCGACAACAACGAGCTTGGCCGACCACGAATCATCCGAGGGTAAGCCGTATCAGCCAACAGCGATACGAGGAATCGGCGCGCTCGACCGTGACGGCATGTTCCACGCCTGCGGGTCCTGATGCTCGCGGCTTGCGAAGGCGTTAGCGCGGTAATCGGCTGCACACTGCGTCGGGAAATATGGCGGTGTTCGACGCTGAACTATTCGGTTGTCCTAGCGCAGGGCTCGCCCTTACGGTCGCAGGTATGCCTGCCGACGTACCGACCATTTTGGCCACCAGCGGAGGAATCGCCGCTGGGCAGCGCACGCGGTTCACCTTCACCGCTTTGACGGACTTCGCCGTGGAACTGTCCGGGGTCAACGGTCGAGCGCCGCGCATGTGTCTGCTCGCCACGGCGATGGGTGATGACAAGGCGGTGCTGCACTACCTGACCGAGGCCGCGCAGAGCCGAGGCTTCGTCGCATCGCACGTGTCGTTGTTCCCAATGCCCACGGTCGATGACATCACTGCTCATCTGTTGGCGCAGGACGTGGTGTGGGTGTTCGGCGGAAGTGTGGCTGGCTTACTGGCGATGTGGCGGCTGCACGGAGTCGACACCGCCTTGCGCGAGGCATGGCAGGCCGGTGTGGTGTTGACCGGGATCTCGGCGGGATCGATCTGTTGGCACACCGGCGGCACCACCGATTCATTTGGGCCACAATTGCAACCGGCCACCAACGGACTGGGCTTCATTCCCTACGCCAACGGTGTCCATTACGACTCCGAGAGCGAGCGCCGCCCGCTACTGCATTCCCTCGTCGGAGGCGGTGTGTTGCCTGCCGCGTACGCGACCGATGACGGCGCCGGACTGCTCTACCGCGATTCCGAGTTCGTCGAAGCCGTTGCCGAGAACAGCTCAGCCGGCGCGTATTTCGTCGAGAAGCGTGACGGCGCAGCAGTGGAGACAGCGCTCGACGTGCGGCGGCTCTGACCATGAATGGGATCACCTTCCGTCCGGCCACCGCTGATGACTTCGAGTTCTTCTTTCGACTCCACAGGGAATCTCTTGGCCCCTATGTCGATCAGGTGTGGGGGTGGGAGGACGACGCCCAGCGCGCCTACCTTCGACGGACGATCGACATCGCTAGCACGCAGGTCATCGTCGTCGACGATGTCGACGTCGGACGGCTCACCCTCGGTCATCGAGTTGACGACATCTATCTCGGCCTCATCGAGATCGCCCCGAGTCATCAGGGGCGGGGCATCGGGAGGTGCATCGTGCGCAGCGTGCTCGACGCCGCGTTCACTGAAGCCAAGGGTGTGCGACTGCACGTGCTGGCTATCAACGCCGGCGCCCATCGGCTCTACTGCCGGCTCGGATTCGATGACGTGAGCCGCGAGGGCATCGCCCCCGAAATTCGGATTGAGATGCGGGCGCATCCGGGGAGCCCACCAGAACCGAGGGACGAGGTCCGTTCGACAACCCATCCGTGGGGACTGCGCTCCGGCACTGCCGATGATCGTGGGTTCATCGTCGAAATGGCTCGCCATGCCTCTGTGATCGAGGACTGGCCGCTGCCGGAGGCAGACTCTGGGGACGTCGACAGTCTCATGCCGTCGAGCGACGACGTGGTGATCGTCGCGACCAATGTGTTGGGCCGCCCAGTCGGGGCAGCGTGGACACTGCATAGCGACCCGCCGCTCATGCTCGACGCGGCCGGTGCTTCGATACCGGAACTGTGCATCGCCGTGGCGCCCGGGGCCCGTGGCCGCGGTGTGGGCGGTGTGCTCCTCGACGAGCTGGAACGGGTCTGCGCCGCACATCATTGCGCGCTCTGCCTGAACGTGCATCAACGCAATAGTGCTGCGCGCAAACTGTACGTTCGCAACGGGTTTGAAGACGCGGGACAGGGGCGCGGAACTCTGGGTATCGCGATGATCAAGAAAATGTGTCGCGGCGTGGTCGCGGACGTCGAAGAGACATGATGATTCGCGGGATTGTGGCCAAGCAGGGAGACGCCGCTGCGTCTTCGTCCCTCAGGCCACGCGGACTATCGGCAGACCTCAATGCGTGACTGCGGCTGCGATCGTTACAGCGACGTGTTCGGAGGTGATGCTTGCAGTGTCGATGACCTCGGCTTCGTCGTGCAGCCAGGTGCGGGCTGCCTCGGCGTAGGGCTCCAGGTGTTCGAGTCGGAACGACGAGGGGCCCATGACGGTATCGCATTCGATGCGCTGGCGGAGGGTGTTCTGGTCGGCGTGAAGGACGAAATGCCTTAGTGGGATGGCATGTTGGGCGAAGCCTGAGCTAATTTCGCGCCAGTATCGCTCCACCAGCACGGTCATGGGCATGATCATTGTGCCGCCGGTGTAGTCGAGGACGTGACGAGCGGTCTCCACCACGAGAGATCGCCACGGCGGCCAGTGTTGGAAGTTGTCCGTGGGCGGTAGACCCGGTCTGATGTCCATGAGTGTCTCGCCGACCTTCTCCGCGTCGAGCACCTGTGAGTTGGGGATGAGCTTCTGCAGGTGGCCGCTGGTCGTCGTCTTACCCGAGCCGTGGGTGCCGTTGATCCAGATGATCACGTAACGCGACGCTACCGGCCGAGCATTCGCACGGCACGTGGCGAGCAGTGTCGCAGCTTTCCGCGGAAAACCCAGCGTTCGAGCGTAGGGCAAGGCAGCAACGCTTCCCCCGCGGAATGTCCCCAGCCAAGCGGTGCCTTGAAAGGGGGATCGGATGCGCCGACGACCTACGCCAAGTCTTGTGGCGGTACGGGCGCGTATCCGAGCGGTCCGGCGCAGGCATGGCACAGCGTCTTGGCCCAGTACCGGGTTCTCTGCAGCACTCCGGGTTCGCCGCAGCGTTCGCACGTGACCGCTGACGCCCGTTGGGCGTCGTCGGTGACGGCGTCAAAGGCATCGAGCAGTTCGAGGTCGGGGTCATCGCCAGCGGGTGCGCAGTGGTAGCGCAGGGTGCCGAACTTCTCCTTGATCTGCTGCACGACGTAGTCGGGATCAAGCGCGGCCAAACGCTGGTCGGTGGCGATGACGAGGGGGTACCAGCCGGCGTCGACGCTGACCCAGCGGCCCCAGTTGTCGGGGATGCGGCGCAGGATCGACTCGATCGCGGCAGCATGCGCGCCAGCATCGGCCGGGATGTGGAGGGCGTTGCGGTGCTTGTCGCGGTCATAATCCACGGACAGGAGGCGGGCAAACGCGCCGTCGACGTCGTCGGGTGTGGCGGTGCCGTTGCGTAGGGCATCACCCATCGCGGCGAAGTCCGATTCAGTTGCCCTGTAAAGGATTTTCTCAGCATCGGTCAACTCGGGAATGTCCTTGTCACCGTCGCTCATCAGAGGTACATGCCGTTGGGGATGGTGACGCGGTAGCGCCCGCTGCCCACCTCGGCGAGCAGCACCGTCGTGGACAGACGACCGGTGTCGTCGCCGGACAGGACTGCCCGGCGGACGATTTCGCGCAGGTCGCTGCCGCTGGTCTGCTCCGGCACGGCGGCGGCCACGGCGTGGGTGTCGACGGTGCCCGAACCGGGGAGTCCGGTGATCAAAGCGGTCAGGATGCGGGCCGCGTCGGTGCGGGTCGGGTAGCCGACCCCGACGATGGCGTCGAAGCGTCCGGTGCGGATCGCGGCCTCGTCCAGGGTGGCGGCGTCATTGGTCGACGCCAGGGTGAGGATCCGGGCCTCGGCGGCGATGTCCATGGCCGCCAACAACTCCGAGAGTCCGCCACCGTATCCGCCGAGGCGGCTCCGGCACCACAGATCGACGTCCTCCAGGACGAGCAGGACGGGCCCACCGAGGCGTTGCGCTTCCTCGACGACCGCGGTCAACAGGTGCTCACCGGCTTTGGCTTCGACGTAGATGACGGTGAACAGCCCGACCACCTCGGCGGCGATCACCGCCGACACCGCGGACTTCCCGGTGCCCGGCGGCCCGCAGAGCAGCACCCCACGCCGGGCACCCAAACCGTGGGTGTTGAGCAGGTCATGGCGGTCGCGCACCGCGGTCAGGCCGAGGTCGATCTCCCGCCAGACCTCGTCGCCGACGATCACCGTCTCCCTAGTCAGTGCGGTAGGCAGGTCGATCACCGCCAGGTGCAGGCCGCCGGCGCTGGTGGCGCGCACGGCCCGACCGCGATACGGGTTGAGGTCATTGGCGCGCTCCGCCAGCCGGTCCAGAGCCAGCCGGGCGCCGTCCTGATGATCGTGGGTGACGTAGGCGCTGAGTTGCGGGGATCCCAACGCGGCCCGGCGGGCATCGATGGCGATCACGCACCCGGTGTCGTCGAGAACCGTTCCCGCCGGGAAATGCACCCGCAGGCACTGCGGGTGGCGATAGGTCCGTCCGCCGATCTCGGTTTGGGTCCACGCGGGGGGAAGCGAGTATTCCCCCGGACCCACCTCGATGACGTTGGAGTGAGCGGTGATCCACTCCGCCAAGGCGACCGCGGCGGTCAACCGCGACACCGGATCCAGCTCGCGCTCCTCATCGACCAACTGCGCGGCGTTGGTAACGCCCAGGACACGGGCGGTGAACCGGTCGGCGGTCTCCGCCCGCAGCGGCCGGTGCGTCACCCCGACCAGCAACTCGCCGAGCGCACGCAACCCCTCGCGGGTGTGGTCGGGCAGGGTGTCGAGATATGCCTCCACATCATCGATGGGCTGGCGGCCCGAGCCGGCACCGCCGACGGGGTCGGCGGGCGGGGAAATCGGTTCGTCGTTGGTGAGAGTCATCGCTTCAATCAGAGTTGGCGGTATGGAGCAAAGCCGTACAGAATCGCACCCCACCACCAAATCGGCAACCCCTTAACTACGTCCCGCGGCCTCCGCGGCACACCTTGACCTTCGAGGCAGGGCAACGGCCATGAGCGGAGCACTGAAACTCGGGCGACACGTGCGCCGGCAGATGCCACGCTGGTCATCGTGGACGAAGACGCTGCGCTGCCTACTCCTGCCGAGTACCGGGAGCGCAGTGAACGCGCCCGCGTCCACGCGCGGTCGCGCTACCGCGACCATCTCACCGAGGTACTGACCGAGCGGGGCGTCGACGACGCCACCGCGGTGGCCGACGTCGTCCTGGATGCGCTGACCGAGTGGCGCTATGTCGACACCGGTGAACGCTGCACCTGTTCCTGTCACCCGCATCTACCCGACAGCGACCGGCATGACTACGGCTTCGACTGCCTGTGCACCCACACCCGCGAGCAACGGCGCGAATCATTTCGCCACACGCTCAACGAAATTCGTGAACTCTGGCAGTCACCGGACAACGAGCAGACCCGCGCTGCCAACGAGGCGGCTGAGGCCGAGCTTCAGGACTGGCTGAACCAGCACCCAGGTGTGGTCGTACACAGTCACGGTGGCTGGGCGCCGGAACAATGGCGTGGTGAGGTCGACGGTCACAGCTTCTACTTCCGCGAACGCCACGACGACTGGCACATCGAGATCGACCTCCGCCCCACCGGCCAATTCCTAGACGCGGTCGACGGCGTCAACGACGACGGCACCACCCGCTACCGACAGCGCGAGTTCGAGCGAGGTGACGTCATCGCCACCGGCACCACCGACGCCGAGGACTACGGAACCACCCTCGTACAGCGGGCGCAGTCCATCGTGACCACCATCCGCGACCACCTCAAGAGAAAGGGATGCACACACCACCTCGACAACCGTGACGCGATCACCGCCGCCCTCGGAACGAGCATCGACTGGTGTCCAACGTGTGGAACTCGCTTGTCCGCGAATTGATTTGAGGGCAGCGCATCGGAACATTGCCTACCCGCTCATCGCGTAGGGCCTGCACCGATAAGCCCGGTACTTCATGCAGACGCGTCGACAGTCAGAGCTCGAAACTAGTCCGTGGTTGCATCCACGAGCGGCTCCACCGCATCGAACAGTTTGAGCAGGTCTTGGGCGAACTCGTCCTCATGACCGCGCAGAAAGCGGGCCATCCCCTTGACCTGCATGACCGCGTCACGTGCACGTCGAATCTGCTCGGGTGTGGCCCCCACGCACGGCGTCTGCGGTTCGCCGTCGTGGCTGGACCGTATGTAGGCGTTCAAGCGCGCGCGCATCGTTTCGGCTTGGCGCTCGTAGTGCTCCAAACGGCTCGTCAGTTTGCGGCGGTCCGCCTCGGCGCGGCGTCGGCATTCTTCGCTGTGGAAGTCCTTGCGCCGGCCGGGGCCCAGATCTCTGTCGAATGCTTGGTCGCAGCGCGGGTTGGCGCAGGTTGCCTGCAAAACGAGGGTCTCTGACTCACCGCGGCGTTCAGCGAGGCCGACGACGTCGCCTGACATCTGACGCTCCTTTGTGACATGAGTTAATTTGCGCGTTTTGTCTTTCACGTTAGTCTAGGCAAACAACCAGCTTGAGGCTGGTGGACACGCTGGATACCGGGCCATTTCCTACCCAGGCCGCGCCGTAAACGAGTCGGTTAATTTGCGCGCATCTCGGGTGACGGATGATGTAGGCCGCCGTCCAGCAGTTTCAACGCCCGGGCGCGCGACAGACGCCGGTGGAGCGCGCTGATACGCATCCGCTGCGACGCACGGCTGGTCGAGGCGAGGACCGCGAAAGGGGGGGCCGAGCTACAGAACTGGGATGTCACACCACCCATACACAGTGAATTGGGCGAGCACTGGAATGCCCGCCCAACCCATGAGGGCCTACGCGACCCGTCCTGCAGACGCGAGTGTAGGCCCCCGCAAATCGATCCGTATCTCAATGGCAATCAGCAAGCGAGGAGCTTTCATGTCTATCCGAATTACCGCGATCCGACTGACCGGCGGCACGACCCACCAGCACATCACACGGTTGTGGTGGACCAATCCTGCCGACGGCAACGCCGGGGACAACACCCGTGCCGAGATTGTCGCCTGGATCGAGAACGAGAACGGCAAGGCCTACGTGGACCAAGGCGGGCATCGAGCCGATGTGCTGGTCGTTGCGCCTACCTCAGGCCCTAAGTACCTGCGGACGCGCTCGGACGGGGTCTGGACGGACAACCTGCTGGCGTTGCCGCGGTGCTAGCCGGAGCGCCCTGGTGAGGGCAGCCAATTGCGCTGTCCCTCATCAGGGCTTGCCGCTATTGCCATCTGCCGCCTTCGGGCGTGGCAACGATGAGGCGGCCACTGTCGGCCCGCGCCGGTTGTGCCTCGTGCCCGGATGCCAAAGGCTGAGTGATCACCCCCATGGGCGCGGCCGTAGTCGAGCAGTTCCGCTTTTCGGCCTCGATACGTCGGTTTGCGGCCCCTCGCGCACGCTACCGATCACGGGCTACCTTGGCCAATGAATGTGTCCTGCAACACCTTCGACGAGCAGCGCAGCATCCAAGTTGGAATCTCATCAACTTGCCGCAATTGCCGCACGCTCACAGATCTGGGTATTCGGCGTGGAGGTCGCCGTGGAACAGTCTCCCGTAGAAGGCGTTCAACTTCGCGGCGGCGGGGGCGTGCTGTGTCAAGATCGCGGCGACTGTCGGTGGCACGTCATCCGGTATGTGTCCAGCGGCGCATTGGCGTACGTACTCGTCGTGGGCGACTGGGGCGTCACGGGGCACTCCGCACACGTCGGTCACCAACCAGTTGACGAGTCGCATGGCTGCGTAGCCGGCGTCATGCGTCACGTGCTGTTCAGCGAAAGCGGACTCAGCGGCTGACAGGTGGAATCGCGGCGACGTGGCCAGCCCGAAGTCGCTGAGATAGATCCGCTCGCCGTCGGTGCGGATGTTGCCGAAATGGC
This sequence comes from Mycobacteriales bacterium, assembly GCA_038244615.1. Classification (GTDB taxonomy): domain Bacteria; phylum Actinomycetota; class Actinomycetes; order Mycobacteriales; family Mycobacteriaceae; genus Mycobacterium. Next base: position 5,799 of record JBBRTH010000058.1, on the reverse strand, counting down.
CGTCCAGGTGCAGCAACTCCCGACCGCGCAGGAACGTCACGATCCCGCAAAGCTCCCGCTCGACTGCGACAGCCTTGTCAGCCGGATTCTCTCGCAGCCAGTCCGTGAACGGATGCGCGATGTATTCGCAGAACAGCACCAGGCTGCAGGTGGCGGCAGCCAACGCTTCCAGGCGGGCCCGCACGGCCGCGCTACCGCCCTGGGCGGTGACGACGGTGTCGATGTCGACGTGTTCGTCCGCGACCGGCGACCGGCCGGGTAGTACCCGCCAGTGGTAGAGGATCGGGAATGAGTGCGTCTCGCCGGCCAGAACGGCGTCGGTGACGATGATGTTGGCGGCCAGCTCTCGCCACGCGTTGAAACCTGGTCCGCCGATACCGTACTGGCAGAACATTGGCAGGTCGAACAGGTTCGCTGTGGAGCCTGAGTTGGCGACCTCCCGGTCGGTCAGGGGGATCCGCTTGCTGAACACCGGCGCGCCGTCGATGTCGATGAGCGTTGATCCGCCACCCACACCCATGCTTATGACTCGACCGGTGCGTAACAGCTCACTGAGCTCAACATCGCTGCGGGACCCCAGCGCCGCCGCGACTCTTTGGTGAAGGGCAGCTCTGACAGCTGTCATGGCATGAGTATGTCAGTGAGCGGGAATAGCAGCGTCCTGGCAGGCGACTGCGATGTTTCGTTTCTCGAGATCCGGGGTCGATCAGTTCCTTTCTTACACATCGGTTTCTGGGCCTCTCTTAGATCTCCGCGCCTGCGCACGACATAAGAGGTGTTGCGCGGCTGTGCCGATAGATGCTTAACTGAATGCCATTCGTTTAAGGAGGATTGAGTAGTGCTGACGGTCAACCCACGCGCGATGAAAAGACAGGACGGCTCGGCGCGCGGGGGCAAGGAGACGCCGTGACTCAGCGACGAAAGCGGCTATTGACCGTCGAGGCAATCCTGGATGCGGCGCTGGTGTGCATCGACGAAACGGGCCAGCTCACCATGACCGCGCTTGCCACACGTTTGGGCACCACCGCCTCGTCGATCTATCACCATCTCGACGGCCGCGCCGCCATCGTCGAGGCACTACGCGAGCGAATCCTGTCCACCGTCGAGCTGCCTTCGCTGGAGGCCGGCGCCTGGGACGCTCACATCAAGGCGTGGATGCACTCCTTCCGCCACGCGATGGCCCAGCACCCCAATCTCATACCGCTGATGATGGAGCAGACGATGACCGCAGGACCCGCATTGGTCGGATATGACCGGATCGCCGGCCTCTTGCAAGCCGCCGGAGTCGCGCCCAAGGACGTCATCGTTTGGCTCAGCGTTGTGGAGTGTTACGCCCTGGGCTCGGCTCTTGATCTTGCGGCGCCCGACGAGGCCTGGCGTGTTGAGCGCGACGATCTCCCCACTCTCAGCAATGCGTTGAGGCTGGCGTCCCGCGGCCGCCAGCGGGCTGACGAGGCCTTCGAGCTAGGCGTCGACGCGCTACTTTCCGGACTGCGACACCATCTGGAGGACAACCGGTGACTTCCTTTGGCGCAAGCACTGCCGGATCGTCTGCTTCCTAGCAGAAATCGTCGAACGGCGACGTCATCAGGGTTCGCACGGTGCAGTCCCGCGACGCAGACCGCGACGAGCTCTGCGTGGCCGAGCAGTTGGTCAAGCAGTCGTTCGGTACCGGGTTCCGCGACGATGATTGGCGACACGGCCTGGGCGGCACCCACGTGTTCGTCAACGATGACACCAACACCCTGCTGGGACACGCCGCGGTCGTCTCACGCGCAATCCGCCACGGCACCGTCGCCCTACGCGTCGGCTACGTCGAAGCTGTGGCGGTCAGATCAGACCTTCAGGGCCGAGGTCTTGGGCGGGTGCTCATGGACCACGTCGAGTCGTTCGTGCACGCCAACTATCAACTCGGAGCGTTGAACGCGATCGACAGCGCCGTTCCGTTCTACCTCCACCGCGGCTGGACGTTGTGGACAGGCGCTACCGCCGCGATCGACCGCGCCGGCGACGTCATCGCGACAAGCAATGATGAAGACCGAATCATGCTGCGCAGCAGCACATTACACAGTCACGGGTTTGATCAGAGCGCGGTGCTCACGTGTGACTGGCGCCCTGGCGACCTATGGTGACACCCAGCGCGGGCCGCCTGTCGCTGATGCTCGGAGTGACCGAAGCGTATTCAGGCCAGTCGAGCTAGGGCTAGGCGCCATTCCGATGTTCGACGACGTTGATCTATCCCTCATCAAAGAACTGAAACTAGCTAGACGGCAGGCGGTTATCTGCAAGCATGGCAATGGATATGGGGATCTCCGAATCCGCAGTACGACAACGTGTTCGCCAGATATTGGATTCGGGCGTAGCAAGGGTGACCGCCATTACGGATCCGCGGAGCTTGGGGTTGCCGCGCCGAGCCGGGATAGGCATCCGCTGCACCGGCGACACCCTGAGGCTGGCCGACCAGCTGGCGAACCTCCCCGCGATCACGAAGGCTATTCTCACCGCCGGCCACTTCGATGCCGTCGTCGAGGTCGCGTGCGAATGACGATGCACTCTTGGATCTGGTCGATCGGGAACTCCGCGTGCTCCCCGGCATTCTCTCCATTGAGGTAATGGTTTTTTTTGAGAGTGTTCAAACAGAATGGGCGCGCAGCGGAAGTCGGGCTGTCTCGTCGGTAAAGAATAGAGACCGTCGGCGCCGCGCAGCGCGACCAGCACTGTGCTTTCCGACCCGAGACCCACCACTGTCAGATCACGGCTGCCAGTTGTCTCGTTGTGCAACAAGCACTGTCGCAGGTCCACTGGTCTGATCAGCGGGTAGGCGAAGGTCAGCCACGGGCCGCAACCCCGCCTGTTGCAATAGGGCGGTGAGTTGTTCGGGCTGCCATTGGTAGGTCGTCCACTGAACCGGCACCCCGTTGTAGGCCTCGGTGCGCTCGACATCGTTGTCACCGACGTGGGTAGCGATGATCAGCTGACCGCCTGGGCGCAGAGCCGCGGCGAAAGAGGCCAGAACTGTAGGGAGAACGTGGCGCGGCAGGTTGAACAAGGACCACCAGCCCAGGATTCCGCCCAGGGATGCCGGGCGGAGGCTGAGGTCGGTCGCCGAGCCGACAGCAAACGTGCATTGGGTATGCAGGCGCCGTGCGTGGTCGATCATGCGTGGTGAGAGATCGACCCCTGTGACCTCGATCCCGCGCTCGGCAAGATAGGCCGTGACCGTTCCTGGTCCGCAGCCGACGTCGAGGACAGGGCCGAGCGGTGCAACGGTGCTGGCGAATGCGTCCATGGCTGCTTTGAGCCACGGGTGGGTGCGGATATCGCCGATACCCGTGGTCGCCACCATCTCGACGTAACTATCCGCCACGCGGTCATATGAATCGCGAACGATACCGAGATCGGCAGGTTGCGGCGCGGGTCGCAGGCTCATCACGGTCAAGATAGCCATGCCCGCTGACACTCGATTCGAGCACGCTGTCCTGTCTCAGATCTAGAGATTTGAGAGTGATCACATCTTGTCTCAGTGAAGGGGGCCGATCTCAGCAGTGATTCGTCTTAGTCGATCCGGTGGGCGTGCACAACAGTCATGGGCAGGTGGATCTGGTCGTCGTCGAGTAAGGCGGTGATGGTGGCCATGCGGTCGTTTGCCCGTTGAAGCTGTTCCAATTGCTCGGTGGAGAAATTACTCAGGTCCGCCCACGGTGAGTCATCGCTGGGCGCGGCCTGGGTGGTGAAGGCCTTGGCGTTGGCGAGATAGGTGGTCGGGCCCAGGAAGTCGATCTTCCAGCCGTTCGCGGTGAGGGTGTCCCTGATGTTGGATTCCGAGACCGCGCCCGTCGGTCCGGCCATGATCACGCCGTTGACGTTGTGTTCGGAGAAACAGCTGAGGTGCCAGCGGGCGCCGGGACGTGTCGAGCGATGCATGCTGGCTGCGTAGGCCTGACGTCCGTCGTCGTCGAGGCAGTGGTAGAGCGCACTGTCGAGGACCGTGTCGAACCTCCCGTCGAAGCCGGTCAGGTTGGTGGCGTCCGCGACGGCGAAGGTGGGTGTGACACCCGCGTCGGCGGCCCGGCTGCGGGCTCGTTCGATCGCTGCCGGTGAGCCGTCCAGCCCTGTCACCGCGTATCCGCGCGATGCCAGGAAGATCGCGTTGTCTCCCAGTCCGCAGCCGATGTCGAGGACCTCGCCGCTGATGCCGCCGAGGGCCTCGAGCTCCATCAGTCGCGGCTGTGCCTGGTGTACGTCCCAGGGGACTTCGGTGGCTGCGGGTCCGTAGAAGTAGAACTCGTCGAAGCTGTCGGTGCCGGTGGGAGGCGGTGAGGGAAACTTCACGCTGCTACCTCCAGCCGACCGGCCAGCTCGCTTGCGCCGCGATCGGCGAGTTCGAACATTCCGCTGTTGAGCTGTGGTGACATGGTGCGGCTCCTGTGACGTCGACTAACAGAGCAGATGAATACTGGACCGCATGTGCATCTGTACTCAAGGTTGCGTCGGAGAACTGCAGCTCGATTGATGGCGGCGGCTCTGTCGGCGGTGAATTCAGCAGCACTATTGTCTCGACCATTAATCATCTTGACAGTCGAGATGATATCTAGGAGGCGTCCGTGGAGTCAACAGGGGAAGGCGAGCTGCACGACCGCGTGATACGACTCACCCAACAGCTGGTGGCGGCGGCGGACAAGGTGAGTGACGCCTTCGTCGCCGTGCATCGGATGCACCCCACCGACATGGAAGCCTTGATTCACGTACTCCTTGCCCAACAGCACGGTGAACCGGTCACCGCCGGGTCCCTCGGAGCGGAACTCGGACTGACCTCGGGAGCAATCACCGCCGTGGTCGACCGACTCGAGCGCTCCGGGAACCTTCGACGAGTGCGCGACGAGCAAGATCGACGTCGGGTGTTGTTGGAGAACTCCACCGAGGGGCGGCGGTTTGCCGATCAGTACTTCACCCCCATCAGATCGCGCAGCGGCAAGGTCATGGACCAGTTCACCGCTAGCGAACTCGAGGTCATCAGTCGCTTCCTTGCCGCCACGGCATCGGCCATGATCGCGCACCGCGAATTCCTCATCGCCACCCAGGGCGGCGAGACGACCCCCGATGCGTGACCAAGGTCGACGTCGCGGCACTTCGCGCAAGTTCCTCAATGGGTTCATTTCGAATCCCCGTCGCCGGGCAAGTGGTACGCCGTCACGGCCGCGCTTGAAGGTTCGTCCGCTCCTAGCTCCCTAGTCATCGCAAGACCTGCAGTCTCGGTTCTAGAGAAACGAGACAACCCAAAAGCTGCCGCTCCCGCACTGCGTAATAGCAGGTCAAGGTGTCTCATATCTAGTCTCGCACGGCGTGTCTCACATCCCACCCCAAGGTGGTCCCGGAGGCGCGTTAGTCGCGGGGCCGCAGCCGACGCATTCCGTCGAACGTCATGCGGTGGCGAACGACCTCCTCGACTACATCGGCACGCGGCACATCCTGCTCGGTGAACTACCGCAGATGAGCCCGGAACCGAGTCTCCACAGACTTGCCGTCCGACCCAGCGGATATCACCACACCGCCGCTCCAGGGCTCCGTTACCGGATTCTGTCGGACGATTTCGAAATGCTGCTCGAGCGCGCCGATCAAGTCGAACATCATCTCGTCAAAGGGTTCCATGTCAATCGGACCGGCCCCGGAGGTTGTCCCGGGCGTCGTAGAACTTGAGGTGGCGGTCCCCCGCTCGAGACCTGCCGTGTGGTAGGTGTCGGGCGTTCCGCCAAAGAACTCCGAGAGCAGGGGACCACCATGAAGAAGAGTAACCAGAAT
>JBBRTH010000057.1:0-40016 GCA_038244615.1 Mycobacteriales bacterium | reverse complement strand
GCACTCACGTCACCGCCGGCCAACGCCACATACGCCGGAATCGCACTCGTCGAATCCAAGCCACCCAACGCACTCACGTCACCGCCGGCCAACGCCACATACGCCGGGATCGCACTCGTCGAATCCAGGTTGCCCAACGCACTCTGGTCACCGCCGAGCAGCGCGACGAGCGACGGGACTGCACTCAGCAGATCCAGGTTCCCAAAATTGATCGCCGACAGCTGCACGCCAGAAGTCGACGTCGCGGCGCGATCGGCCGAAGTCGTGTCCGGCACCGCCATCGCCGCCGCGACGCATGCCGAGCAAACTACTGCGGCCGCGACTGCAGGAAATTTGACCATCACCATCGTTCATTCCCCTCTCAGATGCGGGCCCTGGACCGCATGGCACCATTTGCTGACGACGGGACGAGATTCTCCGCACCGTTTCCAGCAACTTACCTTAAAAGACCCTGAGACGCACGGTCTCTGTCCCGTCACCGCCACATTTGCCATTCGGCGTGGTCACACATCGCCCCTTAACTGACGTAGCAACGAACATTTGCCCCGAGCAATGCATGCGTCGCCGCCACGACACGGCCCGACCGAGCGGCGCTCGACACTCCGCCGGTCGCCCTCCGACCGACTCAAGGCCGCCGACGCGAGCGCTGGTAGTCGCTCACCACGCCGCGCAGAGGCGGTCGAGATCGGGTTTGCCGACCCGGCTCTCCACCCGCCGAGCAACAGAACATCGTCACCTGGCACCGGTGTAGGCGATGGTCCGCAGGTGCGCCGCAGGTGACGCGAGGCCGTCGCCAGCGCGTGGTGCAGATTGGTCACGGAGCACGGTCTGAGCAACTTCTGTTCGCCGCCTCTTGCAAGTCTGTGGGTTCGTCGTAGGCTCGTCCCTAATGAGCAATGGTGCGTCGCGATCCGGGTCCATGCGTGCAGCGGACACCGATCGCATTCAGGTGGTGCAGTTGCTCACTGACGCCGTGGCCCAGGGTCGCCTCGAGATAGGTGAATACGAGGATCGACTGAGCAAGGCCTACGCGGCTCAGACGTATGACGAACTTGATCTTCTCAGCGCTGACCTGCCCGGCGCGACCACTGCGCCCGTCGGTCAGCCGTGCCATCCTGCGCCGTCGACGCTTTTGCTGGCGATCATGAGTGGTTTCGAGCGCCGCGGTCGCTGGAACGTGCCGAAGCGGTTGACGGCCGTCACGGTGTTCGGCGGGGGCGTGATCGATCTGCGGTACGCCGACTTCACCTCACCCGACGTGGAGATTCACTCGTATTCGGTCTTCGGCGGACAAACCATCCTGCTGCCACCGGAGGTGAACGTCGACGTCCACGGTGTCGGCGTGATGGGCGCTTTCGATCACCTCCGCGACCACGGCAGCCCCGGCGCACCGCTCATCACGATCCGCGGGTTCTCGTTGTGGGGCAGCGTCGGCATCAAGCGTAAGAACCGCAAGGGCGCCGGCTAGAAACAGCCCCCTTGCTTCTGGTTTCGCGTGACGCGGTTCTCGCGGCGGACGTGGACTGATCCCGTCCCACCGGGTTGGGCGCACCCGGCTTCTTGGCCTTCGGCAGATTCACGTCGGCGACCGTCTTCTTCAGGTCGGTGGCGATGTCGCCGCCTGTCCCGTTCGCGCCGCGAAGTGGCGACTTCGGGGGCTCGAACCGTGGTGCCAGCTGGGACAGATTCCGCAGCGGCTTGGACTTGACCGTCACCTTCTCCGTCGGCTTCTCGGTCGCGTTGACGGCGACGCCTGACCTCCTCGATCCAGCGGTCGGCGCGGGCGAAATCGTCGAGCGTGCTCCCCGGCACCAGCATTTACGCACGCCAACCCTGCGGGGGCAAACTGCACACATCCATCGGAATCTCGCTGCGTCTGCATTAAACAGACCGCTGGTCGCAGAACGCCAACACCTAGTCCGGTAGAGCCCGCGCTGCTAGCGGCGTTTGCGCGATCTCAGATAGTCACCGACGACAGCGGCGCCCAGCCCGTCGAGTTCAGGCACGACGACCCGTCCCTCCACGCGCCGGGCCACCTGATCGATGAAACGCGCCAAACCCGGTTCACTGCCGAGGCGGAAGATCGTCACCTGCGCCCCCAGTCGCGCGATCTCGTCGAAACCCTTCACGGTGTGAGCGATGGTTCGGGGGTGCGGCGGGTAGTCGAAGAAGACCGACGTGCCGTCCCCCGCAAAGGCACTGCCGTAATCCTCCAGGTGCGCCGTGGGCTCGCCGTCGGTGACGACGAGTACCACCGGCTGAGCGTTGGGGTGGCGACGCAGATGCCTCGCGGCCAGTGCCAACGCGTGGTGCAGGTTGGTGCCCTGCTCGTACACGCCTTCGAGGCCGGTCAGTTCGGCGGCGCTCACGGTGCGCGCATACCGTCCGAACGCGATGATCTGGAGGTCGTCCGAGCGGAACCGCGTGCTGATCAGCTGGTGCAGCGCCAGCGCGGTGCGCTTCATGGGCAGCCAACGGTTCTCCATCACCATCGAGAACGACGTGTCGACCAGAAGCGCCACCACAGACTGGGTCCGGGTCTCGGTCTCGGAGATCTCGACGTCGTCGACCGTGATCCGCATGGGCAGCTCCGCGAGACCCGTACCGCTGCCAATCCCCGGGTCGCTTCGCTCCTGCCCACCGGCCTGGCGCAGCACGGCGTTGGTCAGCGTCCGTGTCACGTTCCACGGCTCGGTGTCGCCGAACTGCCACGGCCGGGTGGCCCCGGTCAGTTCCCCGGCGGCACCGGCACGACGGGTGTCGCGCTCGCCGTGGCGGCCCGAAAGTTGTTGCGCCACATCGCGAAGGATCATCTGACCCAGCTGGCGCATGGCCTTGGGCGACAGGCGCCACTGACCGTCGGCGTCACGGTCCAGGAAACCCTGATTCATCAGCGCGCGTTCGAGTTCGGACAGCGTGCGGGCGTCGATGGCGGCCTGGTCCCCCAGCTGGCGGGCCAGCATGTCGAGGTCGACGTCGTCCATCTGCGCGCCCGCGTAGCTCTGGGACAGCTGTTCGGCGAGCTGCTCGAGCTCACCGATGTCGGCCAGGGCCTGCGCCCCCTCCCCCATGCCCATCGGGTTGTCGCCCTTGAAGCGCTCCGACCCCTGCCAGTCCTCACCCGGCCTGGCGTTCTGAAGGTGACCGTCCAGCTTGTTGAGGGCGTTGGTCAGCGACGGCGAGCCAAAGGCCTGCTGCGACAACGCGTCTAGCTCCGCGCGCTGGTCGGCGGACAGGCTATTGCGGAACCGCTGGGCGGCGGCCGCACGTTTGGCCAGCGAGTCCAACAGCTCGTCGATGTTCTTCGGGTTCTCGGGGAAGAACTCGCCGTGCTTGTCCATGAAGTCGTGGAAGTCTTGCTCCGAGTCCTGACCGCCGGCGTGCTTGTCCAACAACTCGTTCAGGTCGTCGAGCATGTCGTTGACGCGCTGACGGTCCTCGTCGGTGGCGTTCTCCAGCGCCTCCTTCATGCCGGCGAAACGCTGATCGAGCATCTCCCGACCCATCAGGTCCTTGATCTGGTCGTACTTCTGCCGCGCCTCGTCGCTGCGCCAGTCGTACTCCGACAGCTCCTGGACGCTCTTCGCGGGTGACGGTGGCAGCGCCTCCAGTTGGAGTTCGTTGAACCGGGCGTCGTCGTCGAGCGCACGAGCCAACTCCTTGCGCTCGGCCAGCACGGCCTCGTCGAGCAGCTTCTTGATCTCCTGAAGTGTCCCGTCGAGATTGTTGCGCTGCAACAACTCCCGTCGCTTGCGGTTAGCCTCGGCGGCCAGCCGGTCGGCGCCACGCATGTTCTCGGTGCCGCGTCGCATCAGTTCGGCCAGCGCACGTCGCGGCGAACTCCCTTCCATGACGTCCTGGCCGATCTGCTCCAGCGCCTCGCGTAGGTCGACCGGAGGCGCCAGCGGGTCGGGCCCGCCGGAGTACCGCGAATACCGCGACGTGCGTTTAGCCATGGCCGCACTCCTCAACGCAGCTCGTCCCTCGCTGCTTGATCGCGCGTTGCTTGACCGGGGTACGGCTATCAGCCATAGATCGTTTCGCCTTCGCCGGACACCTTGTCGATGCGCTTCGCCAGATAGAGGGCCTCAAGCGCCAGCTCCAAGGCCGCAGCACGTTCGCCGTCGGACTGCGCGCCGAGCCGTTCGGCGACGGCGTCGACGACCGGCAGACCCGGTAGCGCGGCCAGCACGTCCTTCGCCGAGACACGTTCACCCGTCGTCACCGGGGCACCGTCCTCGACGGCAGTGACCAGCGGCCCCACGTCCAGGCCGCCGAGCAGTCGTTGCGCCGTGTCGGCCGTAGCGCGTCGCAGCAGATGCTCGAGCACTGCCTGCTCACGCCCCTCCTCGCCGGACTCGAACTCCAGCTTGCCCCGCAGCACGTCGATGATGGTGCCCAGATCGACCACCCGCGCGACGGGGTCCTGCTCCCCCAGGATCGCGGAGCGGTGCGTGGCCGCCGCGGCGACGGTCTCGGCGGCGGCGATCGCGAACCGCGCCGACACCCCGGAGCGCTGATCGACCGACGGGGATTCGCGCAGCGCGCGCGCGAATCGGGCCAGAATCTGCAGCAGGTAGTCGGGCACCGCGGCGGGAAGGTGGGACTCCTGCTTGATGACGCCCACCTCGGCCTCGAGCGCCAACGGGTAGTGGGTGCGGATCTCGGCGCCGAACCGATCCTTGAGCGGCGTGATGATGCGGCCGCGGTTGGTGTAGTCCTCGGGGTTGGCGCTGGCGACGACGAGCACGTCAAGCGGCAGCCGCAGCGTGTAACCGCGGACCTGGATGTCGCGCTCCTCCATCACGTTCAGCATCGACACCTGGATGCGTTCGGCGAGGTCGGGCAGCTCGTTGATCGCGACGATGCCGCGGTGCGCCCTGGGAATCAAGCCGAAGGCAATCGTCTCCGGGTCGCCCAGGCTGCGGCCCTCGGCCACCTTGATGGGGTCGATGTCACCGACGAGGTCGGCGACGCTGGTGTCGGGCGTGGCGAGCTTTTCGGTGTACCGCTCGCTACGGTGCAGCCAGGTGATCGGCAGGTCATCGCCAGAGGTGGCCGCGCGCCGGATCGACTCGGGTGTGATCGGCGTATACGGGTGCTCGTGCAGCTCGGATCCCTCGATCACGGGTGTCCACTCGTCGAGCAGGTTCGTCAGCGATCGCAGCAGTCGCGTCTTGCCCTGACCACGTTCGCCGAGGAGCACGACATCGTGTTCGGCGATCAGAGCCCGCTCCAGCTGCGGGATGACGGTGTCCTCGAAGCCGAGGATGCCGGTCCACACGTCACGGCCCTCACCGAGCGCGGCCAGCAGATTCTCCCGAATTTCGGCCTTCACACCCCGCTCGCGATGCCCTGAGGCGCGCAGCTCGCCGAGGGTGCGGGGCAGGTCGTTAGGTGATGTCACTACTCCACGCTACGACTGTTGGCGTCCAGAGGCAGCCGCTACCTGCTTAGAGCGAAATTACGACGTCGTGACGGTCGCCCGCCGAATCCGCTCGCCGAACGTGGATTACCGTCACGCGATTCCCAAAAATGCGTGACGGTAATCCACGTTCGGCGAGCGAGTCAGTGCGCGAAGTGCCGCGCGCCCGTGAGGTACAGCGCGATCGACGCGGCCTCGGCGGCCGCTGTCACCACGTCGTCGCGCATCGATCCGCCGGGGTGAACGACCGCCTTCACTCCTGCGGCGGTCAGCACCTCGAGTCCGTCGGGGAAGGGGAAGAACGCGTCCGAGGACGCGACCGCACCGCGAACGCGATCGCCGGCCCGCTCGACTGCCAGTCGCGCCGCGTCGACGCGGTTGACCTGGCCCATCCCGACACCGACGGTCGCACCGTCCTTCGCGACGACGATCGCGTTCGACTTCACCGCGCGGCAGGCGCGCCAGGCGAACACCAGGTCGGCGAGGGTATCGGGGTTGGCGGGCGAGCCGGTGGCGAGCGTCCAGGTCACGGGGTCGTCGCCCGGCGCATCGAGCGCGTCGCGCTGCTGAACGAGCAGGCCGCCGCTGACCTGACGGAACTCGGTGCCACCGACCAGCGGCTCAGACGCCACCAGCACGCGCACGTTCTTCTTGCGCGCCAGAATCTCGACCGCACCTGGTTCGTAGGCTGGGGCGATGATCACCTCGGTGAAGATGTCGGCGACAGTCTCGGCCATCTCGATGCTGACCGTGGTATTGGCCGCGATGACGCCACCGAATGCGCTGAGCGGATCGCACTCGTGTGCCTTGCGGTGCGCGTCGGCGACCGATACCGACGACACGGCAATGCCACATGGGTTGGCGTGCTTGATGATCGCCACGCACGTCTGCTCGTAGTCGAATGCCGCCCGCCACGCCGCATCGGCGTCGGTGTAGTTGTTGTACGACATCTCCTTGCCGTGCAACTGCTCCGCCTGAGCCAAGCCCGGCCACGCCGAGTCGTCGCGGTACAGCGCCGCCCGCTGATGCGGGTTCTCGCCGTAGCGCAGCACCGCGGCCCGCTTCCACGTCCCGGCGAACCACTGGGGCGCACCCCCGTCGTCGGGTTCCGGCGCCAGCGTCGAGCCCATCCAACTGGCGACGGCGACGTCGTACTCGGCGGTGTGCCGAAACGCCAACGACGCCAGACGCTTCCGCTCCGCCAGCGTGAATCCGCCGGCCCGAACCGCGGCGAGCACACCGTCGTAGCCGAGCGGCTCGACGACCACCGCGACACTGGGATGGTTCTTCGCGGAGGCGCGCACCATGGACGGGCCGCCGATGTCGATCTGCTCGACGCACTCGTCCTCACTGGCACCGGACTCGACGGTCTCGGTGAACGGATACAGGTTGACTACCACCAGTTCGAAGGCGGCGACGCCGAGCTCATTCAGCGCGGCCAGGTGTTCGGCCTTGCGGGTGTCGGCCAGCAGCCCGGCGTGCACCCGCGGGTGCAGTGTCTTCACGCGACCGTCGAGTACCTCGGGGAAACCCGTTACGTCCTCGACCGGTGTCACCGGGACACCAATGGCAGCAATGGTTTTGGCGGTGGAGCCGGTCGACACGATGGCCACGCCTGCATCGTGAAGGCCCTGCGCCAGCTCGGCGAGGCCCGTCTTGTCGTACACGCTGATCAACGCGCGCCGGATCGCCCGCCTGCCGTCGTCCTGAGTCATCCGATCGCTGCCTTTCGTCCCGCCCACGTCACACCGAGAGTTGCCATCGCGGCAAGTACTTCCACCAACAGTCGCCGCTCGACGACCTTGATCCGCTCGTGCAGGGCGGCCTCGTCATCGTCGTCGAGAACGGTTACCGCCTCCTGCGCCAGAATCGGCCCCGTGTCCATTCCCGCGTCGACGAGGTGCACCGTACAGCCCGTTACCCGGACGCCGTAGGCCAGCGAGTCGGGCACGGCGTGCGCGCCGGGAAAGGCAGGCAGCAGCGCCGGGTGCGTATTGACGACTCGACCGGGAAAGCGCGAAAGGAATTGCGGTCCAAAGATCTTCATGAAGCCAGCGGACACCACCAGATCGGGCTGGTGCGCCGCCGTCGCCTCGGTGATCGCCGTGTCCCAGGCCTGCCGGTCGGAATGGTCACCGAGGCGGACCGTGTAACCGGGCAACGAGGCGGCCTCGGCAATCTCCAGCGCCCGGCAGTCACGATCGGTCCCGACTGCCACCACGCGCGCCGGGTAGTCGCCGACGGCGGCCTCGAGTACCGATTCCAGCAGCGAACCCGTGCCCGATGCCAGCACGACCAGCCGTGCCGGCGCGCTGGCGGGGACGCGAAGAGGGGGCTGCACGCGGTGCAGCCTAATCGGAGGAACGCCGCGGCTCGTCGCTGGTGTGGTCGTCATCGGCGAAGAAGTGCGCCTCTGGGTCGTCGTCGAGGTCGAACACGTCCCGAGGGGCGGTTCGGACGGGCGCGGGCTGCGGCTCCTCGGGCTCGTCCACGACGATCTCGGCGACCTCGGCGACGATCTCCTGATCATCCGGTTCGACGGTCAGTACCGGCTCCGGCTCGGGCTCGGGCGCTGCAGCAGGGGCGGGGGCGTGGCGGACCTTTGGCCGACGGGCGATGCCGCCACTCATGCCGACCGTCAGGCCACCGATCCCGACGAACCAGAGGAACACCGCCGGACCGAAGGTGGTCTGGTCGACACCGACGTCGCCGAAGTTTCCGAGCCGGCCGCCACCGGCATGACCAAGCAACGCCATGACGACGGCGGCGATCGCCGAGGCCGTCACCAACTTGCCCGTCGCTGCAGGCAGTGGCACTGCCCGTCGCGCACACTGCTGGCCGACGGCGACGGCCGACGCTGCCGCCGCGATCAACAGCGCCACCCAGATCGGTCCCAACGGGGGGCTGGGCACCGCGGCCAGGATGGGCAGGGCGGGGACGTCGCCACCAAGCACGGTGAAGGAACTGAACGTGGCAAGTCCCACGTGCGCACTCGAGCCGACGGCGACCGCCGCCGTGCCGACGATCACGTTGGGCGCGTAGAGGATCGACAACAACGTCAGGCTCAACTGGCCGAAGACCGAATCGGTGATACCGAACAGGGTGTCCATCGTGCCCCAGTGCACGACCATCGACCCGGCGGCGATCACACCGGACAAGCCGAACAGCGCCAGCACGCCGGTCGATGCGGCACGGAAGGCATCAGGCAGCCACGTGGGCACGTGCGGCATCGTCCGCAGTCGTCGGGACACCCTGGTGCCGACACCGATCACGGCTCCTGCCAAGTGCACCGCCAGCACACAGCCGAACGCGAGGGTCGCACTCGGCGTCTGCAGTGCCGTCAGCACCGACGACGCGTCGTGAATCACGGCCAACGCGATGGCGGCGATCAGCAGAGGGCCACCGAGCGCCGACGCCACGATCCACCGAATGACGAACCAGGACGTCCCCGCCTTGGTGGCAGCGGCCGTCGTGCGGGCAGTTCCCCACACGATCGCGAGCATCGGTAGCAGCGGCATGACGCCCAACTCCGCACCACCGATGGACACCGGTACCTGGTGCACCCCCAGCCACATGCTCGCGATCGCCCCGAACGCGCCGGTCATGTCGCTGTTGGCGATCACCAACTGCACCAGCACGACTGCCGCGATGACGACCAACGCAATGACGGACGGCCCGAACGCAACCGTGAGCAGGTCGCGCGCCTGGCGTGTGCCGACTGGCCGGTTGTCCACTAGCTGGGTCGCTCCTCGCACAATCTCGTGCGCGCAAGGATTGCGTGCGCGCCGCTAGAGATTATGACGGTGGCGGGGCCGATTGCGGCGCAGCCTGCTGTTGTGGTTGCTGCGTTTCGAACGTCTGCGTCGGCTGGGAACCGATCGCGCCCTGCGGCTGACCAAAGGCCGGGAAACCCGTCGGTGGCGTTGGCGGGCCGCTCTGCTGCGGCGCGCTCTGCTGCGCCGGCTGGGCACCGAACCCACCGGTCGACGGGCCGCTCGGATAGCCGCCGTACTGCTGCGGCGGGTAACCGCTGCGCTGTGGCGGGCCCTGCTGGTGCGGAGGACCGCCATGCTGCGGCTGGCCCTGCGGCTGGCCGTAGTAGGGACCCGGCGCGCCGTACTGGCCGTACGGGTTCTGCTGCTCGTACTTCGGCTTCGGCACCGGCGCGGTGATGACGCCCGCGTCGAGCAGCAGCGCGGCCACCGCGGCGATCGCCTGCAGCAACGTGACGACGATCAGCAGGTACCACGGCCAGTCGACAGTGCTCACGCCGACGGTGATCACGTCGGACAGGATCAGCAGGAACCCGAGCACGGCCAGGACCGCGACCACACCGAAGTGACCCTTCTGCTTGGGCACCAGGCCGACACCCGCCAGGAGGCCGGCCAGAATGGCGGCGATCGGACCGATGGTGGTTCCGCTGTCGAGCGCGAACGTGGTCAGGTAAGCGGCAAACCCGAGCGCCGCGACCGCGATGTCCAGATACCGCGGCAGCTTGCTGTGCCCCGCCGGGGCGGCGTCTGGAACCTGACCGAACTGCTGAGTTGGCGTGCTGTACTGCGCCGCCGGCGGCCCGGACGGATATCCGGAGCTTCCGGGTGGACCGGATGGATACGACATGGTCCCCTCCTGTGATGGGCGATTCGTTCACCCACGCTAGCGCACGCACCTACGGAGTCGATTCGCGTGCGCGAGGCGACCGGCCCGCGTCCGTTGACGAGCAAACACGCGACGCTCAGGCCGAAACCAGCACCGGTTGGTCGCGCGAATCCGCTTCGGACTGCTCGATTTCGCGCACCAAGGGCAGGACGTCCGCGCGCACGTAGGGGCCACCTTGCGCCCAGCGACTAGAACACGTTCTAATTCTGGTCATGGACTACGGGCTCGTACTTTTCACCAGCGACCGCGGGATCACTCCGGCCGCGGCAGCCAAACTCGCCGACGACCACGGCTTCCACACGTTCTACGTGCCCGAGCACACCCACATCCCGATCAAGCGAGAGGCGGCGCACCCCACCACGGGAGACGAGTCGCTGCCCGACGACCGCTACATGCGCACGCTCGATCCGTGGGTCAGCCTGGGCACCGCGGCCGCCGTGACGACGAGGGTGCGACTGTCGACGGCCGTGGCACTACCCGTCGAGCATGACTGCATCACCCTCGCCAAGTCGATCGCGACGCTGGATCACCTCTCCGGCGGCCGCGTCAGCCTCGGCGTCGGATTCGGCTGGAACACAGACGAACTCAACGATCACAACGTGCCGCCAGGGCGCCGCCGCACCATGCTGCGCGAGTATCTGGAGGCGATGCGCGCCCTCTGGACGCAGGAGGAGGCCTCCTACGACGGCGAGTACGTCAAGTTCGGCCCGAGCTGGGCGTGGCCCAAGCCCGTTCAGTCCCACATCCCGATCCTCGTCGGCGCCGCGGGCACCGAGAAGAACTTCACGTGGATCTCGAAATCGGCCGACGGCTGGATCACGACGCCGCGCGACTTCGACATCGATGCGCCCGTGAAGCTGTTGCAGGACACCTGGGCCGCCGCCGGACGCGACGGTGCGCCACAGATCGTGGCACTCGACCTCAAACCGGACCCCGACAAGCTGGCCCGCTGGGCCGAACTCGGCGTCACCGAGGTGCTGTTCGGACTTCCCGACAAGTCGGAGTCCGAGGTGGCCGGCTACGTGCAGAGGCTCGCGGGCAAGCTTGCCGCGCTCGTCTAGGCGCGACCGGATAGTGGCGTAGTCGACTGCTCACGACCGAGCCACGTCTGGCGACGAGAGCTGGTGGGCATGGGAACTGCGCCGCAGTCGCTTCGTTCGAAGGGAAATGCCATGCCCAACATCAGCCCACTCATCGTCCGGATATTCGACGAACCACGGGCCAACCGTCGCCACGTCACACGGG
Source organism: Mycobacteriales bacterium (assembly GCA_038244615.1). Lineage (GTDB taxonomy): Bacteria > Actinomycetota > Actinomycetes > Mycobacteriales > Mycobacteriaceae > Mycobacterium. The sequence goes on along the minus strand of JBBRTH010000057.1, from coordinate 28,687 downwards.
AAGAAGAGGGACACCTCACCCGTTTCGAGGCAAAGGGTCGCAAGTCACGACGCCAGCGTGGCTAGGTTCGTGCCGTCCTCCGTCGACCTCACCGCGATGTGGGCGCCCAGCGGATCACCGTTGCACATCAACGCCACCAGGTCGTCGTCTTCGGTGAGAGCCATGAAGCGGCTGTCGTCGGCGTCGAGCCTGCCGATGATGACGCCCGTCGTGATGGGCCAGTCGTAGCGCACCGAGTAGGTCTCGATGGTTCCTGGACCGTCGGCATTGCGGGTGACCGCCACCTTCGGCAGTGCCGCGATGTCGTCCTGCAGCACCTTGCTCCGGTCGGCCGCCCAGTCCGCGGGCGCCGTGGAGTACACGCCAACCGAGTACTTGCTCATCACCCCGCCGTTGGCGCCGACGAGACCGAATGCTCCTGGCTTGTCGCGCATCTCGGCGACCGTCTCGGCGATGCCGTGCAGGGAGTAGCTGTTGCCGGGGCCGCCGAAGTACGGCAGACCGCCGGTGAGCGTGAGCCCCCGCGGATCGTCGTCGGCGAGACCGAACTCATCGCACACCGCGAAGACCGGGAACGGGAAGCAGCTGTAGAGGTCGAACGTCGACACGTCGTCGATGCCGATCCCTGCGACCCGGAGCGCTTCTGCCACAGCCTGTTTCGCGGAGCAACTGATGCCGACGTCGACGCGGTCCAGCAGGTCCTGCTCGGTCTGATTGGCGTGCCCACGCAGGTACACCCACTTCTCCTCGGCCACGCCCAGTCGGCGGGCCGCTGCCACCGACATCACCAGGGCGGCGGCTCCTTGGTTGACGGCGTCGCGCGCCACCAGCAGCCGCGGATAGGGGTCGCAGATCATCCGGTTCTCGTCGGTGACGGTTTCGATCTCCTCAACGGATCGCTCCACCGGCGAGGACGAGAACGGGTTCTTGGCAGCGACTCCTGAGAACGGCGCGAAGAGCTCGGCCATCCGTCGTCGGTAGTCCTCGACGCCGAGACCCAATCGGGCCCGCCGCGCGTTGTCGAGCAGTCCGTACTGCACGGGCGCGCCGGTCAACCCGTGCTTCGCGGTGTACTCACTCATGTACTGCTCGAAGCCGTAGCCTCGGTCCTCGAGTTGGCCGCCGACGTGCTCGGTGAAGTCGGGTTTGTCCCTACCCGCTCCCGTCGCTCCGCTCGCCCCTTCTCGGCCCGTGAAGTACTTCGCGGTGGAGCCCGGCTCGGAGCCAAGGATCAACGCCACCTGAACGTCGCCTGCCGCGATCGCTCCGGCGAACTCGGTCATCAGCTTCTGTGGGCCGTTGCCGCCGATGGGCTCGAGCACCGCGCGCGCGGGGTCGGCGCCGACCCGCTGCGCCACCGACCGCACGTAGTTGTCCGAGCAGCCGAGCGACGGCTTACTGAACGGGGTGCAGATCTCGAACTGGCGCAACCCGGCGAACACCTCGATCGCCTGCGCCACGGCGTTCACGTCGGCGCCGGTGTCGGCGAGCGCGGCCCGAACGGCTTCGGTCGCCAGGTCGACCGCGGACATGCCCCGATAGTCCGCGTCGTCGATGTGTTCGGTGAACTGTCCGACGCCGACGACGACGGGCGTACGCGGATCGACCTGCATTACAGACCTCCTGGCGAGTATTAATTCGTCAGGCTAACCGAAAACGAGAACGTGTTCCAATCCCGGTCGCCGAGCGGCCGAACGTGGATTACCCCCACGCGATTCTAAAAATCGCGTGGGGGTAATCCACGTTCGGCGAGAAGGCAGAGCGAGCGTTTACAGGCTCTGAAGAATCTCTCGGGCGAGCGCGGCGGTCTCCGACGGCGTCTTGCCGACCTTGACGCCTGCGGCCTCGAGCGCTTCCTTCTTGCCCTGGGCAGTGCCCGCACCGTCGGACACGATCGCGCCGGCATGGCCCATCGTCTTGCCCTCTGGCGCAGTGAATCCCGCGACATAGCCGACGACCGGCTTGGAGACGTTGGCCTTGACGTAGGCCGCGGCCTTCTCCTCCGCGTCGCCGCCGATCTCGCCGATCATCACGATGATCTTGGTTTCGGGGTCCTTCTCGAACGCCTCGATCGCGTCGATGTGAGTGGTCCCGATGACCGGGTCGCCGCCAATGCCGATGGCGGTCGAGAAGCCGAGATCGCGCAACTCGAACATCATCTGGTAGGTCAACGTGCCGGACTTCGACACCAGGCCGATCGGGCCCTTGCCGGTGATGTTGTTCGGCGTGATGCCGACCAGCGACTCACCGGGGGTGATGATGCCGGGGCAGTTCGGCCCGATGATGCGGGTCTTCTCACCCTTTTGCAGGTTGTAGGCCCACGCATAGGCGCTGTCCTGCACCGGGATTCCCTCGGTGATGACGACCAGCAGGGAGATCTCGGCATCAATGGCCTCGATGATGGCGTCCTTGGAGAACGCGGGCGGTACGAAGGCGATCGACACGTCCGCGCCGGTCTCCTTGATCGCCTCAGCGACGCTCGCGAACACGGGGAGCTCGACGTCCTTGCCTTCTCTATCCTTGTGCGCCACTACGGTTCCGGCCTTGCGCGCGTTCACGCCGCCGACGACCTGAGTACCCGCCTTCAGCATCAGCGCGGTGTGCTTGGTGCCCTCACCGCCGGTGATGCCCTGGACGATGACCTTGGAGTTACTGTTGAGGAAAACTGACATGAGTCATCTGTCCTTACTTATTCGCCAGCTCGGCGGCCTTGTCGGCACCGGCATCCATCGTGTCGGCCTGGATCACCAGTGGATAGTTGGCCTCGGCCAGAATGCGACGGCCCTCTTCGACGTTGTTGCCGTCGAGACGGACGACGAGCGGCTTGTTCGCCTCGTCGCCGAGCTTCTTCAGCGCGCCGACGATGCCGTTGGCCACCGCGTCGCACGCGGTGATGCCGCCGAAGACGTTGACGAACACGCTCTTGACCTGGCTGTCACCGAGGATGACGTCGAGACCGGCGGCCATGACCTCGGCCGAGGCGCCGCCACCGATGTCGAGGAAGTTGGCGGGCTTCACGCCGCCGTGCTTCTCACCGGCGTACGCCACCACGTCCAGCGTGGACATGACCAGACCCGCGCCGTTGCCGATGATGCCGACCGCGCCGTCGAGCTTGACGTAGTTGAGGTCGTTCTCCTTGGCCTTGAGCTCCAGCGGGTCGGTGGCGTCCTTGTCCTCGAACTCCGCGTGACCGGGCTGCCGGAAGTCGGCATTGGCGTCGAGCGTGACCTTGCCGTCCAGCGCCAAGATCTGACCTGGGTCTCCCTCACCCCGGGAGGGCGTGCGCACCAGGGGGTTGACCTCGACCAGGGTGGCGTCCTCGCCGACGAACACGTCCCACAGCCTGGCGATGGTCACGGCGGCCGCGTCGAGCACCTCGGCGGGCAGGTGGCCCTGCTCGGCAATCGAGCGGGCGAAGGCTTCGTCGACACCCTTGACGGCGTCGACGGGGACCTTGGCGAGGCGATCAGGGTTGGTTGCGGCCACCTCCTCGATCTCCACGCCACCCTCGACCGAACACATGGCGAGGTAGGTGCGGTTGGAGCGGTCCAGTAGGAAGGAGATGTAGTACTCCTCCGCGATGTCACTGGCCTCGGCGACGAGAAGCTTCTTGACGACGTGACCCTTGATGTCGAGGCCGAGGATGTTCTGGGCGTGAGTGAAGGCGTCCTCGGGAGTGGCCGCGTACTTGACACCGCCTGCCTTGCCGCGGCCGCCGACCTTCACCTGTGCCTTGACCATGACGGGCTTGCCGATTTCCTCGGCGATCGCCTTGGCGCCCTCCGCCGACTCGGTCACCCGGCCCGGTGTGGTGGGCACGTTGTGCTTGGCGAACAGCTCCTTCGCCTGGTATTCGAAGAGATCCATTGCTCACCGTCTGTCTGGTTTGACTGTTTGGTTTACTACCTACGTTTCGGCCAGAATGGCTCGGGGGAACCTTATCCACACACGCCAAAGCGACCCACACCGCCTCCCGCTCATGGGGCACATCTCACCGGGCACTTGTAGTGATACAAGTCACAATATCCAGGGGAACATGCTCACGGGTTGCCACCAACATGAGATTTTGGTTAACGTGCCTCTGGTCTAAGTAACGGTACGGTCACGGCGCGAAGGACAATTCGGTTGGCTGAGCAAGGTACGACTCGACGCTCTCGAGCAGTGCCGACGATCCCGTTCGACGCCACCACCACCGACATCATCCCGTTCAACGAGTTCGGCGATCTCGACGATCTTGATTTCAGCAACACGTCCGCGTTCGACCGCGAGTCACACGTGATCCGGGCCCCAGAGCTCGACGACATGCACGACACCGACGACCTGACCCCGATCCGACTGGCCGTCCCCTCGCAGTTCCGCCCGCGGGCCGGCGACGAGCGTCGTTCCACACGGGTGTACCGCGACAGCCACACCGACGTCAGCGACGGCATGGAGAACACCGACGTCATCGATATGTCGGAGCGTGGCGGGTTGCACCGCAAGGTCGGCGACGGCACCGTCAAGGCCCGCTTGGTCGCTGCGGCGATGGCCGTAGGCGCCACCGCGGCTGCTGCCTACACAACGGTCAACGCCACCGCCAAGGCTCCCGCCGACCAGATGGTCGCCGCGGGGCCCAACGCATTCGTCGACGGCGGCGCGATCACCGGTTCCGTCGACGGCATCCAGATCGTCACCGTCGCCCCCGCGGCCAGCGAATCGGTGCACAGCGAGGAACTCGCCAATGGCGCAGCCTTCGCCGCCGAGCGTGCCGAACGCGAGGCCCGCCTCGCCCGACCGATGTACGTCATGCCCGCCCGCGGTGTGTGGACGTCGGGCTTCGGCTACCGCTGGGGCGTCCTTCACGCGGGCATCGACATCGCCAACGCGATCGGCACGCCGATCTACGCTGCAGGTGACGGCGTCGTCACCGATGCCGGGCCGACCGCCGGCTACGGCGCCTGGGTCAAGATCCGGCACGCCGACGGCACCGTCACCCTGTACGGCCACGTCAACACCTGGCTGGTCAGCGTCGGGCAGCGGGTCATGGCGGGTGACCAGATCGCCACCATCGGCAACCGGGGCAACTCGACCGGCCCGCACCTGCACTTCTCCGTGCTGAAGAACGGCAAGGACTTCGTCGATCCGGTGCCGTGGCTCGCCGCAAAGGGACTGAGCCCCGGCAGCTACGTCGGCTGACCGGTGACCTCCGGCGGACCTCCCTCCGACCAGACCCGCATCATTCGGCGGCAGCCAGAGGCCGCCCCACCGCTCCAACCTGATTCGTCGCAGCAGCAGACCGGCATCATTCGCCGACACCCCACCGGATCGTTTCCGGCGGCATCCGTGGCCGCATCGTTCGAACCACCACATCCGCTCGACCCGCAAACCAGCTATATCCCGCGCGCCACTCCCCTTGCCGTCGGCCCGACCGGCCCCGCACGTCCCTCCCCCACCGCCGCGTCCGCCGCCGCCGCCGTCAGCATCATCAGCGGGTGGGCCACCGCGGTGATCGCCACGTCGCTGATCACCGGGTGGTGGCGCACCGACGAATTGTTCTGCATTGCAATCGGTTTCCTCTCCGCGGTATCCGCGGCGGCCACCATCGGCGGGCTCATCTCGCTGTTGTTGCGTCGTCGCATCGGACGGCTGCTGATCGTCGTCGGCGCCATCGTCGCGCTGATGATCTTCGCCGGGCTCTTCGTTGCCGGCGCAGACCTGCCACAAATCGTCTACGCCATCCCGGTGCTACCCGTCGCGAGCATCGTGCTCACCCTGCTGCCCGCCACCGGTCGTTGGTGTGAATGAACCGCGGGGCGGGCTAGCCACATTCCCGGGTCGCTGCTCCTGCCCGCCGTCAAAGCTTCTGGATGGGTGCGTGATTGTGCATCAGCTTGACTCGACCGGCGCTGCCGAAGTCGATGAGCGACATCGCGGATTCGCCGATGCCGGACACCTCCTCCACGCGGCCGAGCCCGTACTTGTCGTGGGTGACGCGGTCGCCGGGTTCCAGCGTGATCACCGGCCGGTTGCGCGCACCAGAAGTGCGCGCTGGTGACGGTCGAGGCGTGCCGCCGAATCGCCCCGCCCCGCTCACGGGCGTACCGTAGGTCGACTGCGGCGCTTCCACGCGACGCCAGTCGATGAGCTCTTGCGGAATCTCCCGCAGGAAACGGGATTCGGGATTGAGCATCGGCTGCCCCCACGACGACCGCACCTTCGCACGGCTCAGGTACAACCGCTGCCTGGCGCGGGTGATCCCGACGTAGGCAAGCCGCCGTTCCTCGGAGAGCTCGAGAGGATCGCCGAGGGCGCGCATGTGCGGGAACATGCCGTCCTCCCACCCCGTCACGAACACCATGGGGAACTCCAGGCCCTTGGCGGTGTGCAACGTCATCATCGTTACCACGCCCGAACCGTGTTCCGGTATGCCGTCGGCATCGGCGACCAGCGACACGCGTTCCAGGAACTGGGCGAGGACCCCGGTGTCGGGGATGTCCTCGTCCACGGGCTCGCCTTCTTGTTCGCGCAGCGCCACGGCATTCCCCAGATCGATGCTGAATTCGTGTGCGACGCTGACGAGTTCGTTGAGGTTGTCCAGGCGTGCCAAATCTTGTGGGTCGCTTGACGATTCGAGCTCACGACGGTATCCCGTGCGGTCGAGTACCGCCTCGACGAGCACGCCCAGCTCATCACCCAGCATGCCGCGCAACTCGTCGAGCAACGCGACGAAGCCGGCGATCGCCCTCTCCGAGCGCGTGTTCAGCATCGGCACCCTGCCCTCGGCGGCGGCCTGCAGGCTATCGTTGAAGCTGCCGCCGGTGTTCTCAGCGTACACGGCGACGCACGCCTCGGCGCGGTCGCCGATGCCTCGGCGCGGCGTGTTGAGGATGCGGCGCATGCTCACCGCATCACCGGGGTTGTCTAGCACGCGGAGGTACGCGACGATGTCACGAATCTCCTTGCGCTCGTAGAACCTGACGCCGCCGACGACCTTGTACGGAATGCCCGCCCGGATGAAGACGTCCTCGACGGCACGTGAGGAATTGTTGGTGCGGTAAAAGACTGCGACGTCGTTGTAGGTGATGTCGCCGCGATCGGCGAGCGCGTCGATCTCCTCGGCGATGAACCGGGCCTCGTCGTGTTCGTTGTCCGCGACGTAGCCGACGATCAGTTCGCCTTCACCGGCGTCCGTCCACAGTCGCTTCTCCCGACGGCCCGCGTTGCGGGAGATCACGGAGTTGGCTGCCGACAGGATGTTCTGCGTCGAGCGGTAGTTCTGCTCCAGCAGAATCGTCGTCGCGTTCGGATAGTCGCGCTCGAAGTCCTCGATGTTGCGGATGGTGGCGCCACGGAATGCGTAGATCGACTGGTCGGCGTCACCGACGACACACAGCTCGGCGGGCGGTACACCGTCGGCGCCGTCCTCGGTGTCTGTTGCGGAGTAGCCCACCAACTCACGCACCAAGGCGTACTGCGCATGGTTGGTGTCTTGGTACTCGTCGACCAGGATGTGTCGGAATCGCCGCCGGTAGTACTGTGCAATATGCGGAAAGGCCTGCAGCACAGCGACTGTCTCACCGATTAGGTCGTCGAAGTCCAACGCATTGGCGGCCCGCAACCGACGCTGGTATTCGCCGTACGCCTCGGCGACGATCCGTGCCAGGTCGTCGCCGCCCTCGGACGCCTCGAAGGCGGCCTTGTCGGGATCGATCAGCTCGTTCTTGAGATTGGAGATCGAGTTGGCCAACAGTCGCGGCGAGTACCGCTTGGTGTCGAGGCCCATGTCCTTGGCGATCATCAGCAGCAGACGCCGCGAGTCGTCTGAGTCATAGATCGAGAAGTTCGAGTTGAGGCCCGGCAGCAGCGAGGCCTGATTGCGCAGGATCCGCACACACGTGGAGTGAAACGTCGACACCCACATGGACCGCGCCCGCGGCCCGATCAGCTGAACGACGCGCTCGCGCATCTCGGCGGCGGCCTTATTGGTGAACGTGATGGCCAGCACCTGGCCAACGCCGACGTCGCGGGCGGCCAGCAGGTAGGCGATGCGACGCGTCAGCACCGCCGTCTTCCCGGATCCGGCGCCGGCGACGATCAGCAGCGGGGACCCCTCGTGGAGTACGGCCTTGCGCTGCTGCGGGTTGAGCTCGTCCAAGAGGTCGGAGTGGAGCTGATCCGTTTCGGTGGCTAGCGCTTCGGAGGTCATGGCGCCTCTGAACTTACCGCTGACCAGAGACACTTTGCGCCGACGTGGCCATTGGTGGCACACTCGATTCGTGCTCAATCAGCATGGACGACTTCTTTACGGGGACCGGCCAGCGGTGCCCGTGGTCTAGCTGCTTCCCCAGAGCCCCGCGGTTCGCTTCCGGATCCGGGGCTCGTCTCTTGTGTGAGGCCCGAATACGGATGAGACCAGATCACCCACACGATCACACACGAGTAGCGAATGCGGAGTCACCACCCATGAGTATCGAAACCGAGAACGTGCCCGACATCGACGACCTGCGTCTGGAGATCGACCGGCTCGACGCCGAGATCCTGGCCGCCGTCCAGCGCCGCGCCGAGGTGTCGCAGATGATCGGCAAGGCCCGGATGGCCTCTGGCGGCACCCGCCTGGTGCACAGTCGCGAGATGAAGGTCATCGAGCGCTACAGCGCACTCGGTCCCGAGGGCAAAGATCTGGCGATGATCCTGCTGCGCCTCGGTCGCGGCCGTTTGGGGCACTGACTTCCCATCTGGCGTGCGTTCAACGAGCGCCTCGGATACGGCGCTTCTCTAAACAGCTTGCCGAAGCCGGTTGTGACCGACCACCCGCGTGCCAGATTCGTGAAGAACGCACAGTCCGCCGTAACGGTGACGGGGACCGTCTACGGATTTCAGCACTCGGTAGCGTGGCACTCGGTAGCGTGGCTGAGGCGCGTCGGTTACTTTGACCCCCACGTCGCAAAAGGAGTGTTCGTTTGAATCTGTGGCACCTGTTCCGCAACTCGCCCATCAGGTTGAACGATCGGCCGCCGTTCCTCACCCGCCGCTACCGCTACCGGCAGAAGCGGCTGTACAAGGTGCTCGGACCTGAACTCTCTGCCGCCACGACGGTTGCGATGTCGGACTCCCCGCCCGCCGACGGCGCGCTGGCCGAGGCGTTCAAGCAGGCCTCCGATGTTCACAAAGTTCGCCACTACCTTCCAGTTTACGAATCCGTGCTACCGACCGACCGACCGATCCGCATGCTCGAAATCGGCGTCTTTCATGGCGGCTCACTACAGATGTGGCGCAACTACTTACACCGCGATTCGGTCATCGTTGGCATCGACATCGACCCAGAGACGACGCAGTTCGACAATCCTGACGAGGGAATTCATGTAAGGCTCGGCAGGCAGCAAGACGCGGAGTTCCTTCGGTCAGTGGTCGAAGAGTTCGGGCCGTTCGACGTCATTCTTGACGACGGCTCGCACGTCCCGTCGCACATGGTCGCGTCGTTCCAGTACTTGTTCCCTCGAGGACTCAAGCCCGGCGGCGTCTACCTCGTCGAGGACATCCTCACCAACTACTGGACGATCTACCGTGATCAGCCAATGTCGTTCGTCGACTTCTCGAAGTGGCTGATCGACGCGATGCACGCACACTATTTTCTGATGATCGACGAACCCAACATCCGAGAAGGTCATCCCAACCGACTCCGCGAGGTGCGTGTGCCGTTAGCCGCAGCCATTCTGGAAAAGGTTGAGTTCTATGACTCGATCGCGGTGTTCCACCGCGCCGCTAAAGCCAAGGCGTTGCCGCGCAGCGTCTACAAAGGAAGCGCCTCGTGAAGCAGATCCGTGACAAGACCACCCTGATCGACTAACTCATGCCGAACAACGTAGTCGCAGAACGACAGGCGTCGCTAACATCCGCAGATTGCCGACCGGCATCGTCTCGGAGAACAAATGCATGAGTAACGAGGAACGCGCGGTTCCCTTCCAAGGCGGTTCGGCGACTCGCCGCGAGCGTCGAACGGGTGCGATAGATTCACTTCTGCGACAGGGAGAGGTCAATCCTGATGAGTCATCCCGAACAAGTACGGTTCTTCGAGACTGTAGCCAAAGCCAATGCAGAACTCGTCGAGGGCGCGAAAGTGCTCGAGATTGGCTCATACGACGTCAATGGCGGTATCCGCCAATTGTTCAGCCGGGCCGGCGATTACGTAGGCGTCGACCTTGATCACGGACCCGGAGTAGACAGGGTCGGGTTCGGTCACGAAATCGACGACCCCGACCAGTCGTACGACGTCACACTTTCGGGCGAGTGCTTCGAGCACGACCAACATTGGCGCAAGACGTTTCTCAACATGGCGCGGCTGACGCGGCCGGGCGGCCTGGTGGCCTTCACGTGCGCAGCCCGCGGTCGCGCCGAGCACGGCACTGGCCGCACGGACGTGGACTCATCGCCTGGGACGCAGGCCATCGGCTTGGACTACTACCGCAACGTCAACGAGGACGACTTCGCTGACCTCCCACTTGACGAACTGTTCAGTGAGTACCGGTTCTGGTATCTGGACACGCATTTCGACCTGTTCTTTGCCGGCGTGCGTGCTGGCGAAAGTTCGCCGAGAGCAGTGATGCCGGATAATGCAGACGTCAACTCGATACGAGGGTTGATGTCACGACCCTATCGTGCGTTGCTATCCCCTTTCAGGGGGCTGTCCAAGGTATTGCCCGAGGAGCGCTACCAGAAGTACACGGTGTTCTGGTGGGACAAGTTCCTGCCGTTTGTGCTGTGGTTCGAGAGTCGGCGAGCGTCGGCCTCGAAGTTCGGTAGCTGAATTGTCGCGCAGAGAATCTTGGGAGTATCGAGTGTCCATTGGCGGTGATAGTGCCTCGTCTCCGACGCCCTCAATTTCAGTCTGCGTGCCGATGTTCAACAATTCGGCTACCATCGCCGGTTGCCTTGGAAGCATTCTTGGCCAGGATGGGGTTGACTTCGAGATCATCGTTGTCGATGACGACTCGTCGGACGACTGCGCTGCGATTGCCCAGCAGATGCTGCGGCACGGCGATCGATTTATTCGGAACGCACCACGCCTCGGACTCAACGGCAATCACAACAGGTGCTTGCAACTCGCCCGCGGAAAGTGCGTTCAGTTCGTGCACGGCGACGACTGGCTGCTACCCGATGCGTTGCAGACATTGGTCAAGTACTTCGACGATCCCAGTGTGGGACTGGCGTTTGCACCCCGAGCAGTCGTCAGTGACGATCCGACTTGGGAGAAGTGGAACGGCACTCTGCACAACGGATTTCGGCACCTCGCCGAGTACAACAGCGGTCCGGACCTGGTGTCCCAAATCGCGTCCCGGGGTGCAGTTGGAAACTGGGTCGGCGAGCCAACATGTGTAATGTTTCGGCGACAACTGGCCCTCGAAGCGGGCCAGTGCCGGTCGGACATACATCAGTTGGTGGATCTCGACCTCTGGATAAGGCTAATGCTGCGATCGAGCGTGTGCTTTCACCCGCGCGAACTCTCGGTGCATTCACACACTGCGAACACCGCCACAGCTCACATTGTAGGGGCTCGAAAGGATTGGCTCGATCGGCTCAAGATACTAACTTGGCTAACGCTGGATCCGGCGTCTCCTGGGATCGTGCGGTCGAAAGCGAAGATATGGTGGAGAATTGTCTGGTTGCGAGATATCTTGAAGTCCGCGACATTCGGACCGTCGCGATGGGCGCGGGTCAAGTACCTTCGCGTCGCGTCGAACCTCGAGTTCGAAGTCGCCCGACGATTTCTGTTGGACGAGGTACTCCCGCCGGCGTCGACGGGATCGATACCGAACTTTTCGCCGATGACCAACGATAGCCAGATCGACCGCCTCAGCCAAGTTGATCGCGATGGCAGTGGTAGCTACTGAGCCCGAACTCGCATCATCGCGACCTCAGCGCTCACGATTCGACATCAATCGTTATCATTGCCGAGACGGCTCAGCCCAATCGAGTGGCACTCCGAACCGGTTGATCGTGGGCGAATGCGTTTCTGGCACTTGCGAACTCCCTGAATGGAGCTGACAGCGGCCGCGATGATGGATTCGGGCAAACGCGTAAGACGTAGGCCCTAGTTCGTCAGCGCGATGTACTTGGTGTCGAGATATTCCTCGATGCCCTCGGACCCGCCCTCACGACCGAAACCAGATTCCTTCACACCGCCGAAGGGGGCAGCGGGATCGGAGATGACACCGCGGTTGACCCCGACCATGCCTGCCTCGATCGCCTCGGCGACCCGCAGCGCGCGGTCTAGCCCCTGCGTGTAGATATAGGCCGCCAGGCCGTACTCGGTGTCGTTCGCCGCGGCGATGCCCTCCTCCTCGGTATCGAATCCGATGACGGGGGCGACCGGCCCGAACACCTCCTCCTTGAAGATGCGCGCCGCCGCAGGCACGTCGGCGAGCACCGTCGCCGGGTAGAAGTGACCCGGCCCGTCCGGGGCGACGCCGCCGACGGCGACGGTCGCGCCCTTGGCGACCGCGTCGGACACCAGATCCTCGACCGTGGCGACCTGCTTGGCGTTGATCAGCGGGCCCAGGGTCGACGACGAATCGAGCCCGTTGCCCAACGTGAACTCGCTCATCCTCTTGACGAGCTTCTCGGTGAACTCCGCCCGCACCGCGTTGGCCACGTGGAAGCGGTTCGACGCCGTGCAGGCTTCGCCGCCGTTGCGCATCTTGGCCAGCAGCGCGCCATCGACCGCGGCATCCACGTCGGCGTCGTCGAACACGATGAATGGCGCGTTGCCACCCAGCTCTAGCGACAGTCGCAGCAGCTTGTCGGAGCTCTGCTTGGCCAGGGCCTTGCCCACGCCCGTCGATCCCGTAAACGTCAGCTTGCGCAGCCGGCCGTCGTCGATGAGGGCCGTGGTCAGATCGCCGGGCTTGCTCGTCGGCAGAATCGAGAGGACGCCCTTGGGCAAGCCCGCCTCGTCCATCAGCTTGGCCAGCAACAGCATTGTCAGCGGCGTCTCCTGGGCGGGCTTGATGACCATCGTGCAGCCAGCCGCCATCGCGGGGCCGATCTTGCGGGTACCCATTGCTAGGGGGAAGTTCCACGGCGTGATGGCCAGGCACGGTCCCACGGCCGACTTGGTGACGATGATGCGACCGGTGCCCGCGGGACTCCTGGTGTAGCGGCCGCCGATGCGGACCGCTTCCTCGGCGAACCACCGGAAGAACTCCGCGCCGTACTTGACCTCGCCCATGCTCTCGGCGAGAACCTTGCCCATCTCCAGGGTCATCAGGGTCGCGAATTCCTCGGCGCGGGCGGTGATCGCCTCGAACACCGATCGCAGGACCTCACCGCGCTCGCGGGGTGGCGTGGCAGCCCATTCGCCCTGTACGGCGACGGCTGCGTCGAGGGCGGCGATGCCGTCCGAAGGGGTGGCGTCGGCGATCGCGATCAACACCTCGTCGGTCGCCGGGTTGAGCACGTCGAAGGTCGATGACGCGGCGCGCTCTTCACCACCGATCCACAGACCGGTGGGCACGGTGGAAAGGAGAGCTCGCGGATCAATTCGGGTGTCCATACGTCCATCATTTACACCCTCGAAAGCGCCGCCGCACTAGGGTCGAGATATGTCTGCCCAACCCGTTGAGATTCCCGACATCACCGCGACTCCGGCGTGGAACGCATTGGTCCGTCACCATGACGAAATCGGTGACAAACACCTCCGAGAGTTCTTCGACGAGGACCCCGCCCGCGGTCGGGAGCTGACGCTGACCGTCGGCGATCTCTACATCGACTACAGCAAGCACCGGGTGACGCGGGAGACGCTGAAGCTGCTCGTAGACCTGGCCAGGGCCGCCGACCTGGAAGGCCGTCGGGACGCGATGTTCGCCGGTGAGCACATCAACACCTCGGAGGACCGCGCGGTGCTGCACACAGCGCTACGCCTGCCAAAGGGTGCGACGCTGACGGTGGACGGGCAGGACGTCGTCGCCGACGTGCACGAGGTGCTGGACTCCATGGGCGAGTTCACCGACCGGCTGCGCAGGGGCGAGTGGACGGGGGCGACGGGCGAGCGAATCACGACCGTCGTCAACATCGGCATCGGTGGCTCGGACCTGGGACCGGTGATGGTGTACCAGGCGCTGCGGCACTACGCCGATGCCGACATCTCAGCACGGTTCGTGTCCAACGTCGACCCTGCCGATCTGGTGGCCAAGCTCGACGGACTCGACCCCGCCACAACACTTTTCATCATCGCGTCGAAGACGTTCTCCACCCTCGAGACGCTGACGAACGCGACGGGCGCCCGCCGCTGGCTCACCGATGCACTCGGCGATTCCGCGGTCTCCAAGCACTTCGTCGCGGTGTCGACCAACAAGAAACTGGTCGACGGCTTCGGCATCGACACCGCCAACATGTTCGGCTTCTGGGACTGGGTCGGCGGCCGTTACTCGGTGGATTCGGCGATCGGGTTGTCGGTGATGGCGGTGATCGGCAAGGAACGGTTCGCGGAGTTCCTGGCCGGGTTCCACGTCGTCGACGAGCACTTCCGCACTATCCCGCTGGAGGCCAATGCGCCTGTGCTGCTTGGCCTCATCGGCCTCTGGTACAACGAGTTCTTCGACGCGCAGGCACGGGCGGTCCTGCCTTACTCGAACGACCTGACCCGGTTCGCCGCCTACCTGCAGCAGCTGACGATGGAATCCAACGGCAAGTCCGTACGGGCCGACGGCAGCCCAGTCACTACCGAGACCGGCGAAATCTATTGGGGCGAAGCGGGAACCAATGGTCAACACGCCTTCTACCAGTTGCTGCATCAGGGCACGCGGCTGGTTCCAGCCGACTTCATCGGGTTCTCCCAGCCCACCGACGACCTACCCACCGCCGACGGCACCGGCAGCATGCACGACCTGCTGATGAGCAACTTCTTCGCGCAGACGCAGGTGTTGGCGTTCGGCAAGACGGCGGGCGAGATCGCCGCGGAAGGCACGGCCGCCGACGTCGTCCCGCACAAGGTGATGCCCGGAAACCGGCCCACCACTTCGATTTTGGCGACCAAGCTGACCCCATCCGTGGTGGGCCAGTTGATCGCGCTGTACGAACACCAGGTGTTCACCGAAGGCGTCATTTGGGGTATCGACTCGTTCGACCAGTGGGGCGTGGAGTTGGGCAAGACACAGGCAAAGACACTGCTACCGGTGATCACCGCGGACGCGGCCCCTGCCGAGCAGACCGACAGCTCCACCGACACCCTGGTGCGGCGCTACCGGACCGAGCGAGGCCGCGAGGCCTAGGGACTTCCGGGCGCGCAAACAGTCGCTACGCGAACGCTGGCGCGCCGAAATCGCAGGGGGCGGGCCTAGGCGAAGTACTTGGTGAAGCGCGGAGGCAGCACCTTCAGCAGCTCGACCAGCGGCCACCACGGCCAACCGGGCACGACGGCGCGACCCTTTTCCTTCTCGATCGCGGCGACCATCGCCTTCACGCCGGTCTCGTTGTCGACCATGAGCGTCGTGGAGTTCGACTTCGCCGTCATCTCCGACTCGATGTAACCGGGCTCGAGCACCGTGATCTTGATGGGTCCCGTCGGGTACTCCGCGCGTAGCGATTCGCCGAGCGACGTCACTCCCGCCTTGCTGGCGGCATAAGCGGCCTTGATGCCGGGGACGCCCTTGTTGCCGAGCACCGACGACACCAGCACCAGGTGCCCCCCGCCCGCCTTCTTGAACATCTCCAGCGCCGTCTCGATCTGCACCAGCGCCGCAACGAGATTCGTCTCGATGGTGGCCTTGTTCGCCCAGAGTTTGCCACCGCCGAGTGGGTAGCCCTTGCCGATGCCCGCGTTGACGATGACGCAGTCGATGCCGCCGAGCTCGTCGCCGAGCTCGGCGAACACCTTCGGCACGGCCTCGTGGTGGTTGACGTCGAGCGCGGCGACGGCCACCGTGACGCCAGGATGTCGCGCGGTCAGTTCGGCCTTCAGTTCCTCGAGGTTGTCGGTGCGGCGCGCACACAGCGCGAGGTCGCGCCCCTTGGCGGCGAACTGGCGGGCCATTCCCGCGCCGAGGCCCGAACTGGCGCCGGTGATGAGGATCTTCTGGCGAGTCATCGGTGCAGCGTAGCCAACTCGACAGATGTCAACTACGCGGTCGGATGTTCACCGAGGTCCGCCGGGACCGCCTCGCATGATCGCGGCCAGCTCTGCCCGCGACCCGGCTCCGGCCCGTCTGCACGCGCGAAGCAGGTGCCCCTCGACGGTGCGCACCGACATCTGCAGTCGGTCACCGATGTCCCGGTTGGACAACCCGGCGGCGACCAACTCGGCGATCTCACGCTGGCGGCCGGTCAACGGCGACGCGTTCACCGGCGTGCGAAGTGCAGGCGTGCACAACCCGCCGCACTGGTCGGCCAGTTCCTGGGCAATGGCTGCCGCGTACCGGGCACGCTTGCCCTGCAACCCCGAGGCGAACGCGACTGCTGCCTGGGCAGCAGCGTCAGCGGCGGTCGCCGGGTCACCGATCGCCCGATACTTGGCCACCGCGTCGAGCAAACCGTCGCCGTCACCGGCCAGCAATGACTCCGCGTGGCCTGCGACGGCATCGGCCAGAGGTAGCGTCAAGGCCTCGGCCAGTTCACGCGCCCGCGCCGCGCCGGATGCGTCACCCCACTGAACCGCCGCTTGGATCAGGGCGAGCTCGTGCGTGGGCTGACCGCGGTCGCGAGCTTGCACCGCACCTTCCTGCACGGCCGCGACGGCTTCGGCCAACGACCCGCTGGCCGCCAGCGACCACCCGGTCGCCAGACACAAGCCGGTCTGCATGAACAGGTAGTCCGATGGCACGCACTGCCGCGCCTCCGACAGCGCCGACATCGCCTCGACCGGTTGTCCCAGCTTTGCATGCGCCTCGGCCAGTGCGAAGCAACTCGCGGGATGCAAACCCGTTGTGACGCCGTGCTTCTCGACGCCTGCAAGCGCTTCGTGGAGGATCTTCACCGCCCCGAGGAGATCGCCACGGACCAGTTCGGCATGGCCAAGCAGGAAGGACAGATTGGCATAGGCAAGACCGGGCACGTCGCGTGCCGAGTCGGCCAACTGCTTCGCTGATTCCGCGCAGTCGTCGAGACGGCCGGTCAGCCGACATGCCCGGGCGTAGACGCCGCCCAGCCAAAACCTCATGTGCGAGGCCTGGAAGGAGCTGGTGGCCATCTCCAATGCGCGGTAGAAGACGGCGGACGAATCGTCGATCTCACCGAGCGCGCCCTCGGACATCACCAGCGCCAGGGACGCCATCATCGCGTGAAAGTCCGGAAGCATCTCGAACTGCAGCGCCGCCCTAGCCTTCACGGCCGCGGCTAAACAGCGCGCGGACACTGCGTCGACACATGCTTCGACCGCCGATCGCTGCGCCAACTCCGCTGCCGACTCGTCCTGAGCGCCGAGCTCGTCGAGGATCAACGAGGCCTCATTGGGTCTCCCAAGCATCCAGACCAGGTTGGCCGCCCGAACCGTGGCCCATCCGTGGCGGTCCGGACCGTCCTCACTCATCTCGCGCAGGAGCGTCTCGGCCTGCTGACCACGCCCGAGGAGAACCATGTTCATGGCTTGGACGGATGCGGCCTCGGCGACTCCGCATCTCGCAGCTGCGGTGGCGAGGCGCTCCGCCAACTGCAGATCCAGCAAGGTCATGGCGAACCGCGCCGAGTCCAAGTACAACAGCGGGTCGGGGTCGAGATCCGATTCCAGTGTCAGCAGTGCTCTGCGCACCGTCGCCTGCATGTCGCGGTCATCGTCCTTCGCCAGCCGCTGCGCCAACCTGCCACGGATCCGGGAGAGGTACATTTCTCCGGCGGTCGCCCGCCGAATCTCCCCGAACAGCGGGTGCGCCAGCCGAGCCGACAGGGTCCCGCCCATCCGCTCGACGGTGACCAGATGCATCCGCTCGGCGACCTCGAGATCGCGGCGGGTCGCGAGATCGCACAACAGCTCAACGCCAAGCGGCTCGCACTGCGACAGCGTGTCGACCACGAGCGACAGTTCCGGCGTCAGCAGGCTCAGCTGACTGCCCAGCAGGTCGCCGATGGTGGGTGACACCGCGACGTCGTCGTCCCACATCCACACACCGGCTGCCCGTCGCAGACGTCCTGCAGAGACCTGGTCCTTCAGCAACTGTCTCAGGAACAGTGCATTGCCGCCGGTCAGCTTCCAAAATCGTTGGACACTATGGGAATCCACCGGCCCACCCACGGCAGCCTCGATGACGCTGCAGGTGGCGCCTAGAGACAGCGGCTCGAGGTCGAGCCTGGCGAGCAACCCGTCCCTGCACAATGCGGTCACCGCGTCGGGCTCCGCTCCACCCGTCCGCAGCGTGACCACCAGTCGTGCGGCCCGCGCCTGAGCCAGTTGATGCACGACGTGGGCAGATAACCCATCGAGGAGGTGGGCATCGTCGACGCCAATGAGTACCCGACCCCTTTGCTGCTGCGCAACAAAGGAATTGATGATTCGCCGCACGTTCGACAGCGGATCGGATATGCCTTCGCCCATCGACGAGGTGAATGCGCCCAACGGGATCTGCCGCGCGGAGTTGGTGCCGACGATCCACCTCGTATACTCACCGGCGGCGGCGGCACGAGCGACGACTTCACGGGCGAGCCGGGTCTTGCCAACTCCCGCGGGTCCGACGATCGCGACACCGGAGTAGCCCCCGATGCCGCCCAGCGCCCGGCGAATTGCCACCAGCTCACTGTCGCGTCCAGTCAACGGATCCCCACCGCCCACCGGCAAACTATATCTCTCGCTGAACCCCGTGCGTGCTATATCCGTTGTCGGACTCGTACCCAGATCGGGCCTGCGGCCACAGTGGTGAACGGCACCTCGGTGGCGAAGTCACCATCCAGCGAATGAACATCGACTCGGCCAACGATGGTGGCGAGTGCCAGTGTGGCCTCCAGCATGGCGAAGTGATCACCGATGCACGAGCGTGGTCCGCCACCAAATGGCAGGTATTGCCAACGACTTCTGTCCTTGGATCGCTGCGGGCTGAAGCGATCGGGGTCGAACTCGAGCGGGTCGTCCCACAGTGCGGGGTCGCGGTGCATGGCGTTGATGCCGATCACGGCAAGCGTGCCCGCCCTCACCCGGAAACCGTTGACCTCGATGTCGCGCATCACGAGCCTCGAGATGCTGGCCGCCGGCGGGCACAGGCGCAGCGCCTCGTGAAGCACCTGAACGGTGAACCCGAGCTGCGGCACGTCATCGGTCGTCAGCGGTCGATCGCCGAGTTCAGCGACCTCGGCGAACACCCGGTCCTGTAGCTCGCGGTGGTGACCCAATGCCCACAGTGCGTACATGATCGTCGTCGAGGTGGTGTCATGTCCGGCGAGCATGAAGAGGACCAGCTCGTCGCATATCTCACCGTCAGACAGGGGTAGACCAGTCCGCGGGTCCGTCGCCTCGATCAGAGCGCGGACCAACGGCGCATCCAAGGTCGAATCGGCGCGGCAGTTGTCGAGGATCTCTACGGCGAGCTCGTGCAGCGCGCGGTTGGCGGCTCGGGCACGTCGCTGCGCCGGGGTCGGCAGCCAACGCGGAGCTCGCACCGGCCGCGACGAGCGGTCGGTCAACCACCTGAGCGCGGTTCGCAGGGCCGGGCCTACCGCGTCGGCCCGCTGGTCGAGATCGAGGCCGAGCACCGAGCGGCCCAGTGCGCGCAGGGTCAAGCTTCGGCAGTGCCAGTCGAGGTCGACGTCATCGTCTCCCCAGCTGCGGCAGACCTGCTCGGCAGCCTCGGCCATGTGGCCTGCGAACCGCGGGACGTGTTGCTTGGTGAACATCGGTTGCAGAGCGCGCCGCCGCGGCAACCATTCATCGTGCGGCAGAACCAGTAGGTTGCCGCCCAGCAGGCGTCGAAACTCCTTGGCGAGAGGCATCTCTCCGCGGTCTGCGGACGCGTCGGTGCGACCGAGAACGTCTCGGGCACCTTGCGGCGAGGTGACGAATACCAGTGGCGGCACGAGCTGCCGTGGCCCCAGGACGCTGCTGGTCACCGGACCGCCCGCATCGCGCAGCGTCTCCGGACCGCTGTCGAAGGCCCGCGCGGCCCGGAGCCTCTCCCAATAGGGCAGTGGATTCTTCGGCGGCAAGGGCAGAGTTCCGACATCGGCGCCCATCACTGTGTTGACCATGGCTCGATTGTTCGGCCTGCTCGCCGCGCACCCCTGAGTAGTCGACTACTCCACTTCGTCGACGAGGTTGCCGTGACGTGTGCCAGGCGGTGAGCTGAGGCAAGCCGCCCTCGTGGGCGTTGACATGGCGAACCTAGGAGGACAAATGGGCACGTATCGGACCGTGGTGGTTGGCACGGATGGCTCGGACTCGTCACTGCGGGCCGTGGATCGAGCAGGGGCGATCGCCGCCGCCGCGAACGCGAACTTGATCGTGGCGAGTGCGTACTTCCCGCACGCCGACGACACGCGCGCGGCCGACGCCCTCAAGGGAGAGGGCTACAAGATGGTAGGCAACGCGCCGATCTATGGGCTCTTGCGTGATGCTCGCGACCGGGCGAAGGAAGCGGGCGCTGTTGACATCAGGGAGCGCGCAATCCTCGGCGCACCCGTCGAGGCATTGGTGGATCTGGCCGACGAAGTCCACGCGGACCTGTTGGTGGTGGGCAGCGTCGGACTGGGCACGATCGCCGGGCGCCTGCTCGGATCGGTGCCCGCCAACATCTCGCGCAAGGCGAAGGTCGACGTACTGATCGTGCACACCACGTGATGCGGGTGCGCGCTCGAATCTCCCAGTGGTGATGAGCGCGGAGCGTCGAGAAACCACCCCCGGCGACTGGTAACTACGCATGTGACGGCCTCGCGAGGGGGCGGCCGTCGCATCGCAGTCGCCGGGGGTTCCGTCGAAGGGCATCGGCGAGGCGCTGCACGGCTTGCGGCCGGGCGGATCTACTTGAGCAGCTTGGACATTCGCCGATCCGCCAAGATCTTGCCGCCGGTCTGACAGGTCGGGCAGTACTGAAAGGACTTGTCGGTGAAAGACACCTCGCGCACGATGTCGCCGCAGACCGGGCACGGCATCCCGGTGCGCGCGTGCACGCGCAGTCCAGAACGCTTCTCGCCCTTGAGGGTTGCGGCACCTTGTCCGACGGATCGCGACACCGCGTCGGTGAGCACGGAGATCATCGCGTTGTGCAGATCGGCGAGCTGAGCGTCGGTGAGCTTGCCCGCAGTGGCGAACGGCGAGAGTTTGGCGACGTGCAGGATCTCGTCACTATAGGCATTGCCGATCCCCGCCATCACCCTCTGATCGGTGATGACGCCCTTGATGCGACCGGTGTTCCCCTTGAGGACGGCGGCCAACTCGGCGGGGCCGAGCGAGAGCGCGTCGGGTCCGAGGCTTGCGATCTGCGGTACCTTCATCGGGTCGTCGACCAGCCAGACGGCGAGCCGCTTCTGGGTGCCCGCCTCGGTCAGATCGAAGCCGGGAGCCGCCCCGGCGGCGACATCGGACCTTGGGCCGCCGAAGTGCACGCGTAATGCGATGGGGCTCTTGCCTCCTGGCCGCAGCGGGACCGTCGACGGTTTGTCCGACCACCGCAGCCAGCCCGCCCTGGACAGATGCGCGATCAGGTGCAGTTCGCCCGCCTGAAGACCGAGGTACTTGCCCCACCGGTTGGCGCCTGTGACCGCCCGGCCGTGCAAGGCGGTGAGGGGCGGGTCGAAGGTCTTGAGCACGGACAGGGCGGCGACGTCGACACGGCTCACGGTCAGTCCAACGGCTTGCCGACGCAGATGATCGGCAAGCGCTTCGACCTCGGGAAGTTCCGGCACGTCTTCCAGTGTGCCGCACCATCGTCAACGGTCGGGCAATTGACGCGATCGCCGATGATACCGTCACCACCGTCAATGCCGCACTAAACTCTGACTACACACCGAGCCGGGAGCCCGATGACCAAGGAACCTGTACCGGAGACTTTGACATCCGGGGCTGCTACTCATAAGGGCCACGGCCGCAAGGGATCGGCGCGATGGTTGGCAGACAAAGCAGCGCAATGGGCATGGCGCGTGTCATACGGCTTCGCCCGGGCCGGCGCGCCCAATGTCTACGCCCGGGACGGCTTGATCAGCGCACACCGCCACGCCTTCATCGAGGATCCACTGTTTCAGCGTGCGTACCAGCGGGGCGTTCGCGCCATCGGCGGCGACGACACGTACGAGTGGCAGTGGCGTGTGCACATCGGATTGTGGGCAGCGACCAACGCCAGTCGACTCGACGGAGACTTCGTCGAGTGCGGCGTCAACCACGGATTCTTGAGCAGTGCGGTGATGGAGACCCTCGACTGGGACACTCTGGGCAAGACCTTCTACCTGCTCGACACCTTCGCCGGCCTCGACCCCCGCTTCACCACTGCCGTCGAACGCGACGCGGGTGCGCTGGAACACAGCAAGAACTCGCTGCGCAGCGGTTTCTACAACAACTCGGTCGACAGCGTCCGGGCAAATTTTGCACAGTGGCGCAACCAACGCATCATCGTCGGCTCGATTCCTGACACACTCGACGAGGTCGACGCCACGTCAATTGCGTTCCTGCACATCGACATGAACTGTGCTCCACCCGAGATTGCTGCCATTCGCCACTTTTGGCCGCTTCTCTCGCCAGGAGCCTTCGTGCTACTCGACGACTACGCCTATTTGGGTTTCGAGGAGCAGCGGTTGGCCATGGACGCGTTCGCGCACGAAATGGGCGTGCCGATCTGCGCAATGCCGACCGGCCAGGGTCTGCTGACCAAGCCGCGAGCGTAAGCAGGGCACCCCCTCCAGGCTGGAGCAGATTCTCCCAGCGGATCGGCGGTGTACCGCAAAGCCGACGCTGGCTATTGTCAGTTCGCGCCATCCGAAGGGCTAGGTCTAGCCAACGCGATCGGGAACCACCAGCGAAAGCAACCAACTGACGATCGAGAGCACGATCGCCGCCCAGATGGCCGTCCACCAGAAGTCATCGATGTACAGACCCCAGTGCGTGGTGTTCTCGGTGATCCAGGACGTGATCCACAACATCAGCGCATTGATGACGACGTGGATCAGGCCGAGCGTGAGGATGTACAGCGGTATCGAGATGAGCTGCACGATCGGCTTGATGAACGCGTTGACGACGCCGAAGATCACGGCCACGACCACGATGATGCCGACCCTCTGCAGGGTGGTGTCACCGCCGACGAAGTCGATGCCCGAGACGATCTTGGTCACGACCCACAGCGACAGGCCGGTAAGGCCGGCGCGCAACAGAAACTGAACCACGCGCCGATCCTGCCATGCCCGGACCGAACAGCCCTCAGGGTCGCAACAAGTAGGTGTCCATGATCCAGCCGTGGCGGTCCCTGGCCTCGGCGCGGACTGCGGCGATCTGCTCCCCCACCTCGCCGATCGTCCCGTCGAACAGGATCTCGTCAGGGGTGCCGAGGTAGGCGCCCCACCAGATGCGCGTCGCGGGCGGACACCCGAGGAACGCGCAGTCACCGTCCAGCATCACGACGGCCGCGCCCGAGAGTCCCCGTTCGCGAAGCCTCCGACCGGTCGTGATGAGCACCGGCTCGCCGACGTCGTTGAGCGGGATGCGATGTCGGGCGGTGAGCGCCTGAATCGCGGTGATTCCCGGGATCACGTCGTAGGTGACGTCGAGACGCTGGGCAACCATGTCGAGGATGCGCAGCGTGCTGTCGTACAGCGACGGGTCACCCCACGCGAGGAACGCGCCCACACCGTCGTCGGCCAGTTCGTCGCGCAGCGCCCGGGCCCACACCTCAGCGCGTGCCTCGTGCCAGTCGGCCACGCGCTGCCGGTAGTCACCCGTCTGCGCCCGTTGCGGGTCGGCCAACTCCACGAACCGGTATCCGGGTTCGCGGATGAAGCGCTGGCAGATCTCGCGACGCAGGGCCACCAGGTCATCCTTGGTCTCGCCCTTGTCCATCGCGAAGAAGACGTCTACGTCGTTGAGCGCCTCGACGGCCTGGACGGTCACGTAGTCGGGATCACCCGCCCCGATACCGATGACGTGGATACAGCGCGTCACGTAACCACCAGTATCCGGTACCCGGGGTATTGACATCTCGCGCAAAGCGTCATTAGGTTTCGAAGCATATCGACGCGCCACGTGAGCTGAACGGATGTCAACGATGACACTTTCCCCCGAGGCCGCACGGCGCACCGCCGCCGCGAGTCGCGAGGAGTTCTCCGAACGGTTGCTTCGGGGGTCGGTCAAGAAGTCCTACCAACCGGTCGTCGACATCGACTGGGACGCACAGCTGGATCCCGACAAGTTCTTCCTGCCGCCCAAGTCGGTGTCCTTGTACGGAACGGCGTTGTGGGACGGCATGACCCGCGAACAGCAGATCGAGCTGTCGCGCCAGGAGTTCGTCAACACGATGTCGGCGGGCATCTGGTTCGAGAACATCCTCAACCAGGCCTTGTTGCGCGAACTGCTGCACGCCGACCCCACCGCCCGCGCGACGCACTACGCGCTGACCGAGATGGGCGACGAGACCCGCCACATGGTGATGTTCGGCCGGGCGATCGAGAAGGTCGGTGGCAAGCCGATGCGGCCGCGGCGGTACCAGCGCATGCTCATCAACGGGTTGCCGCTCACCTTCAAGGGTTCGCTGCTCTGGGTGGCCGCACTCGTCGGCGAGGAGATCTTCGACTCCCTGCAGCGCACCATGATGGACGACCCGGAGTTGCAGCCGATCGTGCAGCGGCTCATGCGAATTCACGTCACCGAGGAGGCGCGCCACATCCAGTTCGCCCGCGATGGCGCGCGCAAGCGCGTGGCCGAGATGCCGTGGCTCAGCCGGGTCTGGGTGGCCAACCTCAACGGCGTGGGCGGGCTGTTCTTCCGACACCTGTTCACCAATGCCGCCCAGTACCGCCGCGCGGGGCTCGACGGCCCCGAGGCTCGTCGCATCGCACGCCGCAGCCCGCACCGCCGCGACGTCCAGGTACTCGGGTTCGCACCGCTGGCGGCGTTCCTCTCCGACGTCGGGTTGATGGGACCGATTGCGCGCCGACTGTGGACCCGCACGCACTTCCTTCCGGCCACCTCATCGCCACCTGCCCCAGCCGGCGAAGCCGCCACCGAGAAGCGCGATGACATGTACGACGGCCCCGCGGTGCTCCGCGTCGGTGACACCGACTACTCCGCTCGGGTGCGACTCATCGGGCACCTGGATCCGATCGACGGTCGGTACCACTGGCAGGGAACGGTTTTCGGGGCGTTGCCCGACGACGTGCTCAAGCAGCCGAAGGCAACGCTCGCCGTGGACGGGCGCATCGTGGAGGCACGCATCACCGAACGCACGCCACAGGGCATCTACGGAGTGGTCGGCGTAGGTACCCCGCCGTTCGGGTGACCGCGCCCACGGAAGGCCCCCGCCAGGAGTACCACCGCGAACACTGCTCCCACCGCGCCGGAGATGAGCAGCGGCACCGTACCGTCGGCGCCCCAGGCGAACCCGGCCCACAAGCCGGCCACCAACACCGCGAACCCGGTCGCGCCCTGGAACACGCCCTGCGCGCTGGACTGTACGTCCGAACCCACCAGCGACGAGATCCACGCCTTGCCGACACCGTCGGTGCAACCGGTGAACACGCCGTACGCCCCGATCAGCAGCCAGGCGGCAACGGTGTCGTCGGTCAGTCCTAGCCCGAGATAACCGATCGCGAAGAACACCAGTCCGAAGCCGAACACCGCCGACCGCGGAATCCGATCGGCGAGCAGACCTGCCGGATAGCTGATGAGCGCATACACCGCGTTGTAGCCGACGTAGGCCAGGATGACCTCCGCCACCGAGAAGCCGATCTCGTTGAGCCGCAGGAGAAGTAGCGCGTCGGGGAAGTTCACCACCGCGAACGCCACCAGCAGCGCCGTCACCCGCCAGTAGCCGCCGGGCAGATCCCGGACGCGGGAGAACAACCCGGTCCGCACTGCCGTGACGACGCGCCGAGGCTCCCGGACCAGGAACACCAGCGCGACGCTGAGCACGGCGGGGATGACCGCGACCCACAGCAGCGGCGCGATCTGGTGATCGAGCAGCTCGTAGCCGGCCAGGCCGAGCAACGGACCGACCACCGCGCCGAGGGTGTCCATCGCCCGGTGGAAGCCGAATACCCGGCCGCGGGCGGCGACGTCGACGCCGGTGACGAGCAGGGCGTCCCGCGGCGCACCGCGCAGGCCCTTGCCGAGCCGGTCCACCACCCGGCCGGCGAGAACCCCCGGCCACGCGGCGAATGCGGCCACCATCACCTTGCCGAGCGCGGCCATCCCGTAGCCGGTGGCGATCAGCGGACGTCGGGCGAACCGGTCGCCCAGCGGCCCGGCGGCCAGCTTCGTCAGCGCGGCGGCACCCTCGGCGGCGCCTTCGATCGCGCCCACGACGGCGGGCGGCGCGCCCAGCACCGCGGTGAGGTAGATCGGCAGCAGCGGGTAGAGCAACTCGCTGGCGGCGTCCTGCAGAAAGGACACCGCCGAGAGCACCCGGACGTTTGGCGTCAACCAGGCCCGACGGTTCCCATCGTTACTCACCGGGCTCATGATGCCCGACGATTCACGGTCGCAGAATTAGAACGTGTTCTAGTATTTGATCATGCGGTTCACCTATGCGGAAGCAATGACCGATCCCAAGTACTACATCCCGTTGGCGAAGGCGGCCGACGAGGCCGGCTACCACGCGATGACGATTCCCGACAGCATCGCCTACCCCGAGGTCTCGGACTCGAAGTATCCGTACACCGAGGACGGCAATCGAGAGTTCCTGGACGGAAAGCCGTTCGTCGAGTCCTTCGCGCTGATCGGCGCTCTGTCCGCCGTCACCACGAAACTGCACTTCAACATCTTCGTGCTCAAGCTGCCGATCCGGCCGCCCGCGCTGGTCGCCAAGCAGGCCGGTTCGCTGGCCGCGATGTTCGACAACCGCCTCGGCCTCGGCGTCGGCACCAGTCCGTGGCCGGAGGACTACGAGATCATGGGCGTGCCCTACGCCAAACGCGGCAAGCGCATGGACGAGTGCATCGACGTCATCAGGGGCCTTACCTCCGGCGACTACTTCGAGTACCACGGCGAGTTCTACGACTTCCCCGCGTTCAAGATGACGCCCGCCCCCACCAAGCCGATGCCGATCCTCATCGGCGGGCACGCCGATGCGGCGCTCAAACGGGCTGCTCGCAACGACGGCTGGATGCACGGCGGCGGCGACCCCGCCGAACTCGACCCGCTACTGGCCAAGCTCCAGAAGTACCGCGACGAAGAGGAGCGGATCGGCCTTGCCGACGAATTCGAGATCCACGTGATCTCGATCGACGGCTTCACCCTCGACGGCGTCAAGCGACTCGAGGACAAGGGCGTCACCGACGTCATCGTCGGCTTCCGGATCCCCTACATCATGGGCTCCGACACCGAGCCGCTCGAGGACAAGATCCGCAACCTGGAGTGGTTCGCGGAGAACGTCATCGCGAAGGCTGGCTAGCTCCGCGCGGCTCCCGCCACCAACGCGTCGACGGCACGGGCGCTCAGCACCTCGTCGAGCACCATGACGGCGCCGCCGACGGTGCCGGACTGGTTTCGTGGTGCTGACCATCTCGGTGCTGCTGCAGCGCTGGACGGAGCGCTCACGTGCATGACGATCAGAAGTGGTGCATCAACGTGCACGTCCTCGGCCTTCGCCGGGACTTCACGATGCGGCCATGGAGCATCTCGCGGTGGTTCAGCCGACGCCAGCTAGCACCCGCAGGCTGAGTTTGCGCGGCTGTGCCAGTCTGGAGGCATGACTGCACGCCACTTCGCCCGGGTTGCCGGCGCCACTGTCGCGATCGCCTTCGCCTTCCTGGTCAACCCCGCAGGCGTTCCGACTGCCGCGGCGGAGCCGTGTTCTGACGTCGAAGTGGTCTTCGCGCGCGGCACGTTCGCGCCGCAGGGCTTCGGCGGTATCGGTGACGACTTCGTCAACGCCGTGCGCGCGAAGGTCGGCAGCGGCGAGTCTGTCGGCGCCTATGCCGTCGTCTACCCGGCGAGCACCGACTTCCCCACCGCCGTCGACGGCATCCGGGACGCCGCCAACCACATCGAAAGCGTGGCGGCGACCTGCCCGAACACCAAGATGGTCCTCGGCGGCTACTCGCAGGGCGCGGCAGTGATCGGATTCGTCACCGCCAACGCGGTGCCCGGCGGAGTGGACCCGTCCGAGGTCCCCAAGCCGATGCCCGCGGGCGTCGCCAACCACGTCGCCGCCGTCGCCCTGCTTGGCACGCCCGATACGCAGTTCATGGAGATGATCAAGCAGCCGCCGGTCACGATCGGTCCGCTCTACGCCAGCAAGGCGATCCAGTTGTGCGCGCCGGGCGACCCGATCTGTTCCGATGGTGACAACGGCGCCGCCCACACCAGTTACACGAGGATCGGATTGACCGACCAGGCCGCGACGTTCGTCGCAGGCAAGGTCTGATCGCTGGAACGCCGCGCCGGTGACCGTCACCGTCGACGAGCTCGAGGTCGCTGATCCGGCCGACGCCTGGACGCGAGCCGGGTTCAGTGTCGACTCCCATGCCAGCTGCCGGGTCGGCGGCGTCGGCATCCGGCTGGTCGGACGTGGCCGCGGTGCCGGCATCGTCGGGTGGTCGTTGCGCGGCCTGCCCTCGGACGGGTCGATCCACGACCTCGACGGCATCCCGACGACCTGGTCGG